>JAKQDR010000165.1 GCA_029573715.1 bacterium | reverse complement strand
AGTGCCACAGGCGCTTTCAAAAGCTACGGCATATGCGCGCAAGCACATGATCACCGTTTCACGCGACGGCAATTCCATACCCCATCAGGTTACTGTGTCGTATAAGGCTGCCAAAATTCTTTTGAAGCCGGCACCCGAGGGCACCGGATTAAAAGTGGGCGGAGTTGCTCGTATCTTGTTTGATTTAGCGGGCATCTATAACGCAACAGGCAAGATGCTTGGATCTCGCAATCAAATTGCTAACACATATGCAATCATGAAAGCGCTCGCTACACTTAAACCACGCCAAGTTGTGCGAAAAGAAATATCAGCATGATAGTGACCAAATAGATGCAATTTATATTACCCAAACAAACCATGACAACACTTCACACGCTTCCAAAAATAGTAGCTAACAAATCGAAACGTCTTGGGCGAGGACTTGGATCCGGCAAAGGTTCCAAATCTGGACGCGGCACCACCCGCCATCAGAAGGCGCGCACAAAAATTCCTCTTCATTTTGAGGGAGGCCAGGGACGTTTGGTAAAAAAGTATCCTCTCTTACGTGGCAAATCCCAAAACAAAAGGAAGAATGTCAAACCTTTTACTCTTCGTTTAAGCAAGATTCTTACATGTGACCATGCAGGCACCATTACACTTGATATACTTATTCAAAAGTCCATCGTACCAAGCAATGTCCGCAGCGTGAAAGTTGTATATGATACACAGGCAACCAAGCCACTCCATCTACAACTTCCTGTTACTGCTCAAGTAGCAAAGACCATTGCGGAAGCCGGTGGTTCGGTTATTTCTTAACTTATGCAGGCCGCAATTGAGTGGATCAAATCTGTGTGGGCAGACAGAACGATGCGTCGAAAGATCGTGTTTACTCTCTTTATTTTTCTCGCATTTAGGCTCTTTACCTACGTCCCTGTTTCGATTATCGATCTTGAGAAACTGCGTGAACTGGTATCCTCAAATCAATTCTTGTCGCTACTTGATATTTTCTCCGGGGGTACTCTTCTGAATTTCTCGGTCATGGCACTGGGTCTTAATCCATATATTAACGCATCAATCATTATGCAACTTATGAGCATGGTGGTGCCGCAACTTGAAGCACTTCGTAAAGAGGGTGAATATGGGAGATTTAAAATCAATCAATACACTCGACTCCTCACCCTTCCGCTCACTCTTGCACAGTCTGTCGGCATATTTTATTTGCTCAAAAACAACGGGCTTATCGCGGTATCATCGGGTGGTGCAGTATCCTTTTTGGATTTTGTAGCCTTTGTGTGCACCATGGTCGCAGGCACCTATATTCTCATGTGGATGGGAGAGCTCATATCAGAATATGGTCTGGGCAACGGCATATCTCTTATTATTTTTGCAGGTATCACCAGTCGTTTGCTTCCCACCGCGCTTAAAACTCAAACACTTATCAGTCAGGAAAATATCGTAAACACATTGATTTTTGTGGCACTCACTCTTCTGGTTATCGCAGGTGTAGTGTTTATCAATCAGTCGGTTCGCAAAGTGCCAGTGTATTACGCCAAGCGCATCAAAGGAAACAGAATGTATCAGGCTTCATCGAATTTTCTCCCGCTTAAACTTAATCAGGCGGGTGTTATCCCCATTATTTTTGCTGTTTCGTTTGTCTTGTTCCCACAGCTTATCGGCAACTATTTGCAGTATGCCCCCAACGAAGTAATTCGCAACATCGCACAATTTATGTTGACTGCATTTGCACCAAGTGGCGTCTTATACAATGTGCTTTATTTCCTCTTGGTTGTAGCTTTTACATTTGTATATACCATGATTATATTCAACCCTCAAAAGATTGCCGATGAAATACAAAAACATGGAGGATTCATCCCTGGTGTGCGGCCAGGAGCATCAACCAAAAACTATCTACAAACAATTCTTTTGAAACTTACATCGGTTGGCGCTGTCTTTTTGGGACTTATTGCTATAATACCTGCGATAATCGCGGCAATCACGGGCCTTGAGAATTATACGATTGGTGGAACCAGCATTCTTATTGTGGTCGCGGTAGTGCTTGAGACACTCAAGACCATTGAGTCGCAAGTATCTTCTCGTAATTACGAAAAATTCTTGTAATTTATTTTTCATTTATGGCAAAAAAAAGTTCTCGTCAACTCTTTGGCTTGGTTTGCAGCACATGTGAATCACAAAATTATGTGACACACAGAAATAAAGTGAACACCACTGAAGCTCTTGCGTTTGACAAATTTTGTTCAAAGTGCAAAAAACACACACCACACAAAGAACGCAAAAAATTAGGCTAGTTTCTGATTTATGAACATAATCCTTCTGGGAATACAAGGTGCGGGAAAATCCACGCAAGGCAATTTACTCTCTCAGCAACTAAAAATACCTTATTTGTCAACAGGGCATATATTCCGCGAGATCGCTCAAGAAAAAACGTCACTTGGCCGAACAGTCAAAGAGCTTATTAATGCAGGATCGCTTGTTCCTGACGCTCAAACAATTGAGGTGGTAAACCACTATTTAAGTAGACCAGAGTATGCGCATGGGTTTATTTTGGATGGCTTTCCGCGTACCGTTGCTCAAGCGCAGGCCATCACATTCCCCATAACAAAAGTTGTCTATTTGGAGCTTGAAGAGAAAGAGTCTTTATGGCGCCTCGTGATGCGAAAAGAAGACAGACACGACAACACTGTGCAGGCAGTGCAGAAGCGCATTGAACAATTTCATGCGCATACGGCACCCGTATTAAAGCATTATGAAGCTCAGAATCTACTTGCAACGGTCGATGCAAAATTGAGTGTAGAGAAAGTGAATGAAGAGGTGCTTAAATCGCTGGGTAAACAATATGTCAAACATAGATTGAAAAGCTGGGAACAAAAAAAACACATCATCATTGCATTTGTTGGGCTTTCTGGGTCGGGCAAGACTGAAGCGGTGAACTATCTTTCCAAAGAACAAAAAACACCCATCATTTCATTTTCCAGTTTTATCAATGAATATATCGATACGCATGGCCTCGCTCACACAGAGGCTGTTCACCGCAGATTACGAAAGAAGTTTCGAGATGAACACGGCATGGCAAGCATGGCTGTGTTGAGAAAAAAAGAAATCGAAAACTTGCTTAAAAAAGAGATGGTAATTTTAATTGAAGGGCTTTACTCATGGGAAGAATACACCTATCTAAAAGAGCATTTTCCCCATGTGCGTGTCATGCTTGTTGCAGTGTGGGCTCGCAAAGAGCTTCGTTGGCAACGCGCTGATAAGCGAGTTTATAGAAAAGGGCTTTCCGGTCCCACGCGTGACATTAATGAACTTACCGAAACAAATAAAGGCCCGGCAATAGCGTTTGCCGACTATCTCGTGGTGAACAATTTTTCACTTCACGATTTTCATGATAAGCTGGATGAGGTGTATCGTTCGATTATCTTCAGTGAATCATAGGCTGCATAATTGTAATAATGTTCACTCTCGTATGAAATTTGAAAAAACTACAGAAGAAATACGCATCATGACTGAGTGCGGCAAGCGGTTGCGAGAAGCGCGCATGGCACTTATTGAAACCATTAAAGCAGGAGATACAACAGCCCAGGTTGATGCACGCGCAGATAACCTGCTCAAGGTGCATGGCCTTGACGCGTCGTTTAAAACCGTGCAGGGATACCATTGGGCTACGTGTATTGCGGTAAACCATCAAGCTGTGCATACGCCTCCAAATGAAACGGTGCTTTGTGATGGTGATGTGGTGACGGTTGATTTTGGAGGTTTGTACCAAGGTTACCATACTGATTGGGCAACAACAATAATTGTCGGAAACATATCTGATACACGAAAAGAACGGTTTTTGAATGTGGGGAAGCAGGCTCTTGAGCGTACGATAAGTGCACTGGGAGTTGGAGTTAGACTGGGCATTGTGGGGCAAATCATGCAACAGACCATTGAGGGGGCGGGATATAAGGTGCTCAAAGACCTCACCGGTCATGGTATTGGGAAAAATCTGCATGAAGACCCCTACATACCCAATGTGGTGACGGCACCCATTGAAAAAACATATCAAATCCGACCCGGATTTGTTGCGGCGATTGAAGTTATATACAGTGAGAGCACCGCCCAAATTGTGCAAAAATCGGCGGACAAGTGGTCTATTGATACCGCAGATGGAAGTTTGGCTGCTTGTTTCGAACACACTGTCCTTATCGACCAAAATGGTGTTCACATTTTGACCTGATGTGGTACAATAGTATGCTCATATGAATAACCAGGTGATGATCTTGGAGGGTGAAGTGTTGGAAAACCTCCCAAATACACAATTTCGAGTCAAAATAAAAGACACCGAAACTGTTATCACCTGCTACCTGTCGGGTAGGATGAGGAAGCATTTTATAAAAATACTTCCGGGAGATAAGGTGAGGTTTGAAATGACTCCTTACGATCCAAAAATGGGCCGCATTGTGTATCGTCAATAAGATAGTTGTGAAATATGAACATTAAATCATCAGTCAAAAAGAAGTGTCCTAAGTGTGCTATCGTCAAAAGAAAAGGACGTTTGTATGTGGTGTGCAAGAATCCCAAGTGTCGTCAAAGACAAGGTTAATTTCTTATCTATTATTGTCTATGCCTCGTATTTTTGGCCTTATTTTGCCCGATGCAAAACGCATCGATTACGGACTCACCCTTTTGAAGGGTATTGGGTGGACTACTGCCCATAAAGCTTTGCTTCAAGCAGGAGTAAAGCCAGAGACGCGTGTAAAGGATATCACCGAAGAACAACTAAAGAAAATTTCTGTAGCAATTGAGAAAACATACAAAGTTGAGGGTGACTTGCGTGAGGAAATCTCGGACAACATAAAAAGACTGCGAGAGATAGGTGCGTATCGCGGAACACGACATGCGCGCAATTTACCTGTCCGCGGACAAAGAACAAAATCAAATGCGCGCACCAAACGAGGAAAGCGCAAGACAGTTGGAGCACTCAAGAAAGAAGATCAAGTTAAGCTTGAAGCGGCAAAGACAGCATCGAAATAATATCATTTATTGAATTTTGTATATGGCAGTTGTAAAACGACAAACCAAGCAAAAAAGACAAGTTGATCATGCCATCGTGCATATCACTTCTACCTTTAACAACACAATAATCACCATTACTGACAGCGCAAACAACCCCATCGTCATCTCGTCAACGGGCATGTTTGGGTTTACCGGTGCACGAAAATCAACTCCGCACGCGGCTACCGTCACTATGGATAGCGCTCTGCAAAAAGCCATGCATGAGTACGGTGTGCGACGAGTTGACGTATACATTAAGGGCATTGGGCCGGGAAGAGAAGCCTCCATTAGAACACTTAAGGTTTCCGGTTGTGAAGTTGAAAAAGTGGTCGATGTGACACCGGTGCCCCACAATGGAGTGCGCCCACCCAAAATACGAAGAGTATAAGATGCAATTTACGACTTAATACTATTTTAATAATCAATTTTTAGGCAATCCAATTTCATTTTAACTTTGTACTATGCGGTATACAGGACCTCGCAATAGATTAGCTCGCAGACAAGGCGCCGACCTTGAACTAAAAACGCTCGGTTCTAAAAACCATGGTCGTTTGATGCGTGTTTTAACAGTCCCTCCCGGACAACATGGGGTAAGCAGAAGGCGCAAAGTTTCTGAAATGAGTAAGCAATTACGAGAAAAGCAGAAATTGAAGTTTATGTTTGGTGTAACCGAAAAACAAATGACCAACTATTTCAAAAAGGCAAAACGATCGAAAGGAAACACAGGCAAATATCTTTGTCAACTGCTTGAAGCTCGGTTGGACAATGTGCTTTTTCGAGCGGGCTTTGCACCCACTCGTTCTGCTGCTCGTCAGCTTGTTTCTCATAATCATGTAAAAGTAAACGACAAAACTGTTTCGATACCCTCCTATCAGGTTCGAATGAATGACGTTATTGCATTTCGAAAATCTGAATCCTCAAAAATACCTGCCATAGATACTGCCCTTACCCGACCAGATTACACGGCACCCTCATGGCTTGAGAGAAAAGATATGAATATTGAAGTTCTTAATACGCCGGATACAGAAGCACTTGAGAAGCAACTAAATTTGCGATTAATAATTGAATTTTATTCCAAATAACGCATATGCTGAACCCTACCTTTTATACCAAACAAAATGTTCTCGTGGAACATTCTCATGCGACTTTTACGTTTGAGCCTCTGCCACAGAGTTTTGGTCACACCATAGGGAACGCATATCGTCGCACTTTGCTTTCTGCAGTGCCTGGCGCTGCAATCACTGCGGTAAAATTTGCGGGTGTAAGCCATATTTATACTACGCTTCCTGGTGTGAAAGAATCTGTTTTGGATATTGTAATGAATTTAAAACAAGTACGTTTCCGCACCATTACGGAAGGAATTCTTAAAGTGACTTTACTGGCAAAGGGTGTCGGCAAAGTGTATGCGAAAGACATTGAAGGCGAAGCGGAAGTGGTTAATCCAGATGTGTACATCGCCGAGATAACCGCTGAGAAGGGAAAAATAGATGTTGAGATGACAGTTGAGATTGGATATGGATTCAGCCCAACTGAAGAACGCGAACCGTCAGAGTCAGGATTTGTTGCTATTGATGCATCGTTTTCTCCGGTGAAACTCGTAAATTACTCGGTTGAGGAGGCACGAGTTGGAAGAAAATCGAATTTTGAAAGAGTACTTCTAGAGGTGAAAACCGATGGAAGCATCGAACCGGAAGCTGCGGTGAAGCATGTTTCAGAAATTCTTGCCGCCCAATTTGCGCATGTACTTTCAGGCAAAGATACTCCACCAGTGCAAACAGAAGAGACCCCATCGAGCAAGCAAATAAGCGAAACAAAATCTAAGGCAATGGAAACCATCATTGATGAGCTCAATCTTCCTTCTCGTGTGATAAATGCACTTTTGCGAGAAAAAATTGAGACGGTTGCCGACTTAGTGGCTCGTGGAAAAGCTGATCTGGTCGGTTTGAAAGGTGTGGGCCGAAAGTCCATCGACCTTATTGAAGAGGAATTGAAAAAAATGGATGTAGAGCTTAACTGATGATTAGATTTTTATTTGCGTATGAAACATAAAGTAACTAAATTAAAAGTGAAGCGAGGATCAGATGCAAATGAGATGCTCGCAAAAAAACTCGTGCGCAATTTTGCATCAACGGGAGCGCTCAAAACAACTGCCACAAAGGCATTTTATTTAAAATCCCTAATAGAGTCTTTGGGAAGCAGGGCGCTCAAGTCAGATAATGCAAGTAAAAATGTATTATTGCCGTATTTTTCTTCTTCAAGTGCTCTAAATAAATTTGTCGACGAAGTCAAGAAGCGCACAATAGATGGCACCGGATCCGGTATCGTTAAACTCAAAAAACTGGGCAAACGCTTTGGAGATGCGGCTCCTTTCACTCAGATTGTTTGGACTAAAGAAATTGAAGCGCCCAAGAAAGCAAAAAAAGATAAAAAAGAAGTTACTAAAGAGACGAAATAATTCCTATGATGCGCACTCACACCACCTCAACCAAACCGGTCTCTGCAAAAAAAATTCAGCCAGGCTGGAAACTTTTTGACGCAAAAGACAAAGTGCTTGGAAAAATTGCATCAGAGGCTGCAACGTATTTGCAAGGTAAGCATAAGGTGAACTATGTGGCCCATCTTATGACCGGCGATCATGTGATTATTATTAACGCTTCGCACGTTGTTTTGACCGGCAGAAAAGAAGAACAAAAAACATACACGAATTATTCCGGGTATCCGGGAGGACTGCGTAAGCGCACTGCTTCCGAGATGCGTGCAAAACGCCCTGAAGAGATGGTGCGCAGAGCAATCTCAGGCATGCTCCCGAAAAATAAATTAAGAGATAGAATGCTCGCGCGACTGCATGTGTACCCATCAGACTCCCATCCGTACGCGCACCACTTTCCTATTGCCTAACATTCACATTATTGCCTTATGTCTGAATCGACCAAACCCACCAAAACTCGCAAGAGCGCAAAATCAACATCCACATATTATGAAGGTGTAGGAAGGAGAAAATCTGCAATAGCGCGCGTGCGCGCATATCTGACTAAAAAGGGGGCTGTGACCATAGGGCAAACAACCTATAAGGCAGGACAATTTTTTATCCAAAACAAAGAATTGGCGAACGTATATAGTTCTCAGGCGGATCAGGCGCTCTGCAGGAAGCCACTTGCGGTGGTAGATGCACTTGATCAGTATGTGGTGATGGTAAAGGTGCTTGGTGGTGGGCCAACAAGCCAAATAGGCGCAATCATGCATGGGCTTGCTCGTGCGCTCGCCAAAGTGCCCTCCGAAGATTTAAAGACAAAACTTCGAGTTGCGGGGCTTCTTACCCGTGATGCCCGCGTACGCGAACGTCGAAAAGTGGGCATGGGTGGCAAAGCGCGTAGAGTCAAACAATCACCCAAGCGGTAAAACCGGCATATCTGACATTTCTTCATCAGTGTTTTGTATAATGTCTTGTGCTCATTAAGTTGCACATTGCCTCTCATACGTCTTCATGGATCTTTCCATTCTCATCCTTTCCTACAACACAGAAGAAACGACACTTCGCTGTTTGCGAGAGCTTGACACGCTCGCTTCACTAAACCCTGATGTTCGTACCGAAGTCATCGTCGTCGATAATGCTTCATCAGATGGGTCGGTTGAGTCGCTTCAGCGCTTTGTGCCAGCGCATTACCCGATGCGACTAATCCTTAATACAGACAATGTGGGTTTTAGTAAGGGAAATAATATTGCGCTCGCTCAGGCGTCAGGCACATATATTTTGTATTTAAATTCAGACGTTATGGTTTTTAACACAGCGCGCCCACTCAAATGGTCAACGCTCCTATCTTGCTTTGATCACGACACTTCCCTTGGGGCACTCACGGTGCGAGTAGATCTGGCGGAGGGATCAATGGACCCTGCCTGTCATCGAGGATTTCCCACGCCATGGCGAAGCTTCACGTATTTTGTCGGACTCGAGCAGATTGCTGCGCGATTGCCATTAAAACAAAAACGCATTCAAAAATGGTTGGGGGGTTACCATATGCTTCATGAAGATGTTCGACAAGAACACTTTGTTGAGGCTGGCACGGCAGCCTTTTTGCTGTGTCGGGCGGATGTACTTCGTAAACTTGGGGGGTTTGATGAGCAATTTTTTATGTATGGTGAAGATCTTGACTTGTGTCGTCGTATGTATGATGTGGGTCGGAAAATCTGGTGGACACCAACCTTTACCGTCACCCATCTCAAATACCAAAGTGGGCTTAACGCTCGTGACGCAAAAACGAAACGTCGTATACGGTGGCATTTTTATGATGCAATGCTTACATTTTATGCCAAGCACTATGCGCGTGTATATTGCCCTTGCATAAACATACTAACCCAAACGGTATTGCGAATTATGCGATGGAGATTCCGAACTTAGCATTATGACATCAACTTCCAAAACCTCCTTTCCTCGGCGTCGCATCGGTATTGACGCGCGCCTTATGTATCAAACGGGAGTTGGAGTGTATATCCGAAATTTACTCAAAGAAATCAAAGACTTGCCCCAGGTAACTTTTGAGATGCATGTGTTTGTTTTAGCCTCAGATGCTGTTCGGGTGCGTGAGGATTTCAATCATACCACTTTCATTTTCCATGAAACACGTGCCGCTTGGCACGGTTTTGCAGAGCAGGTGCTTTTTCTATTTGAGCTTATCCGATTACGTCTTGATTTGATGCATTTTCCGTATGTTAGTTGGCCGGTGTTATACCCGGGCGCTTTTGTTGCAACCGTGCACGACACCATCTTGCTTACTCAAAAGACCGGTAAGGCAACAATGCGCCATCCGTTGGTGTATGCTTTGAAGAGACACGTTTTTCGTTGGGTATTTGGACAGCAAATAACGCGCGCTAGGCGCATCATGGTGCCCTCATATGCAGTTCGTGATGAGCTGGCAAATCACTTTTCTTTCGCACGAGATAAAGTACACATTACATACGAAGGAGTAGACGCAGATTTTCGATCAGCTACTCCCGAGCCGTTTGCGCCTCTTGTTGATACACAGTATTTTTTATATGTCGGCAATTGTTATCCGCATAAAAATGTAGAAGTGCTTCTTGATGCGTATAAAGCTTTATCGAAAGAGGATAATAATACTAAACTCTGTATCGTAGGGCCGAAAAATCGGTTTACCGAGCGGATTATGCAAAGGGTGCGGGAACATGCGCTTGAGAGCGCTGTAGTATGGATACACGATGCAAGCCCTGCACTGTTGAAGTGGCTGTATCTCCATGCCCAGGCGCTTGTATTCCCTTCAAAATCAGAAGGATTTGGCCTCCCCATTCTTGAGGCAATGATGTGTGGATGCCCGCTTATACTCTCTGATATTCCGGTATTTCATGAAGTGGCGAGGGATGAGGCGCTCTATTTTTCACCTTCTGACACAAACAAACTGTATGAATGCTTAAAGAATGCCCTTCTCAATAAACCCGGTACAGCCCCATATAATCGTCAAACACTGTTCGATTTTGCGAAAATGGCGCGAGAGACGGGTGAGGTGTATGAAAGCGTACTACGCTCATCAGTTTGATGAGGACACGGAGCATATTGCTGAGTTCTTGACCATCCTTCGCTAAAGCTACGAAATGGCAGGCGGACTCGAACGATAACAGGGGGTTCTCGATTTCACTCGAACAGTAACAAAACATAAGATAGAGGTCATAAGGATTAAGACATAATAATAAGGAAAGTTCTCGACTTCGCTCGAACAATAAATAGACACAAGGTAGAAGTTAAGAGATTTAAAGAGAAGGCCCGCCCACGTGGTCTGCGCGTGTGCGCAGCCAGTGGGCGGGGTCTGCTATGGAAAGAGAACCATGCAGACGATGGCACCCCCAATGAGTGCCAGGGCAAGACCTCCGAAGAAGCCCACCAATGTCATGGGCGCACTATATACTGCTATTAGTGTGCCGATTATCATGAGTAGGCATCCAAACACAACTTTTCTGGCCTCTTTAACACTCAGATTTAGGTTCACTTTTCACCTCCTTTCCATCATCCTCATGATTTCCCCCATGCAATTGGAGGAGTGGATGATGTATTTGGGAAAAGACCTATAGTAATTATCCCAGAGAGAGAGAGAGAGTTGTCAAGGGGGGGGGCGTGGGCGCAGGGAGTATCGTATACTTGGGGTATGCAAAAGGGCAAGCTCAATATTGCATTCATTTACGATTGGTTTGATACGCCACAAGGAGGTGCAGAGCGAGTACTTCAGGTTCTTCATGAGATTTTTCCTCATGCTCCGTGGTATACCTCGCACATTGACCTCAAGTCCGCACCATGGGCCACGGGCTGGGACGTGCGTCCGTCTTTCCTCCAGCATCTTCCCGCACGGGTTCGTCGGAACCGCGTCCTTATGCTCCCACTTTTGCCCCTGGCATTTGAGAGTTTTGATTTATCATCATATGATGTGGTGGTGTCTATCTCTTCCGCATTTGCCAAGGCGGTCGTCACCAAAGCCCATACTCGGCACATCTGTTATTTGCTTACCCCACCCCGTTGGCTGTGGACTGATACACCAATAATTCAAAACCCCCTTATTCATTTTTTTGAGCGCGCCATTCGCTCATATTTAAGGCGGTGGGACAAGACCACTGCACAGCGTGTAGAT
Source organism: bacterium (assembly GCA_029573715.1). GTDB lineage: Bacteria > Patescibacteriota > Microgenomatia > UBA1406 > GWC2-37-13 > JAGOLU01. Next base: position 150,357 of record JAKQDR010000165.1, on the reverse strand, counting down.
GAGTTTATTGCCATTTCTCAGGTGGTCGCCGATAGATGCAACAGATGGTATGCACGTGAAAGCACCGTGGTATACCCCCCGTTTGACGCTTCACACTGGCAGGAGTTGTTGGAAGAGAATTTGCAATTCATACCTGCGGAGATCACCGCACTTGGTTTAAGGCCCAGTCACTATATGCTGGTTGTTTCCCGTCTTGAGACATACAAGAGGGTAGATATGGCGCTCACTGCCTTTGCGATGTATCAGAAGTCAAATCCCCATGCTCAAAGCATGAAACTTGTGATTGTTGGTACAGGAACGCAAAAAAATCGCCTCATGCAAAAGGCACAAGATCTTGGCATATTTCACCATATCATTTGGACCAATAGTCTCTCTGAAAGAGCCCTTGCATGGCTTTATACCCACAGCAGGGCATGTATTATGCCCCAGGAAGAAGATTATGGTTATGTCGCCTGTGAGGCTGCATGGTGCGGTGCGCCGGTTGTGGCATATGCACGAGGAGGTCAGAAAGAAGCGCTTGAGGAATACCCAAACACTGTCTATTTTGAGCCACAAGATGAGCGCGCTCTTGTGTCCGCACTTGAGAAGATTGAAAGTATTCAGTACAATGCCCGAACCTATGAAAATAGTCATCTTCGCAGGCGGAGTCGGGACGCGTTTGTGGCCGCTTTCACGCAAAAAATCTCCGAAGCAGTTTGAGAAAGTGGTCGATGACCAGTCAACTCTGCAACACATGGTTTCACGTCTTATGCAGAAATTTGATCCTGCCGATATATTCATTTCAACGGGGAGCAGGTATCGTGCGATTATCGGAAGACAGCTTCCTGAGATAGCAAATGAGAACATCATTATTGAACCTGAGATGCGAGATGTGGGGCCGGCCGTTGGTCTTTTGACCGCTATTTTCTCAAAAGTTGACCCTGATGAGTCTATGGCGATTTTGTGGGGTGACCATATCATTAAAGATGATGCTCTATTTCATCAGATGCTTGCTGCGGCAGATTCGATTGTTGAGAAACGCGATGACAGCATAGTTTTTCTTGCCCATCATCCTCGATTCGCCAATCAAAATCTCGGGTGGATAGAATTCAGTCAAGAGAAACTGGGAATGGAAGGAAATTTTCCCTACCATGCATTATCGTCGTTTCAGTATCGACCTGAGAAGAAGCTTGTAGAGCAATATACAACCGATGGCCATCATGCATGGAATTTGGGCTATTTTGTGACGAAACCACGGTTTCTATGGGCGCAGTTTAAAAAACATGCACCCACTTTGTATGACGCTCTCTTGCGCATTCAGGCAGCCTATGGCACTCTTGCATATGGAAGCATCTTAAATGAAATATATCCCCAGCTACCCAAGATATCGTTTGATAGTGCGGTGCTTGAGAAAATTTCTCCAACGCATGGTGTGGTTATGGTAGCCGATATAGGGTGGAGTGATTTGGGTGCTTGGGAAGCTCTAAAAGAGGCTCTACAGCAGAGCGAGCGAGATAATGTGACTAAAGGAGATGTTGTATTGGATGGGGTGAATAACTCATTAGTTTTTGACTATCAAGGGAAAAAACTCGTGGTAGGCATAGATTTAGATGATATGTTGGTAGTGAATACAGAAGATGTATTGTTGATATCCAAAAAGTCTTCTGCATCGAAAATTAAAAAAATAGTAGAAGGATTTAAGGGTACAAACTACGAGGATCTCACCTAAATTGATTGCATCATGGTATATGTATCACCAATACTTCAAACGGCTCATTGACATAGTTCTTGCAAGCATATTGTTGATTATTTTTTTTGTACCTTGCGTACTCGTTGCCATCGCCATAAAACTCGATTCAGTAGGCCCTATATTTGCTGATACGCCTGAGCGAGTGGGACAGTTTAACAAACATTTTCGCATGTTTAAGTTTCGGTCCATGATTGTGAATGCGCACCACATTATGCGCACAGACCCCACCTACGCCAAACTTTTTGAAGAGTTTAAGAATAATAGTTTCAAGCTGAATAATGATCCTCGGGTGACGCGCGTTGGTAGATTTATCCGAAAATATTCGTTAGACGAGGTTCCTCAATTTATCAATGTATTGCGTGGTGAGATGAGCATTGTCGGCCCTCGTGCATATTATCAGGACGAACTTGATCATCAGTCTCAGAAATATTCTGATGTCAAGTCAGCAGTACACAAAGTGCTGTCGGTTAAGCCGGGAATCACCGGTTTGTGGCAGGTGTCGGGAAGATCCATGGTGAACTTTGATAGACGCATTCTTATTGATGCGCAGTATGTTGACTCTATGAGTTTCTGGAGCGATTTAAAGATTATTTTCAAGACCCCGTTTGCAATGGTGAGTGGGCGGGGGGCCGTATAACATCATCATATGACTTCTACGCAGCCTCATCAACCCGAAAATAATACCGCTTCACAAGACGTGATTCAGTTGATTCCTTCGATGGATTCGTTACAATATGGCTCCTTTCAATCTCGTTCGCGTATGCGCCGTTCTCAAAAAAAAACATTACTAGCGCGATTTGGTTTAGCCACACTTGCTGTTTTCTTGGCGATTGTAGCGGGGCTCTATTTATTCGTGGGCGTTCCCCTTCAGAAAGTGCAAAAAAGAGCAGATGTGCTCAAAGCAAAAGCGCAGGAAATGAGGATGGTACTCACTGAAAATGATATAGATCTTCTCGCGACAAAAACTGCAGAACTTCGCGTTGAATTTGACGGGCTTCAATCTGACTCAAAAGCCTTGGCAGGGCTTCAATTTATCCCCCATGTGCGTGATTATTTTGCTGCGCTTGAGGCAGGAGATTCGCTCCTTGCAGCAGGCTCTAAGGCTATTGAAGCGATTGCTCCGATAGCTGATTTGCTTGGTTTGAAAAAAGACGCTGAGGGTGATGCAAAGACCAATTTGTATACACTTACCACTGAAGAACGTTTGGCAACCGCGATGTTGACGCTTGACGGGTTGATGCAGGAAATTGACCCTATCGCAGCCGATATTGCAAAGGCAAAAGAAACCATAGACACCATCGACCCGAATCGCTATCCCACACGCATTGGATCAACAGAAGTGCGTGCCCAAATTCAAAATGCAAAAGACCAGTTTGATGGTGCGTATCGATTGGTGGTCAATGCACAGCCATTTCTGAAGCAACTGCCGACCATACTGGGCAATGAAAAGAAAATGCGCTATCTTATCATTTTTCAAAATGACAAAGAGAGAAGAGCAACTGGAGGATTTTGGACCGGGACAACAGAGCTTACTCTTGAAAAAGGCAAATTTGAATTTGCCGGGGTGACCAACATTTATGATATTGACGCCGGCATTCGCCCTGCAAAAGCTCCCGATCCCATCACCCGCTATTTTAAGGGGGTCGATGTATGGCACTTGCGCGACACTAATATCTCACCCGATCTGGTCGAATCGGTCAAAAACTTTCAATCGTTGTATAAGACGTATGGAGCGGCTGTGGAGTATGACGGCATATTTTTTATTGACACCACCGTATTGGTTGATCTCATCAATATATTTGGTGAAGAAGTGAAGAAGGATAATGAAGTCATCGGGTATGCGCGTTACGTTGAAGGCATCAAGTTTTCGACCGAAACAGACCCCCGCTGTGAATGCCCCCAAGTCATCTATACCTTGCTTGAATCTATTGGTACGCAGGTGGGGTACGCGCGCGGTGATAGAAAGGCAATCTTAGGATCTCTACTTAAGGATTTGATGAATTTTGCCATCGGCGCATCCCCGAGCAAATATTGGGGGCGCGTCACTCAAACCATGCTTCAGAACATGGATGAAAAGCATGTGCTTTTATATTTTATTGACCCAACCAGCCAGGCGGCTGTCGAGAAAATGGGTTGGGCCGGCAGGCTAGAAGTTCAAGAAGGAATTGACTATTTGCATATCAATAATGTTAATTTCGGTGGGCAGAAATCAAATCTATTTGTTGAAGAGTCGGTGCAATCTGCCACTCAAGGATCAAAGCGTACAGTTACCATTACTTTCAAAAATCCCTTTGCATCTTCAAATTGTAATTTGGAGCAGGAACAGGTACTTTGCTTGAATGCTCCTTTGCGCAATTGGATACGTTTTTATGTGCCAAAAGGCTCAGAACTCATCGAGCTTAAGGGTTCAACCACTCCCGTGCGTACCTATGATGAGCTCGATTTTACCGTGTTTGAAGGGTTTATGATTGTCAATCCGGAAGGCCGTGCAGAAGTAACCGCAGAATACACACTTCCAACCGGTGTTGATAGTGCCAAAATTTTCATTCAAAAGCAGGCAGGCCTTGAAGAGCAGGAATGGAATGTTTCCATAGAGGGGGCCTCAAAATTTGTAGGTATTCTTTCCAAAGACACCCTGGTCAAATAGCGCAATCATATTATCTTTCTTATCCTCCCAAGACTCTCGCGACAATCAATGTGTGCATACGCTGCGCTCAATGCTCGTGCATACACCGCTCACCACATCCGTTTCATAAGAGACGTTCGTCTGTACTTGGGCATTATAGATACATCTATGACATCTATAAAACTCACTTAAGTGAGTGTCCTCTAATACATACCTCATACATGAAGAGAGCGTATTTAATAGGCGGACGCTCAACGCTTTTTGAAACGGGTGTTAGGTGAACTATGCAAGATACTGTGGAGTTATTACAGCATGTCGCATATGTGTGGGGAGCATGAGATCTTCTTGATTTAACCACGAAGTATTTGCTATAGTAATTGATATATGGCAGTACGCGCATCATTTGATAGTTTTGTGCTCAAAAAACACAGTCTTCTGGAGATGACTCAGTCGGTCACCCTGTTTACTCGTCAGAAAGGCAAGATACATCACATTCTTAAGGGAGGACAAAAAATCACCTCACGAAGGTCTGCTCATTTGCAGACAGGAAACTTGGTAAGGATAGATGCTTCTTTGCATACGGGTGGCTCATGGTATGTCAACACCACTGAGCTTATATCGGGATTTTCCATGTTGAAGGAATCAACAGATAGGGTTCGTGTTTTGTATAACTTATGTATGGTTTTAGACAGACTTCTCCCGCTTGAGCAGGCTGAACCAACTGTCTACGATATGCTTGTGCGGGCACTTATCCATCTTAACGAAACTCAATTGCACTACGATCGCGTATTTTTCTCGTTTTTTGCGGATATATATGCAGAACTCGGATATGGGGTTGAGCAAATCGAAACGTACGATGATGCGCATGATATCGTTCGGGAGTTGGTCGATGAAAAAGTTCGCTTTTTGTTATAAACAATGATGAGCGTGTTATAATGTGCACTGTCAGATGCGCGGTGAGGCAAGGTTGGCTCTTGCGGAGCACAACTGACAAAAAGAGTGGTCAGATATATGTGTCTGACAATTCGGGTGGAACCACGACCACATCAAATGGCCGTCCCGACTCAGCATTTTGGCTGATTCAGGACGGCTTTTTGTGCATATAAACAGTTAAATTTTTGTAAATTAGTTTGCATCCTATGGTTACTCTTGAAACAATCGTTGCCTTTACAAAGCGGAGAGGGTTTGTCTACCCGACATCTGAAATTTATGGAGGAATCGCAAACTCATACGACTATGGTCCATATGGTGCGGAGCTTATGAAAAATATCCGCGATTTATGGTGGAAAACGTTTATTCAACAGCGTCCGAACATGGTTGGTCTTGATTCGCAAATAATTCAACACCCAACTACCTGGGTGGCGTCTGGGCATGTCGGCTCATTTAGCGATCCTCTGGTTGAGGACAAAAAGACACACAAGCGATACCGGGCAGATCATTTGATTGACGCTTGGGTTAAAGGATACATGTCCACGACACGAGTAGACCCATCCAAGAGTGATCCTGTGCTAGATGTTGCAATAAATAAAATCGCCAAAGCGACTGTGGAAAGCATGGACATGAAAGAGATGGCAGAGTTTATTAAATTATGCAAAATAACCTCTCCCGATGGTAATGAGCTGACTGAGCCAAAGCCCTTCAACCTTCTTTTTGAAACGGAATTGGGAACTGTCGCCGGAGAAAAATCGAAAGTGTATTTGCGGGGTGAAACCGCCCAAGGTATATTCGCAAATTTCAAGCAGATCACTGATTCTTGCAGGGTAAAACTCCCATTTGGTGTTGGACAGATTGGCAAGAGTTTTCGAAACGAGATTACTCAAGGACAGTTTGTTTTTCGCACGTTTGAATTGGAACAGGCGGAGATTGAGTATTTCTTTGATCCTGAGCATTCAGACTGGCACGAACTTCTTGAGGCATGGAAAACCGACATGATGCGTTTTGTGACCAACACCCTTGGTATTCATGCGGAAAACCTTCGATGGCGCAGGCATACCGACAAGGAACGCACTCACTACAGTAAAGAAACATTCGATTTGGATTATCATTTTCCCTTCGGATGGAAGGAGCTGTGGGGCCTTGCGTATCGAACCGATTTTGATTTGATGGCCCATATGCATCATTCCAAAAAGTCGCTTGAGTATGTGGACTCTGCCACCGGTCGCAAGTTTGTGCCGCATGTCATAGAGCCGGCAGTTGGAGTGAACAGACTATTTTTAATGGCGCTTGTTGATGCATATGTACAGGAAGATCTTGGCGAAGGCAAAAGTCGTACGCTTTTACGGTTGAAACCTTCACTAGCGCCGGTTAAGGTTGCGGTATTTCCCCTTCAAAAAGACGAAAGGCTCAGAACCCTTGCTCAATCGATATATCGAGATTTAGCACAAGATGTGGTGACAGAATTTGATGATGCAGGGAACATTGGCAAGATGTATCGACGACAAGACGAAATTGGAACACCTCTGTGTGTCACTGTAGACTATTCTTCACTTGAAGAAAAAACCGTGACAGTGCGCGATCGTGATACAATGAAGCAAGAACGTATTCCTATTGATGCATTGCATCAATACGTTCTTCAGGTAATTCGCACATAATTTACATTTTAATTATAGGTATGATACAAAAAACACATATACAAATCGCCGGAGTTATCGCCACGGTTATCTTTGTTGCGCTGATTGCTTTTGTATTGGTGCAAAATATGCGCAGAAACGATGCAACCCCGGTTGTCGCGCCTCAACCCGAAGTGCCCCTTGCACTTCCAACAGTATCACCCGATGTGAAAGTCGAATTGATATCCGTACAGCCCAAAAAAGAAATCCAGTTGAAAGTGAGCGGAGTGCCCAGCGGTACAACGACTATTGAATATGAACTCACCTATTCAACGGCCGAGCAAGCATCAGAAGGGGTTTTTAGTTCTGCGCGTCCAAGTCCGGGTGAAAGCTCATTTTCGCCTAATTTTGAGCGAAAGATTACGCTTGGAACATGCTCAAGAAACGTGTGTAGATACCATGAAATCACCAGCGATATTGTAGTTCGACTGCGATTTGAGGGTGGATATGGGGCTCAAATATATGAAGGGGAATTTCCCACAGATGATTTATAAGCTGTAAATTGGCTCTTTTTAAGGTATAATATCGCAATAGTTTTTGATTTTTGTATTATTTCAATTACCATATGGCAAATCTAGCTTCCGCACAGAAAAAAGTTCGTAAAGATATAAAAAAAGCAAAAAGAAATTCGATGTATCGAAGTAAAATTGATCAGATATTGCGTGTTGCTAATCGAACGGGTGAAATTGCAGATACTATCAGCCAATCTGCGGCATACAAAACGATTGATAAAGCCGCAAAACGGGGGATTTTGAGTAAACAAAAAGCTTCTCGTCTCAAGTCTCAAGTTGCGTCACGATAACCGCTTTGGCTACTTTCTAAACACCGACCACCTTCTTGTTTACGCGCACAGTTTGCATAGTATATAATCATACTGTATCAAACCGCGTTTATATTTGTATGAGGTACGCCATTAATCTATTTCCTTCTCGTCAGCCCAAAGTTGTAGAACGACTTGGCTACTTTGCTCTTCATTATGTGCGATACGCACTGGTAATCGTTTTATCTATCGTACTTGTGGTTTTCTTTTTGCGTGTTCGCGTAGATCAGGACTTGGTTGATCAAAAAGAAAAACTCGCGATGCAGCGGACAATCATCCAGGCAACCCAGCCCCTTCGAGCTGATTTGGAATATGCTCAGCGCAAGGTTACACTTATTAACTCTATTTTCGAGAAGCAAGGGAATTTGTTGGACAAATTATCTTATGTCAACGAGGTGCTTCCTAAAGCAGTGCGGACTCAGTCTATTCAAGTACAAGAGAAGGGAATAATAATTGAGGGCAAGACAAGCGATTATCGCATCATACAACAGTTTTTCGCTCGGCTTACCTCGAGTGAAAAATTTGATAAGGTTCAGTTGACAAGGGTTCAAAGAGAGGCGTCACAGCAATATACATTCACATTATCACTTGAAGGCTATCACACGACTGGTGATGCTTCTAAAAACATTGAAAAGAGTAGTAATTAAATATGTATTAATAGGCACATGGACAAAGATTCATTCATTCAACTGGTTTTACAAAAAGGGAAAGATAACTCTCGAAATCTCTATTTGTCGGGTTTCTTTTTCGTGCTTATACTCCTTATTCTTTTCGTGGCGAGGCCGACTGTTGGAGAATATGTTGACAGAAAAAGACAACTTGAGGAACTTGTCGCGCTATCAATACGCTACCAAAAAGCAATAGAGAATGTGTCTGAATTGCAAAGCATCCTGGAAGCTCACAGACAAGACTTTAAAATGTTAGACGAGGCGATTCCTAATGATTTACATCTATACGGACTCACTCAAGATGTCAATCGCTCATTTCTTCAATACACTCCCTCAAAGTCATATACATTCCCCGCTCATTCGATAACCACATCAAATAGTTCTAAAAAACCGAATCCCAAGGCTGAACTCAAAACATATAAGATACTTGCAGATGTTCGTGTGGATTATGGCACCGGCAGATATCTTATTGATACCATACTCAGCCAACGCAGATTGAAATCTATCAATACACTGGTTTTCTCGCGTGTGGAAGAGGCATCACCGGGTGGAGTATTGCAGATGAAGCTTGAAATAGACGCCTATCATCTTTAAATGAGTATGAAAAATACAAAAAAAATCGTATCATATCGCAATGATGTTCTTGCTGTTTTTGTACTCATTTTTATAGTGGTTGCTTTACTGACGGTATACGATTTATGGCAGAGGAGTAAGATAGATGAGAGCGCAGTCACCATTGATGTGCCTCCGGTCGTCATTAAACCAATTGATATGAAGGTGTTTGATCGTTTGCGTGAAATGGACTAGTCAAACGTATGCGAGGTGGCATATGATGTTTATTGAGATTAACGGGTTAGTATGTATTCAGACTTATATCTTAAACCACAATTTTCGCAGAGGGTTCCCTCAATATTTATCGTTGCATTAGTTGCATTGTTTGCAGTTTTGGTTGGTCAAATATTTGTGTGGTATTCAGATGCTCCTATTCAAGCGTCACCTGTAACACTGGTGCGGCAGGCGAATGTCAATGTGTCTGATGTCTCAGCAGGCATTTTTTTTGAGACGAGTGACCCTGCTCGGGCGTACGTGATTTACGGCGAATCTTCAGACAATCTGCGATTTTCGGCTTATTCGGAAGAATCTACTGCAGATAGTGGGCCTAATCGCACATTTCACTGGATAGAAATCAAAGACCTATCGCCTGAGCGAGATTATTATTATCAGATTATTGCAAATGATCAGGTCGTTTTCTTTGACCAGAAAGATCTCTATTCATTTCGTACGCAAAACCCCGCACAAGCACAGCGTGCCAATATGCTTCCCGTATATGGGAAAGTCGCTTCGCCCAATGGTGATGGTCTGCCAGAGGCTTTTATACTCGTGTCATTTGAATCAGAGTTTCTCACGGGTAATTATTTAAGCAAGACAAAGTCTTCCGGGGAGTGGCTCACCACCATTCCTGGTAATGTGAGTCAAGATATTACCATTGTGATTGATGTGTTTCACGAAGAATATGGCCCGTCTCGGGTACGAGCATCTTTGCAAAATGCAGCGCCAATTCCTCAGACTATTCTGATGGGCCAGGATTATGTGTTTCTTTCCAATCCACAAGATGTATTACCAGCTTCAACGGTTCGAACAAGGCCATCTCAAGGTCATTCAATTTCTGTCTTGTATCCTGAAAAAAACGCCACTGTCCCTCACGGAAAGCCGTTATTTAAGGGGTTTGGAGTGCCCTTTTCCCGGGTAACTATCGAAGTGAATTCTCGTCCGGCATTTCAAGAATCAGTTATTGTTTCGGACAAAGGATCTTGGATTGTTGAGCCTGCGCAGGCGTTTGCTCCTGGAAACTATGTTTTGCGGGTGAATTTGCCAGATAATAATGGTCAATTACGCACGATAAATCGATCCTTTACTATTGCTAAGGCTGGTGAGCAGGTGCTGGGTGAGTCGGCACCATCTACTCCTTCTGCCACTCTTTCTCCATCTATTGTAACAACACCCACGTCAGCGCCACTTCTATCGCCAACACTCAGCTCTCCTTCAACAACACCAACCATCGTATATGTTACCGCGACACCCGGTAATATGACTACGCAGACCATAACTCCCAGCGCTCTTCTTGATGCGGGATCCGAAACACCTCTTTCATGGATCTTTATGGGGAGCATACTCATTTCAAGTGGAGTCTTTTTGTTGAGAGCTAATTGGGCGAGAGACGAATAATGCAGCTTGATTAATATGAATTGGGCTCACCGGTATTTGCGCTACATACATGAAGGGCGGTCATATGTTTCCCTGACATGCTCTGCAGTAAGCACATGCATCAGTATTAGATGTAAGAAGCACATGCATGCATGAGTGCGCCAAATGCGCGTGCATCAAGGCTAATTTGACCGACCAAAAACCCATCGCAAATACGAGGTTTTAAGTACTGGTTACAGTTTTCTGGTGTCACACTGCCCCCATAGATAAACGTCATAATATCCTCGGGGAGTTTGGATCGAAACTCCTTAACTTGTTCAGGAGTGGCATTAGCGCCACTTCCTATTGCCTCCAGTGGTTCAAATGCCACCATCTGTGTTCCGGATAAGTACTCCTCATGTTTTGACATACATAACAGTGGAACAAGACCAGCATTACACGCATGTTCGTGCTTGGTGAGCACTTTTTCTCTGTCATCTCCGCGTTTACGTACTTCCGCATGGCCAAGCAGTGCATATGTTGCAATAGTTTGAACACTGCGCGCTGCAATAAGGCCGGTATGTTTGCCCTCAGGCAAGTGGGAAATGTCTTGAATGCCTACAGAAAATCCTTCTATATCAAGGCACATGGTGTGGACGGGGTAGATTAGGGGTGCGGGAGGGAGTATCACTATCGCCATCTTCTTTTCTTTTAAAAGCTCGTGCACTTTATTTGATACAACATCTTTTAGTGTATACATCCACTCGCGAGCCTCTAGTATGTTTTTATGTGATTTCCAGTTTGCAAAAAGGTATAACATACAATATTATCAGGTGGCTAATAACAACAAAACTTCAAACAAAATCATTATACCTCTATGTCCCGTCAAATAAAGACCCAACTGAATGACGCTCAGCAAGAAGCGGTATCCTATGATTTGGGGCCATCAATTCTTTTAGCGGGTGCGGGATCGGGTAAAACACGAGTCCTCATTCACAAAGTAATACACCTCATATCGCATGCTCAGGTAGATCCTCAATCCATTGTAATGATAACATTCACCAACAAAGCCGCCGGCGAGATGAAAACGCGCATTCAGAAAGCGTTTACTCACGTGTACGGTTCAAACAGCGATGTGGCGGGAAAATCCGGTATAGGTTTTGTAGGAACATTTCATTCATTATGCGCCAAGATATTACGTGTGCATGGGCATCACATTGGTCTGCGTAAAGACTACGTTATTTACACCGATAGCGATCAACAAGATCTTATAAAGCAAGTGCTGAAAAAAATTGATGGAGGCCGTATGACCCCGTCATTTTTCTTAAATCGCATTTCAGAAGCGAAAAATCAACTTATTACCCCTGAAAATTTTTTAGATACGTTTTCCTATTATAAAGCGGCTCATGTTGCTGAGGTTTATTGGGCGTATCAGTCACAACTTACCATGTATCATGCGGTCGATTTTGACGATCTTTTGATGCACGCGGTTCGATTATTGCGCCAGGAGGCAGGGCTTTTGGCAGAGTTTCAAAGTCGCTATGCACACCTAATGATCGATGAGTTCCAAGACACAAATATTGCACAGTATGCACTCGCAAAGCTTCTTACACCAAGCTCAGGCAATATCACCGTGGTAGGAGATTTCTCACAGGCCATTTATAGCTGGAGAGGCGCAGATATTCGCAACCTCGAACGGTTCACTGAAGATTTCCCAACCGCCAAAACTTTTTATTTGGAGCAAAATTATCGCTCTACTCAGCAAATTTTAGACTATGCATACAGTAAGATTATTCACAATCAAACACATCCTATTCTCAAGCTATTTACCCATGCACAAAAAGGTGAAGAAGTAGTAGAGTATATGAGCGAAAACGAAGAGCATGAGGCGCTTTTTGTCGGCAAGACCATATCAGCGCTCATTGACAAGCACTATGGAAATGGCGCCAGCGACCCATATGCACATTTTGCCGTTTTGTATAGAACAAATGCTCAGAGTCGAATTCTTGAAGAAGTATTTTTGAAGTATGGCATACCATACACATTGGTAGGGGGTACTAGGTTTTATGATCGAAAAGAAGTTCGCGATGTCATCGCGTATTTACGCCTTATCGTTGAGCCAAACGATCCTGTTGCATTTGAGCGGGTTCACAAGTTGGGCAAGCGCAAACTTGCGCATTTTATTCAAGCACTCCCCGAACTGCAAGTATATGCCGCTTCCGGATCTGCGGAGTCAGTTATGGATTTAACTCTTGCCAAGACAAACTATCTTGACACGCTCGATAAAGATAATCCCGAAGATTATGCACGCATCGAAAACATAAGAGAACTCAAAAACGTCGCATCAACACAAGAAACCCTAACCGATTTTTTCGAGCAGATAGCCCTTATTGAGAACGAATACAGTGTGGGCGAACGATCTAAGAATAAGGGAAGAGGAGTTCGGCTCATGTCTCTTCATGCGTCAAAGGGCCTTGAATTTGATAATGTTTTTATTACGGGACTGGAAGATGGCTTGCTTCCACATGTACGAAGCATGGAAGATTCATATATGCTTGAGGAAGAAAGAAGACTGTTTTATGTGGGAATAACGAGGGCTCGTTTGCGATTATTTATCACATGGGCAAAACATCGGGGTATATATGGCAGGCGCACGTATGGAACCAAGTCACGTTTCATTACCTCCGAAAAAGAAATCGCACCTTATGATCCAGACCCTTCGGTGAGCGCATCTTCAGATGATTGGGATTGGTGATATGAGAACTACCTATTTAATAGGTTGGGTAGAATGAGGGATACCCTTATTAAACCTACAACTTAATGCATCACAAACCTGCGGGAAGGGCAAGGCTGGTAAAACACTCTCATATAGGGATAGTCTGCCTAATATGATTCCACTATTTGGACCACTTGGAGTACTTATCGTACCCCTTCTAACCCTAGACTCATAGCTAGCACAGTATAAGACTTCATCATCACTCTCTTGTATATCATGTTTCATTGGGCATTCATGGCCACAATTACGAGGCTTTTCACGTGTCATGGTTTCGATTATTGCAGAGAGAGAATACAATGCATGTACCCAAAGTCAGCCACAGAATCAGTGACAATATTTTGCTATAATGTGCGTATGACTATAGAAGCTCGTGTGATACGCCGGATCAGAGCAGTTTTATTAGAATTTGTCTTGATGGTCTTGCATGCATGTGGATCTGTTCCTTCACATCATGTGCGTCGATTGGTTTATCGTCTAGCAGGAATGAAAATTGGCGCGGGTTCAAGTATTCATATGAAGCTCACCCTCTATAACCCTCGGGGAATCAGTATAGGCCAAGATACGATCATTGGTGAAAAATGCACTCTGGATGGACGTGCAAACCTTACGATTGGCAATCATGTTGACATTGCTTCAGAAGTAATGATCTACAACAGTGAACATGATATTAACGATCCTTCATTTGCGGCAATCACCGCTCCTGTCACCATTGAAGATTATGTGTTTGTCGGCCCACGTGCGATAATTCTTCCGGGAGTTACCATACGCACGGGTGCCGTGGTTGGCGCAGGTGCAGTCGTCACCAAAGACGTTGCAGCTAACATGGTTGTTGGGGGTGTTCCCGCAAAAATCATCGGAGAGCGTCAATCAAAAAAACATTCCTACAGACTGGGGAGAGCTGCATGGTTTCGATAATTGCTAGTCTTTCGTCCCTACCAAATAAACCGCCTGCCATGGACGATAATTTGAAACAAATCGTTTCTCTTGTATAAGCTCGGGGCCACGAACCACTTTATAGTCAAACCATGTGGTCAGGCCACTTGCTGCCCAATCCACTTGTCTTCGTTCACCACGGGGAAGTGTAGGGTCTTCTTCTTCGCGTGCGGGCGGGGCGGGGACTGCATTGCTCATCCCAACATCTGATATCTCAGCAACACGTCCATCCTTTTTTCCCCACAAGATATACCGGAGAGTGTTTTGTTCGGTGTCCACTTCTGTTTGTATCAATATCGCGGCAGGTGTATCGTTGCGGAACGAAAAATCTTGAGTGGGTGAGTATACGGTGGCGTCTCGACCGGGCTTGCCGTCATTTTCATAATAATGCACTCGATATGCATGTGGCGCCCAATGCATGATGGGGAGGCCACTTGCAATAGCTGCTCGAAATATGGTTGTTGAGGCTTGACACACTCCGCCTCCATCGCCCAAAACAGTGCGCCCATTTAAAATGATGTATGCAGGTTTGTAACCGGTAGCGCCGGATATATCTCCTATGGTTTTGTTGAAGGAGAATAGCTCCCCTTTGGGTATCAGGGTGCCATTGAGTTTTTCTGTAGACAAGAGCACATTGTGAACGCGCCCGGGTATTGACCCGGAGTAGTCAGAACTTCCCTCACCGATAATCTCTTGAATGCCATAAGTATTTGCCTCCGCCAAGGTGACTGAAGGTTTGACCACCGTACCGTTGATAACGATACGCAATGATTCCCCAAATGGATAAAGCTCTTTGAGAGTGTCAAAAGATAGAAGGGTGCGTGTGGCATCTTGCGCAGCTTTTGCGTGAATGGCAAATCCGTCTTTTTCTTGTGCAAATGCGGTAACTTTTCCCGAGTCAATCGCAAATAGTGCGTTTTTTGCTTCTCTGCTGTATTGTTTTTCAACAATGGCGATGGTTTCAAATATCTGATCGGCATCAAACTGTGTGTTTGTGGTAAAACTATATCGTTTTATCCGAAGCAAAAGCATCGCCTTAGTCCAGAAGTCTGAAAGTGCATCGCCTGATCGGGTAATGGCATATGCATTTTTGGCACGACTTTGGCCATTTGTGGTGAGTTGGATCATTTCCCCACTATAGGTTGCAACCGGTTCATCGGCGTATACGATCTCAATTTGCATATCTTTTAACGCCTTATTAAAGCGCACATAGTTGGTTTCAAGCTCCTCAAGGGTTTTGCCATTTTGAGCTATTCCATCGATATACACTGATGGATAGATGCGGTGTTTGTATATGGCGTCTTGATACAGTATTCCAACAACCACCGCAAACAAAGTGACAAGGATCGTGAGCGTCATGCCCAACGCAAATGCCATCCAATTCTCCGATAATCTTCGCATAGGCTCCTATGGTATCATGTAGAGTGTATGGATTTCCAGGATAAAACCAAATCTGATAAGGGGAGCATTTACTCAGACAAGCCGGAGCCGATATTCGAAAACGTTGTCGCACAAAAATACCCTCAAGCATTTGAGCAAATGCAACCCGAAGAAGTCCCTGCTGAAATCACTTCTGCACAAGAAGTCGACAGACCGGCTCCTGAAGTGTTGCAGTATATGCCATCAACCGCACATGAAAAAAAATATCGCTTTTTTTTCATTGGTGCAGTAACTCTTTTTTTCTTGGGTATTTTATTTGTGCTCTTTTTGGTGGTAAGAGGAGGCGGAGGCGCCACCGCTCCTGTTGTTCCGATAACGTTAACCTATTGGGGTTTGTGGGAAGATGAAAAAGTGCTTGCGCCCGTTTTTGAAAAGTACAAGAAGGCAAATCCTCATGTAACAATTGTCTATGAAAAACGAGATCCCAAAGGATATCTTACATGGCTTCAAGGTCGATCGCCCCATGGCAAAGGCCCGGACATCTTTAGATACCACAATACATGGGTACCACACCTGCGCAATCTTGATTTGCTCGCCCCACTCCCTAACGAGATACTATCAGCAGCTGACTTTGAGAAAACATTTCATGCTATTCATCAACAAGATTTAAAACTCGACAATAGATATTATGGTTTACCACTGTATGTTGATGGGCTTGTGCTTTTGTACAACCCAGATCTGCTTAGATCTGCCGGTATAGCAAGTGCTCCTAAATTGTTTGCAGGCGATATGCTCGATGCCGTTTCACAAGTTACCGTCAAGGGTGAGGGGGGCCCACTTACCGCAGGCATCGCGCTTGGAACGACAAATAATGTCGAGCACTTCTCTGAAATATTTGGATTGATATTTCTCTTAAATGCTCTGGAGAGTCAGGGGCAGCTAAATAATGTTTGGGCTCGTAATACATTTGTGGGGTCAACTAAAGATCAAAACCTTATGTCGCGAGGAAGTGAAGCGGTTCAAATATATCGTGAATTTGCTGAAAGTGGGTATTGGGGTACCAATATGCCAAATTCCATTGATGCATTCGCGCAAGGGAAGGTGGCGATGATTTTTGCTCCCACGTGGCAAATTCCGGTGATTCGTGCCAAAAATCCGGATTTTGTTTTTCGGAGTGCTCCATTGCCTGAAGGACTTCAAGGGCGCAAGGTTGCTCTTGCAAATTATTGGGTTGAAGGAGTTTCAAAGTACTCACCCAACCAGGTCGAAGCGTGGAAACTTCTTACGTTTATGACAGAATCAGAAAATTTGGAATTACTCTTTCAGTCGCAAGTTCAACATCGTGGTATGGGCATGGCGTATCCGCGCTCAGATATGAAAAACAAACTCACTGACCATCAAGAGTTATCTCCGCTTATGGCACAACTTGACTATATGGTAAGCCTTCCTTTAGTTTCGCGCACCTTCGATGAGGCGTTAAATGATGAGGTCATTGCGTACATCGGGAAGGCTGTAGATAGCGCCGGTCAGGGAGTCTCATATTCTGCTGCTTTTTCTCAGGCCGCTCAGGGAATTGCCCAGACACTTGCAAAATATAAAATTGAATAAGTATTTGAAAAGTGATAGGATTAGCGTACCATGGCATTCCCCAATTTCCTAAGCCACCTTATTGCCCGACGTCCAAAACGGGATGTGTTTATTGGTCTTTTGCTGTTTGAGACATTTGCAGTTGTTCATGCCTTTGAGCGAACCGAAGATTCGCTTGAAGTCATAAAAACAAAACAGTTTTCGTATTCCCAGGGATTTGACAAGGTGCTCGATCAAGTTGATGAAGTGCTATATGATTTCGAAAAAGCGCTGTCTGTCCGTTTTAAAAAAGTACTATTCGCACTCCCTTCATCGGCAGTAAAAGCCGAAACCAAGGATGTCGTTGCTCCCTATAGATCGGCAGTTTCTGAGATTGTCCAAAACTTAGAGCTTGAGGCGATGGGGTATATCGAAATGAATGATATTGTCAAAAGTCTCGGCAGCACAGGTGAAACGTCCCTTCTTATTGAAGTTGGCAAACTCAAAACTCCCGTGATGCTTTCAAAAAATGCACAGATTGTCAAACAAACAGTTGTCGTAACAAATGCCACGAACATTGCTGCCCATGTGCAAGAGCTGGTGACCGCTGACACACCTATTCATATCGTTTCACTGTGTGAAGGATCAAACATGAATGCGATCGTGGCAACTTTGGCCAATTATCAAGTGAGTCTGCACACTCCAGAAGATGTTGGTCTTGCGCTGCATCAACTGCTTCGTGTGCAGTTGTTGCATCAAGAAACACCATCTGCAGATGACGCTACCATCAACACCACAGACTTCCTTCCAGCAATCCAACCCGCTGAACACATTGAAGTTGCGACCGATCATACCGACTCGCTCCTTATCGATGCTCAACAAGTGTCTGTCTCAACTGATGACACCCTTGGTTTACAGGTGCTTTCACCTGATGAAAGCAATCCGGGTATGATTGAAGGGTTTGCAGTTTTCACGCCCAATGTTGCCAATCATGCCATTGACTCCTCTTTCACTGCTCAGCCGACTTCACCAGCACCCGATCAAGCAGTGTTTGAAGCAGGAGATACTACAAATTATCAGTCGGCCGATGGGGAGGAGAAAATAAGTAGTGTCGAAACGCTTGATGAGAATGCACAAGCCGATGTCAAACAGAGTTTTTCTCGTAAACGATCTCTACTGATTTTTGTCATTGCTTCATTGCTTATTGGTATTGTCAGTTTGGTTATATTTGAATTCACTCTTCATAAGGTGAAGATAACCGTGGTCGTGCCCACTGAAAAGTTTGAATGGAGTGACACTTTGCAAAATGTGCCAGTAACACGACTCGTTGAGGAAGAAACAGTGTCTCTATCGGTAAATGCTACTGGCACAAAAGAGGTGGGGGATCCTGCGAAAGGAACCATTTCTCTTGCATCATTTGCCGATGAAGAAGTTACCTTTGAGCAGGGCACTCAGGTGTATTTTGAGGATTATGCGTATACGCTAGATGAAACGGTGACCATAACGCCGGCAACAATAGATATTGATACTGACACCAAACAAGCAAGTAAACAACAAGTTGGCGTTACTGCAACGTTTATCGGCGTGCAAGGCAACATAACTAAGGGGAATAAAATGCAAGTTGCAGACTTCCCGTCTTCATTGTATTACGCTACCACAGTAGATGATTTTGATGGAGGTTCAAAACAAACGGTGTCTGTCGTGACTGAGGCGGATATGAAAAAGCTAAACTCTATGGTGGTGGCGCAAACTAAAAAAACGACGGAATCAGCCAAGAAGAGCACACAAGAAGGTATCTTGGTTTTGGATGAAATATCACAAATAAACACTTCAAAACTTGTCTACTCTAAAAAAGCGGGCGATCAGTCCTCAAACGTAAAAGTCGAGGGAACTGTGCTTGCAAATTTATACACGATATCAAGTGATGATTTGATAAATCTCATCAAAGAGGCGGTTATATCGGATAATAAAGAAGGGTACACCTTTTCAGATGATGCGATCTCATATGATGTCGAGACAGTGACGCTCTCTACAGATGAAAAGTCTGTGGACATCACTCTTTCAGCCGCTTTAGACATTTACCCCGAGATAGATGTTAATGAAGTTAAAAAGATTTCTCGTTTGACTCTCACGAGTACTGCCAAACAACAAATTAAACAATCATTGAACGCGTCTAATGTTTTGGTGAGTACCAGCATTTATCTTCCGCCATTCCAGTACTACATTCCCTATTCATTAGGCAATATTGACGTGTTTGTAGAACCGGTTGCAAGTCAGCAATAATTTAGATTATCTTTGTATGTATATGGCCCGTTATCGATATGTCAAAAAATCTGTTTCTATTGCTAATCTGACACTAAGATTCGCTTCTTATGTAACGATGACCATAGGTATAGGATTTCTAATGTGGGCGCTTTATCCTATTATCTCCTATGAACTCCGCACCCGCTATATCGCCCAGATACCCGTTTTAAGTCCCGAGGTTTCATACGGGGATGATGCATACTCAGTAAGAGCAATACTTGGGGAAACAACGACACTTTCTCAAAATATGCGCGAATTTCTACAGCTGTCCGATTGGTTTCCCAATAGGCCGCAGGCCCCCATGCCAAATAGCAGTTCAATATCTCGAGAGTATTGGCTCTCTATACCGAAATTAGGCATACAAAACGCAAAGATTGTTGTGGGTGGAGACGATTTATCTCAAAGCCTTATTCACTATCTGCCAACGACTGCACCCGGAGAGTATGGCTCAGTCAATATTTTTGGTCATTCAACCCTTCCACAGATGTATGATGTCAAAGACTACAAGAGTATCTTTACTCGAGTCCCCGATTTGAAAAAGGGTGACAACTTTTTTGTCACATACAACAATCAGGAATACGAATATGAGATTTTTGATATGTTTGTGGTTAAGCCTGAGCAAATATCAGTGCTTGAGCCTCGATATGACGCTTCATATATGACCTTGATTACATGTGTTCCTCCGGGAACATACTGGAATAGACTGGTGGTTCGAAGTAAGCTCAAGCATATCCCCTTCAAAAGAACTTGATTGAACTATTACTATAGGGTATAATCGCCCTATGGCAACGTCTCTGCGCAAGCTCTATTCTTTTTTTGTCTCCATTTTCGCTCGCGTACTTATTGCAATTGTAACTCTATTTATTTTACTCGGTGAAAATACCCTCTTAATAATTCGCAAAATTCATTACTTTACATGGGCCCATATACGAGCGTTGGGATATGTTGCGCGCCACAGCGGTGGAATTTTCAAACGAAATACGAAATTATGGCTTGAAATCATTTATCGAGCACTCCATCAATTGTTCATGTGGGCTACTGCGAAAGGAAATGCTGTAGTCAAGCTTGTTCGACGTGTGGCATACACTGTTTACGCGTATGCTCATGCATTGCAGGGGAAAATTCATACGGATGCACGCTATATGCACGGATTACTGCGTTCGCGTATAACGCATTGGCGTATGGGACAGGCGCTTAAACGTAAAGCTTCCAGGGATGAGATTATCGTGCCACACCATCCATCAAAAAAGCCTCGACTTGCACTATACGGACTCTTGTTTATTGTATTTCTTATTGCGGGAATGAGCTTCGGTTTGTATGAAGCGTATCGTTTTTATACTAATTTACCAAGCCCTCGTGATATAGGAAAAGTGAATTATGCGCTCACAAGCCACGTATACGATAGAAACGGTGAGCTTCTTTTTGATTTTTACAAAGATCAAAAACGCACGCCGGTCACATTAAGCACACTTCCATCATATGTCACAAAAGCGACCATTGCCATTGAAGATAAAGATTTTTATTCTCACAACGGTGTTTCACTCATAAGTGGCATCGTAAGGGCCCTTCGTGATACGTATTTAAGAAACCAAGGTTTACAGGGTGGATCAACCATCACGCAACAGCTTGTCAAAACGTCACTGCTTACTCCTGAGCGCACGCTCGTTCGCAAAATCAAAGAAATAATCATTGCACTTGAAACTGAAAAACTATTTTCTAAAGATGAGATACTGGAGATGTATCTTAATCAGGTTCCCTATGGTGGTTCTGTGTATGGCATCGAAGAGGCGAGTAGGAAGTATTTTGGAAAAAGTGCACAAGATTTGACTCTTGCAGAAGCGGCTTTACTCGCCGGACTCCCTCAAGCGCCCACCACATATTCTCCCTTCACTGACATTGAACTTGCGGTTGGCAGGCGCGATCAGGTATTACAAGAAATGCTTAGTCAAAATTTTATCACCGTTGAAGAATTTGAACTCGCTATAGCAGAGCAGCCCGCAATCATTGCAGACATTATTCCCATTCAAGCACCCCATTTTGTTTTTTATGTACAAAAGTTTTTAGAAAATTATGTTGAGAAAAACGACTTGTACCAAGGGGGATACATGATCCGCACGACTCTCGATATGGACATTCAAACAAGAGCACAACAAATACTGCAGGAAGAGCTTGCTGCAATAAGCGGATTAAATGTGACCAATGGGGCCGTTTTGGTGACACGTCCTTCGACGGGAGAAATATTAGCAATGGTAGGCTCCGTGAACTTTTTTGGAAATTCTGAGGGTGAGTTTAATGTTACAACCGCACTGCGACAGCCCGGTTCATCAATTAAGCCGATTTTATACGCGTATGCCTTACAAAGGGGGTACACCGCGGCATCTATTCTTGAAGATACACCCACGGTATTTCAAATTAGTGAGAGTGAAATATATAAACCAGTCAATTATGATGGCAGGTTTCATGGTCGCATTACCCTGCGCAATGCCCTTGCAAACTCATACAACATACCTGCGGTAAAGGTATTAAATAGAATTGGCGTGTCTGATTTTATTGATTTTGCACGTGCATTGGGCATATCTACTTGGCAAGATCCTTCTCAGTATGGCATTTCTTTGGCGCTTGGAGGGGGAGAGGTAACAATGCTTGATATGGCCCAGTCATTTGGCGTATTGGCCAATCAAGGGAAAAAAGCGCCGCTTTCACCCATTATCAGCATGATAGGCAGAAAGGGAGTTCGCCTGAGTCTGTATGATAATCAGACTATTCAGCTTATCGATCCATCATATGCGTATATTGTTTCAGATATCTTGTCAGACAATAAAGCGCGCATGGCTGCGTTTGGAGCCAATTCTCAAATTGAGATATCCGGACACAAAGTGGCTGTTAAGACAGGCACAACTGATTACAAAAAAGACAATTGGACCATTGGGTATACTCCTGACTATCTGGTGGTGGTTTGGGTGGGGAACAACGACCAAACTCCTATGAATCCCTATTTAACATCCGGAGTGACTGGTGCGGCCCCTATTTGGAACAGAGTCATGCGCTACCTTATTGAGGAGAAGTCTTTTGGCATAAGTGACTGGTATGATCCCCCAGCAAACATCATTCAGAAACCATGTATGGGAACGCAAGAGGTGTTTGTGGTCGGTACGGAGAATTCGATGCCTTGCGCTATGCCCACCCCTCGTAAGGAAACAAATAGTGCTCAAAACACACCATAATATTTGATTTATTAAACTGCTATACTGATACGCATGATGCTCCATTGGTTTTTCAGCATATACGCGCTGCTACAAGGGCTTATCATCGGTTCCTTTCTCAATGTCGTGATTGACAGGGTTCCACTGGGTGCCCATGTGAGGGGTAGATCTCATTGTGATGGATGTGGAAGAACGCTTCGCATTATGGAGCTGGTCCCAATTTTTTCGTATATTTGGCAACGGGGAAAGAGTACGTGTTGTCGTGCCAAACTATCTCTGCAATATCCGCTGGTTGAACTTGCGACAGGAGCATCGTTTGCGTTGGTGACGTATTGGTATCTCACCGGCTATGCCATTATTATTCCCACGCGCGTGCTTAGCCTGTTTGGTCTATTAATTGTCACCGCATCGTCTATTGCAATAACCATCATTGATTTTCGACATCGTATCATTCCCGACAGTTTGCAGCTTGCGTTGTTTGTCGGGGTGCTTATATTCCATTTGGGGATGGGTGTGTTGAGCGTTGATCTTTTTGGACAAGCGCTAATTGTTGCCTTACCAATTCTCATTCTGTATTTGGTGACCGGTGGGGGAGGTATGGGTTTTGGTGACGTTAAAATGCAAATGACCTTAGGCTTGTGGCTCGGGCTTTGGCAAGGGCTACTTGGGGTATATATTGCATTTCTTGTTGGTGCAGCATATGGGGTTATGCTTATGCTTCTGCATAAGGCCAACAGAAAATCACATATCGCTTTTGGCCCCTTTTTACTTTTTGGTGCGTGGATGATGTTTGTATGGGGCGCACAGATAATGCGCTTAGCACAAAATATTATGCGGATGCCGGTTCAGTAGTCTTGGGAGAATAGCTTTATGCCTGCATTCCAAAGATTTGTTTGATGTCATAACGATGTCCGTCTGACTCGAATTTGATATATCCCCCGTTCTCCATTTTTGCAGCACCAAACATGCCGTCATAGGGGTGTTGGTCGATATGGCTGAGGAAATTTCCTATGACTCCAGAATGAGATACGACAAGCACTGTTGCATTGGGATATTGTGTTGCTACTTCTGCGAAAAAGCTTAAAACTCTATTGACCACTTCTCGCCCTGATTCTTCAGTTGCTACATACCGATGATTCATTTTTTTAGTCATGCTTTGTTTTTGAAGCAGCTCAACTTCTTTTTTGTATCGCTTATTAAGAACATCTTTTGACACGCCCTCTAATTCACCACAATACCTCTCTCTGAGGGCTTTTGTTTTCAAAACTTTCATTCCTCTGGGTGATGTTATGATTTTTGCTGTCTCGTATGCACGAGTTAAATCTGAAGTAAATACATAATCAAAAGAGATAAAATTTAGTTTTTTTTGGACGTTTATTGCCTGTTCCCGGTCTTTTTTTGTGAGAGGGCAATCATAGTGCCCCATAAGAATATTATCCACATTTCCTGTTGCTTCGCCGTGACGCACGACATAAAACAGTGTCATACTATTTTGCTTTAATATTGGAAAACCCACATATCACCTGAAGCTTTTTAGGTATCAAAATAGACCCATCTTTCTGTTGATGGTTTTCAAGAAGCGCAATGAGGATGCGTGGGGAGGCGAGTGCGGTGTTGTTGAGTGAATAGCAATATGCTGTCTTTCCATCTTTTGTCTTATATCGAATGTTTAGTCTGCGTGTTTGAAAGTCCCCCATAATGGAGTTGCTCATGGTTTCGCCATAGCTATTGCGACTCGGCATCCAGGTTTCGGTGTCATACTTTTTCATTTGAGGTTCGCCCATATCTCCGGTGCACATAAGAAGCACACGATAGGGCAACTCTAAATCTTGAAGTATTTCTTCACAGTTCTCTTGAAGTTCTTCATGTAGTTTTCGAGCTGCTTCATCATTATTTTCAGCAAGCACCACCTGCTCTATCTTGAAAAATTCATGAAGCCTATATAATCCTTTGGTATCTTTGCCATAAGAACCAGCCTCGCTTCTGTAGCAAGGAGAAAAGGCCACGAATTTTTTCGGCAGATTGTCATTCTTAATTACCTCACCGCTGAAATAGGCGGTCACCGGTATCTCTGCCGTAGCAGAGAGGTAAGCATCGTCATCGTCTCCATTCAGTTTGTATAGTTCTTTTTCGCCCCAAGGCAGATGGCCAGACCCAAAAAGCGTGAATTTTTTAACAATTGAAGGCGCAATAATGGGCGTAAACCCTTTCGTCATAAGTTTTTGCATTACGTAGAGAAGCACTGCATTATGCAAAACCGCAGCTTGGTTTTTCAGAAAATATCCTCGATATCCGGAAACCTTTGATCCGCGCTCCGTATCGATAATATCCAATTCTTTTCCCAGTGTAAGATGGTCTTTGGGAGTAAAATCGAACTGCGGCACATTCCCCACTTTTTTAATCTCGACATTACCGCTGTCATCAGGGCCCACAGGAACCTCGGGGAAAGGAGTGTTTGGTACGAAAGACAATAATGCATTGAGCTGTGAATGCTGAGTGTTGAGTGTGTCTTCGATTTGTTTGAGCGTATCTTTTATCTCTTTTCCTTTGACACGGAAACCTTCAGGGTCTGTTTTTCCGAGCTCAGCAAGTTTATTGCGCTGCGTGCGAAGATCTTGAATTTGGATTTCAAGGGATCTAACTTGTTCATCAAGTTGAAGTATGCGATCAATGTCGACTTCGCGATTTTTGTTTTTTGCCGCATTTTTATATGCCTGTGGATCGGCTTTAAGCGCATCAAGTGAGATCATATGTGAAATTATACCTTATGCATTAAGAGAGCGCATAATGCGCTCATGTACCTGTTTGAGCTCTTCTTTTGAGACGGTGTGTGGGCCTCCCAGGAGCTGGCCCTCATTATGTATCGGGATGAGATGGACATGTACATGGTCTTCAACGCCAAATCCCGCCACGATAACACCTACACGAGGAACATCAAACGCCCGTTTTAAGATTTGAGCCACAGCTTTGCTTGCGAGCATAAGGTGTTGGTAGTCTGATTCAGGCATTTCAAAAAGATAGGGTGCCGGTGTTTTGGGAATGACCAGTGTATGCCCCGGTGCAAAAGGGGAAATGTCCAAGAAGGCAAAATGCTTGTCGTCTTCCCACACTTTGTATCCAGGAATCTCACCGGCCATGATTTTTTCAAAAATCGTATATTTACGTGACATGAGAAGGGAAAATAATAGGCAATAACTGCTCAAACGAGTCAATACTGTATGTAGGGCCATACATGTTTACGTCTTTTCCATACGCGCTGTATGTCACTGCCACTGAGTCTATTCCGAAATCGCGCGCGCCCACGATATCGGCCTCCGTATCGCCAATCATGAGGGTGTGCAACTTATCGGTGTGGCCTAAACCCATTCCGGCGAATATTTTTTCAAACGGTTCGGGATGAGGTTTGGTGTTTTCTACATCGTGTTCAGTGACAATATATTCGAAATAATCTTTAATCTCAAGCATGGTTATGACATGCATTACCTTTGGTTTGTTTCCTGATGTGATAAGGCCCATACGGACTCCTTTTTCTTTAAGATTCTGAAGCGTATGTTGTACTGCAGGAAACAGGGTATTCTTGTGAAAGTGGTTCTTCTGCATGTCTAAATGGGTTTTTCTTAAAACAGCACGATCGACAAGATGCATGTAACTTTTATAAATGTCTTTATACCCCTTTGAATGTGCAAAACGTTCAACGGGGGGAAGTTGGTGATGTCTGAGGGTATCTTGAATGGCACCAAGAACCGCATCATATGTATCCACGAGCGTCCCATCTAAGTCAAATAACAGATATTTGTACTTCATAAAATGCATTATAACAGTGAGATTAAGATTGTGACTATAGACCAAGCTCTGGAGCGTTCTTTTGCATGGAATGCAGGATAATTTGAATAAACGAAGGGAGAGGGATGCTAAGTTTTTCTTCGCACATACGAATACTTGACCTATCGACGGCTGCGGCAAATGATTTACTGTTCATTTTTTTAAGCACGGATTCTCCGGTGACATCGGCTAATTTGCGTGAAGGCATAATGAGGGCATTTGCCACAATAAGCCCCGTCAGTTCATCACAGCAGTACAGAGACCATTCCCTAACATTTGATGGCGGCGCTTCGCCGTTACTTTGATAATTGTGAGACAAAATGGTGCGGACAATTATTGCTATTTGTGTAGGGTCGTGGTCTTTTAATGCATCAGCAATCCATTGCACTGTTTTGCGAGTATGCTGATCGACCGCATCTTTTGTTTCTTCCCAATCGGCATCATGCAATATGCCAATAATCTCCCACAAGTCGGCATCATCATGAAAATGTTCGGCGAGACCGCGCATAGCAAATCCAACAGCGTAACAGTGATTGCGTAGACCCCGGTTGTGTATGTGCGACTCGACCAGTCCTCGTGCGTGGCGCTTGATGATTGAGAAATCATGCATAATTACATGTGAATTTTATGGTGAAGCGCTCACAATGCCCGCAACTTGCACTGCTCCCCCACAATATTTTTGAATAATCTCAATCGTTTCTTTGAGTGTCTTTTCGACTTGCTCCCGTGTGATGCTGTGCACACCATCGATATTTATGACAAGATTTTTTGTGTTTTCGCTCACGGCGGTGCGTTGTGCGTCGCGATAATTGAAATCGAGATTAAAAGGGCCTTTTGTGTCAAAATACGAGACTTCCTGCGATGTGAGCAAAGTTGGTTTGATGTCACCAAGCAGCTCAATTGTGTCACCTTCGCTACCAAATTGAAGAACGATTGGAAACTGTAACTTATCTAAATCAAAAGCACCAGATGACACACGGTGTTTCATTACAACGAGGTTATAGGCATCCACACATGTGTTGACGCAGTAGAGCCCCTTCTTTTGCGCAATCCTTCTTAAAAGTGCTTCGGGAGATGGTCTGCGAGAGTGCCAATCAACTCCCATTTCTTTATACATTTTGCGATAGCTTTGCACCTCAGGAAATGCATTAATAGCTTCAATACTGAGCCCTGACATCGAATCTAGAATCTTTCCTTTTTCTTTCTCCAGTTCGTCATTCTTTTTATATATCGATACACCTCGTATGATGGCGAAGCCGATGTGCATGCTTGGCCACTTTTCTTTCACTTGGGTGGATATCGAGAACAAATTCGTATCGGTTAAATCTTTAAAGACGCGCTTTTCGGGAGGTTTGAGAAACGGATAGATTTTATACGTGTTTTGTTCTATTTCTCGGCGAAGAAGCGGGAACAGAGTGCCTTCACGACCGGTGCAATCCTCAAGAAACCAAAATAGTCGTTCGCTATGACCATGCCCAGAGGTTGGGGGCATCCCATACTCAAGCATCTCGACATAATCAATATCAAGCATTTGCGCTTCATCATCACCCTGATCTCTCAATTTTTGCTGATCAAGGAATCGATTAAGTTGCTCTGCTGGGTCATTTATTTCGCTGTAGCCGTTGGCGAGCTCGCTTCCTCCAATAATGACATGATAGCGCTCGGTGAGGCGCGCATCACTTGTGCAGGATTTGGATAGGGGAGATAGAAATGCGGGTTCATTAATAAGAAATGCCGGACCGGCGATGGTTTTTCGGATTAATTTCCAAAGATTGTCGATCAGTCGATTTCTATTGACGGTGCCCGCAAGCTCCACGCCACTTTCTTGTAGTATGCGTTGCATTTGCGCATCAGGCGTTGTAAAAATATCCACATCAAAACGCTCTTTGATTATTTTTGCGTAGTCAACCGTTTCCCACTCGTCGGCCAAATCAAATGTGTGCCCGCGTGAAGAAAACTCAGTTCTCCCATATACTTCTTGAGCAACACGACGAAACATTTCTTGGGTAAGCTTCATGTTGTCTTGGTAGTTGGCGTATGCCCAGTACCACTCTATTTGATAATATTCCTGCAGATGTTCATCTGATAGTCCTTCGTTTCGAAAATTGGGGCCGAATGTGAAGATTTTCTCAAATCCCGCCCCAACGAGTCTTTTTTGATAGAGTTCTGTAGATATGCGAAGGTAGAAGTTTTGATCAAGCTCATTGTGATGGGTGACAAATGGCCGTGCATCAGCGCCTCCCGTCACATGCTCCAGAACCGGTGTTTCAACCTCTATAAATCCACGAGTCGTCAAAAAATCACGAGATACTAGCCAAAATTTTGCTTTACGCAAGAATCGTTCTTTTTGTGAGGGGTGTAGCGTCAGATCAACGTATCGTCTGCGGAATTTTAGTTCTTTTTCATCAAGGGTGTTGGGAAGCGGGCGGATTGATTTAGTGAGTATGTAGACACCATGCGCAAAGATAGTGATTTGGCCAGACTGTGTTTTACCTACCGCGCCATACACTTGAGCGAAATCCCCCTTATCAAGATATCCGAGATCATCCCAGCTAAGCGCATGCAGTGATGAGACGTCTGGGTGTGTTGATGGGTCATATTCATCTTGCTTTATGCATACCTGTACAGTGCCACTTTCATCTTGCAAGTCGTAGAAGAGAATTTTTCCATGCTTGCGAATGCTCATGATACGCCCAGTGACATGCAGCCACTTGCCAACATATGTATCAAATGCAGACAGAAGCGCTTGGTTGACGACATCTTTTTGAGAGTATGCAGGATACGGGTCAATCCCTTTTTTTCTCAATTCATGAACAATATCAATGCGCTTTTGGCGTTGACCAACCAAATCATCTGAAATTGGAGAGATTGACATGCTAAGCATTATACGAAGAATTGAATTAATTTGTTGACAATATGTACTAAAATACGAATATGAACGCAAGTGAACGTGAATTCAAACCTATTGTTTTGGGAAGAGAAGTGTACCGTCATGATACTACATATCCTTGGATATATTTGTACGACGGAAGTTTGGTAACATCACCTAATCCTCATCGGAATCATAGTGATATGTGTACAAGTTCTACTCATGTTCTTGCCGGAGGATTCTTCAGAATCGGTTCAGATAGAGTGCTCAAATATGATTACGAAATGGGCTCTGTATCTGCAGACAATCCTTTCGCGTGGGATAATGGTATTTCAGCAAAATTTGCACAAACGTTTGGGCTAACACAAGTTATGTCCGTATCAAGTTTAACCTCGCAAGAAATGCAGAGCAAAAGGCATAAAGCTATGGCAGAAGCTCTTAGGGCAGCTCGACGGGCACATCCGAGTGATTAAACTACTTGTACATCCACAATAGTGTAGGTATGTTTGCCCGAGGGAATAACAACTTCAACAACTTCTCCTTTTCTCTTGCCCAAAAGTGCCTGGCCAATGGGGGAGGAGTGAGATATTTTTTTAAGCACAGGATCTGCTTCGTAGTCGCCTACCACATGATACTCTTCTCTAGCGCCATTTTTCTCAAGTACCACTTTGCATCCGAGGCGTACTAAGTCTGTCTCGATTTTTTCTACTGCATCATCAACCACTTCGGCCCAGCGAAGCATTTCTTCAAGCTCCGATATGCGCCCTACTATCACTCCCAAATCTTCTTTTGCTGCATGATATTCGCTGTTTTCACGCAAATCTCCCATCGAGCGTGCTTTTGCAAGTCTGTCTTTGGCGCTTGGGTGCTTGTGAGTTTTCAGATGGTCAAGCTCCTCGACAATTTTTTTATGTCCTGACTTGGTGAAATGAATCTTTTTCGTCATAGTCGTATGATAAAATAGGTCAACCTAATCATTGTAATTGATTATTCTCATTTGGCAACAATGGAGATAAACATGATGATTATTGTTTTGACTCGTACTTTTTTAAATTAAAGCTAAGGTCCCATCGTCTAGAGGCCTAGGACGGCAGGTTCTCATCCTGCAAACCGGGATTCGAATTCCCGTGGGATCACCGATTCCCCCGATGCGATTATGCATCGGGACTTGCCCGTCAGGCGGGGGAGGCCGGGGGGTCAGTAGTTATGCGCCTTATGCAAAATCGCTTGCTAATTCATTACCTGCAATATAGCGCTTACACTCATCCGGGGGCATACGCCGAGCATCTTCGGCTCCAAGTGCCCGACGACGTGCGCGAATTCGGCAAACTGGTGAGAGCACAAACCATTCATAGCATGGTGTTTGTAAATGGTAATACCGGATCAAACTCAGATCTTCGCTATGGTGATATGACAAAAGTCCCTTGGTATCGACAGCGAGAGGATGATGTATTCCCAACCGTTTCCGCGATGATCGCGGAGCTATTTAGGCGTGACGCACGAGGTTTTGTTATTGACAGAGCAGAGGAAAATCGACTGGTGGTGACGTGTCGGTTCGTGTCGCTTCTTACGGCCTCAATTTTAAAAAGCAAATCCATTCCAGCCCGTGTTCGCTCGGGGTTCGCCCCTTATTTTGACGTTGAGAATCTTCCTCAAAATACCAGTGTAGATCACTGGATTGTGGAGTATTGGAGCACAAGTGAAAACCGCTGGGTACTTTTGGATGTAGATGGAAGCCTCGAGCCCAATTTAACTTTTGATGCTTATGATATGCCGCGCGATGTTTTTGATTTCCCGGCAGATGCGTGGCTAGATGTGCGTAAAGGTAGAATAAATGGAGATCATTTCTACAATGCGGGGGGTCATAGCGGTTTACAGGCTATTGCATGGGAGCTTTTTTATGACTTGCACTGTCTTATGAATAATGAGGTGATTTATTGGCATGTTGCAAGTATTGCACACATACGTAATTTCCCTCATCTTACCAACGCTCAGCTGAAGGAAATTGATAATCTAGCATTACTCATGACTAATGTTGATGAGAACTTTGAGTCATTACAGACGATGTGGAACAACAAGAAGGATTTTCGACTTTTGGCAGGTGGCTTGTTATGAAAACCCCCAGACTATGCTGGGGGTTTTTGATATTCAAAAGAAGTATTACTTGAGCGCCTCATTAATAGCAGGCTCCATTTCGGCAAAGCTATATGCACCTGCAAATTTTTGAGTATTGACGATAAACATGGGTGTGCCTCTGAATCCCAATGTTTGTGCAGATTGCATATCTTCTGCAATTCTACCCGCATAGGTGCCATTTTGCAGACATGTACTCAGTGCTCCGGCGTTTACGGCACCGGATAAGAAATCAACGAGTTCAGGAATTTTGGCAGTATCATTTTTGACTACATCGTTAATGAGATCATATCCCGCTTTGCTGTAGAGCAAGTCGTGTGCTTGCCAAAATGCATCTTGCTCATATGCGCAGTAGAGTGCTTGGGTTGAAAGCTCCCCATTGCCATGCCCGTTTGCATAAAGCGTAACGTATCCGATCTTTCCCGCCTCAGCAAGCGCACGCAACTCTTGCACGGGTGGTCTGTATTGGCCACCTTCTGCAACCGTCTTAAATCTGCCTTGAAATATCTCATCTGCTCCGTAAGCTGCGGCATGACAGAACGGACAACTTGGATCACTAAATTCAACAACCAACGCTTTTGATTTTGGATCGCCAAACACCATATTCCCTTCCTTGGCAAATTGCGCCTTAACATCATTAAGATCAACCGGTTGTTCGGGTTCTGGCTGTTGTGCGACACCCGATACGGTGTCTTCAATTTTTTGGACCCGCTGTTCAAGCGTTTGAGTCTTAAATACTAAATAGACCGCAAGTGCGGCCAAAAGTACTCCGAGCATAACGGCCGGAGAAAGCGGTCCTAACTTTGGTTTGGGGTGATGAGTATCATGTGACATAGGCGGTCATACTAGCAGGTTGATTTTTAATATGCAACCACATACGCGTGTGGTGATGTGGATTGATTTATCCCACTACAGCGCCGACGGGGATATGCGTGGCTACCTCAAGCGGTGCAGGAGGGTCACCCGTTCCACTGTCTATTGCGAAAAACATTCCCTGGCTCTCAATGCCTGCCATCATACGGGGTGCAAGATTGGGAAGAAACACATATTTTTTCCCGATAAAAACGGTTGGGTCAGGGTAGAAGACAAGAAGTCCCGTGAGTATGGTCACCTGTTCATAATCGGAACCCAAATCCACGCTGAGCTTGATAAGTTTTTTGGAGTCGGGCACAGGGCACGCATCTACAACAAGCCCAACCCGCATATCAAGTTTTGCGAATTCTTCGATAGAGATATGAGGTTTATTTGCCATATATGCGATAGAGGTCTGTGCCGATTTTTTCAAACTTATAAAGATCCAATTTCCCTATATCTTTTGTGTTTGAAACATGTGGCCCACCGCAAAATTCGATAGAATAAGCAAATGGCGCACGAGGAGTAATGATTGGCTTGCTTGAGAGCATCTGAAGCGTTTCATCGGATGCTCCGATCATAAACACTTTTACCATATCAGGATACTTCTCTTTAAAAAATGACTTGGCACCTATACGCTGAGCCTCTTCTTTAGGCAAAATTATTTGACGCACAGCAAGCGCATCATTGATTTTCTGATTGATTACATTAGCTACTTGCACAAGCTCCTCCGGAGTAGGTTTGTGTGCACAATAGAAATCAAACCGTAGGCGTTCTCCGGTGATGTTGGAGCCTTCTTGTCTTACTGATGCACCAAGCACATCACCAAGCGCCTGGTGAAGAAGGTGAGTTGCGGTATGATATTTCACGACTTGCTCGCTTTGGTCGGCAAGACCACCTTTGAATTTTTGTTCACTGCCGGCTTTTGAAGATGAAGCATGAGCGCGCTTAGCCTCTTCAAATCCAATCATGTCGACCGTCGCACCAAGACTTCGTGCGATATCGGCCACTTCACCCTCTGGCACGCCAATTGATTGATACAAGTTAAATACGTCAGCACCGGTGATATGCGATTTCTTTTTGATAAATGACGCGATGATTTTTCTGCCAGAAATAAGCGTGTTTTGATATTTTCGAATCTCGTCCATAACAATTTCTGGTATACGGGGAGCTCCGACATGTTCATAGACGGGGGCATAAATCTTTTGTGTAGCCCGCACGGCTTCATCTAGCTGGGTAACATCCATGTGGAGATTGTGACTCGCGCGGACAGCTCTTCGGATAAGTGTGCGCATAAGATATCCTTGTTCTTTAGGGCCAGGGATGATGCCATCTGCTGCCAGATGTGTCACGGTGCGCATATGATCTGCTATGATGCGGGTGTGCTTCTTCCTCTCATCGTCATGGTGGGAATAGTCGGAGGATATGGTTTGCACGATGGGCCAAAACAGATCTGTCTCAAATACATCCTGTTTTTGTTGTATTGCCATAAGAATCCGCTCGAGCCCTCCGCCGAAATCCACATTCGTCTTGGGTAATGGTTGGAAAAATCCATCTTCAGCTTTTACATATTCCATGAACACGCTATTTCCTATTTCAATAAATCGTCCGCAATCACAGTTAGGATGACAGGGGCTCTGTGCAAAGCGTGATTGTGCATGAATGCCCAACGCCCCCTGAGGGTCAAAATCTACAAATACTTCAGAACTAGGACCACCTACTTCACCCATGGGCATCGTGTCGGGGGCGCCTGCGCGCGACCACCAATTTTTTGAAACATCGTAATAAAAAATGCGGTCGCTCTCTTTGATTCCGCTTTCAGGAGATGTATTGACGGTGACTTCTTTGACTCCAATAACATAAAAATCTTTTGTGAGCAGGTTGTTAAATTGTTCTTTCCAAATTGCTTCTGCTTCGGTATCTTGCGGTACATGCGTATATCCTTTAAATATTGTTGCGTAGAGGCGGGTAGAGTTGAGGCCCAGTTTTTGAGTTAAGAATGTGGTGAGCCAATCAATTTGTTCTTTTTTGAAATAATCACCGAGACTCCAATTTCCCATCATCTCAAAAAAGGTAACATGGCGGTTGTCGCCTACTTCATCGATATCTTGGGCGCGTATACAGCGCTGTACATTATAGAGCCGTGTACCAAGCGGATGTGGCTCACCGAGTAAATTTGGAACCAACTGCTGCATGCCTGAGCCGGTGAAAAGAGTGGTAGGATCGTTTTGAGGCACAAGAGGAATGGGGGGAACTTCTTTGTGGCCATGTGTCTCCCAAAATTGGGCAAATCGCTTCCGAACGTCAAGATGTGTCAGCATGGCAGACATTATACAAGATGCAACCCATCATCAATCCGGCCAAGTGGTATAATCAAAGTTGACATCTCTATGACAAAAGAATCTATCATCGCTATTGTGTTGGGATTAGTGCTTGGAGTTGCTGTTGCATTTGCTGTTGTTTTTTACACAGTGCAAACCCAGAAGGAACAAAATACTCAGACACAACCTGATGCTACAGTTGCTTCAGTTCTTGTGCCGTCTGTGGTGCCGCCCACAGTGACTGTATTGAGATCACTTGAAATTACGGCGCCCCAATCGGGCACCACCGCAGAAGGCAAGACTGTGGCCATACGTGGAAACGCAGGTGCCAAAACGCTTATTATTGTGCAGTCGGCTGCAAAAAATCAGGTGCTAACGACTGAGCAGGATTCCTTTTCTATAGATTTTCCTCTCGTGTTAGGTGAGAATGCCATCACCGTATCTGCATATCATGAAGGATCGGTGGTGCCTGTGCAGAAGAAGTTGTACATTTATCGTCTTGATCCATGAATATACGCATCGCACTATTTTTATTACTGTCTTTGACCGTATTAGCACTTGCCTCATTTACGGTTATGGTGCACGCCCAAGATGTCCCTGCAACATCTTCTGCACCAATGCAAGCCACCGAGTTGGAAGACCCGGATAGCCTGCGAATGCTTCGAGATAAACTGGCGAGTGTCGTGGCGGAACTTCGCAAAAAAGATGAACAAGTGGTGGCCGGTGAGGTGCGTGTCATTGAGCCGAATTATTTGGAAATTGACACTATAGCCGGTGTGGTGCAAAAAGTAGAGCTTGACGAGGCGCTCACAAAATACTTTCGTGTAGTGGGGGCAGCCAAAGAGGAAATAGAACCAAAAGACATGGTGCTTGGTGCGTATGTGTTGGTGACTGGTTTGCGCACCGATGGGTCATTCACCGCCAATGAAATTTATATTGATGAGCATTTTGATTCTAAGGCTGGCCGCGTAACAGAACTGGACGCCACCAATCTCACACTACGACTCGAGACGTTTGATAAAGATATTCTCACTGTATCGGTTGCACGGTCTACCACACAAGAGCTTCTAAATGCGTCAGGCACTCTTGAGGCGAGCATATTTTCTCGCATCAAAGAAGGTGACACGGTGCATGTGGTGTATGCAGTCAGCTCACTTCGTACGCCGGTGAGCGCCGTCACACCAACGCGACTGCTTGTGATCCCCATGGGGTATTTGAGTAAGTGAAAGGCGCGAGTTCAGCATGGTAGGTTCGCTCGAACAGTATCCTTCATGTTTTATTTCAGACGGATACGAGCAGTGATGCGAGGGTAAAGGAAAGAGGGCCGGCTGGACGGCCCACATGTACTACTGCTTCAGTCGGGCATTACATTCTCGTTTTGCCCGATCCACAGACGTAATCACGAATGCTATGTCATTGGTTGTTACCCCTTCTTCGTCGATACTTGGCTCCGTGAGCCATGCGTTGAGAGGGTACTTATTAACCCAAATGGTCCATAGTTTTGGTTCCATTGCTCACTCCTTCGACACCTTGTCCAGCGTCGTGCACCTGTGTGCACAAACCCAAGGCAGCTCCTGAAATGTTCATGTGGTCACCACCTCACCTCTTTCTGCAGCAAGGCTGCAGGGAGATGAGTATAACCTATAGGAATTTTCCCAGAGAAAGAGAGCGTTTTGTCAAGTGCTATAGGTCTATTTGTCTTTGGGGCTCATTTACGATAATCGCATGTATTCTATGCGGTATACTAAGTACCTTAGTATGCTCTCATATTTCAAACAATTTTTCGATTTCAATGTCCGCGAAGTAAAGCGTTTACAACTGATCGTCAATCAGGTTAATGCACATGAGGGCGCCATGCAGAAGCTTACGGATGATCAGCTGCGTGAGAAGACAGATTCATTTAAAAAGCGTGTACAGCAAGACGGCACTCCACTGTCTGATATATTGCCTGAGGCGTATGCATTGGTG
This sequence comes from bacterium, assembly GCA_029573715.1. Lineage (GTDB taxonomy): Bacteria > Patescibacteriota > Microgenomatia > UBA1406 > GWC2-37-13 > JAGOLU01. Next base: position 113,594 of record JAKQDR010000165.1, on the reverse strand, counting down.
CGTGAGGCATCTCGCAGAGTGCTTGGACAACGGCATTTTGATACACAAGTCCTGGCCGGCATAGCGCTGCATGAGGGCAAAATCGCCGAGCAAAAAACAGGTGAAGGCAAGACGCTCACCGCCACACTTGCATTGTATCTTAATGCGCTGACGGGCAAGGGTGCACATTTGGTGACCGTCAATGATTATCTTGCGCGCCGTGATGCCGGCTGGATGGGCAGACTCTTTAGTGCGCTGGGCCTTTCGACAAGCGCCATCATTGCAGATACATCCTATTTGTTTGATCCAACCCACGAAGAGCAAGGAGTTGCCGACCCGCGCCTGATTCATTTGCGAAAAGTCGATAGGCGCCAAGCGTATGAGGCGGATATTACGTATGGCATTAACTCAGAATTCGGGTTTGACTATTTGCGTGACAACATGGCTGATGACCCTGCTCGTATGGTGCAACGCGGATTTCATTTCGCTATCGTTGATGAGGCAGACTCAGTACTGATTGATGAGGCGCGCACACCGCACATCATATCAGCGCCGGTGACTCGTGATATTTCAAAGTATTACGAATATGCTCGACTCGTGACCATTTTACAAGCCGGCTCGGATTATGTGATTGATGAAAAATTGCGCACCGCCAATTTAACAGATGAGGGCATTAGCAAGATTGAGCAAGCACTGGGCGTGGGCAACATATACGAGCGTGATTTCGACACTCTCTTTCATATTGAAGCGGCGCTTAAAGCTCAAACGTTATTTAGAAAAGACAAAGATTACATCGTGGCTGATGGTGAAGTAGTTATTGTTGACGAATTCACCGGTCGATTGCTTCAGGGCAGGCGTTTTTCGGAAGGTTTACATCAGGCGATTGAGGCGAAAGAAAACGTGGGTATCAAGCAAGAATCAAAAACACTTGCCACCGTATCACTGCAAAACTATTTTCGCATGTACCAAAAATTATCGGGCATGACCGGCACTGCCGCAACGGAGGCAGAAGAGTTTGCAAAAATTTATAAGGCAGAGGTGGTGGTAGTGCCGACGCATCGACCGATGCTTCGACAGGATTTGCCCGACATGATTTATAAAACCGAGAAGGGAAAATATCATGCTGTCGCTGATGAAATCGCCAAGCATCATAAGGCGGGAAGGCCGGTGCTTGTTGGCACCACATCTATAGAAAAGAATGAATATTTGTCAAACTTACTTCGCAAAAGAGGCGTACCCCATGAGCTTCTTAACGCGAAAAACCACGAAAAAGAAGCATCAATCATTGCAAAAGCCGGCGAGCGCGGTGCAGTGACGGTCGCGACCAACATGGCAGGAAGAGGAGTTGACATTATTTTAGGTGGGGCCGATGGTGAAGAAAAGGATGCCGTTATTGCTTTGGGTGGGCTGCTCGTTTTAGGCACCGAACGACACGAGTCGCGCCGTATAGACAATCAGCTTCGGGGCCGCTCTGGGCGGCAAGGTGATCCCGGCACTTCACAATTTTTTGTTTCACTTGAGGATGATTTGATGCGAATTTTCGGTGGAGATCAAATCGGCAAACTCATGACATTTTTCAACTTCCCCGAAGATCAACCGCTTTCCCACAACATGGTCTCAAAGGCAATCGAATCGGCTCAACAAAAAGTGGAAGGGCACAATTTTGACATTCGCAAGCACTTGGTGGAGTACGATGATGTCCTCAATAAGCAGCGTGAAATTGTATATGGGTTTCGTCGAAAATTGCTTGAGAGCATCTCTTCGCAGGATGAGCCCATAGAAGATGTGATCGATGAGAAAATCCGCACGATGATATCGGATTATGCGGTGAACACCTTTGGGATAGGTGAGTCTGATGAGCGCGAGCATTTGGTTGAGCAGCTCAGCAAAGAAATTTCCACCGTGTTTCGACTACCAGAGGAAAAAGTACGCACCGTCATACAGACGTCTCCCGAAAATGAAGAGAAACTTGCACATGAGCTGTATGCACTCGTTTCTGAAGGTGTACAGGTTAAACGTGAAAAAGTGGGAGTTGATGTATGGCGACGAGTGCTTCGCTACATCGGGCTTTCAGCAGTAGATAATATTTGGACAGAGCATCTCACTGCCATTGAGGATTTACGGCAAGGGATAAATTTGCGTGGCTATGGGCAGATGGACCCGCTTATTGAGTACAAAAACGAAGCATTCAAACTGTTTGAGTCGCTTATGCGCACGCTTGACACAGAGATTGTGCGCGGCATGATGTATGTTGAGTTTAAAGATGATGCCAAACAAACCCAAACGCTTAGCCAAAAAGACCAGCCTATGGTTCTTCAGGCGGCAGGTGGAGTAGACCCATATACAAAAGCGGTCGCAGATCAGGCGAAGACTACTCAATCAAAGGGTCCATCGGGCCTGCGCACCCCAGCGCAAGTGGCGCAGCAAGCAACACCAAGAATTGGTCGAAATGATCCGTGTTGGTGTGGTAGTGGGAAGAAATGGAAAAGATGTCATTTTCCAGAGACGGGATAACCTAAGGTTTATTCTTCTTGCATTATTTTGTCATACATGAAGCAGTCGCATACGTATATTCTTACTAATTCTGAAAATTCCGGTCAGCCGGCGACCCGATACATAACTGGTTTCTCTGGGAGTGACTCGGCACTCGTTTTTAGCACCAAAAAGCCGCTTAGTGAGACTAAAACATTAGAAAATATAGAGTGGGGGAAACTCATGTTGGATGGAAGGTATTGGGAGCAATGGGAAACAGAAATACAAAGCACAAAGTGCAGGGTACAGAGTGGAAGGATAGAGATAGTGAGAGTACATAAGGATTATACGAGTAAGCAGGCACTTGCAGACATAATTAAACAATGTTCCATGACAGAATGTATTGTCGATTCAAGAATAACTTCGTACGAAAGCGTTTTAACATTGCAAGGACAGGGGCTGAAGCTTATCTCGTCTCCCAATATATTTCAATCCATTCGTGAAATAAAATCAAAAGAGGAAATTGTGCAAATACAAAAAGCACAGAAGATTGCACTCGATGCCTTTGAGGTTGTGTTTCCTGAGATTGTCCCCGGCGTTAAAGAATCATACATCGCGGCACGTTTAGAATTTTTGATGAAGCAGGGGGGAGCAGAGCGGGTGGCGTTTGAGCCGATTGTGGCGTCTGGCGCGCAAAGCGCACTGCCCCACGCCCGCGCTACAGAAAAGACAATAAGCTCGACCGACTCAGTCATTATTGATTTTGGAGCTGTATGTGGCGGGTATTGCTCAGATTTTACACGCACAATTCTTATGCCCAACGCACCTGCGAAGCTGCATGAGATATACCATGTGGTGCAAGATGCGAAACAAAATGCAACAGCAATAGCCATTCCCGGTGTTCGGGCGAGTAAAATCGATCAAGTTGCACGAGGCATCATTGAGGATGCAGGGTATGGCGCATACTTTACCCATTCAACCGGTCATGGCGTAGGCATGGAAGTGCATGAGTTGCCCTCTGTATCAGCGAAAAGTGAGACAACACTTCAGAAAGGACATATTATTACTATAGAGCCCGGTATCTATGTGCCCGGACTGGGGGGTGTTCGTCTTGAGGATATGGTTATATTGTAAATTGACTTAGTAGCCTTCTGCGAGCGCAATTACCTCTTCAAACTGCATGACGTGGTGAGGCATGTCTCTATCATCGAGTATAAAATCATCATAAAAATCATATCGCTTTTCTCTCACATCATCTGCCGTAATCCAGAAGTTTTCTTGAAACTCAGTGCGTGGTACCAGGGTGCCAACCAAATCAGACATGAAAAATATAAAGAATATATTGTCTTGCACGACCAAACCGTCTGGACGTTTGCGAATTTTATGATACACAGCGTCAAGTTTTATAAATTTCGCTTTTAACCCTGTCTCCTCATAGAGTTCTCGTTGCGCCGCATCTTCAAGACTCTCGCCAAAAAGCACCTTGCCGGTGATTCTTCCCACTTTGCCATAATACGGATGTCGGAGACGCTTGTTGACCAGATACTCATTAACTCCGTCTGGACGTTTGCACATCGCCCAAACAATAACAGACGTTTTGGGCAGTTTTTCTACATGTTTCATGGCGTCATCCAGACTGCCCGAATAGTCTTTGCCTTTATCAGTGAGTGAATACAGTGCGTTGGTTTTCTTAACAAGCCCAAATCGTATTAATTGCTTGAGATGATAGTTTGAATGGTCGCTGTCTACATCTTCAATGGTGAGATGTTTAAAGCGAAGACCCTCAAAGGGGGCGAGAGCAAGTTTCTTAATCAGAATATTTTGATAAGGATGGAGCGTTTGTGTCGACATACCTTAGCATTACTGGTAATAACAACCTGACAAGATATTATTGCATGGTATGAGCCAAAATCAACGTAAGACCTATTCAGCAGATTTCTCTGCATCCTCCTTTGTTTGACCATTGTGCAGACGCTTTAGTAATTTTGGTTGTATCGACATGAACGTTGCACTCATCAGACTGATTACACCCATTGCTTTAAAGGTGCGGTGTGCCACATCTTCTACAACTAGAGAGATTGCTCTATCAACTCGTTGGCTTGAGCGTTCGGTTATGAGCGAGTTGCGTGTTTGGGTAAGGAGTGGCTCCTGGATATGTTTTTCATACTGAAATGCGAAAAGAAGCAGTGAAAATCCTATCATAAATAGTATTCTCGCTCTTGTTGGGCGAATGAGTGCCAAGATTGTTGATAGGGTCAACGCACACAGATATAGTATCGGCAAAGCATTGTGTCGTATGAGAAAATACAGAGCATACAGGAAATTTTGTTGAGTGTCTGGCGCGATTAACATACGAAGTGTGAAAACTAAAATAAACCGCTTTGTTCTTGTTGCTTGGGTTCGCGCACGGTTTTTTCTACACGAGCGGAAGTTCGAGGGAAAAATCGAGTAATAAGCGAATACATTTCATATTTTTGCAGTGTGTTACGGAATTCCTCCCCCCCCAACGCCTCAAAGCGCAGATCTGCAAGACTGACTTGAATTCCGGGTACATCCGGAACAATCGTGGCGACTTGTTTCATTTGTCGCAGTAATTCCATTGTTTCACCGTCAAATTTTGCATCCATCTGTTCCACCGATCCGTATTCGTTAATGAGCTTTACTGCTGTTTTAGGGCCAATTTTATGAAGACCGCTATAATTGTCGGATGCGTCGCCGGAAAGGGCCTTGAAATCAGCGACCTTATTTGGTGGTATACCCAGTTTTTCTTCTACTTCCTTTGGTCCGTAGAGAATGGACTTAGAAAAACCTATCTGAGGGGTCAGAATGAATGTGCGTTCATCGACAAGCTGAAACATATCCTTATCTCCGGTGAGTATCACCATGCGAAGATTGTTTGTGTCTTGTTGTCGTGCTTGTGTGACGATGGTGCCGATTACATCATCCGCCTCATATCCGTCTGCCTCAAAGCGCTTGACATGCGCAGCATCCACCAACTCCTTGACCAAATTAAACTGCACCTTGAGATTATCTTCGGTGGGTTTTCTGGTGGCTTGATACGTATCAATAATTTTCTTGCGAAAGGATTCGGTTGGAGTGTCAAAACATGCGGCAAGATGAGTGGGTTTGATGTCGGTTATCGCTTTTGAAATCAGATTAAAATACCCATAGAGCGCGTTGGTGGGCACTCCCGCCTTGGTGGTGAGGGGGGGAATTGCATGGTATGCGCGGTGAATGAGCGCATGAGAATCGATGATAAGGAGGGTGTTCATGGAGGTATAGTACACAGTACAAAGTACAAAGTACAGAGTACAGAGTACAAAGTACAGAGTACTGAGCACAGAGTACTGAGCACAGAGAAGAGAGCAGAGGTTTGGGGTGTTAATGCTTAACTCACCAAAGAAAGAAGGCTTTATTTGCCTGAGACAATCTCACGAGTTTGCGGCAATTTCAGACAAAGCTTTACTCAACAGATTGAGTTTTCTTGCCCACAATAGCCTCAAACTCATCCCCATCCATATTCTCTGTCTCGATTAGCTTTTGAGCTACTGCATCAAGCTCGCTACGTTTGTCCTTCAAAAGCTCTACGGCATTTTGGTATGCGTGCTCCAATGTTTTTTTGACTTCCTGATCGATGCGGCTCAACATCTCTTGGCTGACGGTGTTTGGTTCGTAATATGTTTTGCCCCATTCGGTGACATCCATGGTGGGGCCAAAATTGACCGGCCCCAAATCACTCATGCCATATTCCACAACCATCGCTTTTGCGATGCGCGTTGCCTGATCAAAATCATTAGCGGCACCTGTTGTGATTTCACCAAACACCACATCTTCTGCGGCTCGCCCTCCCATCATTACTGCGAGCCTCTCCAATAAATGAGTTTTTGTTTCATGAAGCTTGTCTTTTGCGGGGGGGATAAGAGTAAAGCCCAGCGCCATCCCGCGTGAAACAATTGAGATGCGATGCACCGGGTCGGTGTGTGGCATAAAGTGTGATACGATGGCGTGCCCTGCTTCATGATATGCCGTGAGCTTCTTGTCCATTTCAGACTGAAGTCTTTTTTTCTCGGGCCCAAGTTTTACTTTTGTCGCCGCTTCTTCAATATCGTGTGTGGTGACGGATGTTCTATCTGCGCGTGCTGCAAGAATGGCGGCTTCGTTGAGCATATTTTCGATATCAGCCCCGGAAAACCCAACCGTGCGTTGCGCAACTTTATCCCAATTAACACTTTCTGCAAACGGCTTGTTTTTCGCATGAATAGTGAGAATTGATTTTCTCCCTTCAACGTCCGGATAGTTCACAATCACCCGCCGATCAAATCTTCCGGGGCGAAGAAGTGCCGGATCAAGCAAATCTCCTCGGTTGGTGGCTGCCATGACAATGACATTATCACTCGTTTCAAATCCATCCATTTCTACCAGAATCTGATTGAGTGTTTGTTCGCGTTCATCATGTGCAGGCATAACACCCTGCGATCGCGCACGCCCGATGGCATCTATCTCGTCAATAAAAATGATAGCGGGAGCGCTTTTTTTTGCGGTTGAAAACAAATCGCGAACCCGCGCCGCACCAATACCCACGAGCATCTCCATAAATTCACTTCCTGCAATGGAGAAGAAGGGGACACTCGCCTCACCAGCGACTGCTTTTGCAAGCAGTGTTTTGCCGCATCCGGCCGGCCCAACCAGAAGAACGCCCTTGGGAGTGCGTGCGCCAAGCTTTGTATACTTTTGAGCGTTTTTCAAAAAGTCCACCACCTCTACAAGTTCCTGTTTTGCTTCATCAACCCCTGCCACATCTTTGAATGTAATTTTTGACATGTTTTTGTTAAAGCGTTTTGCTCGATTGGCACCAAAACTGAACATGTTTTCTTGCGCACCTCGTGCCTGTCGAAATATGAAGATGAAAAAAGCAATCATCAAGAGAGTCGGAACAATGTTGATGAGAATATTGACCAGGTTTGCATTCGCATTGCTATTTTTGAAAGTGATATCAACTTTGTTCACATCCACTCCTGCATCCTTGAGTGTTTTTAAGAAATCTACCCCTGCTTCCTTGGTACTCGTTTGGAGTTTGTTGGGGTCTTCTTTGTCTTTCAGAATCACCCGTGTGTCATACACTTCTATTGAGCGGACATTGCCCGTTTTTATCTCTTGTATCGCTTTGGTAAGTGATATTTCTGGCATCGCTTTGTTCACTTCGCCCGACACGGTGTTCCATAACGATCCCACTATAGCGAGAATAAGCAGGCCAATAAACAGGGTGCGTATATCAAATTCAAATTTGAATTGGCGCATTTTCCCATTTGCGCCGTTTGGCTTTTTTCCATTTTTATATGAGGCTGGTTTACTTGATGTTTTGGTTGCTTTCATAGAGTGCCATTGTAGCACACAGACACAGAGAGTGATAGAGAGAGGGTGAGCGTGCATTATGTTATACTTGGGCTTCTATGAAAGTCTTTCCTACCACCGAAGTCTATGCCCGCATGGATGAAATTTGCGCAATTTTAGCAGCAGGAGGCGTGATGCTTGCGCCCTCAGACACTACCTATGGGCTTTTGACCGATGCGACAAACAATGCATCGGTAGAAAAACTCATTTCTATTAAAAAACGGCCACATGGCAAACCCATATCGGTCTTTGTTTCGGGATTTGAAATGATGAATGAATATGTGGATATGTCCTATTTGACAAATGAAACCAAATCGCTTTTGCCGGGGCCCTATACGCTAGTATTGCCCTCGCATCACTTTGTATCACCTTTGCTTGAAGCTGAAGACGGCACGCTGGGAGCGCGCCTCATCGGGAAGATGCACTCATCTGAAAATAATCATATGTCAAATGCTTCACTTCACGCACCGCCACCAGAAACAATGGGTGACATAATAACAACTTTGGTAACACACTACGGCAAGCCACTCACTGCAACCTCGGCAAATATCTCGGGGCAAGGGCTCTGTTATAGCCCCTCAGCTTTTTTTCATCAAGCAAGCGACATAAAGCGGTCACTTCTTGACGCGGTTATCGATGCGGGCGAACTTCCTCATCATCTTCCCTCAACGGTCATTCATTTGGGTACACCCACTCCTCGCATACTGCGGGCCAATGACACCGATTTTATGAACAAAAAAGTGTGGGATGTGCAGGATGTAGAGGGGCAGCACCAAGTTGCAGAGGAGGTGCATGAGATGGTGCGTCCACATGTTGGTAATATGCCGGTTGTAATTCTTTTGGATGGAGAGCTGGGGTGTGGTAAAACCACCTGGACAAAAGCCTTCGCTTCACTTTTCGGTGTGCACGATGTCGTTTCTCCCACATACACCTATGAATGTGAATACACGACAGATGCAGGAAATGGCATAAAAACGCTTAAGCATTATGATCTGTACAACATTACTAATACCGAGGACATGGCGAAACTTGATATCGCAGGGCATCTGAGCCGAACTACTGTAGTATGCATTGAATGGCCCGGCCAATTGAGTGAGAAAGAGCGGGCTGAGCTTGCGCGCAAATCATATCTTATCCGATTGGAGTTTCGCTATACCGGTGAAACCACTCGTGAGGTAGGGATGTGGTGGAATTAGGAATAACAAAATATATGAACATACTTGCCATAGACACCTCTGCAGATGAGACTTCGGTCGCAATCACTAATGGGTTTCGTGTGCTTTCATCAACCATAGCAAGCCAAATTCGCTCACATAACGTGTGGGGTGGGATTGTGCCCTCCATTGCAAAACTTGCACATGTGGAGAGGATTGATGGTGTGGTCGAGAACACTTTGCGAATAGCGAAAAGCAAAAAGCGAATAGCCGACACTAATGATATTAATGCAGTTGCGGTGACGTATGGGCCGGGATTATCTATTGCGCTTGAGGTTGGTATTCGCAAGGCTAAAGAGTTTGCAACCAAGTGGAAGCTGCCTCTTATTGCGGTAAACCATATGAAAGGGCATTTGTATTCACCGTTTGTACAAAATAGTAAGGGCAATCCACCGCGCACCGTTTTATTTCCGTTTTTGTCACTGCTTATTTCGGGAGGCCATACGCAAATAGTGCTTGCAAAAGATAATGGGGTATATGAAATACTGGGTGAGACGGTTGATGATGCGGCCGGTGAGGCGCTTGATAAGGCTGCAAAGATGTTGGGGCTTGGCTATCCGGGTGGGCCCATAATCGAGCAGCTTGCGCGTGAGGCGGGCAATAGTGACACATATCATTTCCCTCGGCCGATGATGCGGGAGGAAAGTGCAAATATGAGCTTCTCGGGACTTAAAACACATATGTTTTACTTTCTGAAGGGTGAAAAAGGGGTGCGAGTTGATATCTCCTCCGATTTAAGAAAGTTAGCGAGTTCCTTCCAGGAAGCAGTCTTTGACAGTGTGCTTCATAAATTTGAAAAGGGAGTCATCAGGAGCGGAGTAAAAGTTTGGGCTGTGGGTGGGGGGGTGAGTGCCAATAAACGGTTGCGCAGGAGGCTTCGTGCTTTGGCAAAAACACACCATGCACAAGTATATTTCCCTCCATATCCATACCTTTGTGGTGATAATGCGGCAATGATTGGTGTTGCGGCTCATTTAATGGCTTCGCGTGGGGATTATGTGAGTGACATTGATGCCCTAGATAGAGTGCCACGCGCAAGACTCGGTCAGGAATTATCCGTCTGAGGCATAAAACGCATGGAGAGTGAATTCACGCAATGACGAATGTTTTTCTGTGTGAATCCTTCTCCTGCAAACACATGTCCCAAGTGTGCACCGCATGCTGCGCAGACAATTTCGGTGCGCTCACCATCTGCATCCGGGATGCGTCGCACCGCGCCTTCAACTTCATCATCAAAACTCGGCCAGCCACAGTGTGCGTCAAATTTGTCCGAAAAGCGGTAAAGATGTGCCTCACAGCGCTTGCACACATAGACTCCTTCTTCCCAATGATCCACATACTCTCCAGTAAATGGAGGTTCGGTTGCTTTTTCTTCAATTACTGCTCGTTCCCGGGAAGTGAGTGACATCATGATAACGAACTGATTATGCAAGAGATATGTGTGTTGAATTGTTCCGGTTTATGATGGATTGTTTGACTTGTGCGTGTTCATCGTAGGACTCTTCCTTTTTGCCCCTACAAAGCGATTTTTCAACGCCCTTACCGGTAATCATAATAATATCAGTGTTTCCTGCCATTTCAATTGCTTTTGCGATGGCTTGCTCACGGTTAAGTATTTTCATATAACACCGGTTCGGAATGTGTTCTTTTGCGGTTTCTGGGTGAATTTCTCGAAACCCTTTTTCTTCTATACCTTGGGCAAGCATGGCAAAAATGTGCTCCGGATCTTCGGTGCGATAATCCTCTTCTGTCAAGATAATCACATTAGCATGCGTGGCCGATATGCGCCCCATTGCGGGGCGCTTATCATTATCGCGAAATGCTGCGGCACCAAATACATGAATGAGTCGAGAACGGTGGGGGAACTTCTGAAGCACTGCAGGAAGCGCAGCTTCAAGTCCACTGGGAGTGTGTGCAAAATCGCTGACCACGGTGAAATCTTCATCATACAAAACCTCCATGCGCCCGGGAGGTGATGTAAACGTTTGGCATGCCTGCATAAATACCTCATCGGGAACTCCAAGCTCACGGCACATGCCATATGCGAGTAAGAAGTTATACTTATTGAATTCTTCAAGATATATGCCGGCTTCTGTCTCAATCTGTCGGCTCAGATCTGCTTTTTGTATACGTCCAAATGTAATGAGGGTTGCTTTGGGTGCGTATGTGCGTATTTTTTGCGCAACTTCAGGTTGATCGGCGTTTATGTATGTTTTTTGCGCGTAGGTGGCAATTTTTGATTTCGCATGCACATATGAATTAAATGTTTTGTGATAGTGGAGATGCTCATGGGTAATGTTGGTGATGCCGGCCACTACAAGTTGAATGCCGGCAATGCGATATTGATCCAGCGCATGGGAGGTGATTTCCAAAACAAAATATTCATCTCCATGTTTCACCGCTTGAGCCATATATTTGGGAATCTCATGGGGATCAGGGGTGGTGACATGAAACCCGGTGTCCATCTGCTGGCCGGCAATATATGCTCCAACTGAAGTGATTGATGAAACTTGTTTGCCTGCGGTTTTTAACACATGATGGATAAGTGATGTGGTGGTGGTTTTGCCATCGGTGCCCGTGATACCGATTACTTTGAGTTTGCGTGCAGGAAGGCCATACCATGCCTGAAATATGAGTGCGGTGACAAGATGATAGATGTTTTTCAATTGTTGGAACATAGGAGATATATCATCTGAGATTATATCATTGTGAAAGCTTTCGAATATCAAATACTTGAGTGGAATCTTGGATCAAACATTCTTTGCATACGAATTATTTGTTGCCATGCTTCATGTTGCGCTGCAAGATATGCATTTATTCTATCTTCTTTTGAAACGTGTTGATCTGGAGTTGGCGAAACTGGTGTGCCGACAATCATTGCCACACCTTTTGTTTTATTTCCCGGTAAAGAGAGTACTCCTGGGTATGATTCTGATCCTTGAATATATATCGGTAATATTGGAGCAGAAGACAAACGAGCGATGACTCCGATACCATCTTGGATTGTGTGATTGCCCAGATCTTCCGGTTGAGTGTACTCTTTCTCTGGAAATACAATAACAGAACCGCCGCTAAAAAGCTTGTCACGAGCGGACCGTATCGCTTGTAGATTAAAAAAACTATTTGTTCCCGGAAGAACAGGGGCTATGCTAACTTTTTCCTGAAAAGCCAATTCCAATTTACGAATGTCTTGCATAGTTCTGGCTTTTTCTTCATTAGAAGTTCCGAAATTGGCTCCTTGTAAGATGAGCGGGGATGGAGGTGTAGGATCGGACTCGGTTATAAGACGAGTCTGATTAATTAATTCAATAATCATAAGCGCGTCAAGAGGAGTGCTTCCCCCGTAAGGCAGAAGTGAACTGAAATGACGTTGAATGAAGTTGTCTGGCGCCGTGTGGTTACACATAATTATGTTACCGCGATAACGAAGAAGGTCCGATAAACGCTTTATTTGTGATTGATTAGCGTTTTTTTCTACAGTCAAATCATCAGCATGAGATATTCGTAAGGTGTTGTTGTGTAGTCCTTCTGCAATACGATTCGTTACAATATCTACCACTCTTCTCATGAGGCGAGTTTTTCTGTCAAGCGAGTGTTCCGAATCTGTGGATGTTAAAGATTGTTCTATCATTTTATTAGAACATACCAATGCAATGATTTTGGCTTGAAAGCAATGCTCTTTCTAACTTTCTCTACTATAAGTTTTATGTTGATGAATCGAAGGAATTGTTTAAATAAATAGGTTCTAAAATACCAAGGAATCACATGATAATTGTTTAATTGTTTGAAACCCAATGCCAACACAATTCGTTGAACTATTTTATTGGAAGAGAGAATAAGTATCTTTTCATTAGAAAAATCTTTAACGATCTGTGAGATAAGCGCTTTACCAAGACCATGCCTGTGGAACTTGGTGAGCACGGCGAGTGGCCCAATTTTTACCCACTCTTTCATTTTATATACCCCACAAAGGCCAGCAAAGACACCTCCCACTTCAACAACATACACGTGGGGGAGCGTGAGAAGGCGTTTTGCGCTCACATATGTCAAATCGGGGTATGAAGGCATCTCCAATTCAACTAACAGCGCCTCAGAGGCAATCAATTGCCTTTGGGTGATTGTTATTGTTGAGTGCATGGTGTGCAACCAATGGTTGTCAATATTCCGGTGGGATGTTGTAATAAGCGATAAGCTCTTTGGCGAGGTCGAAAAATAGAGGTGCTGCCGTTTCAGATCCCCACGATGAAATTGAAGATTCTTTCAAAATCACGAGTGCAATAAAACGTGGATTATCAACAGGTGCAAAACCGACGAATGATGCGATAGTGCGGCTTGCGTCATACCGGCCCTCGATGGGGATTTGAGCGGTGCCCGTTTTACCTCCGAAGCGATAGCCCGCGGGCTTCTGCCAGCGGTATTCGGCATTGTCCACGGTATACTCAAGCATTTTGCGCATAACGGCACTATTTTTATCTGAGAGCACCCGTCGAACTACTGTTTTGCGCGGGTGAACGCTTGTTTTTATCCCGTCTGACATCTTTGCCACAACATATGGCTCAAGAAGTTCGCCTCCGTTTATAATGCTTGAAAAAGCAGTCAGTAGCTGTATGGGTGTAACGGCAAGCCCCTGACCAAATGTAGCGGTTGCATAGTCTATGGGATACCAATTTTGACGAGGGCGCACAGCCCCGAGTACTTCTCCTTGCAGATCTATTCCTGTCAGTTGTCCAAAACCGTAATGGGACACTGTTTTGTAAACTCCATCATTACCCATTTTTTCTCCGATGCGCACCATACCTACGTTTGATGATTTGGCGAGTATGTCTGATATGGAGAGTGAATCGCGGTATTTGTTGTCCCACGTGCGTATCTGATAGTCGCCCACAGTGAGTGGACCGCCTTCAGGCAGGTTATCGGTTGGCGATATTGCATCCTGCTCGAGCGCTGAAGCGACAATAATTGGTTTGAAGGTTGAGCCGGGCTCATACATGTCTGAGATGATTGAATTGCGATAGGTATATTCAGGAAATTCTTGATAAATGCGAGGATCGTAGTCGGGTAGGCAGGTGAGTGCAAGTATTGCCATGGTGCTAGGGTCTGCCACCACGATACAAAGTTCTTTCGGAAGAAATTGTTCAAATCCTTTGACCGCCACTGTTTTGGTGATTTGTTGAACCGATTTATCAATGGTAAGATAAACATCACGTCCGTCTTGACTACTGAGCTGGTCTTGATAGCCAAAGAATATCGGGCGGGCTGCCGGGTCGCGTTCGCCTTCGTAATATCCATCAAGACCTTTGAGCTCTGCTTCGTAGTAGCCTTCGACACCATAGTAGCCAATTTGGGTTCCCGACTCGTTTTTTCCTACAAATCCCGTTAGTGTGCCGGCGAGTGATGCCTCAGGATATACGCGTAAAAGTGTTTGATCGGCAAAAAGACCGGAGAGACCGAGCGTGCGAAGCGCTAGGTATTTTTCCATAGAAATATCACGTCCGAGCATCGCCCAGCGTGAAGAACCCGAAGTGAGCCGGGCTTCAACAGAAGCTATTTCAATCTCTAAGATATCAGCGATCTTCTTGATTTCATTATCTGACGGTTTAAAAAAGAGTGGGTCGACAGAAAGATCGTATTGCGAAAGACTCCCCGTAAGAACTGCCCCGTTTTTGTCATACAGCGTGCCTCGTTTGGCCGTGATGATATTTTTTCTGACATAATCAATACTGTCGGCGTAGTTTGTCGTGAGAAATTGAATGCGAAACAAGGAGAGGACAACCGACAGGTAGCCGATCATGATGAGCGCAAATACGAACTTAAATTTCTTCATAGCTTGTTATCATACAAGGAAATTGCCAAGAATACCAAGTGTCGATGGAGTTGCGCAAAACGAAAAGTTATTTGCGTACTATGGCGTGTTAGAAGCGATTACCGGCTCGACGAATCTGACTGCGGGGCCACTACTGACGTATCCTTCTGATTGTGCAAAAGCGGCAATCGTTTGAAGTGACGACTCACGGTAGATCTCGGTTTCAAGTTGCATGTTTTGTTGACGCAGGGCTGTAATTTGTTTTTCAAAAGAAAGCGCGTTTTCTGAGAGGTTCATGCCGATAATGTGCACCACGATATTGCCGAAAATAAGCAGTGATAGAGTGAAAGCGAAAACGACATATCGTGTGATTCTATTGTTCATAGGATGAGATTTATAACGTTTTTTGTAATATGCGTAACACCGCCGATCGCTCAAATGACGCTCGTTTTTCACGTGATCCCACATATTTTGCAATGGGTGTTAAGCCTTTATGCTTGGCCCACATTTTGATTACCCTGTCTTCCACTGAATGAAATGAAATAATTTGAATTATTCCGTTTGGCTTAAGCACCTCACATGCGCCCTCAAGTCCACGTTGAATATTTGACAATTCACTGTTGACCTCAATGCGCAGTGCCTGAAATACTTTTGGAATGTGACGTTCTCCCAGTGTTTCTTGTACTACACGAGCTAAGTCGCCGACTGTCAAAATGGGATCTTTGGTACGTTTGGTAACAATGGAATGTGCAAGTCGTGATGCATCAGGAACCTCTCCCCATTTTTCAAATACAGCGGTAAGCTCTGCCGAATCATACTGAGCAACTACATCAGCCGCCCTCGTCGCCCCCCCTTGTTTTGCAACCGTTTCAATAATCATATTCAGCGGCTGGTGTTGATGCCTGTATGAGAACCCTTCTTCGCGTTCAAGCTGTATCATCGAAAGTCCAAGATCGAACAATATTCCATCACAGTTTTCAAAATGATGAGTGTGTGCAATCTGTGCCACATCGCGAAAGTTTCCTTCCACAATGGTGATTCGTCTGCGCACTTTTTCTGATATACGTTGCCGTCTGAATAGTTCTACTTGTTCGTGATCTGCATCGATTGCAAGGACATGCAGGCCCATTTTTGCCAATGCAATGGTGTGGCCACCTTGTCCCAGTGTGCAATCGATATAGCGTGTGTCACGGTTACTGTCAACGTGCGCGAGCACCTTATCAAGAAATACGGGTGTATGCATGCTAGTATTTCAACAGGTACTCAAACCATCGGTAAAGAACTGCAAATATTTTCTTCATGCGGATACAGACGTTTTATAACTATGCCATCGTGTGTCATCCCATATCTCAAAATGATCGCCTGCACCTACTATCACCACTTTTTTGTTAAGGTTGCTGTACTCCAGCAGGTGTTTAGGTATGACGAATCTGCCTTGGTCATCAATTTCTACATATACCGTTGATGCAAAGAGCATGCGTTTTTCCGCTGTTTTATCGCCTTCAAGAAGCGACCCCAAAAATAGCCCCTGTGCTTTTTGTTCGTATTCGATGCTGTCATATCCGGCCAGACACCCGTCAAACCCACGTGTCAGTACAAAAGACATTCCTTTTAATAATTCACGCATTTTTTTGGGGAGAAGGAGCCTGCCCGGACCAGAGAAGCTTCCTTGATATTCACCCAAAAACAACATATATATCCATTTTTCACCATTTATCACCAAATGTCAAGGGCCATGCGGATAGCGATTGAATTAGGTTGCTCTGACAATCTTTATATAACGTCATTTGCATGTACTTGTATATTTACGCGCAATAGTTGATACTCTATAATTGAATGAATAAGTCTTAAAGCGGTGGCCCATTTGGTTTTATGAACAATTTACTTCGAAAAACACGAGATTTTGTATTCTCTCAACAAGCGGGAATCATATCTTCTACCATACTTATTGCAGGGATGCTTCTTATTGCGCGTGTCTTTGGATTTATTCGCTATCGTGTGTTGAACGGGTACTTCACAAAAGAAGAGCTTGACTTGTTTTATGCAGCGTTTCGCATACCCGATTTCGTGTTTGAAGTTCTTATCACCGGGGCGCTCACCACAACCTTTATTCCATTTTATCTCAAATTCAACAATCACAAAGGGAAACAGTCGGCAATCACTTCATCTATCATCAACATCGTTACCCTTTTGTTGATGGGTGCAATTGGAATTTTGTATGTGCTGATGCCATGGCTCACCAAGTTGGTGACACCGGGGTTTAGTGAAGTGCAACTTGCAGAGGTCGTGCGCCTATCACGAATGCTTTTGGTTGGACAATTACCCTTTTTGGTATTTGGTAATTTCCTTACCGGTATATCACAAGCGCACAAATCGTTCTTCATTCCGTCACTTGCTCCTGTGCTTTACAACGTTGCCATCGTATGTGTGACAGTATTATTCGCTCCCCATTATCACCTGTATGCAGCAGTGTATGGCGTAGTTGCCGGCTCGCTC
Source organism: bacterium (assembly GCA_029573715.1). Lineage (GTDB taxonomy): Bacteria > Patescibacteriota > Microgenomatia > UBA1406 > GWC2-37-13 > JAGOLU01. Next base: position 96,239 of record JAKQDR010000165.1, on the reverse strand, counting down.
ATCTTTTTTGTAATTCAACTACTTATTCTTTGGAGAATACCGTTTGATTATCGCCCTATTATTCATCATATTGAAGAGATTCGCCATTTCTTTCGAGTGGTCATCCCGCGTGTTTTTACCGTATTTGCAGCCCAAATTGAAGCGACCATCGACCTATCACTTACGACACTTTTATCACAAGGTTCATATACCATCTTTTATCTTGCGCAGCATTTACAACTTCTGCCGGTTTCTATTATTGGCATGGCCTTTGGACAGGCGTCATTACCCTATTTGTCTGAAATGTTTCAACAGCAGAAGATCGCTGAGATGAAAAAAATAGTCGTTGACTCGTTAAGCAATTTGTTTTTCATTACCATGCCGATTGCCGGTTTTATTATTGCTAACCGCACAGCGGTGGTGCGACTGGTGTATGGAGGCACTAAATTTGATTGGGAAGCAACAGTACTCACGGCGATTACCTTGTCGTTCTTTTGTCTTTCCTTACCATTTCATAGTGTGTATTACTTTCTGACACGCTGTTTCTACGCAGCGATGGACAGCAGGACGCCGTTTATAGTTTCTCTAATTGCCATAACGCTCAACACCATCATGAGCCTTTTGGCTGTGGTGGTATTTAAGTTGCCCGTGTGGTCTTTGGCCATAACTTTTTCTATAACGATAAGCATGCAGGTTGCCGTCTTATTTATTTTGTTTTGGCGGATTATTGGCGGGTTTGATGTGATTGCCATGATGAAGGATTTTGCAAAAGTGATAATTGCCACTGCACTCGCATCTATTATCACCTTTGATATACGCCGGCTGCTTGACGGTCTGATTTTTGATACCACGCGAACAATCAATTTGTTCTTACTTATGGTGCTTGCATTTGTTATTATGGTGAGCACCTATTTATTTGCATCATGGACATTAGATGCACGCGGGTTGTATCTTGTGTCGCGTGCCTTACTGCGGGTAAAGCAAATGCAGAAGCGGGTACTTGAGCTTTTCACCGGTATTCAGACGTAGTCAACAACTTATTATCACTTTACTTGATTATTCATGAAAAAAATATTATTAGCACTCGCATTTGTTTTGGGAATTATTGGCGCTTTATACATTGTATATCGTGAAGGAGTCTTACCGGTTGATAAAAACGACACGAGCGGTCGCATTGTTGTGGTGCGCAGGGGCGAAACGGTGAACTCTATTGCCAATACCCTCTATTCGCAAAAACTCATTCGTAACCGCGTTGTATTTTTTCTGGTGGTCAAACAACTGGGTATTGAGAAGCAAATACAGGCGGGTGATTTCAATTTAACACCTTCCATGAGCGCATTTGATATTGCAACGGCTCTAACCAAAGGGAGTATTGACATCTGGGTGACCATTCCTGAAGGTCTTCGAAAAGAAGAAGTCGCTGAGATATTTGCGAAAGATCTTCCTGCTTTTTCAGCTTCAAATTTTTTGAGTGAGGCTGAAGAGGGTTATTTATTCCCAGATACCTACCTCATTCCAAAAGGAGCAGATTCTGATATGGTCATTGACATTCTTACCAAGACTTTTGAACAGAAATATACCCCTGAGATGGCCATTCGGGCACGACGGCTTGGATTGACCGATAGGGAAGTTGTAACACTCGCATCACTTATCGAGCGCGAGGCTCTTTTTGCGCAAGATAGACAACCTGTCGCCTCTGTGCTTTTGCGGCGTTTGAAAGAGCCCATGCGTCTCCAGATAGATGCGACGGTGCAATATGCCATTGGATATAGCAAAGAAGAAAAGACGTGGTGGAAAAAAGGACTTACGGTTGATGATTTAAAGTTTAATTCACCATACAATACGTATGTGAGCGATGGCATACCACCAGGACCTATTTGTAATCCGGGTATTGCTGCAATCGAAGCGGTACTTGCCGGAGACATAAATACACCCTATTTGTATTACGTCAATGATGTAAATGGCAAACTACACTTTGCAAAAACGCTTGCCGAACATGAGGCGAATATTCGCAAGTACGTACGAAGCAACTAGATAGAAATACATCGAAGCTAATGTGGTTGTTTCAGATCTGCTCAGTGAATTCAGTGTCTTCTATGCCTTCTGTTTTTGCACTCAGAAGCACCTTTCGTGGCTTGGAGCCATCAGATGGACTCACATAGCCGGCTTGTTCGAGCTGATCAAGAATGCGTGCTGCACGGGCATATCCCACTTTAAGCCGGCGTTGAAACATGGATGAAGACGCGGTGGCACCATTCCTGATAAGTTCCACCGCCTGATCAAAGAGCGGATCTTGTTCGTTTCCTCCGACACTGGCCCCATTTCCACCACTAACGAAATCTTCTTTGGGAGCTTCTGTCACCTCTTCAGTGTATTGGACTAGTGGGTTGTGATGACGAATAAATTGCACCACTGATGACAATTCTTTTTCTGATACAAATGGCCCCTGGATACGCTTGGGTTTGGGAGTTTCTGGGGCACTGTAAAACATGTCTCCACGCCCCACCAGGTGTTCGGCTCCAACCGTATCCATAATCACTTTTGAATCGACACCCGACGCCACATTAAATGCAAGCCGTGTCGGGATGTTCGCCTTCATAAGGCCTGTAATTACATTTACTGATGGACGCTGAGTGGCAAGCACCAAATGAATGCCCACGGCACGCGCCTTTTGCGCGATGCGGACGATGAGGCCCTCAATGTCTGCTTTTGCCACCATCATAAGATCGGCGAGTTCATCAATGATAAACACCACATAGGGCTTTTTCTCCACGTTGGGTAGCTGGTTGTACCCTTGAATGTTGCGCACACCCGCCTGGCGAAGCATTTTATACCGCACCTCCATTTCAGAAACCGCCCAACGAAGCGCGTTTACCACTTTTGATGGGTCGGTAATGACTTCGGTCATGAGATGCGGTATTCCGTTGTATCCGGTAAGCTCCACTTGTTTTGGATCAACGAGGACCAGTCGCAAATCGGATGGCTTTGCGCGAAACAACATGGTGGTAATCCACGCATTAACAATCACCGATTTACCCGAGCCGGTTGCCCCTGCAATAAGCGCATGAGGCATGCGGTCAAGACTCACCGCCATAGTATTGCCCGCCACGTCCAACCCAAGGGGGACCAATAGCGGGTCGGGGTTTTCGGTAAACACTTTTGATTGGAGGAGTCGTTTGATGGTAACAAGCTCAGCTTTTTTATTGGGAATTTCAATACCGACGAGTGAGCGCCCAGGTATGGGGGCCTCGATGCGCACTGTGCCGGTGCTTGAGGCGAGGGCGAGTGCCAGGTTGGATGATTTCTTTACAATTTCTGAAATGTTGGTACCCACTGCAACTTCGAGTGCATATTGCGTGACAGTGGGGCCCGGATTAACTTCATGTACGCGGGCGCGTATGCCAAAGCTTCTCAGTGTGTTTTCAATAATCCCTGCATTTGCTTGGGTATCTCCCCGGTCGGCTGGTGAGGTGATGTCATGCAATAAGTCCAGATGAGGGAACACCCACATTACTTTTTGAGAATGCGAAAGGGGATTAACCACCATGTCGGGCGGATGAGCTGGTTTGGGAGTGGGTGAGGCAAGTGTTGGTTTTACCTGCTTTGGTGACATGGTTTTTTGATCAGACACAAACTCTGGGCTTGCAATGGGTTTTGGTTGTTTGGTTACCATTTCTTTTGCCTGACCCACTTTTTGGTCTCTAATAAAATCATCGGCACGTTTGGTTTCAGGTGCTGACTGGCCAAGTTCAAACATATAGGCGATGGCATCTTTTACGGCATGAACGATGGTTTTAGGTTCGATGTCAAAGAAGAGCACTACGCCAATGGTGGTAAGGATAAGCAATATGAGGCGCGCACCTAGTGGAGTAAACCCCACAAAGAGTGCATTTTGCAGTGCTGACCCTGTGGTGCCTGCCCCAAATAGCCCCATAATTCCCAGAAGAAAAAAGAATGTACCGGTTGACGTGTGCCAATGAACAAGGGTTACCTTTTTTGTGTTAAAACAATGGCCGGCTGCAAGAAGGAGCAAAAATGGCAAGCCGAAAGATACTCCGCCAAAATGTTCTAACAGATAGCGGTTCATGAGGGCGAGAAAACGGCCTGTCTGCCCTCCACCCGTGAGAAAATGCACAAATGACAACAGAAGAATAACAGCAGCGCCTCCAAAAAATATGCCCAAAACAGTTAGCGTAGCTTTGCTTGAGATAGAAAATTTAAAGAGTGATTTTTTGCGCCTTCTCACGCCGATAATGGTAGCAGAAATGCGCTGGAGGTGCAAGATGTGATGGGAGTTGTTGAGTTATCAGCACTAGTAACTAAAAATGACTGATATAATGCAAGATGCCTCGTGAAATACTTGTTTTTAACTGCAAAAATTCTTCTGCCCCTGTCCATGCGGTTGAGCGACCAGGAGATGAGGGAATAGAAGGGGTTACCTATGTGTGTCGGTCATGTCTGGGCCATAAGAAAGATGATGTGCTGTTGGCACGCTGTTCTATCCCAGGTTGGGTCTATAGGTACGACTGTCCCTCAGACACCCGGTGTTTATTCAGAAATCCTTATAGTTTTCAACTTCGACGTGTTGTGAAAGATACCACGTAAAGTGTCTGAATACTTCCTGAGCACTAAAGGTTATCCCGTATAGTGGCTGTGGCTTCTTTGCGGACGGCGCCCACCAAATCCACCCCCACCTCTAGGGCCACCTCTTCCACCGCCAAACCCACCTCTTCGTGGTCCGCCACCGCCATAGCCCCCACCGCGTGAGCCGCCACCATAACCACCACCTCTTCCTCCTCGATCATCACCCTCTTGCTCGCCGCCATTACCGTTGGCGGGTGCTTGGAATTGAGTTGTTGGTTGGACATTGATTCGGCCCATCTCATCTATTTCATACACTTCCACTTCAAACTGATCTCCCACATGAACGACTTCAGAGGCATCTCGAATAAACCCATTGGCGAGCCTTGACACATGGGCAAGCCCATTTTTGCCGGGCATAATCTCGATAAATGCGCCGTAATTTTCGACCCGTGTCACGGTGCCCACAAACTTTTCTCCGGGTAATATATCGCGAGTCATGTTGGCGATATGGCGTGCACATGCATCGACCTTTTCTTTGTCGATATTGCTCACAATGACTCTCCCGTCATCTTGCACATCAATTTCTGCGCCAAACTGAGCGATAAGAGCACGAATTGTTTTGCCTCCCGGCCCAATGACTTCACCGATTTTATCTTCAGGCACCGGCACAACCACGATCTTTGGTGCATGGTCAGACACCCCCGGGCGTGCGTGTTGTATGGTTGCGTTCATCACCTCCAAGATGTGTAAACGTGCTGCTTTTGCAGCCTGAAGCGTCTCGTGTATCATGCGTGAGGTGAGCCCCATGTTTTTAACATCAAGTTGAATTGCAGTAATTCCTTCTGCAGTGCCTGCGACTTTAAAGTCCATCTCGCCTGAGAAATCTTCAATCCCCATGATGTCGGTGAGCAAAATATAGTCATCGTCAGAGTTGCTCATGATACCCATCGCAATACCGGCGACCGGTGCCTTCAAAGGAACCCCGGCATCCATAAGCGACAGCGAGGATGCACACGTTGATGCCATGCTCGTTGACCCGTTTGAACCAAGCACCTCTGACACCACTCGAATGGTGTAGGGGAATTCTTGTTCTGTGGGGAGCACCGGCTCAATGGCTTTTTCGGCAAGCGCCCCATGGCCGATTTCGCGACGGTTGGTAAACCCAACGCGTCCCACTTCACCCACTGAGTAGGGAGGGAAGTTGTAGTGGTGGATGTACCTTTTTGTTTCAGCTCCTTCTACTCCTTCCAAATGCTGCATAAGGCTGGGCGCAGCGAGAGTTGAAATGGAAAGAACCTGAGTGTCACCGCGTGAAAATAGGCCGCTGCCATGAATGTGGGGTACATAGCCCACTTCTGCAGTTATTGTTCGAACTTCATTAAATGCCCTGCCATCAAGTCTTGTGCGGGTGGCGAGCATCTTTTCGCGGATCAATTTCTTAACTAGGTATTCAATCGCTTGAGCGACTGTTTTTCCTTCATAGGTGTCGGGGTGATCTTCTTGAATTTTTGCAACGATGACATTTATCTCTTCGGGGTTTTGTCGTTCTTTTGAAACTTTCTTTTGGATAAGCTCGTCAAGAGTTTGCGCATACTCTGTCCGCAAAAGCTCAATAAGCCCCTTATCGAACATATCTTCGGGGGCTTCTTCTTTGGGCATGCCTACTGCTTTGCGCAGATCTTCAATAAAGGAAAGTACTTTAGCATTTTCTGTTTTTGCTAGCTCAATAGCTTCTTCAATGAGCTCCTCAGAAAGAATGTTTGCTCGAGTTTCTATCATATTCACTTTCTCGCCAACCGATGTTGCCACAAGTTCAAGAGCAGATGTTTCCATTTGTGCATCGGTGGGGTGGGGGACTAAGGCGCCGTCGACATAGCCTACGGTTGTTGTGGATACTGGCCCTTTCCAGGGGGCCGGTGAAACATGCAGTGCCGCCGATACGGCGATACATGCGAGCATATCGGGTTGAACCACGCCATCAAATGAAAGTAAATTAACTACCACTTGGACTTCTTTTCGATACGAGCTGGGAAACAGTGGTCGAATTGATCGGTCAATAAGGCGGCCCTTAAGCACCGAGTCGTCGGTTGGGCGACCTTCGCGCTTTACCCACCGTGAGCCTTTAATAATTCCTCCTGCATAGAGTTTTTCAATATAGTCAACTGAAAGAGGAAAATAGTCGATTTCTTTCTTTTCTTTGCCAATCGTGACAACGGCGAGAAGTGATGTTTCTCCCCATTGTGCGTGGACGGAAACAGTGGCTTGTTTTGCGAGTTTGCCAACTGATAGGGTGAGGGTTTTGCCGCCAATTTCAAGCGACTGTGTGTGTTCTTTCATAAATAGAAATTAAGTAATGAGATATATACCAATAGATAAATAATAATAGGTATGGTTTCTGACAGCTGATGTGCGAGTGCCATTAAACAAGCTTAGGAGCTGGTGAGGATATGCGCAATATGATCGCATGATAATTGCTTAAGGGGAGTCTTTAGAAGGTTGAACGATGGTCTTATGATTTTTTAAGCCCCTCGTGCAAAACCAATCTCCTAAAGCTTCCGATGTATTAATAATGTGCAACAATCTTTATTTCTTTAAGTCCAGAGTCTTAATAAGGTCTTGATATCGCTTATCGTCAAGTTTTTGTAAGTATCCGAGAATTCGACGGCGCTTTGCGATAATCTTCAATAACCCTCTTCGTGAATGATTGTCTTTTTTATTTTGATCTAAGTGTGAAGAGAGCTTTTGAATCTTGTGTGAGAGCAGTGCAACCTGCACCTCAGGTGAGCCGGTATCTCCATCGTGTTGGGAGAATTTTTTGATGATTTGATGTTTGTCGTCTGGTAATGTAATCATAGTACAGTGTAGATTATATCACAGGAAATTCTTGATAATACTGCAAAATAACTATAACCAACTTACTTAGAGTGTTTTAAATATCGATTGAAGTTTGGTTTCGTTATAACATTTCGTAAATATCAGGATAGTGTTTTTGAGCTGTGAATTGGAAAACATTCCCCGTAAGAACACTTGTCCCAATTTCCGGCCGTGTAGGTCTTGGCTCTCGTGGCTTGAAATCATCACTAACGCCATTGAATCCATGCAGAAGTCTATAATGATCATAGAATCTCCAAGCCTGCTGCAATTCGGCCGTACTCATTTTCATAAACATATTATATTATAAACTTTTATTATTTGTGTATGAATTGAACGAAAGTTTGCATGAGGGCAGAAATTTGCATGAGGTTCACGAGGTATAAGAGATCCAAAAACTATGCTACAATGCCATCCTGGACTATGTCAAACCCGCACAATCATACCCCACTACACGCGAACAATCATAATGTAACGCATCACCAGGCGCATCATGCACATAAGGGTCATGAGACAACCCATCCACATCATGCGCATGGCCATGCATCTGTTAAAATCCTGGGCATTCGACGACCGCTGTTTGTACGGCTGGCGATTATGGCATTTGTGACCGGAGGGATGCTGTTTGCCGTGGTGTGGTCAGTGTATGCTTACATCCTCAAGGATTTGCCGAGCCCCGAGAAGCTGCGCAATTTTCAATCAACTTCACTCTCTTCGCACATCTACGATAGAAACGGCATAGTTCTATATGAGCTTTTTGATGAAGAAAACCGCACCGCAATTAAACTCAGCTCTCTTCCCAAATATATTGGTCAGGCATCTATTGCAGTTGAGGATAAAGATTTTTATAAGCACTCGGGTGTATCGTTTGGATCAGGAATTCTGCGGGCCATTCGGGATATGACGGTAAAACGGCAGGGTTTGCAAGGTGGCTCAACCATAACGCAACAGCTCGTGAAACAAGCGCTGTTAAGCCCTGAGCGAACAATAATCCGCAAAATACGCGAAGTCATTTTAGCTTTTGCAGTCGAACGAAAATTTTCCAAAGATGAAATTCTTGAGATGTATCTCAACCAAATACCATATGGAGGATATGCATACGGGATTGAGGAAGCGGCCAATAAGTATTTTGATAAAGATGCAAAAGATTTAAGCATCGCCGAAGCGGCGTTTTTGGCCGGACTTCCTCAGGCTCCCAGCAGATACAGCCCTTATGCAAATCCGGAACTTGCCAAATCCAGACGAGACGATGTATTGGGGCGCATGCTTGAGCAGGGCTACATATCTCAAAAACGATACAATGAGGCGATCGCAACCGAACTCACCGTAAAACCCCCGCTTGTCTCAATAAAAGCCCCCCATTTTGTGTTTTATGTACGGAGTATTTTGGAAGATCAGTTCGATGAAAACCTCATAAACACCGGAGGCCTAAAAATCTATACTACTCTCGATCTGGGGATTCAAGAGTATGCAGAATTGGCAGTCAAGGAAGAGCTTGAGAAGGTAAAAGACTTAGACGTAGGCAATGCTGCGGTGCTTGTCACCCGGCCGGTGACGGGGGAGATACTGGCGATGGTAGGCTCTGCCGACTATTTTGCGAGCCCATCCGGTTCATTTAATGTGGTGACTGCTGAAAATAGACAACCGGGCTCTTCGATAAAGCCAATAAACTATGCAATAGCGCTTGATAGAAAGCTCATCACGCCGGCAAGCGTGCTTATTGATGCGGCGACTTGTTTCCCGGCGGTGGGCAAACCCTATTGTCCGCGCAATTATGAGGGCGGATTTGGCGGACCTACACAAATACGGTTTGCGCTGGGCAATTCAAACAATATCGCTGCGGTGAAAGTTATGGGGCTTAATACGGTAGATGATTTTATCGCATCATCATCGGCGTTTCTCATTAGTGCATTTCAAAAAGACCCGAGCAGATATGGGCTTTCATTAACGCTTGGAGGAGGAGAGCTTCCGATGTATGAACTTGCACAAGCATATTCTGCATTTCCCAATAGAGGGAGACCAAAACAGGTGCAATCGCTTTTGAAAGTAGTTGACCCACATGGCAAAATACTCTATCAGTTTGAAGATCCAAATTATGTTGAGAAAGTGCAAGAGCCACTTCCCATGCCCAATTACTTGGCCATGAATGGCCCGCGCGCCATATCGGAGGAGACGGCGTACCTCATATCGCACATATTGCTTGATGATAATGCACGCGCACAGGCATTTGGGCGCGGTTCACAGCTTGTCATAAAAGATCACACGGCAGTATCGGTCAAAACCGGAACAACCGATGAAAAGCGCGACAATTGGACGGTAGGGTACACCCCAAACTTTTTGGTGGCAGTGTGGGTGGGAAATAATGACAATACACCCATGAATCCGTGGCTTGCCTCGGGTGTCACCGGTGCGGCACCTATTTGGAATAAGGTAATGACCCATGTTTTGACTGATCAACCTGATTTATGGCCCGTCAAACCTGAAACGGTTGTGGGAAGACAGGTGTGTGCAGACGGAAGGCTCAAAGACGGGGATGGAGGTGACTGTGCCGACGCACGATATGAATTCTTTATCGCGGGCACGGAAAATGTGCGCACAACGACCATATCACGCGAGCAGGTGTGGGTCAATCGTGACACCGATAAGCAGGCCAAGGAAGGAGAAGAGAACACCGAACAACGTGAAAAGACAGTGCTCAAAGATAAATACACAACATACTGCCTAGACTGCGCACATTAATTGTTGTTGTAGAAATCACTGATTGTACCTATAATCTTCATTTCGTATGCCTTCAAAAACTCCCAAGCTTCATGTGTCGCGCCATGTGAATATTCGCGGACTGCGCATACATTACTTGGAGTCATCTCTTGAGCAAAGCCCGTCAAGTGGCCCGCCCCTTATATTTCTGGTGGGCTGGCCTACTGCAAGCGCATTATATGTGCCTCTTTTACACCTTATTGCGCCGCATAACAAATGCTATGTGGTTGATTTACCGGGCTATGGAGGGTCGGAATCGGATATGAATGTATATTCGGGGTTTGACTATTATTTGGATTTTTTGCGTATATTTCATATGGATGTGGTGGGGTCGGGCCCGGTGCATCTTCTTGGATATTCAACCGGTGGGGTGCATGCGATAAATTATGCTCACAAACATCCCGAGTCTGTGTGTTCATTGACAGTATTCTCGGTGCCATATGACGGCATAGAGCAGTTTGCTGCTATGGAGAAAAATAGCGCTTCACGGCTAAAAATGATGCGAAAACTCCACCCATTTTTCACTCGACACAAAAACCTAATAAAGCTTATCAACGCTAGGCCTGTTAAAATAATTGCAATAGCATTCTTTTATGTTGTAATATATACCAGGCTCTATCCTCAGATGCTAAAAAAAGTGAGAAAACGCCATTTGTTTCGGAGCTTATATAAAACAAGTCAGTTTAACATTAAGTCTATTTTTGACCTCGCTATCGACCTCTCTATGAATAGCTTCACCCACGTTGCTCAACTTGTGCACACACCGACACTCGTACTTTCCGCGCAAAACGACACGGCGGTTTTGCCTGAGCGCTCGAGCCGACTTGCTGGCATTATGCCGCGCGCAACATATGAGTGCATCCCGGATGCCGATCATGCGGTTGGCATCACTGATCCTCAAAAGATATTTATTCCCCTTGATCGTCATCTTCGTGGATTTCACACACGATAAATCTATTATGAAACCCGTTGTATTTTTGCCCGGCTTAAGTTATCGCAGTACCATGTGGGATGGAGTGAAGAAACTTCTTTCTCCAGCAATATATGCACCCTATGCCCTCGATTTCCCCGAGTACGGCTCACGGTATAAAGATAAGCAATTGTCACTGCAGACATATGCACACTATGTACAAGATGTCGTGCATGAACAAAACATTCGAACGCCCATGATTCTCGTCGGACAGTCGCTTGGAGGCCTTGTTGCATTGCACTATGCCCACATGTACCCTCATCGGGTTGCTTCTTTGGTATTAACGTCTACACCACTACCCAAACATCCTCACAAATTAAATATGTTGTATCGAGCCGGACTGGCCGTGGGCACTCGATATAAAAAGGCCGATTATCTGGTAAAAAAAGGAGTGAAACTTATGTCATACCAAAACATTATCAAACGCACGCGATTTGGATACATAAGTACAGCCGACTTTTTAAAGTACAACTCGCTCCATGCCGTGTGTTCTTGTTATAGAGATATATTCACTTATGATATGAGTGATTTGGTACGGGGAGTAACGACAAAAACAACGCTTTTGTATGGCACCCGAGACACCGTGTTGCATAAATTCCGCGCCATGGATTTGTATCCGTTATTAAAGCATGCACATGTTCGTGCGGTGGACGCGACCCACTCTGTGCCCATTGACACTCCTCATGAGGTCGTCCGTGCAATATATGATGCTGATTAAGTCTTCTGGTTGACATCACGTATTCATCTACATAGAATGCATTCCTATGCGCATTGGAATAGACATGATTGAATTGAAACGATTTGAAGACGCATTCAATCAGGGCGGGCACGCATTTGCTCAAAATCATTTTCATCCCGAAGAGCTCACTGGTAGAAAAATCGAGTCTATTGCAGGTATTTTTGCAGTGAAAGAAGCAATTTATAAAACAGGATACATGAAGAAACTCGATTTTCTCACAGTCAGAATATTACACAACGCGGAGGGCAGGCCTTTCGTGTATGATGGGCAAGGAAACTTGATTAAAGAACTTGATGTTTCTTTGAGTCATACTACAAGCACAGTGGTTGCCATTGCCATTTGGTTTACAAAAAATGCAATATAAAATTCTAAATTTCTCTACACTTATTCCCGGGCCTTATATTTTACAACAGTTAATGCCAAACGAAGTGCATGTCACCACAGTAGAGGATGTGCGTGATACCGATCGGCACGATATAACTTTGCCCCACGATGATCACACTCCTTCATTTGCGCAAATAATTGCAAAAAGTCAGCATGTTGTACCGGTAAACTATAGAGACCAAACAGATATTGATCGGCTTAATACCCTTGTAAAAGAAAGCGATGTTGTTATCGAAAACATGCGCCCTGGCCGAATGAGCAAGCTCGGATTTAGCTATGAAGAATGCCATACAATCAACCCACGAATTGTGTATTGTTCCATTTCCAACTTTGGCTTTGATCATGCGTTGTCGCGCGTGGCAATGAGAGATTTGAATATACTCGGATATAGTGGTGCACTTACGCTTGGAAAAGCTCACTACATCCCGCACATTCCTCTCGCTGATATTTTCACCTCTTATCATCTCGCCATAAAGATACTTTCGGCTCTTTTACGCAACATGAGCGCTCATCTGCACATATCTGCTTTTGAGACAGTAAAAAGCTCGCTTGCCCCTGTTGGATCACCGCTTACACATGCGGGCCGTGAATTTAACGCAGATGAGGTTGCCATTTGGGGCAATTATCCATGCTACACCTTGTATGAAACAAAAGATGGAAAACATATGGCACTTGCTGCAATAGAGCGATCGGTATGGAGTTCTTTTTGTGATGCACTTGAAATTTCAAAGATTGGAAATAATCAGTTTGATACTTCACCAAATATTCGTGCAAAAATTGCCGAAACCATCCGACAAAAAACTCAAGAAGAGTGGACACACCTCGCACTTGACTGCTTCACCCCCGTGCTTTCATATCTTGAAAGTTTAGCTTTAGATAATGTCTAATTCTTCGGTACACACCCAGCCAACAGTTGCAGATTTTGTTGAGTCTGTCGCATCTGCATATCCCGATCGAATTGCATTTGAGATACGCAGACGTGTGGTGCGTGAACGAGTGCTTTACAAAGATATTCCGGATCGCATGGTGTCTATCGCGCAGTTTCTCATCGCGCATGGCGTGCAACCTGGTGACAAGGTGTTGATATGGGCGTTTAACTGCCCCGAGTATGCACTGCTTCTTTTGACTTTGTTTGCGTATGGATTTGTTGCGGTGCCCATTGACCATCGCACCGGAGCTGCGACACTCACACGAATAATTGAGCAAACGAAACCAACCGCTCTTTTTCATTCTCGATTTATCAATCATGCACCGATTGCACAGCAATTCTCTCACACATGGATGCTTGAGGATTTGTTTGCGTTAATCAAAGCAAATATTGGCCCGAAAGTTACCCCACAAAAGGCGCTTGATGTCCAAGCATTGTGCCAAGTGGTGTACACATCCGGCACGACGGGCATTCCCAAGGGAGTAATGCTTTCTCAAAATAATATGCTTAAAAACTTACAGGCTCTCTACCCGCTGATACCCGAAAAACATCTCCATCATCGTACTATTTCGGTATTGCCCCTGAGCCACATGTTTGAGCAAATTATTGGATTGTTTGCGGCGCTGAGCATGGGGGCACAAGTGACGTATATGACTCGTGTCAACTCTTTTCAATTGCGAAAGTCCATGCAAGATGTGAAACCAACTTATTTGGCGCTTGTTCCTCAGCTTATGGCAGTGTTTTGGCGACGTATTGAAGATCAGGCGGCAGAGCAGGGGAAAGGTGCATTACTTCAAAAACTTCTTTCTGTAGCATCATACATGCCGCGTTTTATCCGGCGGATAATATTTGCTCGTATTCATCATGTATTTGGCGGGCATCTTCGATTTATCGGGTGTGGCGGTGCACCGATGAACTATCATGTCGGCCGAAACTTTGTGGCAATGGGGATACAAATACTTGAGGGTTATGGTGCGACCGAAGTGACTGCAATAGCAACGATAAACGATGGCACACATGGCGTTGGCAATGTGGGCACAGCAGTTCAAGGGGTAGAGGTTACGCTTGATGCGCAGGGACAAATTCTCATAAAAAGTCCGTGTGTTTCGCTGGGATATTATGATAATGAAGAGAAGACTAAAGCAGTATTTCACGAGGGATGGTATCGAACGGGTGATATCGGCGCCCTTGATGCTCATGGGGTATTACGTGTAGTTGGACGAGACTTCTTTAAAATAGTCCTTGCAAGCGGTGAGAAGGTGTTTGTTGAGGATGTTGAGCGAATCGCTACAAAACATAACGCTATAAAAGATCTGTGTGTCTTTGGGCTCCCTGGTGAAAAAGCAGACATCGTGCATGCGGTGCTTATTCCAAAAGACCGCAATCATTTTGATGGCTCTGCAATTGTTCGAGAGATAAACTCTTTACTTGAGTCAAAGCAACAAATCATGAGTCATTCACTTTGGGATGGCGAGGATTTTCCCCGAACAGCCACACTCAAGCTTGATAGGAAGGCCATAAAAGATGTTGTGTCGGGGGTTTTAGATCGCGATGATATGCGTGTCGATAGTAATCAAGCGAATACATCACCGTATGACGTGATTGACATTTTGTCGCGCATTAGCTCAATCGATAAGTCAAAAATACAGGACACAGATCTGCTCACCTCTGATTTGGGGCTTGATTCCATAGATCGGGGTGAACTGGTAGCAAGCATAGAGGAGCATCTCGGGACAATCATTGATGCAACCCGCATAGACGCCAAAACCACTGTCTTAGATGTCAAGCATATGATGACTGATAGTGCTCAAGTCCAATCTACTCAGTCAGACAACACGTGGCACTTTACTTGGTGGGGTGAACTCATTCGATTGGTATTTCAGTATGTGGTGACATTTCCGCTCCACGTTTTGTTTGTCAAATTGAAAGTACGCTGGCCTCAATCGTTGCAACGCATACCGGAAGGTACGCTTATTGTGGTCAATCATGTCGGAGTGCTTGATGTTGCCTGTGTGTGGCGTTTACTTGGCCCGCAAGCGGTGAAATCTATTTCACTTGCTCGAAGCACCTTTTGGGATAATCGGGTAATGGGCAAGGTAATTGAGCTTCTTTCAGGCGGATTGCCCCTTGATCAAACGGGAACAACAATGATCCCCTTTTTAGCGCGAGCATGGGATTTGTTGGCAGGTGGAAGATACCTCATTATGTTTCCGCAGGGCAGATTACAACGAGCAAAAACGCAAGACAGATTCAAAATGGGGGTTGGATTTGTTGCAAAGGAGCTCGGATGCCCTGTGGTGCCCATAAAGCTTGTGGGATACGAAGATGTATGGCCGGCACCCCAAGTGTTATTTCAAGACATTGCGACCATGTTGCCCAAAAAACGAGGTACGGTAGTGGCGCTGGTGGGAGAGCCTGTTCAATACGATTCCACTGAATCGGCGACACAGATAACACGAAAAATTGAAGAAGCCTTTGATACGTTGCACCCTTAAAGACTGTGGGCGAGTCGTTCATTGAGGGTGCGTGATATACTAGCTTTCAGAATTTATATATTATTACCATTTGCATTTTCTTTTATGAAAATACTTATCGCCTTTGCAACATTAAGCGGCAACACCCAGATGGTGTCAGAGCATGTGGCAGACCATTTAAAAGGGCTTTCACACGATGTAACCATCATGAGTCAGGATGAACTTGAGCCGACACAGATGAATGAGTACGAATTGGTATTTTTAAGCTCTTCGACTTGGGGAGATGGTGAACCAAATCCAACATCAGAGGTATTTATGGAAAAGCTCAAGACACACACAGAGCCTTTTGGTGCAGTGAAGTTTGCAGTATTTGGACTCGGGGACAGTAGCTACGCACATTATTGTGGCATCGTAGACAGATTCGAAGAACTGTTGAAAGAGAAGGGGAAAGCTCCCATTGTCGAAAGCTTTAAGATTGACGGATATCCGGAAGACGAAGTACTTGCTCAAGCGAATGCATGGGCAGAGAAAGCAGTTGCGGCCGCTGTGTAACTAAAACACCAGTTGTTCACACTCTGCACGTGTGTAGGCGCCCACCTTGGTGCGTACGATGGAGTATGCAAGTGATGGTAATCCCAGTTGAGCACCCAGATCTTCGGCCAGTACCCGCATGTACACTCCAGAACCACACGACACGTGTAATGTGTACACGGGGAACCTACTATTTGCTGACACTTGCGACAGTTTCGTTTCCCAGAGTTTCGCAATTTCTTCCTGTCTGAAGTCACCGCATACAGATGTGATACGATTGCGTATCGCAAGGCGCAATTCAAAAGGCGTAATGTGGTGCATTTGGTGCATGTGAATACTATGAATGTGTACGGAGTGAGTTGGAATGTCAATTTCTTGGAGTCTGTTTTGCCTGGCCCACCAGAAAAGTGGCTTACCCTGTACTTTGATTGATGCATAGGCAGGATAGCGTTGATTTATGGTGCCACTGAAAGCGGAGAGTGCTGTTTCAACAACTTTTTTTTGGACATCAATTTTCGTACTCGATATTTTGGTGACCTTTCCTAATACATCACCGGTATCAGTTGCACATCCAAAAAGAACTTCAACTTCATATGCTTTATCAAGATGTTCCAGAGTGCGCCTTTGTTTGTTTGCTGCGCCAATAAGCAAGATAAGCACGCCTTCTGCCATCGGATCAAGTCTCCCGGCGTAGCTTATGGGAATATCTTCAGGTATGGCATGCAATTTTCGATATGCATGAACGCATTCCAGAGGAGTGCGAAATATGGGCTTATTGACGGGCACAATTGCAGAGGGATGCATGATGATTTGATGAAACACTTTCTATTGCCCCACATTATCTCACGCATCACACATGAACATGGCTGATGATAATGTGCGACTTGTTTGGTACACTAGGTATCTGATGATTGACACTGATTATCATTTAAATAATAATTATGATCACCAAAGTTCACACAGAAAAAGCAAAGAAAGTGCCGACGTATGACCTTTCAAAACAAGAAAACGGATTTTTGATTGAGTTATTTAAAAACGAAGATAAAACGGACGTGTACCTAACCTGCGCCAAGCCAGGCGCCTTCAAGGGCTACCACTTGCACCGTGTTCGTGCAGCCCGCTACATGTGTATTAAGGGAACAATGAAGATAATTTTATATGTTGATGGCAAGCGAGAAGAGCACATATTAAGCGAGGAAAACCTGACACGACTATACATTCCTCCTCATGTACCCACAGGGTTGGAGAATATTGGCGATGTAGATGCATGGCTTGTGAATTATCCCGATCCTGCCTACGACCCGAAGCTTCTCGATGAGCAAGTGGACTTCACGCAGGAAGAACTGGATTCTGGGGAATATCTTAATAGACTTTAAGAGAATTACCCTGATCGGCTTATGTACGAGAGATATGGATATGTGCAGAAGGAGGACTTGGTATTTGGTGGAATTATATAACTCTGCTCGAACGCATTTTGAACGAAACAGCTAACCTTTGCACCTCTCCCGCGCCCGCATTTTCTCCGTAGCTTGCGTCGGCGCGAGACGCCCCCGTCTCCACGCTTGGTGGTAGCTCTTTTTGCTTGCCCCACCCAGTGCGCGCACAGAAAACCACCCGCTAACGCGAGTGGCTCCCTTTTATCTTATCGCGAAAAATCAACCCAGTCTTCCGCACCCTCTCTAAAATCCCGATACACCTCTTTTGAGTTTATCTTTGCCACACCGTGGTCAAATATCACAATTCCGCCCACTACTTTTTTCTGTTCTCTGATGTAGTTCTGCAATGCCTCAGCTTTTGCTTTCGTGTCCTCCACCTGAAAACCTGCCGACTTGGTATCGTAAATACCGATAGTATTGTCGGTATATTTCACGATAAAGTCCGGCTGAAAAGTTTTGCCTTTCTCGTCTATTTTTATACCGAAGTTTTCCTGCATATGTTCATCTCCGTTTTTCCACCACCATACGACTTTCCCACTATTTTTTAGCAAATCAATAAATTTCGTTTCTGGCTCACTTTTCTCAACTTCCAAGATAGCCTTATCGTAAAAATAATTCTCCACGCGCTCCACCGCAAAAACCTTATCGTTATAACTTTTCTCCTCCGGAATCTGCCATGCGTCATCCCATATCTCTAACTCCTTCAATTTTTCTGCGTCTACTTTGTCTTTCTTTTGCTTGAAGTCTGCAACGGCCTCGTGCAAAATACTTTTTATAATCGCCTCGTTGTAAATAATAAACGCGTCAATCCATACGATGTTCTTACCCAAATACTTTTTGATTATTCCAACGAGCGTATTCTTCATCACGGGGATAGACCGCGCCGCCTGATAGCCAGCGAGTTCACTTCCTAGAATCGCCTCTATTTTCAGGCGCAAATCGTTCTCGCTCATCACGAGGCTCGTCTGGGAGTCGTCCTCTATGCGCGCCGTCTCATCAATCGTCCCACCAGAAATGATTACATCACTCATAATATTCACGCGCAAATTGCCTTCCATTTCTACTTTTTCGCCGTCGCTTCCTTTCCATGCCTTTATTGTTTTATAGTTTTCGCTCGTATCAGCACTTAATCCAAAAAACTTCGCAAATTTATTTTCAAAAATCCCACTAAAGAGTCCTGCTGTGATGTCGTTATACGTGGTGCGCGTGCGATAATAACTTCGCAAAGTGATATTCTTCACACCATCTCGTTTTTTGCCGACCAGAGTCTTGATAATATTCGGGCCATAGACTTCACGCTTCACATCAATTCTCGGTGTATTAGTAAACACATATCCGCGATTCAGCACATCATCGTCATAATGCTTCGCTTCCGGCATACGCAATATGCGCCCTAAAACTTGGACCTCGAAAGTGATGCTGGCACTCTCACGCCATTTCAAAAGTATATGCGCGCGCGGGCAGTCCCAACCAGTATCAATCGCTTGTTTGAAAATCAATACACGCACTGGACTGTTCAGCTTTACCAAATCTTTGTCCGCCAAAAACTTCTCTTCCGACAACCAGATCGCCAAGTTGCCGTTTTCTTGCGATATTCCTTGCTCTCGTAAAAACTCTACCGCCACGTCTTTTTTCGCATCTCCCGCTTCGCTGTTTGGGAGCTGTATCAACAGGAGTGGTTTCACGCCAATTTTCTTTTTCTTAAATAAGCCCTCAAGCTCCGTCAATTTATTCCAGCTAGCCAAAAGAACAGCTTGCTCCGTGTCCAGCTCGCTCGCGTCTTCGTTCGTAAAATCTTCATTGATGACAATATCTTTCTTGATCAATTCCTCGTCAATTACATCCTGCGGGTTCACGGTGTAGTCTGGCTGTTCAGTCAATTTAGGTGTTGCCGACATCTCAATGATCAAGTTGGGCTTGATGACATCATTAATTATCTCCAACGCTAGTTTTGTCTTTGCAGCCATTTGGCTTTCGTCAATAATCAACACTATTTTTCGTCCCATTTCGCGCGTCTCGTTGAGCACATCAACAAAACTGCTTCGCTCGCCATCTTTCATCACCACATTTTTCCATTCACCCGTCTCGCGGTCGCGCGTGCGTATCTTTTCCCAGTTAAAAACAATCACCTCGTTCTTTTCAATAATATCCTTGCTTCCCGCAAAAGCTTCCAGCATTGTTACCTGTGGCGAGCCGTCAAATGCCTCTTTGAGCGACTTCGCTGATTGTTTTTCCAAATCGCCTTTGCCGATAGACACCCAGAGGAAACACAAGTCCATTGAGTTGAAGTCCACATTGTCGCTATCTGCCATCCGCGCTACCACTTGCGACATCATAAAAGTTTTACCGGAACCAGTCGGCGACTTAAAAACAAAAACCATATTCTGGCTGGTGAGTTTATACTTTGCGCCTGCCAAAATTGCCTGCACCGCGATTTCTTGAAATTGTTTGAGTGTTCGTGCCATATTATTTTCTCGCGACTTCGCGCGCTAGTTGTTTATAAATATCCAAAATCTTTTGTGGAATTTCCTTAATCTCGCAATTTGCCACGCCTGCAAACTCATCGGCAAAGATGCTCGCCGAGCCGTCCAACACAAAGATATATACGGATTTTTCTGACTCTTGCGGCAACTTGTTCAGCTCCGCGATAAAGTCCGTAAACTCCGGATCGGTAAAGAAATCAAAAAATATGCCAAGATACTTGTTACCATTTTTGAAAAACTTATAATTCTTCGCCTGCTTTTTGAGCTTCACCGCTTCAAAAACATTTTCCTTAACACGCAACATCTCCGCGCACTGGCGCGTCAGATCAATCTTGAGTTGCGAGACGCTTCCTTTTTTCTCCACAAAGTCTGTCTGGAAGTAGCGGAGATTGGCAGGGATGCCAGCCGTGTTGCCGTAGCCGTCAATCACTTTTTTGATGCGAGGGTAGGTAACATCTTCAGCAATCTTATTTTCGTTATTGGTACAAAGAATAAATTGACGCGTGCCATTGTCTTCCTTGTTTAATTCAAGAACGGCATGCCCAGTTGTTCCAGATCCGGCAAAAAAATCTAAAACAATGCCTTGGTCAGAAGTCATTAATTTTACCGTGTCCATGACTGCATATAATGACTTTGGATAATTAAACTTACCCTCGCCGATTATTTTTTTTAACAAATTCGTTCCTTGAAACTCTGGGAAGTATTTTTTATCAGTCCATAAGTTTTTTAGCACTTGTTGTTCATGATATTTATGCTGTATTTCAAGTTTTCCGTTTTCTCTAATAGCCCGATACTGACTATCTGCAAGTCGCTTAGCAAATGTATCTGGTTTCGTTTTCCAACTATAATCTTTGCCATTAGATACTGGATATACGGGAACATAACCATCAGTATTAGTAGTAGTTATCTTTTTTAGGTCTGGACTTACCTAAATAGGATAATAAAAAGCAGGTTTTTTCTCACGACTTGTACTTGTTCTTATACGCGCAAATGACTGCCATCTAAACCGACCTTGTGTATCTTGCTGATCAAATGTCTGCGCAACTTCATCATCAATAGCAACCGATTCAAATTCTGCTATTGATATGTCTTTTGCATATACAAGCATATATTCTGTTGATGCAGAAAAAAATCTCTCATGCTGACGTCCTTTTGGATTAATAAACACCGTAACAATACCTATGCGATTTTGTTCACCAAAAACTTTGTCCATGAGTGCGCCGAGATAGAAAAGCTCATAGTGATCAATGGTACAAACTATGAAACCGTCATCCTTCATCAAATTTTTCGCGAGACGCAGACGACTTTCCATAAACGAAAGCCACTTACTATGTCGGAAAGAGTCCTCGCTATCTACATAATCGTTATTATATTTCCAGTCTTTTGCGCCCGTGTTATAAGGCGGATCAATGTAGATGAGATCAATCTTGCCAGCGTGGGTATAGTTGAGGACAGAGAGTGCGTGATAGTTGTCGCCCTCAATAATGAGGTGGGTCGGGTCGGTTTCTTTCCCTTTTTGTATTTTCTTTTTGTCTATTTCTGCCAAGACGGGTAATTTCGTCTCGCAATCCACCGCCACCTTTTCTGGATCTTTGATGTCGTAGTGGAGGAAAAGTTTATTTTTGAGAAAATGGTCGTTGGAATGCCTAAAACTTTCAAGCTGTTTTTCCAGCTTGATAATTTGTTCTTTGAGCGATTCCGATTCTTGATTTATTTTGTTTGGTTTAGTGCTCATAATTATCTCAAAAGCTCATCGCTCGTTACTCCCAACGCTTGGGCTATTTTTTCAATGGTGCCACCGGTAGGATTCGAACCTACGACCCAACGCTTATGAAACGTTTGCTCTGCCCCTGAGCTACGATGGCTATTTTGGTCAATTTCGTGCTAAAATTATAGCACATGGATACGCCGCTTCTTTCGATAAACATCGTGTCTTATCAAACAAAAGACATTACCCTGCAATGCTTGCGATCCATCGAAAAATCGCTCGCGTTACGCTGGCTCACAAAAACCCCCTCACATGATATTGAGATTGTGATTGTTGACAACAATTCAAAAGATGGCTCATTTGACGCAATAGAGCAATACAAAAGCTCTCTGGGCATTCCTATTCGTCTTATTCGAAATACTGAGAATGCGGGATTTGGCAAAGGTCACAATAAAGCAGCTCGCGCATCTCGGGGAGAATATTTACTTCTGCTTAATACTGACACAATCATGGTGAAGGATGCGCTTGCAACATTCGTTTCGGAGTGTATGGCTAATAATCCACCTCACACCAAAGCGTACGAAGCATTGGTCACTCGTCCAACGCGCACCGGCTACAAAGTGCATTTTGCGGGGCCTCAACTTCTGAACGAAGACTTTTCTCCCCAACCATCATGTGGACCGTATTATTCCATACCCACCATCATTGGTGCGCTATTTTTACGCGGTGATTATTGGGGGCTGACGCGTTATGCACCAAGCATCCCGAAGGCTGTTGATTGGGTTTCCGGTGCATGCATCATGTGCAGGAAGGATGATTTTCTAGAGCTTGATGGCTTTGATGAAAACATATTTATGTATATGGAGGAGATTGAGCTCTTGTATCGGGCACGAAAGAAGGGAATGAATGTGTGGTATCTGCCAAACGCACAGCTAGTTCACCTTGGATCGGCCTCCAGTAATAAAACATATCCCATCTTCCAGGTGTATCGTGGCTTTCTCTTTTTATACCGCACCCATCATCATCCTTGGGCACTGGGTATGGTACAATGGCTTCTTGCACTAAAAGCACGCCTGGTCATAGCACTTGCGATGCTTTTAGGCCGTCAGAAACTCATGGAAACATATCGAAGCGCACTCGCAATTGTGCAAGAATCCCGTCAAAAATTACCATCATCACCCATATGAAATGGCATAAACTACTCAGCACATTCGATAGACATATTTTGACCCTCTGTACATTAGTTCTATTGGTCATTATTCCGCTCTATCCTAAAATACCCTTTATCCGCATTCACGACACGTATATCGCAATACGTCTGGAGGATTTTTATGTGGCGCTTATGGGTGTGGTGTTTGTCATTCAATTTTTGCGTCGCAAAATTCAGTGGCACCGACAGTTTACATTGCTTTTCTTCCTTTTTTGGAGCTCGGTTTTTATCTCCCTCTTTTTTAATATATTTGTAAGTCAGGTAATTACCTTTCGCAACATCGGATTTCTTCACGCGCTTCGCCGTGTGGAGTACATGTTTCCCTTCTTCGTAGCATTCGCTGCCGTACAAATAGAACTTCTTCATGTGCGAGGCGCGGACAGCCATAAAAGAATCCTTATGAAATTTCTGAATGTAAGCATTTGGGTTACGCTTTTGGTAAGCCTTTATGCGCTTGGTCAAAAAAGCTCCATTTTGTTTCAGCCGGTGCGTGATGTGTTTGAATGGATGTCAGTCAATAGCTATGGATTTATGAAAGATGTGGGATATTTTTTCTTCCGCTTTTTCGATTTTCCGGCCGTACAAACAATGAATGCGGAGTTTGCCAAGGGCCATCTTTTGAAGCTTACCCCTGAATCTCGAGTCTCTGCCACATTTGCCGGTCACTATGATCTTGCAGCGTATTTGGTTTTCTTGATTCCCATTGTCGCTGCAAGCATAAGCTATACCACCCATAAGATTCGTGGAATATTTGTGTATATTCTCGCCATTACCACACTTATCCTTACTGCATCGCGCATTTCTTTTGGTGCTTTTGTCTTTTCTATCACTCTATACTTTGTGTTTACGCGCAAGTGGCGCGGACTCGTGCTCACCGCCCTGCTCACCTTCGTTTTACTTTTAATGAGTCGGGACATGACCAATCGATTTATGGATATGTTTCAGAAAACCCGTGTATTTGAAAATGTGCAAACCGGAGCTGAAATCATTAACCAAGAAATTGAGGTTACCACACTTCCTGCAGGAAGCCATTTCGTTGTACAGGGCGGCTCAGCCCCGGTAGTCAGCGAAAAAGACAAAAAAGATTTGCAGAAACAGTTGGTGAAAAAAGAGATTGAAGAAGCGAAAAAAAGCGGTCGGGTCATCACCGAGGAAGATGCAATACGCCTGGTGAACGAGAAGTACAAAGAATTCCAATCTTTTGTTGCTAAAGATGTCGTCGCCGGTGACACATCTCTTGCGACACGTACACAGGTTGAATGGCCACGCGCATGGCGTGCATTTCTTGCCAATCCCATCCTTGGGACGGGCCCGAGCTCACTCACCGAAAGCACTGATGGCGATTATTTCAGATGGTTTGGTGAAATGGGTGCGCTTGGCGCATTGCTTTTCATGGGAATATTGGCGCTTATTGGTAAGACAATGGTTAGTGCCATCAAAAATCATACGCAAGATGTATTGATTATTGCGGGTTTTTGCGCAGGCTTTATCGCGCTTCTGGTCAATGCAATTCTCATTGATGTTTTTGAGGCATCAAAAGTTGCATTTATTTTCTGGACCATAACGGGGTTATATATCGGCATTTTTAGCACATCTCATACTCATTCAAAGCACGCTTAAATAATTCTATTGATATGACTTTTTTGAAAAAACATAATCGGATTGATATTGTGATTCTTTTTGTAATCATTATATTCGCTCTCGCATTTCGCTTGTACAAAATTGAGACACCGCTTATTGAGTTTCACAGCTGGCGTCAAGCAGACACACTTGCAGTCGCTCGTAACTATAGTCGTGAGGGGATTAATATGCTTTTACCTCGCTATGATGACGTATCGCCACTTCAAACTGGGCAGGATAACCCTCGCGGGTATCGTATGGTTGAGTTTCCCCTCTATAATGCAGTTATTGCGCTTTGGTATCAATTAATTCCTCAACTTGACATTGTGGTATGGGGTCGAGCGGTAAGCATTTTTTCCTCAATAGTTATTCTTGGCATAATTTTTAATCTTGCCCTGCGAGAAGCTGGCCGGATCGCTGCAGTCGTTTCAGCCATGATGTATGCGGTGATGCCGTTTTTTGTATTTTATACCCGCGCCATCCTCCCTGAAGTATTTGCAAGCATGTTGGTTATGATTGCGCTGTATGTAGCATATCGCTCGCGTAGTAAATATGCCATAATTTTATCGGCGGTCGCATTTGCATTAGCAGTGCTCGTGAAGCCGACAACTGTCTTTTATGCACTAGCCCTCTGGTATGCGTATGCACATCACCAATCCAAGTTGAGCTTTCGACTAGCAACCCCTCTTGTACTTCTTGCGGTGGCTCTTGTCCCGTTTGGCTTGTGGCGACTCTACATTCAGCAGTATCCCGAAGGAATACCTGCGAATTCTTGGCTTATCACAAGTGTCAGCACGGGTGGAGCTATGTATCCAATCTTTTTCCGACCCGCATTTTTCAGATGGATATTTTTTGAACGGATAAATGTTTTGATATTAGGTTCATATAATCTAGTATTTTTTATACAAGGGTTATGGTCAAAAACCAAGACATTTCTTCCACATGCCCTTCTTTTGTCATCATTTGCCTACCTATTTACGTTTCAGGGAGGTAACGTACAGCATGAATACTATCAAATACTCATTCTTCCAAGCCTTGCGATCATCTCAGGCATAGGTTTTTCGTATATATACAAAAATGCCCATCATTTGATTCAAAAAATAGCTGTTTTTGCCATGGGTACTGCGCTTTTTATCGCAAGTTGGTTTATCTCTTGGGAGAAAGTGCAACACTATTATTACTCGCTCAGCGACATCCCTCAATTTGCCAAGATTGTCCGCACGTTTGTTGCCCCGGATGAGCTTATTGTCGTTGATACCGGAGGCGACACAACGGCTCTATTTGCCTTTGATAGAAAAGGCTCACCCGGCATTTACAGCTCTGCAAAAAGTTTTAAAGAGAAAGGATACGCCTATATATTCACTTATAATCAACAAACTGCAGACAGTCTCGAGCAAGAAGATCCAACCATTACTCGGGTTTTTGCAAACGATCGCTTTGTTCTATTAAAGCTTTAGATGCATTTTTGATAGGGTATGAAAATCCTCATGCTTACTCCGTATTTGCCGTATCCACCCGCTTCAGGTGGGCAAATTCGTACATACAATTTACTCAGGCACCTTAGTAGTGCACATGAGATTAC
Organism: bacterium; assembly: GCA_029573715.1. Classification (GTDB taxonomy): domain Bacteria; phylum Patescibacteriota; class Microgenomatia; order UBA1406; family GWC2-37-13; genus JAGOLU01. Next base: position 69,983 of record JAKQDR010000165.1, on the reverse strand, counting down.
ACTCGTGTGTTTATATAAAAAAATTGAAGAGCGTCAGTACGCACAGCATCTAAAAGACTACTGTAAAGACATCTATTTATGTAAACGCCCAGAAAAGCCATGGCAGATAAGCACGGTCTTAAAGTCGGTTTTTGGACTCCTTCCATTTTTAGTGGTGCGTAATTATTCACAAGAAGCGGCAGACAAAGTCGAAGAGTTGCTTAAAACAGAATCATTTGATGTATTACATGCAGAAACATTTTATGTGATGCCACATATTCCCAAAACACATATACCGACTCTATTGGTAGATCAAACGCTTGAGTATAGAGTATACAAACATTATATTACCCAGCTTCCGTGGTATCTGCACCACCCATTAAGATTGGACACTTTTAAGCTGAAATTTTGGGAAAAGCATTATTGGAATCATGCACAACTTGTAGCTGCAGTTTCTGACTCAGATGCGGCTATGATTCATGATCTTGCACCTAATATCAATCCGGTCGTTATACCCAACGGCGCAAGTGATGATATGTTTGTTATGGATCCGGTAAAAAAAGATATTAAGGAATCGGTGAAGATGCTTTTTGTTGGCAACTTTTCCTGGCTTCAAAATACTGAGGCAGTTGGATTTTTGATAGAGCAAGTTATGCCACTTTTATCCCATGACACCATCCAATATGAGCTCACTGTCGCGGGTCAAAATATTCCTTCGCGCCTCTTGCAGGCCAAGGCAAGCAATCTGCACTTTGTTAATCTCAATGAAGCCGGCAATGAACAGGTTCGCCAGGTATACACTGACGCTCATGTGTTTGTCGCACCTATATTTGGCCCTGGAGGAACACGTTTAAAAATACTTACTGCTATGGCAACTCGCTTACCGGTAGTCACAACCGCTACCGGCGCTGAAGGCCTTGCCCTTCAAGATGGCGTGAGTGTCTTACTGGCGCAAAGCCCGCAAGAATTCGCCCAAAAAATTACTCATATCGCACAAGATGATGTATTGCGACAGGCTCTTGCACATAATGCTTACACCATTGCTCGCAGTCAATTTAGCTGGGAATCCATAACAAAAAAATTAGTAAGCTCATATGAATCATTGGTCAGTAGTCGAAATTAGTCATTGGTAGCCCCCTGTATTTATCATGCATATCGGCATAGACATATCACAAATCATTTATCAGGGAACTGGTGTCGCTCGGTTTACCTATCATTTAACAAAAAGCATCCTTGCTGCTCGAACGCCTCATCGTTTTACATTTTTCTTCTCCTCGCTTAAGCATAATTTGCATGCAGATATTCTTTCTGAAATAAAAAAAACAGATCATACGCTTGTTCGATGGTATGTCCCACCCCGTATGCTCTCACTGATGTGGAATGAAGCGAAATGGCGAAACACCATGCCCGTACCCCATGAATTTGACTTGTTTATTTCATCTGACTGGACTCAGCCACCCGTGAAGATTGCACAGAAACAAGCAACAATTGTCCATGATCTGGTCTTTCGAAAAATGCCAGAGACAGTTGATCCACTTATATTATCAACCCAGTCAAAACGTTTAAGTCATGTCGTGAAGGAATGCGCACAGATATGGTGTGATAGTGCGTCAACTAAAGCTGATCTTCAATCTGAATATCAAGATATTTTTGCTAAAGTATCAGTAAATTACCCGGGAATATCCCGCCTTTCAGTGCCGACAAGCGCTCGATTCAACTATGCATTTAAACCTGGCGAATATTTGTTTGCAGTTGGTAAGGTGGAACCTCGGAAAAATTTGAAAATTCTTATTGAAGCGTTTTTGCACCTGATTCAAGATCCTCGATTTGCTCATTTATCTTTGGTCATCGCCGGGCCTCGTGGGTGGGATGTTGATACCTCCGCTTTCCAACATCCCAAGATTCTAATGCTTGGTGCGGTATCAGATGAAGATCTTGCAACACTCTACACTCATGCCCTCGCCTTTGTATTTCCTTCTTTGTATGAGGGTTTTGGTATTCCTCCTCTTGAGGCAATGACGCTTGGGTGTCCAGTGATTATGAGCAATAGTTCATCACTCACTGAGATTGCAGACGAGCGCTCGGCTTTGTATTTTGATCCTCGCAATATGGATGAATTAGTTGCTGCGATGCGGTTTATGGCCCTTCAACCTCAAGCGCGCCAATCATTTATTGATAATGGGTATGCCAATGTCAAGCGATTTACCCATGAAGCCTACCTCGCAAATATGTTAGAATCGATAGAGGAACTCTGATTTTGAGTGCATTATTTTCTATGCGTCTAATTCTTATTGATGGAAACGAAGCTAACGTAGATAAAACCGTTGGTGTCTCGGTATACACGAGCAATCTCCTTTCCCAGTTTAAACGGTATGCTTCGCATGATATTCGATTTTTGGTGTATCTACGCGAAAACCCCAAGCTACACCTCCCCAGAGAAAATCAATATTTTAGATACAAAGTTGTGTGGGGGCCATTTATGTGGCTTCGCTTTTTTTTACCCCTGCAGATGCGTATTGATTACATGTGGCAACGATTGAGAAAAGTATTAATACTATCCAATATACGGTTTCATGCGTTTTTTGCCCCGGCACACTATTCTCCTCCTTGGATACCTCCAAATTGCAAATTAGTTGTGACCATTCACGATTTGGCGTATGAATTTTTCCCTGATGAATTTCTTAAGAAAGACTTGTATAAACTCCATCATTGGACTATAGAATCAGTAACCAAAGCCCACGATATTATCGCCGTTTCCTCACACACAAGGGCAGATATTGTGAAAATGTATCATATACCAGAGGAAATGATTCACACCATACCTAACGGCCTTACCCCATTTAAAACAACAACACCCAAACAAAATATGCTGATACAAGGGCATGATTACAAATTGGTGCCGTATCACTATATTTTGTATGTAGGGACACTGCAACCTCGTAAAAACTTAACCACGCTTGTGTACGCCTTTGCATTATTTCACAAAGAAAATCCGGATTATAAGCTTGTTATCGCTGGAAAGAAAGGATGGTTGTATAAAGAAATATTTTCTTTGGTTCATAAATTAAAGTTGGAAGATGTAGTGCATATAGTTGGATATGTGAATGAACTTGAGAAATATCATTTGTACCATAAGGCGTTTTGTTTTGTTATGCCAAGCTTATATGAAGGATTTGGTATTCCCATGCTTGAGGCTTTTTCCGCTGGTTGTCCGGTTATTGCAAGTAACACCTCAGCCTTGCCTGAAGTGGGGGGGACGGCAGCGTTGTATTTTGAGCCCAAGAACGCAAATAGCTTACTTGATAAACTCCGGATGCTGGAGAAAGATTTGAAACTGAGAAATGAACTTGTTGAGCGGGGAGAGGCTCGAGCACGAAAATTCTCATGGGAATACTGTGCGGAGAATACACTTGAAATATTGTTGAAATGACCAAAACACACCACCACCCATCAACCATACGGGAAAATGATTTAGGCCCGCGTGAGTGGAATGCTTTGGCCACACACCCCATGCAATCATGGGAGTGGGGAGAGGTGCGCAAACACGAAGGTAAGCGGATTGTGCGCCTGATACAAAAAGACGAACAGGGAAATGATGCTCAGGTATATTTACTCACCATTCATCCTATCCCATTTTCTCCATATGCAATAGGGTATGTGCCCAAATCATTCGCTCCGACATTAGATTTGGTGAACTATTTGAAACCATGGGCCAAGAAGTATGGAGTTATATTCATTAAATTTGAACCTAACATATTGAAAGATGAATGGAAGTCGATCCATGTGCCCAGGTTAATCATGTCGCCCCATCCACTCTTTACCATGTGGAATCAGACGCTTGACATCGCTCGAACAGAACAAGAACTCATGGCAACAATGCATCCAAAGACCCGATACAACATTCGACTTGCCCAGCGAAAACATGTAACTACTGAAGTATTAAACAATGAAGAAGGCTATCAAATTTTCGAGCGTTTGTATTTTGACACCTGCATGAGACAGCGATACAAAGGCCACATACCGGCGTACCATAGGAATGTATGGGTAATATTGAATGAAAGGCAACAGAGCGAGTATGTGTCCGGACAAACCGGACTGCAAAATCATATTATTGTAGCTCGCTATAATGCCGAGCCTCTTGCTGCTTATCAATTATGGCAATTTAAAGACACCATGTATTATGTCTATGGTGGATCATCTGACACACACAAAAACGTAATGGCGCCCAATCTACTTATGTGGGAGGCGCTGCTTCTTGCGAAACAACTTGGATGTACTCGTTTTGATATGTGGGGAAGCTTACCACCCAATCATAACTCATCAGACCCGTGGGCCGGGTTTACGAAGTTTAAGCAAGGCTATGGCACTCAATTTGTCCAATATGCAGGGTCGTTTGATCTTGTTATAAACCTCTTGCTCTACAAACTATATACAACGGCTCACCACATTCGGCAAAAGATTGTCCTATAGTACAAAGTTAAGATGGTTTAGTGCTCGTTTTTAATCAAACAAATGGTTGCCACGTTGGCCTTACACATAGTAATGCTTGTGGGTATTCACCTTTGTAAAGATGTCTAACAGACTAATCTGACACACAGCGAATCAGAGATATGTTCTTAGATGCTTTCTAATTTCTTGGTACTTCCTCGCTTCTTTTTGGGTTCATGTAATGCAATTTTTAACACATCCTCAATCCTCTCGACAAACTGAAATTTCATAACAGCCTTGATGTTTTCCGGAATATCTTCTTCGTAATCTTTTTTGTTTTCCGATGGCAAAAGAACTGTTTTTATTCCCGCTCGATTTGCGGCGAGCACTTTTTCTTTAACCCCTCCTATTTCAGTCACTCTCCCTCGAAGAGTTATCTCACCGGTCATGGCCAAATATTTGTCTACAGGACGCTTAGTAAGAGCCGAGACCATCGCTGTCGTAATCGCTGCACCTGCTGAGGGGCCATCTTTGGGCGTTGCGCCTTCGGGGACATGCACGTGCACATCAATTTTTTCAAAAAGGTTTTTATCAAGTCCTAATGCGCTCCAGTGAGACCGTACATATGATAGGGCAGCTTGGCAGGATTCCTTCATTACATTGCCCAAATTGCCCGTGAGCGTGAGATTACCCTTGCCCGGCATGGTTGTGACTTCGATAAAGAGAATATCACCTCCAGACTGTGTCCAAGCAAGACCCGTACTTATGCCAATATAATCAATATCTTCAACCATTTGATTGAGATATTTGGGGACACCCAGATACTTTCTCAAATCATCAGGTTGAATGACTTTTTCAAAAGGAATCTGCTCGACGATTTTTGTTGCTACTTTGCGAAGAACACGGGCTATCTCTCGTTCGACATTTCTTACGCCAGCTTCTCGCGTGTATTTGCGAATAATCTCGCGAAGAGTTTCCTCGGGTATTTCGACCTGTTCTTCTTTGACCGCCGCAGCATGAAGTTGTTTGGGAACAAGATACTTTTTGGCTATATTGTATTTTTCATCTTCCGTATAGCCTGCAAAATGAATAACTTCGAGCCTATCAAGAAGTGCCGGCGGGATGGTGTCGAGTTGGTTTGCGGTCGTTATGAAAAATACTTCAGACATGTCAAACGGAAGCTCGAGGTAATGATCTTCAAATGTGCCATTTTGCTCAGGGTCAAGTAGTTCCAGTAGTGCTGAGGCTGGGTCGCCGCGATAATCATTTCCAATTTTGTCTATCTCATCAAGCATAAATACCGGGTTTTTGACACCAGCTTGTTTAATTGCCTTAATGAATCGACCAGGCATAGAGCCAACATAGGTGCGCCGGTGGCCACGAATCTCCGCCTCATCTCGTACGCCACCAAGTGCAACCTTAACAAACTTGGTGTTTAAAGCTTTTGATATTGATCTGCCTATAGAAGTTTTACCTACTCCCGGTGGACCGACAAAACATAATATGTTGGGCTGCTTTTCTTTCATATCAACAATATCCTGCCGTATAGGTGTTGCTTTTCGTTTTTTAACACTCTCTTGTTGTTCTTTTACGATTGGACTATCGGTTATAGTGTCTTGAGCATGAAGTTTAAGAACCGATAAATACTCAACAATACGTTCTTTTACCTTCGGTAGGCCATAGTGATCTTCATCTAAGATATGACGCGCTTGGGCAATATCAATTGATTGGGGTGATCGAACATTCCAGGGGAGCTCAACCACTGTCTCGATATAACTTCGAAGCGATGATGACTCAGGATTAAATTGCGACATTTGCTCCAGTCGTCTAATCTCTTTTTGCACTTTCTCTTCTATCTCTTTAGGCATTTTAGCCTCTTTGAGTTTGTCTTTTAACTCTTTAACTCCCTTATCTGCAGGGCTGCCTTTAGATGAACCAAGCTCTTCTTCTATTGTCTTCATTTTCTCTCGCAAAATATTTTCACGCATGGTTTCATCTATCTTTTCACTGGTTTTTTTGGAGATGTTGTGTTCGATCTCGAGTATTTTAATTTCTTGAGCAAGGTGCTCTGAAATCATGACAAGACGTTTTTTGAGATCATCCTCCTGAAATACCGCATATCTATCGGTGAGCTTAAGTTCTAAAACGGAGAGCACCTGATATGAGAAAGTATACGCATTGTTTATGTACAACACATTAATCATAAAATTCAAATCGAGCGTTTTTCCCATATTGATTGCGCGTTTCAGTTCTGAAGCGATGTGATGCACCAATGCTTGAGTTTCATTGTCCTCGGCGGATGACTCAATAATCTTAGATACCTCTACCTCAAGATAAGGTTCGACTTGTGTGAGGTTCTCAAGCTTTACTTTTTCAATACCTCGCACCATGATGTGCGTCTCACCTTTTTCACCCGGATTAACTCGCTCAATTACCGCTAAAACACCTATAGGGTGCATATCTTCAACACCGGGCTGGTCTTTTGAGTTGCGCTGAGATACAACGACTATCTTATTGTCCTTTTGAGCGGCATATGAGACCGCAGCAATGCTTTTAGCCCTTCCCACAATTAAAACGGATTCGCATGAAGGCATGACGAGCGTGTCAAGCACCGGTAGAAGGGGGTATACATGTTGTTGTGACAGTTCATTTTGATTTTCCATAATGGTTAGCAGTATATAAGGTTAATTGCTAATTGTCAAGGGTTAGGCGATTAAATAGTGCATTCGTATAGTGTCATTTGACATGTGGTAACACTGTCTATAGTGTTTTACACTATGTATGTCTTTATGATTACATCTTAACTGTATCATCATTTACATCGTCAATACGTGCCAATATAAGTATGTACTTGTGTTATCAAGACCGAACACTTTTTGCTAATGTCGTCCTATAATCACGTTATAAGGCTACTTGTTGGGTATTTCGGGTTGTTCTATTAGGACAATCTTTGGGTGAGAATGTCATAATCTGTATATCTTTGAGACGATAGAAGCGTGTCGTTACCATCCATGCCAAGCAGTTCTTCGTGAAAAGGTAATCTGTCTTTGTTCTCATACAGTACGCCGAGGGGGAATTTCTCTTCCATTGCCTCAAGCGACTTGATGATTGCAGAATGCATGTTATGAGCGTCATGATCTACCAACTTATACGATCGTTTTAAGAAGTATTCGAAGGTGTTTATTTTATTGAATGTGACACACGGCTGTAATATGTTAATTACAGAGAATCCTTTGTGTTGCATGCCTTTGGTAATCATTTCAGCCATGTGCTTTGCGTCGTTGGCAAATGTTTGTGCCACAAACGTCGCTCCTTGAGATATGGCAAGGGCCAACGCATTAATGGGTGTTTCTATGATGCCCGAAGGCGTTGATCGCGACTTATACCCCTTATTAGCAGTTGGTGCAACCTGACCTGTCGTCAGGCCATATACCATATTGTCGTGCACGATAATGGTTAGGTCATGGTTGCCTCTGCACGCATGAAGAAAGTGATTCCCACCCTCTCCATACAGCCCTCCATCTCCACCAACAACGAGCACTGGTTTTGTGTGGTGAGCAAGTTTTATGCCGATGGCAGTCGCAATTGCTCTGCCATGAAGCGTATGCATGCTGTTGGCATTGAGAAAATCATTCATATTACCAGAGCACCCTATATCGAAAGTAACAAAAATATCTGAGGGGGTAAGATTTTGCTGGGCGAGCGCGAGTCGAATGGCTCGAATGATGCCAAAATTTCCGCAACCCGGACACCAGGTGGGGGGGTAGCCAGTCAGATCTTTAATGAGTAAATTGGTGTCGTTCATTATTGTATTAAGTTTTTGGTAAATGTAACTATTTCATGTGCGAATATGGGGCGACCATCATACTTGAGTAGTTTATGTGTAATTTGATCTATGTTGCATTCTGATTTTAAAAGCCTGTCCAGCTGACCTTCGCTATTGTTTTCAATAAGCACGTATATTCCAGATGCGTCAAATAATGGCTTCACGAGTGTTTCAGAAAGCGGGTATACGTGCGTAAAGTGTATATATGCATTGTGAATATTTTCATCTTGAAGCATTGTTTGTGCCTGGAGAATAGCTTTTTTGTTTGAGCCATATGATACGAAAATGATTGAGGCTGACTGTATATCTCCAAAAACTAGCGGAGGTTGGTAATCACCGGAATTAAGATATGTAGAAAGTTTTCTTGCACGCTTTTCAACTTGTTTGACCACCTCTTCCGCATCTTCGGTGGTATGAGAATCCTCCACATGCTCGTATGAATTGGCTTGCCAAAAATGGCCTTTTTGCATACCAGGTATAAGATATTCAGATATGCCATCGGGCGAATCTTTATATCGTAGGTACGGGTTTTGGTCAGTGTGCATAACCAGCTTACCTCTTTTTGGCGTATGCTTTTTGGTAAAATCTTTAAACCACTGGTTATCAATTGTCGCATGAGATTCAGCAACAAGTTTGTCTGCGAGGACAATTACCGGCACTTGATATGTATCTGCCAAATCGTATGCTTTTGTGGTAATTTCAATCATTTCTTGAATATCACCCGCCGCAAGCACAATTTTGGGGAACTCACCATGCCCTGCGTGAACAGCAAAGAGCAAATCTCCTTGACCAGTCCACGTGGGCAAGCCGGTTGCGGGGCCCGGACGCTGTGCCACATACACAACAAGCGGAATTTCAGCGACCCCCGCATAACTGAGTGACTCCACCATAAGCGCAAATCCTCCTCCTGAGGTGCCAACAGATGATCTGACCCCTGCATATGCGCAGCCAAGTGCCTCACTAATGACGGCAATCTCGTCTTCCACATGTCTGACGACCATCTTAGTGTGTTTTGCCCATGAGGCTAGGGTAGTTAACACCGTTGAAGCGGGGCTCATGGGGTATGCAAAGTATCCCCGGCAATCAGCAACTACAGAAGCAAGGGAAAAGGCCTCATTACCTGTCATAAGGAGGAGCTGTTTTTGAGAAAGGGGTTTTGAATGCGATGAGATGATGGAATTGGCATGGATAGAATTAGCAAGCTTCTTTTGTAATTCTTTGTCTTTACCGACCAAGTCGGTCACATAGTCCCATCCTTCTTGAGCCAATATTTTATTATGGTCTATTATCTCCTGGCCTTTCCTGCCAAACTCTTCTTCAAGAATGGAATAGAATGTTTGAATGTTCCATCCATTGAGTGCCAAGGTTGCGCCGAGTGATATGGTGTTTACCATGACTTGAAAGGCTTTGTGTTTGGTGCGCAGGGATTTGAGGGGGAGGGGAATTTGAACGAAGTCACCCTCTACTTCCACGGTATCTTGGTCAAATAGGACGACGGATTGGGGGGTTAGTCTATGTTTATCTCTGTCAAATCCATCTTGCCTGAGACAAACCAACATATCAAGCGTTTCCTTTAGGCTACCGATATTACTTGTGGAGAGTGTAACTTCATAGGTGGTAAATCCGCCACGAATGAGGCTGGGAAATTCTGCGTAATCAAACACATGGAGCCCGTGCCGTGCACAGATTTTAGAGAATGTGAGTCCGACAGTAGTAATGCCAAATCCCGCCTCACCTGATATTTTCCACGAATACTGCATAAATAAGCATAAATTCTTTACGTATTGTACTGCAGAATATGAGGGAGAAAAGTGTATTTTTTAAAGCGTTGCAATGGCCTGTCTTAATGCCTTAAGTCCGATTGTGGCACACCTTGTTCGAGCGGGGGTAACGTCAATTTGAAGTAAATGTAACACTGTTTCTTCATCAAATGATTGCACTTCGCGCAATAACTTTCCTTTTGTGTACTCACACAAAAGCGAGGCAGAGGCAATTGAAAGTGCGCATCCTTCCCCCTCAAAACATATGCGAGTTATCTTGCCTTTATAAATGTAGATCTGCATTTTGATTGCATCACCACATGAAGGATTATGTGTGGAGGATGATGCAGATGCTTTGAATTTCGAACATCCAAAATGTCTCGGATTTCGATAATGGTCCATAATAGTGTCGTGGTAGAGTGTCATGGAGTATTAGGATAATTGAGTTATAACACGAGTAATGCCTTGCATCAGGTTGTCAATATCATCAGTTGTATTGTATACGGATAGACTAACCCTGCATGATGAGGGTATGTTAAGGTGCTTGTGTAGTGGCTGGGCGCAATGATGTCCGGCACGGATGCAAATATTTTGTTCACCCAGCATATGAGCAACATCATGAGGATGACATCTATTGACGGTAAAACAAACGATCGCGCAAGAATCCAGATGCTTGCTTTGATGGACCACCACATCGTTTGGAAACAACTTTTCAAATTGCTTTACGCAATATGCTCTTAGGTCTTTGAGATTATTATGACAATCCGATGATATAATCTCTTGCACGAATTCGAGCGCTGATGCAAGAGATATCGCTTGAGCAATGGGTGGAGTGCCCGCCTCAAATTTTGAAGGTGCTTCGGCAAATGAAGATTGTGAAAGCCCAACCTCATAAATCATATCTCCTCCAAATTGGTACGGTAACAGATTATCAAGGCGCGACTTTTTCCCATATAAAACTCCGATGCCGGTAGGACCAAAACATTTGTGGCCGGAAAATACGGCAAAGTCTATATCAAGCTGTTGCACATCTATGCTCATGTGCTGAACTGATTGACACATGTCTAAAACGATGATTATGTGCGGATTAATCTGACGGGCTCGATGCGCAATTTCTTGAATAGGAAGTACGGTGCCGGTCACATTTGATATGTGGGTGAGCGCAAGTATTGCGGTATCCTGGGTAATATTCTTTTCAAACTCATCGCATATTTCGCGAACAGTCATTGTCAGTGGGTTTATCAGCGCAACCTGAAAAGGCGCATTGTGTTTTTTGGCAATTTGTTGCCACGGCACAAAGTTAGCGTGGTGCTCTATGACACTTGTCAGTACACCACGTTCTGGATTGATTAATGATTGACCTAGTGACGATGCGAGCAAATTAAGTCCTTCTGTTGCACCTTTGGTGAAAACAATTTCATCGGGTGTTTGAGCATTCAGGAAATGTGCAATTTTCTTGCGAGACGCGTGGTATGCCAAATCGGCTTTCTGGGCAAGCGGGTACATCCCCCGGTGGATATTCACACTATATGAGGTGTAATACTCATTCAGAGCCTGCAGCGCCACATCTGCCTTCAGCGTCGTAGCTGCTGAATCAAGATATACGACATGAGGATTATGACTGAAAAAGGGAAAGCGATCACGGATGGTGTTCATGAATGAGTATTGTATATGAGTGCTCGGCAAAAAGATGAGACTCATGTGTCTTTATTTTTGCATAACCGTCTGCATACCATCTTTCACTTCTTGCAGGAATCCTTCCACATAGAGTTTTTCGGCGTCTGTATATGAGAGGCCGCGTGAATGCAGGTAATGCAATTGATTGGAGTCCGGTTTGCCAGTTGTTGAACCGTGTGTGCAAAATACCTCATGAGACAATATCTCAAGATTGGGCTCTGAGGTGACTTTCGATTCCGAGGACATAAGCAAATTCTGATTCTTCTGATAGGCATGACTCCCATTGCAATGTTGCTCAATGCGAATAAGACCTTGATAGTTGAATTGTGATTTTCCATACAGCACCGACTTGATAAGCAAATTAGAAGTAGCACTTGGTGCGTGATGGTGTTGAATCGTGTGTACCTGAAACAACTGATTAGATGTGCCGGTATATAGGCCGAATATCGATAGTTTTACCCCTGACGCCTTAATGTTAAACGCAAAGGTTCCCGATACATTATCAAGCATTACAACATACACACCTTCCTGTTCATAAGAAAACGATTTGTCTTGGCTTTTGGTGATGTGTGTTGTGTGCTGCATAGATGTTTGGTGGATTTATCCCACACTTCCTTCCATCTCAATGTTGATAAGGCGATTAAGTTCAATCAGATACTCCAAAGGTATTTCACGTGAAACGGGCTGAATGAACCCATTAACCAGAAGGCCTTCCGCATCGGATTTACTTATTCCGCGAGACATAAGGTAGAGGAGGCGTTCTTCACCGAGTCGCTCAACGGTCGCTTCATGCTGAACCTCTACATCAGATGATCGAATGTTCATGGTTGGATAGGTATCTGAGCGCGATCGCGGATCAATGATCATGGCATCACAACTGACATATACTTTGCAATTGGACAAATTAGGTAGCACATCAACAATACCTCTATATGAGGTTTGTCCGCCATCTTTGGCGATAGATTTGCTCACGATGCGCGATGAGGTATGTGATGCTTTATGATAAACTTTTGCACCTGCATCCAATATCTGTCCTTTACTTGCAAGCGCGATTGAAAGCACTTCACCTTTTGCGTGAGGCCCCATAAGGTGTATGGCCGGGTACTTCATGGTAATTTTGCTTCCGAGGTTACAGTCTACCCATTCCATATGAGCCCCCGCCTCGGCCATTGCACGTTTGGTAACCAGATTGTATACGTTTTTACTCCAGTTCTGGACCGTTGTATAGCGGACTTTTGATTCTTTTTTTGCAAATATCTCAACAACTGCCGCATGAAGCGAATCACTATCATACACAGGTGCGGTGCATCCTTCAATGTAGTGGACGCTGCTTCCCTCATCAGCGATGATGAGCGTGCGTTCAAATTGTCCGAGTTTTTCAGCATTTATTCGAAAATATGCCTGAAGGGGGAGGCGTACAGTCACTCCTTTAGGGACATATATGAAGCTTCCTCCGCTCCAAAATGCACTATTTAATGCGGCAAACTTATTATCATTAGGCGGAATAAGCTTGCCGAAATATTGTTTGACGAGGTGAGGATGTTTTTGTAAAGCAGTGTCCATATCGCAAAAGATGACCCCATCTTTATTGAGTACTTTTTGCGCACTTTCATACACAACCTCACTATCATATTGAGCCGAAACGCCGGCAAGATGTTTTTTTTCCGCCTCGGGAATGCCGATTCGATCATACGTCTCTTTAATTTCTGCAGGCAAATCTTCCCACCGCCGTGCTTGACTTTGTGCCGAGCGAACATAGTAATATATATCATCGAAGTTAATGCCAGTGAGTTGTGGTCCCCAGAGTGGGGCTTTTGTGTGGGTAAAGACATCGTACGCTTTGAGTCGAAATGTAGTCATCCAAGCGGGCTCATGTTTCAGTTGAGATATATTTTTTACAATCGATGGGCTTAGGCCCATGCCGGTGGTGTACACAGGCTTCTCCGGCATGGCAAAGCCAAAACGATAGTCGAAAGAGGTGTTTACTGACATACGCTACTTAATTTTATCGGGATTAATGGATAACAATCCGTTAGTTTCACGTATATGAAATGCGCCCTTGGTAAAGTCGACAATCATATATCCACAATTTTCAAACGCCCACATTTCCCTAAAAGGTATTTTCTTGATATATTGATAAAACGACCTCATAAACCCTCCATGTGTTACGACGAGAACGGATGATTTCAAGTGCCGTTTTGCGATTTGAGTAAGGGTTGATATGACGCGCAGACGCAGCTCTCGCTGATTTTCCTCATCGGCAACGACTTTCATATCGAGTCGCTCATCTTCTGTTTTATCATCCCATCCTGCATAGCGGGCATAAAATTCTGCTTGAGTTAAACCGGCCAAAGACCCGATTTCTTTTTCGCGTAAGTTCGGTTCATTCAACAGAGCAATATTTCTTCCCTGACATACGTGGCTCGCTGTTTCCATTGCACGTTTTGAGGGAGAACTATAGGCACACGCAAAGGGGATCTCATGGAGTCTGAGGTTTAGTTTTTGAGCTTGTAACACGCCCTGTGGTGAAAGGGTGTTGTGGTCACCGTCATTTTGTGATCCTTGCACTCTTCCTGCAGCATTGAGCATGCTTTCTCCATGACGAACCAAATACAAATTAGTATTCATACATTGACATACCCATTATTTTCAATATGTTGTGCAAGCTGTGCGCCGCCTGTTTTTACAATGTTTCCATCCATCATAATGATGACTTCATGAGGGGATATGTGCTCTAAGACCCGATAGTAGTGAGTGATGATAATATACACTTTGTCTTTCCGTCTGCGATTGAGGAAGACACCAATTTGTTTAAGTGCATCTATGTCAACGCCGGTATCAATCTCATCATAGATTTGTACCGGTTTATTGAGCACGCCCGCTTGAAGAACCTCCATTTTTTTTCGCTCACCTCCAGAGGCGCCGTCGTTTAGACTCCGCTCGAGCAAATCAGGCCGTATATGAAGCTCCTGAGCAAGTGCTTGGATTTTTTTTCGCAGTTCAAGAGCCGAAATAGCCCCCGCGCAGGCGAGTTGTAATAGCTGGCCCACTCGAATACCTTGTAAAGATAAAGGGTTCTGAAATGAGAGAAATAGCCCCTGTTGCGCTCGCTCATGGGGAGTCAAACTGTTGAGCTTCACCTTCTTATTGTTATGCTTCATGGTTATTGATCCTGATTCTATGGTGTATACAGGGCTTCCCATGAGCGTATATGCAAGTGTGCTTTTCCCAGAACCGTTTGGCCCCATGATTGCATAGACCTTTCCGCGTTCAAATACATGATTAATCTTTTTTAGGATTTGTTTGCCACCAGCGGTGACGGTAAGATTGGTGAGTGTGAGCATGGTGTCTGGAAAAGATCAATGGTATCTTTCATTTGTTATAGTGGCAACTGCTGAAGCTTGGCGATACGATCTGGTATTGGCGGATGTGTCGAGAACAGAGAACTGAAAAAGGCATCTTTGCCGAAGGGATTATTAATGTACATGTGCGATGTCGCAACATTTGCACTTGCAAGCGGTCTGGATGTTGACCCGAGTTTGGCGAGCGCTTTAATAAGGCCGTGTGGGGAACCAATCATTTGTACTGCAGAAGCGTCGGCATGATATTCTCTCTGTCTTGATATGGCGAGCTGTATGAGCATACCAACGAGGGGGGTGAGCATCATAACAACTATGCTGACAAGTGCATGGATACGAGATTCATCTTTGTTGCTTGATCCGCCATACATACTGGTGTGCCAAAACATGTTTGAGAGGATGTTAAGCATACCAACGAGTATTGATACGGTTGACATAAGGCGCATATCGTAGTTTTGGATGTGAGCAAGTTCATGGGCGACGACACCCTCAAGCTCATCGGATTCGAGTGAATCCAGCAGTCCTTGTGTTACGGCAACCGCAGCATGTTCTTTGTCACGGCCGGTTGCGAAGGCATTCAGAGATTTGTCCGGGATTACATATAATGCGGGGACAGGCAGTTTTGCACTCATACAAAGCCGTTCGACAATGGCATGATAGGCGGGCGATTGCTCACGCGTTATTTTCTTGGCGCCGGATTGGGCTATGACTATCTTATCTGAGAAATAATATGCGAGAAAATTGATAATACCTGCGATCATTAGCCCAACACCAACACCACTCGACCCATACCCCGCAAATTCGGAAATGACATATGCCAAGAGCGTCACTAACCCGGTGAGAAGAGCCATGTATATGTATGTTTTTATGATGTTTGATTGACGGTAATTCATGCACTTATTATAGCAGGTTTGTCGAAGCCAGAAGCTGGTATAATCATGGCATGAGCTTACTCCAAAGCGCCCAAAACGTTTTTTTTGTAGGTATTAAGGGTGTGGCGATGGCGGGACTTGCTGTAATCTTAACTCAGATGGGGAAGCGAGTGAGTGGGTCTGACACCGAAGAAAAGCAGATTACCGACAAGATTATTTCAAAATTTGCATTTCAAACTCAGTCGCTTGGGCAAAGCCTTCCATCAAAAACAGATCTTGTGGTGTATTCTGCGGCACATGGAGGGGTTCAAAGCTCACAGGTGAAAGAAGCGGAAGCACGCAGTATACACACAATCCATCAAGCTGCTTTAATCGCCGAACTTACCGCTCTTTTCCCCTGCTCGATTGCCATTTGTGGTTGTCATGGAAAAACGTCTACAACCGCACTGGTTGCATATACGCTTGAGCAGTTAGGTGCACAACCCAGCTGGCTCGTTGGGGCGCCATATTTTAAAGGGCTGCTTGATATAAATAATACAAATAATTCTAGCGAAAGTGTCGATAGGGAGACTCACGAGTTTTTGGGGAGTAATTACAATCCTAACTCATCGATTATTGTCTTTGAAGCAGATGAATATGGCATATCGCCTCCCCAGGACAAAACTCCAAAACTATTGTTGTATCACCCCACACACATTTTATGTACCAATGTTGATTTCGATCATCCCGATATCTATAAAGATCTTAATCACGTACAAGCCATCTTTGACAAATTTTTCGCTTATGCACAGCATGTATACGAGTGCAACAGTCATAGTATTCAAGATAACATGCGCGGAGTCACCACAATGCTTGTTGATATGGGATATGCGAGAGATCAAGTTGAGAGCGCAATGAGTGGCTTTTTGGGTGTCGCACGCAGACTTGAGAGTCATGGAAACAAAAGTGACATCACGTTTATTGACGATTATGCACACCATCCCGCAGAAATCAAAGTTGCATTACGCTTTATACGAGAGAAATATCCAAAAAGTAGGGTAGTGGTTGCTTTTCAATCGCACACATATGCACGCACCCTTGCTTTTTTATCTGAATTCGTTGAGGCTTTGGCGCTTGCGGACGTGGTGCTCATTGACTCCATATTTCCAAGTGCTCGAGAGATAAGTAGCGGTGATAAACTGTCGGCACTCGATGTACAAAATACCGCCCATACTAAGGGATACACACATATCAAAGGATTTACAGACAGGGATCAGCTTATTGCTTATGTGAAATCAATACTTGCACCCCAGGATGTGTTTGTGACACTAGGGGCAGGAAGTATTTATCAGATTATTGACGAAATCAAAAGTTCTCTGTAATTAATATGAATATCGATAGTAATGCGCCCATCGGACATTTATTTTTATGGGGGTTAAACGTTAAGGCCAAACACCTGGCCCACATTGAATCACTACCAGATCTTAAGGCTTTGGTGCAAAGTGACGAATATGCAAGTACCCCTCATCGTTATGTGCTTGGTGGCGGTGCAAACACTCTATTTACCACCTCATATTTTGATGGCATGGTTATGGTTGTAGACACGAAAGGAATTGAGTTACAAAAAGAAGATGAAAAATATTCATATTGGAAGATCATGGCGGGAGAAGATTGGATATCGCTTGTTGAGCATATGGTTTGTCAAAATAATTTAGGAGGGCTTGAAAACCTTGCGTATATTCCCGGAAAAGTCGGCTCTGCTCCTATTCAAAATATCGCCGCTTACGGACAGTCATTTGAAAACGTGTGCGAATCGGTAGAGGTGCTTGAACTTGACACGTTGCAATCTTTCAATCTTCAATGTGCAGAATGCGGATTTGACTATCGATCCAGTATATTCAAACAACGTCACATGATCAAAGATCGCAATTTCGTGATTTGGTCGGTCACACTTAAGCTTGCGAAACCCGAATTTCATAAGGTTGAAACGGGCTATTTTTCAAATTACGAAAGTCTACGATCTGAGCTGGCCGTTAAAGGTGTTGTAAAACCTACCATACAGGATATATATAACGGTGTGGTGTCACTTCGCAAAAATAAACTTCCCGACTGGACGCGCGTTGGGACAAACGGCAGTCTCTTTATGAACCCGATGGTCCCTGGTAATAAACTTCGTAACCTATTAACTCAATTTCCCCGGCTTCAATATTATCCAACAGAGAAAATGCAGTATGTTGACGCATCGAAATTAGATATCCATGACGAGAAATTGTATAAGATAGCGGCAGGACATGTATTTGATGAGTTGGGTTGGAAAGGTAAGCGGGTAGGTCAGGTAGGTACATGGAAGAATCATGCGCTTGTATTGTGTAATTACGGAACAAAAAATCCGACTGATATACTACAGGTGATTAGATTGATGCAAGATGATTTTGAATCGGCTACAGGAATACGACTTGAACCTGAGATCAATATGATACCTTCATAAGCGTTATACCTTTATTTCAACTGTATGCCTACGAGTAACAAACAAGCCTCAAAAAGGATCAAAACCATGGCTGAGGCACAGGAATATGTGAAACGCTTTGCCAAAGATTGTTACAAAAATACTAAAGATACCAGATGGCTCGATTATCCAAACATTGATAAGTTCGACCATCTGCATGAAGAGCTCATTGAGATGTCGCGAAAAATACGATATCATTCCCGTGCCGATTCTGAACGAATAATCCGTAAGGATAAAGATATATTTGTTGATGGCATTGGTGATTTGTTTTTCGCTCTTTGCAGATTAGCCAACCAACTCGATATCGACATAGAGCACGCTTTCAACATTGTTCATAAGAAAATATATACCAGATACAGCAATAATAAAAAATAAGCGTTGAGTTTAGCTTTATCTCATTCATTCCATATCTTATGCACGACTCATACACCATTATCGGAGGGAAGCCGCTTAAGGGTGAGGTTACCCTTGCCGGAGCTAAAAACGCTTCTATTAAACTTATGATTGCGAGTGTGCTGTTTGATGATCCCGTTGTTCTCCATCGTGTGCCTGCCAACAGAGATAACAGCGAGCTAATTCACTTGCTTTCAGAAATTGGGGTAAGCGTGAAGTTAGAAAATAATAGCGCAACCATTAACCCAGGTGGTATATCTAACCATGAGATTAGCCTTTTACACGGTTCAAAAGTCAGATCATCGTTTTTATTATTCGGTCCACTTTTACGGCGTTTCGGTAAGGCGCACATTCCTAATCCGGGTGGGTGCAGGATAGGGGCACGGCCGATTGAGCGCATCATTGAAGGTATTCGGACGCTTGGAGTAGCGGTGACATATAATCATGATACGGGTTATTATGAGGCCATAAAAGCTAAGCCGATAATCGGTACATATACATTTGAAAAACCAACACATACTGGTACAGAAGCGCTGATTTTGCTCGCAGTCTGTGGATCTGCTGAAGTCACTTTGCACAATTGTGCATTGGAGCCTGAAATTGATGACCTTATCATGTTTTTGAATAATGCAGGTGCAAAAATCAAGCGAGAAGGAAAAAGTATACATATCGTGGGAGTGGAAAAGCTTGCGCAAAGCACACCTCATACCGTGGTGGTCGATAGGAATGAGGCAGTCACCTATGCTGCTATGGCATATGCAACCCGTGGCGATATCACTTTAACAAATCTTAATACTAATTTGGTCACTGCTTTTATTGAAAAAATTCGTGAAGCAGGTGGCGGAATTGAATTGCTTAACGATGGTGGAGCAAGATTTTACTATACAGCTCGGCTTCGGGCGACTGACGTGCTCACATCTCCGCATCCCGGATACATGACCGATTGGCAGCCTCAGTGGGGGCTTCTTATGGCTACAGCAAATGGCACATCAATTATTCATGAAACAATGCTTGAATCTAGACTGAATTATGTTCAAGAGCTAAAAAAAGTCGGCGCAAACATGGATCTGTTTCAACCGCAAATAGACAATCCAGAAACGCTGTATCAGTTTAATTATGATCCTCACAAACAGTATACCCAAGCAGTGCGCATTCATGGAGTAGAGAGATTGCATAATGGGGTTATGACTGTGCACGATTTGCGTGCTGGTGCAGTGGTGGTAATGGCTGCCCTGTCTGCAGAAGGAGAGTCGGTGGTACACGGCGCATCACAGGTTGAGCGAGGATACGAACATATTCTTATGAAAGTGAATGCGTTGGGGGGATTGATGCAAAAAAGCTAATATGACATGACCATTACTATGCAAGCATTATGAACCCAGAAACACAAAAGTCACATTCTAAAGTCTCCATTATTGGTTGTGGGTATGTGGGTATGGCAACCGCCTATGCATTATTGCTTCGTGAGGAAATTCGTGAACTGGTACTTGTAAGCCGAGACACCAAGCGCATCACCGGTGAACAACTCGATTTGGAGCATGGGCTCATATTTATGGGCACAAGTAAAGTCAAAGCAACCGAAACATACGATGATATTGCAGGGAGTGATGTGGTAATCATTACTGCAGGGGCAGCTCAAAACCCGGGAGAAACCCGATTGGATCTGACTAAGAAAAACATCACTATAATTAAAGATATTATCCCGAAAATTGTATCCGCTTCACCTGATAGCGTAATAATTGTGGTGACCAATCCCGTTGACATACTGACCTATCATGCGGCTAAAATTGCCGGTCTTCCGCCAGGGAGGGTATTTGGATCGGGCACCACACTTGATACTTCTCGATTTAGATTTCACTTGTCGGAAATTGTTCATGTCAATCCAAAAAGTATTCATGCTTATGTATTGGGTGAGCATGGAGATAGCTCATTTCCGACCATTCATGCCGCAAATGTGGGAGGTCAAAAATTGCTTTCGTTTCACGGGGTGACGTATGATGAAATAATGAAAGCATATGATAAGGCGGCAACGGCGGCATATCGTATTATTGAGGCAAAAGGCGCGACGTGCTATGCCATAGGTGTGGTGGTTGCCCATTTGGTACAAGCCATTTTGCACGATTCAAAACGGGTAACACCTTTATCTACCATACTTCAAGGTGAATATGGTTTTAGTGATGTTGCCTTAAGTTTGCCATGTGTGTTGGGGAAAAACGGAGTAGAATCAACGCTCTCCATTGCGTTATCCGATGAAGAACATGGCTGGCTTGCAAAAAGTGTCCACACGCTTACATCGCATCTTTAGATGCAAATTATTACCTATAGCAAAGAGTGAATGATTTTGTAGATTGCATTCCATTTTGCTGTAATGAAAAGATGTGACGAACAATAGTGTGCGAGCGTCATCGCAGAGTTGAATTGGGGAGCACTTTTGTGTGAGGCGCGACACACACTCCGGGCATTGTGCTGACATTTGAACCGAGAAAGACCCCCTCGCTTATGAGTGCGCCAAGCTTATTTCTATTTGTTTCGATGTATGTATTGTCGGGGAGTTTGCAACGGACTTGCTTTCCATCGAGTCGGAGATTGGTGGTAACGGTTCCCCAGCTCATATTTATATTCTTTTCCAAGACACTATCGCCAACAAATGCATGGTGCAGTAAACACTCGGGCCCGACATAACTTCTTGCAACTTCTGATGCGAAACCAATGATTGAGTTATTTTCAATCATACTGTGTCGAACGAGTGAGTGATTGCCTATGGTTACATACTTTCCAACGTAAGCGGGTCCTTTGACAACTGCATATGCGTCGATGCGCGCATGTGCATCAACATAGACTTTTCCATCAAGCACAGCGTTTGGAGCAACTGATGCTGAAGGGTGAATATATGGTTTAAGGCGATGAGCGAAAAATGTGTCCATGACATTAAGCACATAGTGAGGATACTTTAGTTTGCTCCAATAGGATGTGTATTCTATGTCTGCACCGTATTGTTTGAGCAATACATCTTGTGCAAGCTCGTAGCGCATGTCTTGAGCGTCGGGGTTTGTGAATTGAGAAAAAAGTGATATCAGCTGGTCTGGAGACTGAAAATAGTCAGCGACCATGCGTATGATGCGGCTAGGCTCCTTGCCTCGTGTTGGCTTTTCAACCACACCATGTACTTTTTCACCCTCAAACGAATAGTATCCCATAGCAGGAACATAAGACTCGGTGCGCATGCCACACACCATAAGGTGAGGTTTATGAGAAGCAATATGGTCAAGCATGCGTTTAATGCAGTTAATCTCAATCATATCCACCGCATTTAGCACAAGAATTGGCTTTTTGCTTATTAAATCTGCTATTGAACCTAGAGCGTCATCCATGCCCAAAGCATCATTTTGCAACCTGTACTGTAGGTTAGGTGATACGGATTGATATCCCTTCAGAAAAGACTCGTTTTGTTCGTTTGCGACAACAATTATATTGTGAATGCCGGCAGACTGCACCATATGTATGGTGTGTTCAAGGAGAGATTCCCCCCCTATGGGCCACATAGTTTTGTTGGTGACAAATGGCACAAAGCGTGTCCCTTTGCCGCCTGCGAGTATTACTGCAGTAACTTCCATAATGGTATAATTGTATCATGCTCAGTATGCTAAAATCCAAGCAAATCAGTTATTTATTACAATCTTCTTTGTGAAAAAAGTTACCGTTTTGGGAGGGGGAACCGGCTCATATGTTGTGCTTCGTTCCTTGCGTCAGATTCCATCTCTTGATCTTGCGGCAATTGTTACGATGATGGATTCTGGTGGTTCGACCGGAAAATTACGTGATCAGCTTGAAGTATTGCCACCCGGCGATTTGCGTCAGTGCCTGGTGGCCCTTTCAGAAGCTCCTGAAATATGGAGAAAGCTATTTAGCTATCGTTTTGAAAAAGGCGATTTAAAAGGTCACAATTTCGGCAATATATTTTTGTCAACTTTGCAAAAGATTACAGAAGACTATGAGGAAGTGCTTGATGAGGCTCACTATGTTATGCAATGTGTTGGGCGGGTGTATCCGGCTATTTTAAAAAATGCAGATATACACGTGACATACAACACCGGACGAACAATTGACAGCGAACGACTACTTGACGAACTCAACCCAGATTCTGGAGTCATTGTAAACGCTCAAGCGATACCTAAAGTTGAAGCGTATCCTCAAGCTATTGAAAGAATTGGGAAATCGGATGTGATTATCGCCGGCCCGGGTGATTTGTATTCAAGCGTTATATCTATTGCTCTGGCGAATGGAGTCCCTGAGGCATACACCCACAGCAAAGGCAAACTCATTTATATCATGAACCTTATGACGAAAGCCTCTCAAACCAAGGGGTATGGTGCATTCCAGCATTTAAAAGATTTTGAAACATATTACCATCGTATGCCTGACATCTGTATTATAAACACCAAGCCAATATCGTCACACATGCAGACAACCTATCGTGAACTTGGTGAGGAACCGGTGGTAAACGATTTAGTTCAACAGGGTTATCAGGGCACGATTATTGAGGCGGATTTGGTGGATACCACTGAATACACGGGGTCAGATCAACATTTGGCCGCCTCTTTCGCACATAGTATCGTACGTCATGATGAGCAGAAACTTAAAACTGTCCTCGACAACATACTTAACAATCGTTAGAATATTGAAATCACATCATCTTATGCTCCATAAAGTGCGTCATCGACTACGCAAACACTCCATTTCATTTCATCATGCGGCTCAAGGGGTGTGGTGGGTTTTACGCACACAGCCCAATTATCAAGTCCATGTGCTCATGAGCATTCTTGTGCTCGTATTTGGTTTGTATTTTTCGATTCGTCATTATGAGTGGCTTGTGCTTGGAGTCCTCATTACCATGGGCCTGGTGATAGAGACGATTAACTCAGCGCTCGAGCAAACACTCGATTGTGTAAGCTTAGATAGACGTGAAGACATTCGCATTGCAAAAGATGCGGCCGCAGGGGCAATGCTCATATTTGCCACAGGGGCTGCCCTTATTGGCATATCAATTTTTATTCCTTACGCTGCTTCTTGGTGGTTAAGTTATTAGTGTGACTTTCTTTAATTAAGACTATATGAACCCTGACTCACTCTTTCTATTTGGAACAATACTGTCTTTCTTGGTACATTTTGCTTGCTTCATTCCCTTCATTAATTTTTTGTATAGGCGGAAGATGCAGCGTGCCGAGCAAACAACCAAAGATCCTTTCGGCACGACTACTCCGATATTTGATCAGATGAATAAGCATAAGGTGGGGACGCCGGTAGGCGGTGGCATCTTAGTTATTGCGCTTACCTCGGTCTTATTTTTCGTATACATGGGTTGGTTTCTGCTCACCAAACGGTTTGTGTCTATAAACTATCCCTCATTACTAACTGAGGTAGTTGTTTTACTATTCACCTTTGTAAGTTTTGGGCTTTTGGGCCTATATGATGATCTTTCAAAAATATTTTTGTGGAAACGAAGCAATTATTTTGGAATGCGGTGGCGACAAAAGCTCATTATTGAACTCGTATTAGCCGCTGCAGTCGCGCTCACCCTCTTTCTTAATTTGAAAATTGACATCATACACATTCCATTTGTAGGCGCATTTGAACTTTCATATTGGTATGTTTTTTTTGCAATGTTTGTGATTGTCGCATTTTCCAATGCGGTCAATATCACAGACGGATTAGATGGTCTTTCGACAGGCGTTATGCTTATTGCACTCACCGGTTTTTGGATCGTGTCTCGAAGCATAATTGATGTTCCCACATCCATTTTCATATCCGTTTGGCTCGGGGGAATTTTGGCATTTCTCTATTTTAATATCTATCCTGCACGCATTATGCTCGGCGACACAGGGGCATTGTCATTTGGCGCAACATTTGCAGTCATAGGGCTTATTTTGGGTAAACCATTTGCTCTGCCGGTAATAGGCGGAGTTTTCGTTCTTGAGGCGGCATCTTCTGCTTTTCAACTCTTAAGTAAACGATTTGCTCATAAACGCCTTTTTGCCGTCTCGCCGTTTCATCTCTACTTACAGCATCGGGGATGGCCTGAGCCCAAAGTAGTTTTTCGTTTGTGGATACTGGGAGTAATTTTTGTACTTATGGGCTTGGCGATTGCATTCATTTAGAAAACGCAAGCAACCAAGTTCACTACCAAGACATTTGAATAATGATACTTGTATGAAACAATGGAAAAATAAACATGTGTTGGTAATAGGACTCGGTTTGCAAGGGGGCGGAGTGGGTGTGTGTCGGTATCTCGCCCGTCATGGAGCACACGTTACCGTTACCGATCTTAAGACGTCCGATGCGCTTAGTAAATCAATAATTGCTTTGCGCTTATATCCCAATATTACTTTTGTTTTGGGCGGACATAGCCAAATAGATCTTGCGCATATAGATTACGTTGTAAAAGGGCCCTCCGCTCGTTGGGATAATCCAATTGTTCAAGATGCACACAAGGCAAAAATTCCAGTTTATATGGAAACAGCGCTCTTTGTGAAGCATACGCCAGCTATTGTGGTGGGAGTTACCGGAACGCGGGGCAAGTCTACAACTGCCATGCTGTTATATAAGGTACTAAAAGATTACTATAAAAAGGGGAACGTATATCTTTCCGGCAATGTGCCCAATACATGTGCGCTTGAACTGCTCGATGAGGCATCTGCACAAGATGTTGTTGTCTTGGAATTATCGTCATGGCAACTTTCGGGATTTCATCAAGAAAAGATATCACCTCCCTATGCGGTATTTACCAATTTTTATGAAGATCACCTCAATTACTACAAGGATATGCAAGAATACATCTATGACAAAACTGCTATATTTGCCTATCAAAGCACCACTGATTCACTCATCACTCTTCCTTCCACACTGAAAATTCTTCAGGATGCAAGCTTCTCTATACCTTCACGCATTCTTTGTTGTGAAGTCAACGACTTTTCACATCCTCTATTGCACTTACACGGACTTCATAATAAAGAAAATGCTGCACTGGCAGCAAAAACAGCCTCGTTGTTGTTAGATGATGTTTCGTCATCTGATATTCAAGCCCACATTGCATCACAATCTGGTATGCGTTTCAGACAAGAGATTATCGCGCAGAAAAACAAACTAATTGTCGTAAACGATTCAACATCGACCACACCAATTGCATGTATCAAGGCGATTGAAACATTTAAGGATAAAAAACTTGTATTGATTTTGGGAGGTAATTCGAAACGATTACCAACTTCAGAGTTGATTCAAGTGATACGCCGATACCGCAAGCAAATGGTATTAATAGTGCTTCTTCCAGGCACCATGACCGAAGAGATAATGCCCCAGATTGTGCAGATACCAAATCTGAATGTAAGCACCATTCATACTCATTTCAATGATGCCGTTACCCAAGCGCTTAATACAGCCTTGAATTGTCAGGGCCCCACTTGTCTTTTATTTTCTCCGGGTGCAACATCTTTTGCTCAATTTACCAATGAATTCGACAGAGGGGATAAATTCAACAGTCTTGTGTCTGCTATAATGAAGTAATGAGCCGCACCGGACACAGAACAGCTTGGTATATCAACCTATATACTATCCCCATCATCCTAACGTGTATTGGATTGTATTTTGTATTTGAAGGCTCGTCCATTCGCGCATTAAATTTGTATCAAGATGCTTTTTTCTTTCTCAAGAAACAGGCGACGTGGTTTGCCATAGCGCTTGTAGGTCTTTTTGTCTTTTCTCGCATTTCGTATAAACGACTGTATGTCCTGGCGATGCCCTTGGTTATTATAAGTGTATTACTTCTTGTTGCAGTGCTTATACCTGGTGTTGGATCGCGTATCAATGGGGCGATGCGATGGATTAATTTGGGCCCGTTTAACGTTCAGCCGGCTGAGCTTGCCAAATATGCAGTCATCGTATATTTATCCGCGTGGTTTGCCCATCGAGAGAAGAAACGTATAGCGGCTTTCGTTTTATTGCTTCTTATAATAGCCGGGCTTATCATGATGCAACCTGACATGGGTACAACAGTGGTTATTGTGCTTATTGCACTTGGCATGTATTTTGTGGCAGGCGTTGATTTGAAGAGGTTTTTTCTTTTGTTGCCGGCACTTGCACTTATTGGGATAATCACTGCGCAATCTGCCACTTACAGACTGCACAGGCTCATGGTTCTTTTTGATATAAATCAAGATCCACAAGGAATTGGTTATCATGTACGCCAAATTCTTATAGCCCTTCAAAATGGGGGTCTATTTGGTTTGGGGTTTGGTGGTTCAAAACAGAAATATTTGTTTCTTCCCGAGCCACACACCGATAGCATATTTGCAATTATTGTAGAAGAGGTTGGGTTTATCGGTGGAGTGGGGGTTATCTCACTGTACGCTTTGTTTTTGTATTATTTGTATCGTGTTGTTGTGCAGATGCGTGATCGATTTGGGTTCATGCTTGGTGCAGGTATTCTCTTTTTCTTTGGATTCCAGTCGTTTCTTAATCTCGCAGCAATGACCCGTCTTGCTCCGCTGACCGGCATTCCTCTGCCATTTATTTCATATGGAGGAACCAGTTTACTTATATCATTTTGTTTGGTGGGTGTCGCCATTAATCTCTCAAAACAACACGCTATTGCAGTCAAACCTCATGTGTCACTTAAGGCGTTTCAAACAGGAGTTCTTCCGTTTGTGAAGAAAAGACTGCGGATGAAAAAGTCGATGCGATAAATTCCTTGCAATTCTGGCTTTTGGCCTGTATATGAACTACAATATCATACATGTCCAAGCTTCATACTTTGCTTGTCACTGGTGGTCATCCCACACCTGCACTTGCAGTTATTGACGCGCTTAGAGTGCACAGACCGCGCACTCGTATTGTATTTGTCGGACGAAGAACAGCAAATGAGAAAGAAAAGTCGCAGACATATGAGTATCAAGAAATTTCGCAGAGGGGCTTGGAGTTTATCCACTCGACTGCGAAGCGGGGGGATCGAGGTTTGTTAGAGCTCCCGTATCAAATAATCAAAAACATATTTCTTCTTAATACCGTACGTCCAAACGCCGTACTCAGTTTTGGAGGTTACATTAGCGTTCCCGTATGCATAGCTGCATATCTACTTCGCATACCATTTTTTTTACATGAACAAACATTGCAACCGGGCAGTGCAAATATTCGCCTCGCACGATTTGCTTGTGGCGTGATGGTTTCTTATCCTCAAACCATGCACCATTTCAAGCATGCACATGTCGTGTGTACCGGTAACCCCATCAGACAATCATTTCGCAATCATTCTTCTGGTAAAAATGTATTTTCTCATCTCGCAAGCCCCATCATTTTTATACTGGGAGGCAATCTTGGTTCACATGCCATTAATATGCATGTATTCAACTTATTGCCCAAACTACTTACAGACTTTTCCGTGATTCATCAAGTCGGCAATATCAAACAATATAATGATTGGGATAGGGCAATGCAGCATCATGTCGGTCTATCTCCAGAGCTCGCCCGCAAATATCTGCCGATTGAACATCTTAACTCACACGACATCTCTCAGGCGTATCAAGTGGCAGATTTGGTCGTTTCAAGAAGTGGCGCAAGCACAACTACTGAGCTTATAGCGCGTAAAAAACCAGCGGTGCTCATTCCGCTCCCATGGTCTGCGTATGGTGAACAAAAAAAACATGCGTTACTTCTTGCTGACGCTCACGCAGCGATAATTTTTGATCAAGACAAACCCTCGGATGAATTATTTGCTTGTATTCAAACGATGCATAAAAATGTACAATCGTATAGTAACGCATACGATTCAATCGCCCATTTTTATGATCCACAAGCGACCCAAAAAATTATTCGGACTTTGGAGAAAGCCCTTGTCACCGGCTGCAACGTTTGATAAGTTCACTCCACGAAGATACAGACCGCACTCACCAATTTTTAGTACTTCGCGTCTAAAACATCTCTTAAGGATGGTTGCCGCATGGGCAACTACCTCCAACTTAGGATTGGTGTTTGTCATGGGGCTGTGCATTTTTTTGTTGCTGGTCTTTTTCCACTATTTTTTTACGATTAGTACTATTGAGGTTGTGCAAGATAATGCAATAGAGCAAGACATGGTGTACGCACTTGATGGGCTCGATGAGCTTAACGGTAAGAACTTATTACTCCACACAAGTGAGTCAATCCGTAAACACATTATTTCTTTCAACCCGGCGCTTATTGATGTTGAAGTTGAAAAACACTATCCGCAGACGGTACGAATTCTTATTAAACCAAACCCTCCGGTTGCTCATTTAGCAGTCGATAACGACACCTATGTGAAACTATCCGCCGACGGGCTCATGATGGGCTTGGCGTATGAACGACCGCTATATGGAGGAATAATCGAGCACTATCAGAAACTTACGCACTCAGATATTGTCATGGGTAAGACTATAGGCCTAAGCGATGTGCGGCTTGCCGCATCTATGGCCGGCGTGTTGGTTGATGGTGGATATGATGATTTTGTTATACGCATCGAAGATACGCATTTGATTACTACTCAAATTGATAAAACTCTGTTTAAGATGTCTACAGACTCCAATCACCTCAAACAACTCGATGCGCTTCGCCATATGCTCCGCATCGTTTCAAACGGAGCAACAGACATGCGCATCGTTGACCTTCGCTTTGAAAAAATCATCATTGAAAAATAATAGTAGACTTTTGGAATTGTTTCCGCTATTCTAGGGAGTGTTGTATGAGTGCAAAACAAACCCTTACTGCGCTTGATATCGGAACATCAAAAATTGCTGCAGCATTTGCTGTTCGTGATGAGTCGGGTAGATTGAAAATATTGGGATATGGTATCTCACAATCACAGGGAGTTCGCAAGGGAGTTATTGTTGATATAGATCAAGTCACTGAAGCTTTAGATACTGCTTTGCAAAAAGCAGAACGAATGGCCGGAGTGGGAGCGAAAGATGCATATGTTGCAGTGGGGGGGCCTCATGTTGCCTCCCAAGATTCTCACGGCGTTGTCGCAGTTGCTAACCCTAAGGGAGACATCTCAGAATCTGATGTTGAACGGGTTATTGATGCGGCAAAAGCCATATCAATACCCTCCACCCGACATGTACTTTCTGTATCTCCTCGACAATTTGTGGTTGATGGTCAAGCGGAGATAAGAAACCCCGTGAGTATGAGCGGTGTTAGGCTTGAGGTTGATTGCAACATCATAACTGCTTCAGCCACGAATTTGCGAAATGTTGAGCGTGCGCTTGAATCGGTGGAGCTTGATAATGCAGGATTTGTTTTTTCTGCCGCAGCAGCAGGACATGCGGTACTTACCGACACCGAGAAGGATTTAGGAGTATTAATTGTTGATGTGGGTGGTGGCAAGACTGATTACGCCGTGTATAGCGAAGGTGCACTTTGCTATGTTGCCTCAATTCCCATAGGGGCCAAACACATCACTAATGATCTTGCAGTTGGGCTTGGTTTGCCGATTGAAACTGCAGAAGAAATGAAGATGTATATGTCAAATTCCTATACGCCATTTTCCGGTCGTGCCAAATCGGTTGAGCTTCCTGATATTAGTCAATATTTGGCACAAGGCGAGGCATCGGAGTTTACGAGTAAAACTGTGTATGAAGGCATTATTTCGATCCGTATCGAAGAAATATTGAGCATGGTATACAAGGATCTTGAAAAAAACACCTATCATAAACTTATTCCCGCGGGTGCTGTGCTTGTGGGGGGCGGAGCAAAGACGATTGGAATGCAAGAAGTAGCAAAACACATATTCCGCGTGCCTGTTCGTATGGGTAAACCTGCAGATCCGACCATAAAACATGGAAAGATGGTCGTTACTGGATTAACCGATGAGCTTACCGACCCGGCATTTGCCGGACTTGTGGGGCTTTTACAGGCTGCTGATATGATTACAACCGGAAAAGGAGGGAGCTCGGTGCTTGAGAATTTGCAAATGAACATTACAGGCGCATACAGAGGCTCCGGATTGCCCAAGGGCTCTAGCGGGGGCATATTTGAGAGAATTAAAGAAGTTATTCAACAATTTCTTCCGTAAACATGTTAGTTAAACCAACTTCCGGTACTGGTGGACAAGTGGCACGAATCAAAGTTATAGGGGTTGGTGGCGGGGGAAGTAATGCTATTGGGAGCATGATTAACGAGGGAGGGATTGGTGGAGTTGAATTTATATCCATAAACACCGACGCTCAGGCGCTCTTGCACAATCAAGCTCAAATAAAAGTGCAAATTGGAGATGCGTTGACTCGGGGTTTGGGCAGCGGAGGCAGTCCTGAAGTGGGGCAAAGAGCAGCTGAGGAAAGCCTCGAAAAGCTTAAAGAAGAGTTAAGTGGAGCTGACTTGGTGTTTATTACCGCAGGGATGGGGGGCGGCACCGGAACGGGAGCATCGCCGATCATCGCCAAAGTCGCAAAAGAGTGTGGAGCCCTCACTATTGGTGTGGTAACAAAACCATTTCTCTTTGAAGGGAGTAAGCGGATGAACGCAGCCAAAGTAGGCATTCAAAACCTCAAAGATAACGTTGACACACTTATTGTTGTGCCAAATCAACGTATACTGCAAATTATCGACAACAAAACCTCAATGCTTGAGGCACTGCGAAAAATTGACAGTGTTCTGCATCAAGGAGTGCGGGGCATTGCAGAGCTTATTACCGATCCGGGCTTAATCAATGTGGATTTTGCAGATGTCAGAACAATTATGTCAAGTGCGGGAACCGCACTTATGGGTATCGGGCTTGCCAACGGTGATGCGCGCGCTATCCATGCAGTCAAAGAAGCCATAACCTCACCTCTTCTTGACTCAAACATTGATGGCGCCAAAGGCGTGCTCATCAATATCTCGGGAGGCCCTGATATGACGATGCTTGAAGTTGATGAGGCGGCCAATATGGTGTCGCAGGCGGTAGACCCCGAGGCGGATATCATATTTGGGGCAACTATTAAGCCTGATTTGCAAGATTATATTAAAGTGACCCTTATTGCTACTAAATTTGACGATAGTGTGAGTGTTGTGCGTCGTCGTACTGACCTAATAAGTGAGTTGGGTAAGCACCCTGTCAAACAAACTTCTCCTGAAGAAACTTCGGAGCCTGTTGCCAGTCCGTCAAAAGATCCGGCGGTATACGAATTAGACAACGATCCCTTTGATGTCCCCGCATTTCTGAGAAAAAAGTGAAAGAACGACAATCAAGCTATAATAATTTTTTTCCACTCTAGTAATTATCCAGAGTAATCTTATATATGAAGTTGAGATTCGGAAATATTTGTTACTTTTAAATTAATGCAAACCGCATTATTTATGAACCTTGTTAAATTGTTATATGCAACCGTTTGTATACAAAAAAGTACTATCTTGTATTTCAAGCAATAGTCATAATTTCTTGCTGGGCTGCATTTTTATCCTCGCTCTCCTCATCCGTCTAATCTATTTAGGCTCATTTCCTACCAATTTTCATGAAGATGAAGTCTTAGTTGGTTATGTGGGAAGATTTATTCTCGAAAATGGTGCAGATTTGTATGGAAATCCATGGCCACTTTGGTATTTTGATAAATTTGGAGATTTTTATATCATTGGGCCGTTTTATTTATCAGGACTAGCGACGTTGCTATTCGGAGTGAATGAGTTCGCCGTACGATTTCCATCTGCATTTATTGGAGCATTGGGAACGATTCCAATGTATTATTTAGTTAACCAGCTATTTAAAAATAAAAGAACTGCCATATTTTCTGCATTTCTTCTCGCAATTTTCCCATGGCATGTCGTCTTATCACGTTCATCATCAGAAGGAGTGCTTGGTGCAACATTTTGTCTTACAGCTCTCTACTTTTTTTTAAAAGGTATCGAAAAGGACTCTATTTTAACCCTAATAATGGGGACGCTCATCTGTCTGTTTTCGTATTGGTTATATCACCCCTATAGAACGTATGCTCCTGCCTTTCTACTCGTAACGATAGTTTTCTTTTGGACTTACATTAAACAAATAAAGACAAAGATATTTCTCATCACGACTCTCATGCTATTTTCACTGTTTACTCTGTGGATCATGTCCACTCCATGGGGACAAGGAAGGTTACAGCAAACATCAATATTTGGAGAGATAAGCGGTGTTTCTATCAGAAATCAAATCCTCATTTATGATACTGGAAACAATTCTCCGATTTTAGCACGTCTATTACACAATAAACCGTTGGGATACGGAAGGGAGTTTCTTCGACAATATTTCTCATACTTTGCTCCAAAATATCTTTTCTTGGATAGCTGGGGGGAAAAATTCATTGTCCCAGAACAGGGTATGATGTTCATCTCCTATCTTTTCTTTCTACTAGCGTTTATTTGGTATTTTGGATATTTAATCAAAAATGACAGTGCAAGGCGTATTCTACTTTACTATTTGATTCTCGCAGCATTATCGTTGATACCCCCTGCAATGACATATATTGGGAGCCCGAATATTAATAGAAGTATGATGTTTGGGGTATTGCTTATTCCTGCAATAGCATATGGGGCAACTCTACTAATGAATAAGCACAAACTAATCTTTCTTATTATTGCCCTGTTTTTAGTTTTTGAAATAACATATTTCGGACTTAGTTACAAATTACATTTTGATTCTGCTAATAGTATTTCTCGCCAAGATGCGGTAAAACCGCTCATTCACTTTATAGAAAAATATCACGACAAGGATGTATATCTGCCTCAAGATAGCACTATGGCAATATACTATCTATTTTTTAATCATAGATTCGATCCAGAGCTTATGGGTCGTTTCAAATCCGAAGTGCGTATCCCTCAAATTGACAATGTTCATTTTATTCCCGAATCTCAATGTATGAATACAGAAGAGGAAATTATTCAATCAGGAATTCAAGAAAAGAATATTATTGCATTCAAATATACCTGTGGTGAGAGGCCGCTGACGGATACCAGATTTAAACTCATAAGCTTTGTTAAACAAACAGGAGAATTGTTGGGTTATCGAGTATACGAATATATGGGAATAGGCACTGTAGAAAACGACCAAGACACTTTATAAAATTGTTCTGTAGCTGGATAAATATATGCATATCATGCCATTCTTCAAAAGAAATGTTCCGATCACATTTTTAGCAATTATTGTGCTATTCGCGTTCATAATTCGTACATACGAACTGAACTCCATCCCTCAGGGTGTATTAGACGATGAAGCGAGTCATGGCTATATTGCGTATTCGCTTCTCCATACACAAAAAGATGAGCGAGGCAATTATCTTCCATTGCATTTTGAAGCATTTGGTGATGAAAAGCTTCCCGCATATCCCTACATTCTTACCTTATTTATTTCGATATTCGACCTTAATAACTTCTCAACTCGATTTCCCTCTGCTTTAGCTGGTTCTCTTCTAGTATTAGTGATATATGGACTTCTCCGTTCATTAGACAGTGGACATATCGAGTCGTTGTTTGCGTCAATGCTGGTTGCGTTCTCTCCATGGAGTATTGTGCTTAGTCGATTGGCATTTGAATCTAATGTGGCACTTTTATTTTTTACTATTGGATTGTGGACGATGTTTCTTGCCCTGAAAAATCCGAGACGTTCATCAGTCTTGCTTACCATAATATTTTTCGCGGCTACATGGTACACGTATATTCCATATAGATGGGTGACGTCTTTTTTCGTCGTATTTTTTATAGCTCGGTTATGGACCTCTCGCATAATATCCTTCCGACATTGCTTCATGGTTTTAGTCTTATTTCTCTTATTAATACTTCCTTTAATCCCGCATTCCATTGGGATTGATGGGACGACCAGGCTCCGTCAAATTGGACTATACAATGATTCAGGCATAAAACACATGGTTGATGATAAGAGGGGCTATTGTATGCAATATTTACCCCAATCTATCTGCGTTGCTTTAGCCAATAGGCCCTTTTCAATTTCCATTGAAGTAATATTTAATGTTATTCGTTCCTTATCTCCTGAGTTTTTGTTTCTCACAGGAGAGAAGAATATTCTCTATTTAAGCGTTCCTAATTGGGGAGTATTGCTTCTTCACTTGTTACCTTTTTATATATTCGGATTAATGGCTATATTTACTAGAAAACCTCGGAAGAAGTTCATTCAAGTATTGGTACTTATATCACTAATTATCGTAACTTTGCCATCTGCGATGGTTGGGATGCCCCAACGTGTACGACTTTCGGCTCTTCTGCCATTTATTGTCATCGTTATAACTTATGGCTATGGCTATGTAAGTAACAAATTACAGAATTCTATACACCGCAACCTTCTTTTTGGGTTCATTAGTTTTATTACATTAGGATATGGTTTTGCATTCTTGTTGGAATTTCTCTATTTCCACATTCCAAAATTTAAAATAGACTATGAAAGCGATGTGCCTTCAGTTATGAGATATATCCATGATAATGCGAACGATGAATTAGTATATTTTGAAAAATTCAATAATAATTTTCCAATATTGTACGCATATCATAATAAAATTAATCCAGAAGACTATCAAAATCATACGATTTATTCTCCAGTCGATTCGGGAGGATTCTCACATCCTGTCGAGTATAAAAATATCAAGCGTGCAGATAAGCAACTTTCTGAATTGATATGCATTCATAAGAATAATGGCACTAGTTTTTGGTATGTGAGCACTGAAAAGATTCAACAACTTAAGTTGATGCCGGAACTTCCTGTGTTTACTGAATTGTCCGGCGATAAACAATCTACTATTGTCTACATATATCGTATCGACCCAGCGACATATCAAGAAATGATGTGTGATGAGTGATTGTGTGACCCGCACATTCTTATACTTGCTAATCTGTTACTCAGGTGTTTAATTGGTGTGTGGATCAATGATAAAAAAAGCAGTCAGTGGAGTGTCTGTGTAATGAAGGGATGGCAACTTGCGTGACTCCATTTGGTGAAATTCATCACTGACTAAACAGCGATTACTCATGTAAATAACGGCATCAACGGGTTTGGATTCCCAATTTACATCACAATCGCGAAAGACAACATTGCCAGCAAAATACTCCTTGTTTTTTGTTAGACGCATTTGTTGTTGGACGCTTCGCATAGAATCTTGCGACACAAAAAGATAGCTCATCAGCAAGTTCTTCGGCTCATTGTCATATACCACTATTTTCTTATCATCACCCACACTTTGCAGGCTTTTCACCAGGGTAAGTTCTCTTTGGTTATACATCTCTCCCAATAAAATCGGTCTTCTAAAATAATACTGATATCCAAACGTCATGAAGTCCACGGTTAGTGCGATGGCGAATGAGGTGAGCACTATTCGTTTCAGCAAAACTCTATTTTGAACCTTTGACATAATCTCTAAATATCCAATCGTTATGAGCGTAGCATAACCAATTATCATAAGCGACCCGCGAATGCCATAGCTATGACCGTTTAAGCTTGCGACTGCAGGCGTCATACCCCATATAAGAAACGATGCGAGAAATAGATATGAACAACTGTGTTTGCGAAGTGTATACACACCATACAACAAAAGAGGGAGGGTAGTTACAAATAGAAGTCCTGATACCCCGGTACCGTTTGTGGCACTTTGATCGCCTTCAAAGAAGAACAAATCAATATTAAAGCCATTCACCACACCCTCAAGAGCATATCGAAAGCTTTCGGTAAGCTTATTATCAAATAGTGATGAAAGAAAAAGCGGTGCTGTGGTGAGCCTGCGCTTTTCATCGACAATACCGGCAAATTTTTCTTGATTCAAAAACACCACTTGGTTACTGCGTGAGAGTGATATGTTTTTATCGATAAGCACTATGAGTAATCCGATGAATAATAAGAACACACCATGCACAAGGAATTGGCGCATTAGTTGTTTAAAATCTTTTGATGAAGAGTGCCAAAGATAATACTCAACACTCATAAGCAGAAATGGGATTGCGATGCGAAAACCCTGGTAGTTAAAGCTGGTGAGCACATAAAGAGCATAAGCCAATAGTCTAAACTGACGCAGATGCAGCAAAATAGCGAGAAGTACTATCGTTAGTGCGATGGTGATGTCCATTCCGTAGCGGGTGAGATGATACATCCAGGGATTAATGGTAGCGAAGAACATAAAAGCCAGTGCAAAACTATTACTTCTTGTTATTGTTTTGCCAAGCATATAAACGAGAATCGGAAGCAAACTACTAAAGAAGACAAATGGCACGCGAGCCCAAAATACTGAAGTAGTGGGAATAATTAACCATCCAAGTGCAGAAAACCAAATAGAGATAAGCGGATTGTCGGGGTTAATATCGGCAAATTGAATGGGGAAATGGGTGCCATACAAATCAGCGCCGGTGCGCGCCAGTGATAAACCCGAAAATACAATATCGCGTTCATCATGAAGCATGAAGGTTTGATCTAAGAATATGAGGCGGACGAAGAAAAAAATAAGAGAATATATTACAATTATTATCGCATGAGAATGACGACGCAGATAATTCATATATCGCTAATAACAAGCAGTATACAGCAAACAGATTCGCACATCAAAAACATCACTATTTTTCTGACGTATATCAAGAAAATGGGCATGAGTTTTGCCCGATGAATGCTCGGTCGCCAAAAAGTGATGCGTGCACTTGCGTAGGTGCAGCATTGTTAGAATTAAGTGTTGTTGTGGTTACCGCTGATGGTTCGCATTTACGAAAATGAGGACATGCGCAACATTTCTCAGGAACTAACCTTCGACTGTGTTTCTGAAGAATACTTCTACGCTTTAGCCGCAATCCACGAATAAATGCCTCCTTTTGTTCTGTGGATATTTGGATAACGCGACGATCTTTATGTTTTTCCATATAGTTGAATATTATACCCTATAGCATTGATAAATTTCAATATTATATAAAGTGTATTTTATACCGATAATTAATACTCTCTTTGTCACACCAGCATCTGTTTACGTAAAACATCGCAGTTGTTCCTGTCAACAAGCTCTGCTACAATAACTCTCATAATGTCTAATCCACATATAGCTCTCAAACAATCAAAAAGCGCAACCCAAAATGGTGAAAATGAGAACTCTAATGCTCAATCGGTATCAGCGTATTTTAAGACAGAACAAGAAATACTCGATTATTGGAAAGAAAATAGAATTTTTGAGCGATCTGTTGAAGAACGCCCTACAGATAAACAGTGGAATTTCCTCGATGGCCCACCATTTATCACAGGACTTCCGCACTATGGCACCTTGCTTTCAAGCATACCTAAAGATGTTTTCCCGCGCTACAAAACCATGCAGGGATATCGAGTAAGGCGCGTTTGGGGGTGGGACTGTCATGGGCTCCCGGCGGAAAATAAAGTAGAAAACGCTTTAGGACTCAAATCAAAACGCGAAATTGAGGAGAAGGTGGGAGTCAAAAAATTTATCGATGAATGCAAAATTTATGTGAATGATGTTTCAAGTGCTTGGGAGTGGTATGTTGATCATGTGGGCAGATGGGTAGACTTCAAAAACGCATATCGTACGATGGACAGGGAATATATGGAATCAGTGATGTGGGTGTTTAAACAAATGTATGAAAAAGGCCATATCTACAAAGGGCTTCGAGTGTCATTGTTTTGCCCGCATTGTGCAACGCCCATCTCTAATTTTGAGGTTGCCATGGATGCGAATGAAAATTACAAGGAAATAGTAGAACCCGCTAATACATATAAATATAAAGTTGTTGGTGAAAAAGACACATATTTTCTGGCATGGTCCACTACTCCGTGGACTAAGCTTACCACAACAGCCCTTGCCGTAAATCCCGATCTTGTTTATGTTGCGGTGGAATATCAGAATGAGCGCTACATTCTTGCAGAATCAACCCATGAAAAAGTATTTGCCGCAAAAGGAATTCAGGCAGCGGATCTGAACGTTTTGGGTAAAAAGAAGGGATCTGAAATGGTGGGGCTTCGCTATGAAGGACACTATGATTTTTATCCTCCTGAGAAAGGAAAAAATCTACATGTCGTTGTAGCTGATGAATTTGTCACTGCCGATGAGGGCACGGGTATTGTGACATTAGCCCCATACGGTGAAGAGGATCTAAAAGTTATGCAACGAGAAAACATCCAAATTGTGAGAAATGTGAACGATGAAGGCAAACTTACACCTGATAATCCCAATGGATGGGGAGGCATATATCTGACAAAAGTAAACACGTTAGTAAATGAAGATCTTGCAAATCGTGGCCTCATGTTTTATGAAGATCCAAAACACCTGCACACCATCGCACACTGCTGGCGATGTCATACACGGTTGTTTTATAACCCACAAGAAGCATGGTATGTGAATGTGCAACAACTGAAGCCAACCATGACGCGTACCAATGAGCAA
Source organism: bacterium (assembly GCA_029573715.1). Lineage (GTDB taxonomy): Bacteria > Patescibacteriota > Microgenomatia > UBA1406 > GWC2-37-13 > JAGOLU01. Next base: position 30,832 of record JAKQDR010000165.1, on the reverse strand, counting down.
GTAAACTGGTACCCTGAGCACTTCAAACATGGGCGATTTTTAAAAAGTATGGAAGGTGCGCCGGATTGGTGCATTTCCCGCAGTCGTTATTGGGGTTCGGCTGTCCCTGTATGGGAATGCGCGTGTGGTGAAAGATTTGTACCTGGCTCCATCGCTGAACTTGAACATGAAGCAGGAGTACAAATTGCAGACTTGCATAAGCCGGACATAGATGAAGTCACTGTTACTTGCAAAAAGTGTCAAAAAAAAGTTCACCGAGTTCCTGAAGTGCTAGATAGTTGGATAGAAGCTGGCTCTGCTGCCTTTGCCGAACGGCACTTTCCCTTTGACATAAGCGGCAATGAACTGAGCCAAAAAAAGCAAGATGAATATCTTACCGACTTTTTCCCCCCTGACTTTATCACAGAATATACCGGGCAAATCCGCGCTTGGTTTTATGTGCTCCATGTCATTGCCGCAGCGATATATGGAACCCCTGCGTTTAAAAACGTTCTGGTAAGTGGAGTAATTCTTGGAACAGATGGCAGAAAAATGAGCAAAAATTACAAAAACTATCCGGATCCGCGTGAGGTGATAGAAAAATATGGAGGTGATGCGTTGCGACTTTATTTACTTGGTTCACCCGTATTGCGAGCTGAAGATATCAACATTTCTGAACAGGAATATCGCGATCAGCTGCGCACATTTCTCATTCCACTACTTAACATATGGAACTTTTTCGAAACATATGCACAAGTAGATAGGTTTCAATTATCAACCATCAAACTTCACCACACCCCCAACACCACAAACGTTTTGGATAAATGGTTGATTTCTCGCCTCAACTCCACCATAAAAGCTATGACTATCGCTTTAGAAACCTATGACACTGCAACTTCGGTTTCACACATGGTTGATTTTGTGAACGATTGGTCTAAGTGGCATGTGCGAAGATGCAGAGATAGAGTGGGGAGCGGCATCCTCACCGATGACGGACGGGCGTATTATGAAACAACCGCCCATGTGTTTGAACATTTCTTACGGGCTATTGCGCCTATGGTGCCATTTCATAGTGAATATCTCTATCGTAAACTCACACACGCCGATTCAGTGCATCTGACATTATGGCCGGTGGCAGATGAAAAGCTCATACACCATTCTCTTGAAGAACACATGGCTGTCGCGCGCAAGATATGCGAACTGGGGCATCAAATACGTAAAAACAACGGTTGGAAAGTGCGTAAACCCCTTACTAGGCTTGACATTCCATTCGCAGGCGAAACTCAAGGCTTGAAAACAAACACGTGGAATGTCGTGCTTGATGAGTTGAATATAAAAAATATCTCAATTAATGGAGTTCATCAACATCCAAATCCTGAAGTGATGGTGACTGAGGAGGAACTTGAGAAAGAAGGAAAGCTTCGTGATTTGGTTCGAGAAATTCAAGCACTGAGAAAAGCGCACGGTGTTGCTATACATCAATTTATTACTCTCACCATCCCGCAAGCCCAAGCTGAATTGGCACCTTTTCTGCAAACCATGGTCAAAGCACGCAGTATCCAGCTCGGCGAAGAGCTCAAAATCTCTATCGCAGAGTAACCATCCCCGTTGCAAGAAGCAATGTTTGCGGTATAATTAGTCCCTATGGCAGATTATGCAGTCGTTAAAACAGGTGGCAAACAGTATGTCGTTAAATCGGGCTCAACTGTAGTGGTAGACAAAGTCTCCGGAGATGTCGGTGCCAAAATTAAGCTTGATACGCTCGCCACATTTTCAGCGGAAGGCGAGATAACACTTGGATCGCCATTGCTTAAAGAACAAGTTGTGGCAGAAATTGTCGAAACAGGAAAAGGAGAGAAAATTCGGGTGGCCAAGTTTAAGGCCAAAGTACGCTATCGCAAAGTTCGAGGGTTTCGTGCAATGCTCACAAAGCTCAAAATTTTGTCGGTGTAATATTTTGATTTAATCGCTATTTTGACAAACTATGGCACATACCAAAGCACAAAAAGCTACCAAAGGAAATCGCGATTCATTTTCCAAACGTCTTGGCGTCAAAAAATACGGTGGTCAGCAAGTGAAGGCGGGCAACATCATCATACGTCAAAGGGGGAGTAAGTATAACCCGGGCCCAAATGTGCTCTGTGGCAATGATTACACCTTAATGGCACTTAAGGATGGCGTTGTCAAATTCTACACTCGCCATCAAAAACTCTTCGTGACGGTTGCATAATCATAATCCCGTTTTACCTTTTTGATATAGTGTATACTACTTTGGTATGATCACTGATCCTGAAATTCGCGCGAAGATTAATGCGATTAAACTGCACACCGACCCGATGACGCAAGCTCAGCTTGTCGTTGAATTGCTTGCTCAACATTCCATCAAACAGATTGATCTTGCACGTGAACTGCAGATGAAGGCTTCATATTTATCTCACCTCATTCGGGTTATGAAGCTACCTGAGATGGTGATTGATGGGTATTGGAACAAACACCTCACATTCACTCATCTTATTCTTATATCAAGACTAAAAAAACCTGATGAAATTATTCAATTATATGAAGAGATTTTGACAAAAAATCTTAATGTATCTGCTACAGAAAAACGAATACGAGAAATACTGTACCTTATTGATAATGCAGGCAAGTATATCAACAAAGAACGACTTGACTCTATTCGTGCACGCATGATGGCATCACTTGGCCCCACCGTTGAAGTTGCGATTATTCAAACGCGTATAAAAGCGAAAATAGTGGTTGAAGTGAGTGGCAATCTGGCACTAACGAGTGAGTTTATCGAGTCGTTTGGTGCTCGATTTAGAAGTAAGCGTCAAAAACAGGCAGAAGACGATTTTCAGAAAGTTCAGCAACCACCTATTCATGAAGATATTCCCACAAACACCAATCCTATAGATCAACCTCCAGATGAGCTAACCTTAGATGATGATGCGGATCAAAAAAAGTTTCGATTCGACCCGGACTTTTGAGCAAGTTCTAATGGGTGGTGAGATCCTGTGTATAGGGGTTCACAATTTTCCCAATTTGGTTTTGTGGAAAATATCGGAAAAACACCACACCCACAATGTCTGCGATTTTTACCGGTCCAAAAACTCTGCTGTCAAGTGAGCCGGTGCGATTGTCACCCATCACAAAGAGTGAATCATCGGGGATACGAATAGACTGACCTTCGGTATAGGGTGAACTGTCAAATAGCTGAGTTGCATCTTTGATGTAGGCTTCCTCAAGTGGCACATCATTTACTCGCAGTTCACAGTTTGTGCGAAAGGGGGGTTCACAATTATCTATGGTAATGACATCTCCGGGAAGTCCAATGACACGCTTAACAAACTCGATCTCTTTGTTTTCCGGAGAATACAAAACAACAATGTCTCCACGCTCCGGCTCCCGAAACTTGTAGGTGACTCTGCTGACAAATATTCTATCGTTGTCGTGCAAAGTGGGGAGCATTGAACTGCCGCGCACCTGGCTTGGTTGAAGAATGTAATAGTTAACCACAATAAACATAGCTCCCACAAACACAATGGTCTCTAAAATATCCATAACAAACCCGATGATTCCTTTGAGCACCGATGACATAATGTGTAATTCTAATCAATAAGAGGGTATAATACAACGATAGCTTGTATAAGGCCTTTATATGAGGCTTTAATGTGAGGCTATAGATAAATTGTTTTTATATCAAAATAGAAAAATGTAATATATGAAGATCTGTAGCTCAATAGTGCCGCACTTGCCACGCTTTGGCGAAAGCATATCGGGAAAGGATTATTAGGGTGGTTAGCTCAGTTGGTAGAGCGTTGCATTCACATTGCAAAGGTCACTGGTTCGAGCCCAGTACTACCCACATCGACAGTTCTTATCGATGAGATATTTACGAAGAGATTAGAGATGACGATGCCCGCCGATAGTCGATCCGTGAGAGGCAGCGGGAATATGCTAAGTCGAACGAAAAGACATGGAGGGCAAATTACAAAATCATATGATTTCAACCGTCATTTTGTACAAAAATGAGCGCAAGAGCTTAGAGCGCTGCCTAAAATCACTTGAGTGGTGCAGTGACGTTGTTATTGTTCAAGACGCTCAAAATGCCCAATCTGATTTGCCCGAACTACGACCAGGGATAAGTGTTGTCAGAAGATTGTTACAAGATAACTTTTCAGCACAACGTATGTTTGGCATGCAACAGGCGAAAAATGATTGGGTGCTATTTATTGACGCAGATGAGGAGCTGAGCCCTGAACTTTGCAAGGTTCTTGATGCACTGGTGCCCGATATCAAACTTGCAGGATATGCCATCCCTCGCATTGACATATTTTGGGGGCAGAAACTCTTATGCGGTGAGGTTGAGTCGGCGGCAAAACAGGGAATTGTGCGCTTGGTGCACAAACAGAAAGGAGTGTGGGAAGGAGTCGTGCATGAGCGTTTTAAGCCAAATGGTGCCATTGGCCGACTGCATCAAGTAATTTTTCATTATCCGCACCAAAACATCAGTGAGTTTATGAAAGATGTGAATTATTACAGCTCGCTTCGCGCAAAAGAAGTGGCAAACAGGCCTGTTTGGCAACTTTTTGCAGAACTACTGTTATACCCTCCTTCAAAGTTTTTCTATACATATTTTGTCCGTCTTGGTTTCTTAGATGGGGCAGCCGGGTTTGTGTACTCGTTTATGATGTCATTTCATAGTTTTTTAGTTCGGGCCAAAGCGCTTACCAAAACGTGGTGATAGCTTCATGCATACATTTTTTCTTACTTGTGTAGCCTTGTGTATTGGGATTGGCCAGTTGGGTCGGTTTACCTTACCAAGTGGTATCTCATTTTATGTTCTTGAGTCTGTGATTGTCGCCCACAGCATATACATCCTTTGGGCCAATCGAGAAAGTGTTCGCACGTGGAAAGCAGGAACATTATCACGCATTGCACTGCTGTGGTTTGGATATGTAGCATTATTGTGGGTATTAACTTATAGCTCATATACTCATCGTGAAAATATTACCGCGCTGTTATACATTGTCAGAGTTGCGGCGCTTGCGACATACGGATACTTATTGGCGCGGGCTCATATCAACTTTCGGCAACTGGAAAAATCGCTCGACATTCTCACACTCGCCGTTGCGCTGGTTTGCCTTGTTCAATATTTCATTCTCCCCGATTTACGATTTCTCCTCGCGTATGGGTGGGACCCACATATGTATAGGGCAGTCGGAACCATTCTCGACCCGCCCCTTGTTGGATCAATCCTAGGTATTAGTTTGTTGTATCAATGGAAAAAAGGAAATGTGTGGGGAATAGGGCTTATTACATTAGCTATTGCGCTGTTGTTTTCTCGAAGCACCTACATAGCAGTGATGGTAACGATGGCCTTTTATGGCCTGGCAAACCGGAAATGGGTTGGGCTTACTCAATGGGTTTTTGCATTTGCACTAGTGGTATATTTAGCACCATACACCATTCCCGCTCGAGTTGATCTTGAAAGTGCAAAAATTACGCGCACTTCAACGGTTATGTCACGAAGTGTTGAGTTGAAGGAGGGAATACATGCATGGATGAGCTCGCCGGTGTTTGGCATCGGGTATAACCGGGTAGGAGCCTACAAAGCAGACCATCCAACGTATGAACGGACAGAAGTGAGTAATCATGCGCGCTCGGCCTTTCATTCATTTTGGCTCACGCAGCTTGCCACGACGGGAATTGTGGGATTTAGCCTTATGGGAGCCTGGATTTACCGGTTCCTTAAAGTTAATCTTGCGATGGGGTACGTTTTTGCAGTCCCGGCAATCATTGGGCTCTTTGATAATGTCCTTTTTCATCCGCTTGTAGCGGTGATGGCTATAGTTATTGCCGCATTAATAAAACACAAGCAGTTTTTCACTCAATCTTGAGCCCTTTGGCAGAATCGAACTGCCGTCCACGGTTTACGATACCGTTGCTTTACCACTAAGCTAAAAGGGCGGGCGTGCTTTTCAAGACGTATTATACCTGTTGCAACCGCGGTCTCATTGCTTTCAATTTTTTCGCAAGATTTTGGAAGAAAGTATCGTGAGCTACATGCTCGAAGCTATCGAAAAACTCAGTAAGATCGGCACCATATTTTTGTTCATATTCAAGTGCTTGCACTGCCATTTCCATTTTATCCAGTTGTTTAAGAAATCGAGCTTCAGTGGAATTTCGCTGCACGAACTCGGTGAAAAGAGCTGTGTAGGGGGCTTGACCGACTTCATTCAATATTGATTTCAGTGCCTGCTCCTCCTCAAGCTGTTTGTGATGCAGATTAGGAAGCTCTTGTGCGCCTCTATTGGTTACGACATCCCCGATTATTGCCTCACCCAAATCATGCACAAGGGCCATCTGCACAAGTTTGATGCGAGAAACCTCTGATGGAAGGGGGATGCAAAGGGCTAGTACTGCAAGGCGAAATACATGCTCAGCCACCGACTCGGAGCTCTTAATCGAGGAATATCGCGTCCATCCGGTTCTTTGTATGTTTTTTAGCTTTCCAATAACATGGGTAAAATGTATCACTTGCTCGATGGTTACTGATTTGTTATCCGTAGCAGGAGAATGACTCTTATCTGCCGGTGAGTTTTTTGGAGTCATAGTTATTTGTGACGAATTCGTCCCACCACCACTGCTGAGGATTGGAATCTTTCATGCGCGAGACGAGCTTTTGAGCCGATTTCGTATAAAATTTCGGAACAACAAACTTCTGCTTGTCTTCAAACCAGCGGTTTGCAAGTTTATTTCCTTGCCAGGCAAGCACCCAGTCTTGATACATATCCTCAAGCAGATCTGCATCTTTGACACATTGAGAAACCATTGATTTCCTCTGCTCGTACTCTTCCATCATCGTGTGCACATCGTGACCAAAATCTATTCCCGCATAGGTATCTTTGCGTGCACGTTGCTCATCGATTGTTACGTAGTGTTTGGAGGCAAAATCCGCATCAAGTGTTCGTGCTTCAGGCAGATCATGAAACACCGCCATTGCTATAGCTTCAAGACCTTGTGCATGGGACAAACCCTCCATACGCGCGATGCAGTAGGCAATAATCGCTGTGTGATGGCTATGAGATGCGACCGTATCAAACGTATTGCCCAAATTGCGCTTGTGAGTGCGGGGCATCTGCATGAGCATCCCTGCTTGTTGGATGAGGTATAGAGTGCGTTTGTGTGATGATGACATATGCGAGTGGAATATAGCAATTCCCCGATTTAAGTCGGGACTGTCCCGATGAACATGACCGACTCCATCGGGGGAACCCTTATACTCTTGAGCGGTGGACCGGGCTCGAACCGGCGACCTTCTCCTTGGGAAGGAGACATTCTACCAACTGAACTACCACCGCAATCAAGTGAGGGACGCATACTAACAGTATGCTAATCCCGCAAAAGATGCTTTGGTAGTATAGCAAATATTTGCATAGGCTCATGCCAAAAGCCGCCGACTGATGGGTCGGCGGCTTTGTTTCTGTGTCTCGCCTAACAAGACGCAGATTATTGATTTTCTATTTGAGTTTAAGTACCTGTCCGGGGACAATCACGTCTGGGTTTGTAACACTCGAATTAAGCTGTGCAATCTTTACCCACTGATACGAATCATTGAACTGAGTTCCCGCGATATCCCAAAGCGTGTCTCCTTCAGTCACTGTGTATGTCGCCGGGATTGCGCCTTCTGCACGGGTCATGGCTGCGCCTCCATTCACTTGTCCGACGGTTGATTCTTTAGGTTGAACACTGGGGAGCTTCACTTCCTGACCAACAACTATGTAGTCGGGGTTAATGATGCTGTTTGATTGCGCAATATCAACAAAGTTATAACCCGAACTATAAGTGCGCTCTGCTAAATCCCACAACGTGTCTCCTTCTTGCACCACGTATGTTGCGCCGACCTTGACCTCACTCACTGCATCTGGTGTGGTGCCCGTTGCATCAACTTCATCATCAGACATCTTGTCATCACCTTCTGTCGGGTCTTTTCTACCAAACAACCCCTGAGCGGTCTCTCTCAATTTACCAAAAAACGAAGGAGATTCTTCTGATTCTTCACGCGCCGTCTCCAAGCCTGCGATGCCTTCTTCTACGTTGAGCGCTAGAGTAGGTGAAAGAACCGTATCCACCGGTATCACAGAGTCGGCCTTCTCATCGGTGTCATTCATTGTGGTGGCTGCCTGATCAGATACAGAAGCCGTAACATTTTCATCGGTTTTTGGCCTCAAGAATGAATAAACCGTTGATAATAGAACAATGGCGACTGAAATTCCCAAAAGCAACATAAAAAACTTATCCTTGAGTAAAGACTTCAGTTCCGCCACATATACATTTTCGGTTTTGTTCTCGGTTTGTTCGTTGGTAGAATTCATAATGTGAATATAAAGAAAGTTATAAGGTGCAAATATGCATGCTCATACTATCAGATACAGGCTCAACGTCAAATAGTAAACTCTATATCAAAATAGCCATAACTATATATGTCTCTCCAGTTTAGCATCTTAGGACTGATTCTGTTATCCTGTCTTATCGTTATCACTCAGCTTATTATTGCCTATCGATCTCTTCAAGAAGTGCATCATCGGCTCGTTTCGCTCATTATTGCAAAAAGCAAGCTTTCTGACAAAAATCCAAGCTATATTGATGACGTTTCAGCCTATGATGCACTTATTCAGCTCAACTACGAGTATTTTGATGCTACATGTGCCACCTTTTGGAGTAAAATAATCATCAGACTATCCTCCAAATACCTCTATGAAATACCCTCTACTTAACTATGTGAACGTTATGTGGATACCGATATTTATCGCCTCTCTTTTCACCACAGCGTATATCGTATTGACCATGCAGTTGCCAATACTTCCTATTGCAGCGCCCTTTGTGTTTATGGCAATTACTGCATACATTGTTTATACGTATATCATCCGCCCAGAAATTGTCATTCTTGCCGGCAAGCTTCGTTTTCGCACTCCTCCCGAGTTTGAGCGGAAAATTAAGGCGGTCATTACTAAGCATGCCCCTCAAATCCCACATGGTGCAGTCGTCATACACTGTATAGAAGATCCGGGCAGTGCTTTCTGGTATTTTAGCTCTCCTCATACAATCCATTTCGTCATATCATCTTCGCTCTATACCGATTTGAACGAGATTGATATAGAAAATATTATGACTTATCTTCTGAATTTACATGCGTTCTCAAACCCACTCAAAGACACCCTTATCTTAGCTCTTGCAACTACGCTAGAAAAGATTATGATACTTCAGACAATTGGCTCGGCTCTTGTTCACATGGTGCGGTCGGTCGGATTTGATTTAGCTATAGACAAAAGATCGGTCGAAGTGCTTCGATATGCCAAAGGGTATCAAAGCACGCTCAATAAAATGAAAGAATTAGAAACACGCGCGTCGTATTTTTGGCCCTGTGTGAGCATGAATGCTTTTGTTGATGTGCAGTGTATACAGCCGTGGGTTAAGCCGCTCAGCCATGTTCATGAAGCGATTGACACACGGATTGTGCAGATAGAGTCCGTAAATTAATAGTATATTTTATACTATTATAGGTATTTATTGCGTTCATACAGTGCCCGTGCGACCAATGATATTGAATTAAAATTGAACAATTATGAGTACTATTAACCTCAGTCACATCGCGAAACTGAGCAAACTCACGTTGTCTGAAGCTGAGCTTAATAAGTTCTCTTCACAGCTTGAAGAGACAGTTGAATATGTGCAAAACCTCCAAGAACTGGCCACCGAAAAAGTTGCGCCCACATCCTCACCAGTAGGTGGGGTCAATACATTTTTCGATGATGGTGCTGAAAATACTCGAAAGCTCGCTGCGTCAACGTATACAGTTTCACGGATCATGTAATCATGACACAATCTCTTCTCACCAAATCGCTTGTTGAAATCCGTGCTATGGTAGATGCGAAAGAGCTCACCTGGGAGGAAGTAAACACATTTTTCCTCAATCGCTCAAATCGACTAAATCCAGCTCTCAATGCCTATGTCACTATTGTTGATAATGCCCGCACGGACGGACTTCAAATCGCAATTAAAGATAATTTTTGCACAAAAGGCATTCGCACAACCGCTTCATCAAAGATGCTTGATACGTTTATAGCTCCCTATGAGTCAACCGTCACCGCTCGACTTCAGCAAAACAATATCTTCCCTTTGGGCAAAGCCAACATGGATGCTTGGGCACATGGATCAAGCACTGAAACCTCTGATTATGGTCCGACAAAAAACCCTTTCGACATTTCGCGCACACCAGGCGGTTCATCGGGCGGATCCGCAGCATCTGTAGCTGCAGGGTTATCTGTAGCGGCCATAGGGAGTGAAACGGCGGGTTCGGTACGCGGACCCGCATCATGGTGTGGTGTCGTTGGACTTAAGCCCACCTATGGGCGAGTTAGTCGCTATGGAGTTATTGCCATGGGATCCAGTCTTGATAGCCCGGGACCACTTACTAAAACAGTTGAAGACGCAGCGTATCTTTTGAGCATTATCGCAGGGAAAGATCCATACGACGCCACATCAAGTGCTCATCCAGTATCTGACTATATGCATGATATGAGAAAATGCCGAAAACTTAAAATAGGAATCTCACAAAAGTATTTTGACGGAGTCGAACCTTCAGTAAAAAATGCAGTACATAACGCCATAAAGACTCTTGAGAAACTAGGGCACTCTATTCATGAAGTCACGTTAATGGACCCCAAATATTCCATATCCGACTATACGATTATTCAACGAGCAGAAGTGTCATCAAACTTGGGTCGCTATGATGGGGTGCGCTATGGAGCAGGTAGGGATGTATTTGGCGCAGAGGCAAAACGACGTATCATGCTCGGCACTTATACGCTCGCTCACGGCTATTATGACGCGTATTACAAACGCGCTCAAAAAGTGCGCACACTCATTATCGATGATTTTAAACGAGTATTTAATTCAGTAGATGTCATCGTCGCGCCCACTATGCCAATAACGGCGCTTAAACTTGGCGAGTTTGAAAAGTATCCTTTCTTTGGAGAGGTTATGGACGTGCTTCTTGAGCCAAGTTCTATGGCAGGACTCCCTGCCATAAGCATGCCCTGTGGGGTTGATGGCGAAGGGCTCCCAATAGGCTTTCAAATCATGGGGCCTCATTTATCAGAAGAAATCATCCTTGATTGTGCCTATCAATTTGAACAAGAAACCAAATCCAATCTCATCGTACAACAGTCAATTGAAAAATGGAAATGACGAGTATCCCTATACAACAACTAAATCCCGCGTTTACCCGGCCTCACCCCAGCAATATAACGGTATACGACGTTGAGGCTATACAATCTCTCGTGCCCTACAAAGCGCATGAGCATAGGATGGTTGAATTTTTACCCCGAAGTATTGCCGCCAACCATAAACATTACCATCAAGAAACCATGTGTGCCTCAGGTGGCGAGCTCACTTTGTACTATCTTGATGATGGAGGTGTCCGACAAAAGCTTATTATTAATCCTGAAGAAGGCACTAAGCTTTTGGTGACTATCCCGTCAATGCTTCCGCATGTGCTTATAAACCATTCAAATCATCCGGCAATGCTCATGTATTGGACAGACATCAAGCCCGTTGAGGCAATAAAAATGGACGTATTTGACATTCATACCATTTAAAAAGGCACTAATGAAACACTGTATTCTGATTCACGGAAAACCAAGCAAAAAAGAGTATGATGATCCAGGTATCCCTTCGCCCTCAAACCATCATTGGTTCCCCTGGATTCAAAAACAATTGCTCCTTAATGATGTTTTGGCACAGACACTTGAGATGTCCAGACCATATGCGCCTGTGTACGGTTCATGGGCAGATGTGCTTGACCAGATTGAACTAGACTCGGAAACATCTCTTGTTGGGCATAGCTGTGGTGCCGGATTTTTAATTAGATATTTAAGTGAACGTTCTATTACCATTGACTCCCTAGTTCTTGTCGCTCCATGGCTTGATCCTGCTCGTAAGTCGACAACAGATTTTTTTCAGTTTACTCCAGATCAAAACCTTTTGACCCGCGTGCGAAAAGCGCATATACTGTATTCGTTGGATGATCCCGCAACAGGAATAATTGAGTCAGTCACTATATTGCGGAATTTGTTTCCATCTATGTTCATCCATGAGTTTCATAACAAAGGCCATTTCACTATTGATGAAATGAAAACCACTGAGTTTCCCGAATTATTATCAATTATTTTATCCACCCATGATTAAGCCCGGCTATTACAGACACTTTAAGAAAGGAAATATGTACAAAGTGCATTTTGTGGCAAAACATTCTGAAACACTTGAAGATTTGGTCATATATGAGGCGCTGTATGACAACCCTAAAGGAGTTTTTTGGGCGCGTCCGGCCAAAATGTTTACCGATTTGGTACAAATGGGTGAATCGAAAGTGCCTCGATTTGAGTTCGTGCGAAGCTTGACATAATGAAGATACTCATCCGCAGTGCACAGCCAACCGATGCATATGATATCCGCAGGATTCAGGCGGAAGGGTGGATTGACAACAATCTCTCACCTGTCACCGGCATCACTCAAGAATATATCGCTCAAGTTCTGAAAATTTCATTGCCACCTTGTGCTGATAAGATAAACGAAACTCAAATACTGATAGAGCAGTCGCCAGATGAATATCTCATTGCAGAAATTGATAAAAATGTTGTGGGATGGGTAGTACGCCACTCATACACAGAGGGTGTTTGGGCCTTTGGTATTTATGTGGATAGGCTATATAGAGGAAAGGGTATAGGCACAAAGCTCATGGCGCAATTTCTATCCAAATATCCAGATGAAAAGTTTAAAATTATTGTCAGTAAATCAAATACTGCGGGTATCCGATTTTACACGGGATTTGGATTTCAAATACGGGGCGAAAAAAAAGATCATTTTAATGATGATGCGGTAAACCATCTCCCGATTGTTATAATGCAAAACTATGACTAATCACTATCAACCCATTATCGGCCTTGAGATTCATGTCGAGCTATCAACACAATCGAAAATGTTTTGTCAGTGCAGTGGGTCGTGGCAAGGATATGAACCAAACGCCAACACATGCCCGGTGTGTTTGGGCCTGCCTGGTGCTTTGCCGGTGCCAAACAAACAGGCGATCGAGCGCACCATAAAAATAGCTCAAGCGCTTGGATGTACCATTAACAAGCGTTCGCATTTTGATCGTAAACACTATTTCTACCCAGATTTGCCCAAGGGCTATCAAATCAGTCAATATGATGAGCCGATAGGAATACAGGGGAGTATGGAGTACAGAATACAGAGTGCAGAAAAAAAAGAATATGTAACCAAATCAGCGAGGATTCACCGAGTTCATTTAGAGGAGGACACAGGTAAACTTATGCACGTTGGCAGTGATAGTCTGGTAGATTTTAATCGATCGGGTGTGCCCTTGGTTGAAATAGTGACGGAAGCTGATTTTCGATCGAGCGAAGAAGTAAAAGCATTTCTGCAGGAACTTCATACCATTATCAGATATCTCGATGTCTCGGATGCCGACATGGAAAAGGGTAGCATGCGATTGGAACCGAATATATCGGTGAAAGCAGTACACAGTACAGAGGACAAAGTACAAAGTGCAGAGTACAGAATACAGGATAATATGAATGATAAAAAGCATTACCCTAATGTTACTCCAGAATCGTTGGGTAGACTAGATCCGAAAGATTTGCCGAAGTTTAAGGTGGAAGTGAAAAACATTAATTCATTCAATTTCGTTAAGAAGGCGGTTGATTACGAGGTAAAACGACAAAGTGAGCTGCTTGAAAAAGGCGAAACACCCGCTCAGGAAACGCGCGGATGGGATGAAAAGAAGAACATCACTGTGTCGCAAAGAACCAAAGAAGATGCGCACGACTACCGCTATTTCCCCGAGCCTGACATCCCCCCCATGGAGTTTTCAGATGAACTACTTGAAACAATACGTGCGACGATTCCTGAGCTGCCAGGCGACAAGGTAGAAAGGTATGTGAATGAATTAGGCATAAAGCTATCAAGTGCAATACAAATAGCAAGAGAAAAATATATCTCAGAATACTTTGAAAGTTTATTGCAAAGTTATTGTAATGAATCTCATTTTTCACCAACAACTATTGAGCCAAGAAAACTTGGTAATGGTATTAGAATGAGAACGTGGGGTCAGAATATTGCCAACATGATAATAAATGGGAAAATTACCCTAGAAGATGAGCTATCTGATGCTATAAGAATAATCGATGATTATTTCGCGATAAAGATTGTCGATGCAAATATTCTATTGGAGGTTGTAAAAAAAGTTATTGCAACAAACGAAAAGTCAGTCGCAGACTACAAAGCAGGCAAAACAAATGCACTTAAGTTTCTCGTTGGGCAGGTGATGAAAGAAATGAGAGGGCAGGCGGATGCGAATGCGGTGAAAGAAGCACTGCTTTCAGCCCTCAATTCCCAATGACTCAATCTGTCTATGCCAAACACAATGGGAAGGACTGGTTACTCCGCAAACAACCACACAACCTTGAACATATGAGCTTTCAATGATTGCCTTTTCAGTACACAATAAAGGCGTAGTCATGCATGGAGGAATGCATCTGTGACTTATAGCCATCCAATTGTAAGGCGAACTAATTGTGGGAGTTGAAATAATTTTTTGACCAATACCTACAAAATGCATCCCATTCTCAACTAAGTAAGTTTGTTGAATGACAAATACAGTTGGACCTACTCTTTCAGAGATTCCTCCAACGTCTGCTACCTGATGTTCACAACGAATCATGGTGTTCTCTAACGAAAAATGATTAACCATGTGAAAGTGTGCGTTTAGGTTTGAGTTTCAGGTTGATACTCATGGCAATCATCGGGGTGAGTGATTCCACAAATAACCGCATTTAGATGTTGCCTATGTCCAGTTGAAGCGACACTGGGACAATTACATCGAAATACTGTTCCATTTGTACCAACTCCATTTTGAAGTGCTCTTTGCCGCAGCTCCGAACTTGGGTATGCGAGGTGTCCCACACGGTAGTAAGAGGCACTCCATCCTTTATCTTTACCTGGGGCACCAACACCCGTTGTAACATACACAGGATCATCTGGTGTTTCAACGCCTAAATCATAGGTAGTAGCATATACTTGAAAATTGCACCGTAGTACGTCGGTCATATTCAGAATGTTAATTAGTAACTATAACTACTATAAATTCGTCTCGTTAATACTCTCACTTTAGCGAGCTCTGTATTGATGGCATTGGTCAGGTTTGTCAATGCCACATATTATCGGATTATCGGTACCCGCTTGAATACGATTTATCACTAGAGGGCATGAAATGGTATTTACTCCCTCTTCTTAGTTCTTCTTCTGTCACAGGAAGTTGATGCTGACAGTTTAGTTCACTAAGCATAAAGAAGCTTTGAATAAATAAAAAACTATGCACCTTTCACGCGCGCTAGTCGTGAAAAGCGCTGATTTCCACCAATTTTCTTCCTGCAATAAATTGCATTACATTGAGTAACTCCATTGCATGGTGGAGGAAGCTCATGTCTGCCTGCTGATGTCTCTGAAACACAAATCAAGCCTCCGTTTCTATTCGCATATATTGCAGGAGGCTCATCAGTAAAACCTGTAGCAGATCCTCTGCAGAATTCCACAATAACATTATTCATGCCGCGATTGTACTACTACTACTACTATAAGTCAATATGTCGGCATTTCCTTGATAATTTGTTCTGCGTAGTCCATAATGCCTTTTGTGTTTACTCATCTCCACACGCACACCGAATATTCGCTGCTAAAGGGTATGACTCGCATGAAAAAGGCCATAGCAAAGGCGAAAGAACTTGGTATGACGGCGCTTGCCATCACCGACTATGGCAATATGTATGGAGCATTCAAATTTTATATTGCATGCAAGGACGCAGGTATTAAGCCCATTATTGGCTGTGAGTTGTACAAAGCTGCACATAGTCGCAAAGACCCGCAACCAGGCGATTTAAAGGATGCATTTTCTTTGGTTCTCCTCGCTAAAAACCATACAGGGTATCAAAATTTGGTCCGCTTGGTTTCACATACTCATCTTGACGGGATGCATTATCAACCGCGTGTAGATTTCGAGCTGTTACAAACATACAAAGAAGGGCTTATTGTGCTTTCTGGTTCACCGCTAACCTCGGAAATTGGGGTGAATATCCAACATGGCCAAATGACCCGCGCAAACGAGCTAGTTTCTACGTATCGCTCATTATTTGGAGAAAACTTCTACCTAAGCCTTGAACGTCATCCTGGTATGGATGCACTTGAGAAAGTGAACCAGGAACTTATCAAACTATCGCGCGCTCATGCGGTGCCTCTTGTTGCAACCGCAAACACACACTATCTTGAGCCAGATGATGCCTATGCCCACGAGGTGCTGTTGTGCATCGGTGCACAGCGGGTTGTGTTTGAAAAAGACAAGCCGCTCTCCATGGTGGAGCACCCCGATTATTACTTTAAATCACCAGATGAAATGTATGCTCTTTTCGCCGATATACCAGAAGCGGTTGAAAACACTGCACGTATTGCAGAAAGTTGTACGGTTGAGATACCACATGGCAAGCTCATACTTCCAAAATATCCTTTGCCCACTGGTGTGAGTGCCAAAGATCATTTGACTGAATTGGTGCAAGAAAGAAGGGGCCGGGTCAAGGCATATGATCAAACAGTTGTTGAAACACGCATAGAGTACGAGCTTGATATTATCAATAAGAAGGGGTACGCTCCTTACTTTTTGTTCGTACAGGATATGGTGAACTGGGCAAAAGATCAAGGTATTGCGGTCGGCCCGGGGAGAGGGTCTGCTGCAGGGTCATTGGTGGCGTATATTCTGCGCATTACCGATATTAATCCTTTGGATTACAATTTGCCATTTGAACGATTTCTCAACCCTGACAGGCCTACACCGCCTGATATTGATATTGATTTTGCTGATACACGACGTGAAGAAGTGGTGAGCTATATTGCCAAACGATACGGAGAAGACCATGTGGCTCAGATCATTACATTTGGCACAATGGAGGCGCGCATGGTGGTGCGTGATGTTGCGCGAGCACTCGGCCATAGCTATGCGATGGGCGACAGAATAGCTAAAATGATACCCCCCAGCAAACAAGGATTTCAGGTCACCCTCGACGTTGCGCTTACTGAATCTGCAACATTTAAACTCGCCTATGATAGTGAGGAGGAGCTCAGACAAATTGTTGATGTGTCAAAGCGTCTTGAGAGTTTGCCACGCCACTCATCGGTTCATGCAGCAGGACTTATCGTGGGCGACAAGCCACTAATTGAGCATATTCCCTTGCAACTTGAGCCTAGCGGCACCAAAGTGATCACCCAGTATGATATGTATTCGCTTGATCTTAATGCAGTATCAGACAATAAGGCGGTGGGGCTCGTTAAAGTTGACATACTGGGACTGCGCAATTTAAGCATTATCGAAAATGCCCTCCAACTTGTTAAGCAGCATCAGAATATATCAATCGATATTCATGAAATTAAACTAAACGATCGCAAAGCATATGAGCTTATGAGCAAAGGACAAACGGTTGGCGTATTTCAATTAGAGTCTGCCGGTATGCGCCGACTTGCAAAAGACCTTGCTCCATCAAAACTGTCTGACATTACCGCCATGGTCGCCCTCTATCGGCCCGGCCCCATGGATCTTATTCCAACTTTTATTGAGGGAAAAAGAAACCCCAAAAGTATTCATTATCCGCATAAGGATTTAAAGGGGGTGCTCGCCGAGACGTATGGCATTCTTGTCTATCAAGAGCAGGTCATTGATATCGCAGTAGTAATGGCGCATTTTACCAAAGCTCAAGCTGACTTACTTCGTATGGCAGTGGGAAAAAAGAAAAAGGCGCTTATGGAAAAGGGGAAAGCACAATTTATCCAAGGATGTGTCGATCATGGATATACGGAAAAACTCGCACAAGAGATATTTGGATTTATTGAAAAGTTTGCAGCGTATGGATTTAACAAATCTCATGCGGCATCCTATGCCTTGATTGCATATTGGACTGCGTACGTAAAGGCAAATTATCCCATTGAGTTTATGACTTCTCTTTTGACTGCAGAAATTAATGCTGTCTCGGGCCCCCAACGTGAAATTAAAGCATCCCAGGCGCTTGAAGAATGCAAAGCCCTTGGTATTCCGGTTCTTCCTCCGCACATAAATTTGTCACACGATGGCTTTAGTATTGAAAGTGAGAGTATTCGCTTCGGTCTTTCGGCAGTGAAAAATGTCGGGTCGTCTGCGATTGAATCAATACTAACTGCCCGCACCTCAGGCCTCTTTGCTTCGTTTACTGATTTTCTCAAGCGCGTTGATCTTCGCAAAGTCAATAAAAAAACGCTTGAATCACTGATCCTAGTAGGCGCGTTTTCAGATTTTGGCAGTCGCGCATCACTTATTTCCGCGTTCCCTGAACTGGTAGAGCGTATTGCTCATGATAAAGCGGTGAGTATGCAAGGTCAGGACAATCTGTTCAGCACAGAATTTGAAGATGCAACATCACATGACACGTTCACTCAATTACCCGAGTATTCGCCCGAGTACATTGCCCAGTCAGAGCGGGAACTCATCGGATTTTTACTCACTCAAAACCCACTCGACCCGTACCGAGCCATTATTGCGCAAAAAGTTAATAAAAAATTGGTTGAGATTACTGTTGAAGATGTGAAAACACAAATAATTATTGCGGGTGAAATCACACACATCAAGCATGTGAAGACAAAAAAAGACCATAAAGAAATGGCAATTTTTGGTATAAATGATACAACGGCCACATTTGAAGCTGTCGTTTTTCCAAAAATGTTCGCACACCTGCGTGAAATCCTCAAACTCCATGAAGTGGTGCTTATTAAAGCGACCGTATCAGATCGTGAAGGGGTACTGGGGCTAATGGTTGAGAATGCAGTACGTCTGAAAGACTATACCAACAATGCGTCTGACTCGCGTGTGCAGACATGAAATAATGAGACGCACGCATATGTGTTACAATAGTTACCTGGTTTTTAGTCTCGTATATGGTCCACGTTAGCGTAAAAGCAGAACCACTTGCAGAATTTTTTGGTCTTACAATCACCAACTCTATGGTGCTTTCATGGGTGGTTATGGGGTTTTTTACTGCACTTGCAGTATTTTACTATCGATCACTGGTGGCTTCCCATAAATCTCGGATTTTTTATTTAGTACACTCCATCATTCTCGCCATATACAACCTCATTAAAAGCGTTTTACGAGACAAAACACCCCTATTCTTTCCCCTTTTAGGTGCGTACTTCTTTTACATATTAATGAACAACTGGATGGGAATCCTGCCGACAGTTGGCAGTGTGCTCGTGAAACCAGCGCTTCATGCCGCAGAAAACCTGCATGCCGATACATCAAAAACACCTTACGACATGCAAGCAACTAATCACGATCAAAATGATAAGGGCAATGCAAAATCAAATGAAAAAGACGACTCTGATCATGGTCATGGCCTTATTCCGCTGTTTCGTGCAAATACCGCCGACCTCAACACTACCTTTGCACTTGCCCTAATAACGGTATTTATGATCCAGTTTTTTGGATTCTCTTATAATGGACTCGACTATCTGAAAAAGTTCATAAATTTTTCAAGCCCTATCATGTTTTTTGTAGGGATACTTGAGCTTATTTCCGAACTCGCCCGTATTCTTTCATTTTCGTTTAGGTTGTTTGGCAATGTCTTGGCAGGAGAAATTCTTATTGTGATTGTCGCATTCCTGCTACCTCCATTTGCATCATTTGTTATGGTGCCGTTTTTTGCACTTGAGATTATGGCGGGGGCAATTCAAGCGCTGGTGTTTACCATGCTTTCTACCGTTTTAATAGGCATGGCTACGGCTAAGACGCATCATTAATGCTCATTATTTATTTATTAGTTTAATTATTCTTACTCTATGGATACTGAAACGATGAAACAACTAGCGACCGCCTTGGCCATTGGATTGGGAGCACTTTCTCCTGGTATTGCCATGGGGCTTATCGGCTCAAAAGCAATGGAGGCTATTGGCCGTAATCCCGAGGCAGCTCCCCTGATTCAAACAAACATGATCTTGGCAATAGCGTTCGCTGAATCGATTCTGATTTTTGCATTCGTCATCGCAGTCATGATTAAGTTTGGTATAGGAGCCTAATACGATACATAAATTTTTATATACAACATGGAAGCACTCGGTATTGATGCCAAACTAATTTTGGCACAGATGATAAATTTCTTTATCTTTTTTCTCATATTTAGAAAATTCATCGCAAAACCACTGGCGCGCTATCTCAAAAAACAAGAAGAGGATGAATCAAAACGTGCTTTGCTCACACAAGAGCTGGATACTGCCAAAGCTCGTCTTGATGAAGAGCGAAAAGCGATGCTCCGGGAGATAAAAGCAGAGCAAAAGAAGGCACTTGGCGAGGCAAAAAAATATGCGGACGGTGTAAAAGCAGATATGTTGCAAGAGGCGCAAAAACAAGCTACTGCTGTAATTGAGGCGGGAAAGCAAGCGGTTGAGCACGAGAAGCAAGCTCTCCAAAAGGAATTAACCACATATGTTCGTCAGACTGCACAAATAGCCATAGATAAAGGACTTGCAAGCTATTTGACTGATGACAAGCGCAAAGAAATAACCAACCATATTATTCAAACCATTCAACCACCAAAATCATGAAACTGTCTAAGCAAGTGAAAGATGATTTGAGATCGTATCTCAAATCACATATCGACTCACATGTGTCAAAGGTGCAAATAATTGCTCCTTACGAACTCTCTATGGAGGAGATAGCGCTTATCAAGTTAAAAATCCCAAGCATCGCAAAACGTGATGTGGAGGTGGTGACCGATTCGACCATTTTGGCCGGCTTTATGATTAAGGATGGGTCACGGCTCATGGATTACTCATTGAAGACAAAATTACAATCGTTGTTTGGAGCATCAAATCAAATCTAACTGAATGATTTCGTATGAAAAAAGCAATTACCAATTTTTGAAACGATCTGTATGAGCAATCAATTGATCAACCAGTATATTAAAGAGTTTGAAAAGGAGCTCCACGAACAAAGTCTTCGCACTGAAGGAATCATGGAAGTTGGAAACGTTGAGGAAGTCAAAGATGGAGTCATCAGTGCACGAGGTCTTGACAACGCCTCCTACGGTGAGCTCGTTACTTTTGAAACTGGTACACAGGGCATGATTGTTGATATGACCGAGACGAATGTGGGAATTATTGTGCTTGGATCATACGAAAATATCACTGCAGGTTCACGAATTACTGCCACCGGAAAGACTCTTTCAATTGAAGTGGGCGAGGCTCTGCTTGGTCGCGTTGTTGATGCACTCGCAATTCCTGAAGATGGGCAGGAAAAACCAAAAGCTGAAGCGCGTTATCCTGTCGAGAAAATTGCACCCGGAGTGGTGAAACGAAAAAGCGTTTCTGTGCCCATTCAAACCGGCATCAAAGCAGTTGATGCGCTTGTGCCAATTGGAAGAGGGCAACGAGAACTCATTATTGGAGATCGTGGCACCGGCAAAACCACCATTTGCCTTGACACAATAATCAATCAAAAAGGGCAAGATGTACTTTGCGTGTATTGTGCGATTGGTCAAAAAAATGCCAAGATCGCAGCTACTTACGAATTGTTAAAAGCACAGGGAGCCATGGACTATACCGTAATAGTTAAAGCGAGCGCATCTGACCCGGTCGCCATGCAATACCTTGCCCCCTACAGTGCAACAGCAATTGCCGAATATTCTATGGATCAAGGCAAGGATGTTTTAGTGGTATATGATGATCTCACCAAGCATGCCTATGCATATCGTCAAGTCTCACTCATCTTACGTCGCCCCGCTGGCCGCGAAGCATATCCGGGAGATGTGTTTTATCTTCACTCGCGATTGTTGGAGCGGTCGTGTCGACTCAGTGATGCGGCAGGAGGTGGTTCGATTACCGCACTCCCAATTATTGAAACCCTAGAAAATGATTTATCCGCATATATTCCCACCAATGTAATTTCCATCACCGACGGTCAAATATTTTTAGAGACCGATCTCTTTAATGCGGGGATGCGTCCAGCCATAAATGTTGGAATGTCTGTATCACGTGTCGGAGGATCTGCACAAACTAAAGCGATGAAGCAGGTGGCAGGGAAGCTCAAACTCGATTTAGCACAATATCGTGAATTAGCATCGTTTGCCCAGTTTGACTCAGACTTAGACGATGAAACAAAAAAGTTCCTCAATCGGGGAGCGCGCGCTACTGAGGTTCTTAAGCAACAAAAAAATCAGCCCCTCGACCTCGCACATGAAGTGGTCATTTTGTGGGCGATTGCTCATGGGTATTTAGATTCGGTTGAAATACCCAAAGTCAAGGCGTTTGAATATGCGTTATTTCAAATGTGTGACGTACATCACAAAAAACTTTTAGAGCGTATTAACAAACAAAAGTCGCTTGACTCAAAAGACGAAGAGGAGTTAAAGCGCATTATGGATCAGTTGGTGATATAACAATATGAACCTTCGAACAGTACGCAAAAAAATCAAATCGGTCAAGAATGTGCGCAAAATAACAAAAGCAATGCAGCTAATTTCGGCAACTAAAATGAAAAAGGCTGTTCAGGCTGAAATTGATGGCAGGCTGTATCGAGACAGTTTGCGTGAACTCATTCATACAGTATCACAAGGGCTTGATAAGTCGCTTTCACCACTTCTATCTCACAAACCGCAAACAAAAAAGAATGATTTAGTTATTTATATATCCGCTAATAAGGGGCTTTGCGGAGCTTTTCATATCAATTTATTGAAGTATATTTTGAAAAATATTGACCTCGCTCAAACCGAGTTTATTACTGTTGGATCAAAAGGAGCTTCGGCACTAAGCAGATTCGATCGTGACATTGTGGCCGACTATTCCACCGGGACGCCTGATTCAAAAGTATCTGCAATATTCAAAGTTGTTATTGATGCCTTCTTAAGCGGAACATACACCAATGTTAAATTGCTCTATACCCAATACATTTCGGCACTTCGATCTGAAATAAAGCTTGTTAATCTGCTTCCTGTCACCGCTACAGGTGCGACAACCAGCACACCACGTTCTTCTTCATCAGAGTATATCGTAGAGCCTTCTCCACATAAGCTTGTGGAGGCGTTGCTCAAATCCGCAATTCAAGAGCAAATTCGAGGCGCGCTCATTTCAAGTGAAGCGGTCGAACATAGCATGCGCATGATGGCAATGAAAAGTGCAACCGATAATGCCGCTGATGTGATTTACAACCTGACGCTCACCGGCAATAAGATTCGTCAATCAAAAATCACGAGTGAATTGTTAGATATGATTACGGCTAAGGAGAGTGTTGAGTCAAATTAATACTTACTATTTTGCAATTTGAATTTTCTATCATATGAAGGGTAAAATCATTTCAGTCAGAGGAGTGGTTGTCGATGTGCAATTTGATGAGCAGCATACTCCCATGATATATGAGGCACTACAAACCAAGCTCGCAAGCGGTGAAACACGTATCCTTGAAGTTGAAGCGATTATTGAGCCAGGGCTTGTGCGATGTGTGGCGATGGGCGACGTTTATGGGCTCACCAGAGGCTCTGAAGTTATTAGCACCGGTGCATCTATTCAAGTGCCGGTTGGAGAGGAAACTCTCGGAAGATTGTTTAATGTTCTCGGAGAGCCAATTGATGAGCGTGATGTTCCAAAAACTAAGAAAAAATATCCCATTCATCGACCGGCACCTGCATTTATCGAACAGTCAGGCAAACAAGAGATTTTTGAAACAGGAATTAAAGTCATTGATCTGATCGCGCCTTTTATTAAAGGAGGAAAAGTAGCGATTTTTGGAGGCGCGGGAGTTGGCAAAACGGTAACCATTCAAGAAATGATCCATAATGTTGCCAAAGTACACAGTGGTGTTTCGGTGTTTACCGGCGTCGGAGAGCGAACTCGCGAGGGAAACGATTTGTGGAATGAAATGAAAGAAACAAAAGTGATTGATAAAACATGTCTGGTGTTTGGTCAGATGAATGAGCCGCCCGGCAATCGGTTACGAGTTGCACTTACCGGTGTGACAATGGCTGAGTACTTTAGAGATGAAAAAAATATGGACACGCTCCTATTTATTGACAATATTTTCCGATTTGCTCAGGCGGGATCAGAAGTTTCCGCACTTTTAGGACGCATACCCTCAGCGGTTGGCTATCAACCCACTCTTGCATCTGAAATGGCAGCACTTCAGGAGCGAATTACCTCAACAAAAAAAGGTTCAATCACTTCCATACAAGCGGTATATGTGCCGGCTGACGACTATACCGATCCGGCCCCTGTTGTCACCTTTTCACATTTGGATGCATCAATTACGCTCGAGCGATCACTCGCTGAGCAAGGATTATTCCCGGCAATAGACCCGCTCACCTCAAGCTCGAATGCGCTTGATCCAAGTGTTGTGGGAGATGAACATTACCAGGTAGCGCGAGATGTGCTCAAGAACCTTCAACGATACAAAGATCTTCAAGATATTATCGCCATATTAGGAATGGAAGAGCTCTCAAACGATGATAAGATTACTGTTTCTCGCGCACGAAAAATGCAAAGGTTTCTCACACAACCCATGTTTGTTGCAGAGCCGTTCACCGGACGAGAAGGAAAGTATGTCAAACGTGAAGAGACGGTGCGCGGATTTAAGGAAATTCTCGAGGGCAAACACGATGACAAGTCAGAACAATCCTTTTATATGAAAGGGGGCATAGAAGAAGTTACGGCATAAAACCCTATGAATCTTCAAATTGTGACACCGACACGACTTGCAAAAGAAATTGCAATCACTTCTGTCACACTCCCTACCGCAGCAGGTGAAATAACAATTCTTTCAAAACATCAGCCTCTTCTGTCACTTCTTGTTGAAGGTATCGTTTCATATAAAAGTTTGGAGGGAGACGACATGCTTGCAATAGGTGGGGGCTATGTACAGACTGACGGATCTTTGGTCCGACTTTTGGTTTCACGCTCATATGGACAAGAAGAGATAGATGAAAAAATTAATGCAGAAGCACTTATGCAAGCTAAAAAAATTCTTTCGGAGTCAAAAGATAAAACACAGATTAAAGAAGCGCAAGCGATTATGCGTCGATCGCTGATTGACTCAAAACTCATTAAGCGTCGCAAACATAGTACAGCGACTTAGTGATCACATTGCCATTGACACAACACTAAAGTATATTATAGTGATCAGTAACGAGTGAATATTATTAATTTCACATATACTTATGTCTGAATCAACTACTCAAAACGAGCAGAAGCAACAGAAAGACATCATGCAGTACGTGGGTGAAGCCGATAAGTTTTTTGAGGATATATACCTCAAGAAAGCTCCGTTCACTATTCCAGACAATTGGAAAGAGCTGATTGTAAAAATCGTGCCCTATTTAAATGTGATAGGAATTATCCTAGCGCTTATGGCACTTCCTGTTCTTTTAGGAGTAGGTGCCCTTTTAACTGTGGGTGGCGCGATGACCGGTGGCGCTAATCCATTAAGCAGCATGAGCGGCATATTCACGATGGTCTTTACCGTTGCGGGGCTTGTCATATCAATTATGGCAGCACAAGGTCTTTTCAAACGGAAAGCAGCTGCATGGAGACTTGTTTTTTACGGCACTTTGCTTGGCGTATTACAAAACATACTTTTCCTCAATGTTTTCGGATTAGTAGTAACGTTTGTGGTGGGTTTGTATGTGTGGTACCAAGTAAAAGCAAAGTATACAAACTGACAAGCTAACACCAATTATTCACGCATAATTAGTGGAATGTGTTTTTTGTTTCAATAGACTATTGACGATTTTGATATGTAATTATGACTCTTATTGTTGTTGAATCTCCTACAAAAGCTCGCACATTCAATCGAATACTAAAAGATAAAGGTGGTAATTATGAAGTGTTTGCCACCGTAGGACACTTTCGCGATATTCCAGCAGGAAGTCTCAACATAGACTATACTCAAAACTTCAAACCTACTTATGAGGTTTCCGCTGAAAAGCAAAAAGTTGTACAAAAGTTGCTGGAACTTGTAACTAAACACAATCACGATGTCATACTCGCAACCGATGAGGACCGGGAGGGTGAGTCTATTACCTATCATATCGCATACGTACTTGGGTATTTAGAAGAAAAATGGCCTGACTTTGTGTTCACCCGAGACCTTAAGCGAATTGTCTTTCATGAAATCACGCCTAAGGCGCTCTTTGAAGCTCTTGAAAACCCGACACAAATTCGAACGAACTTAGTAAAAGCTCAACAAGCACGGAGGATCTTGGATAGAGTTGTTGGATATGAACTTTCCCCGCTTCTCTGGAAAAAGTTGGGTAAAAACTGGCTTTCAGCCGGCAGAGTCCAAACGGTTGGGCTGCGAATCATTGTAGAGCGTGAAAAAGAAATCAAATCGTTTGCTCAAGAGCAATACTTCCAATTCACTGGGGTTTTTGCGCTTGGTGATGCACACGGGGTGAAGGCAAAACTTCTCAGCCAAAATAATGTTCCATTTGAGAGTAAAACTCAAATATCGCTATTTGCAGGAGATTACGAATATACCAAAACAACCATAGATTCGGCAAAGCGCGACCATATCTTACGCGACCTGCAAGAGGGGAGCTATCAGATATCACACGTTGATGTTTCGGAATCAAGCAAATACCCACCACCCCCTTACACCACGTCGCTTTTGCAGATAGATGCCTATCAAAAATTGCGCTATCCATCCAAACTTACCATGAAGTTGGCACAAACGCTTTATGAGCGAGGTCTTATAACGTATCATCGCACAGACTCCTTTAATCTATCTGGAAACTTTGTTTTCAAAGCCAAAGATTATATCGCTAAGACGTATGGCTCTGAGTATACGCTTGATAAGCCAAGAGGATTCAAAACCAAGTCAAAAGGAGCGCAGCAAGCTCATGAAGCGATACGCCCAACCAAATTTGAAAAGCATCCAAAAACATCTAAGGGCAAGCGGTTGTCCGGAGAATTACTTAAACTCTATTCGCTGATATTTAATCGTGCCATCGCATGTCAAATGGCGGAAGCAAAAATGAAGATAGGCGTTTGCCACATCACCCATTCCCAGGGGTATCTGTTTGAAAAAGTTTCAGAGCAAGTGGTGTTTGACGGCTTTCTTGCGGTTCTAAACCCTACTTATGTGGAGCGACATCGTGAGCTTCCCACATACACCACCCAAACACCGGTTGCGCTTGAAAAAATCGAGTCTGAAGAACATTTCTCTAAGGCACCCCCTCGGTATAATGATGGTTCTTTAGTTCGAATCTTGGAAGAAAAGGGTATTGGCAGACCATCCACGTACGCAAGCATCATTAGCAACATCCAAGACAGACAGTATGTAGTGTGTGACAAAAACTATTTCGTACCCACCAGCCTCGGAACGGCAATATCTGACTATCTATCAAATGCATTCCCTACGCTTTTTGACCTCAACTTCACCGCCCAAATGGAAGAGCGACTTGACCATATAGAAGCAGAACAAGAGAACTTGGTTGATGTGCTGACCAACTTCTATGCACCATTTAAAAAAGAACTGGATGAGAAAAAAACCGACACCACAACACTTGAAGTAAAGCAAGACCTGCTCGATGAGACATGCCCAGAATGTGGAAAAAATCTCATGTATCGATATGGCAAGTATGGGAAGTTTACCGCATGCAGCGGTTTCCCCACATGTAAATTTATCAAAAAAACATATAAGTACCTGGAGGGTGAGGTGTGTCCACAATGTGGAGGTAAGATCATCATACGATATTCACTCAAAACACGGAAACGATTTTATGGTTGTGAAAACTATCCTACATGCAAATATGCTCGTTTCACCATGAAGGCGCCAAATCCTCAATCACCATAATATGAATCAATCAAAAAATACATATCCGACAAAATATATATTTATATCGGGGGGCGTTATCTCCGGTATTGGAAAAGGGGTTACTTCAGCTTCCATAGCCCTCATTCTCAAATCGTGCGGAATCACGGTGGCTCCGCTCAAGTTCGAAAACTATCTCAACGTTGACTCAGGCACCATTAACCCCATTGAGCATGGAGACGTATTTTTGTGTGAAGACGGAACAGAAGCTGATATGGATGTGGGGACATATGAAAAGTTTCTTGATATGGACATGGGGAAACTCAATTACGTCACCATGGGTAAGATTTATAAGACAGTGATAGATAATGAGCGACAATTTGTATATAAGGGAGAAGATGTTGAGGCAATTCCTCACATAACGCAGGAGATATTGCGTCGCATTTCACTACTTGAAAAAAAGACAGGTGCACAGTGCATACTCATTGAGCTGGGAGGCACTGCCGGAGAGTACCAAAACATCTTATACTACGAAGCAGCCCGACAGCTCACGCTCCAAAAACCTCAGGATGTGATTCACGTGCATGTAGGATATGTGCCCACTCCAGGCCATTTAGGAGAGCCAAAAACCAAACCAACCCAGCTTTCGGTGCGCACGCTTAACTCTATGGGAATACAGCCCGACATATTGGTTGTCCGTTGTGCGCAAACTCTTGATGATCGACGAAAAGATAGGCTTGCGCTTTTTTGCAACATGCGACAGGGGAGTGTGTTCTCCAATCCCGATGTTGCATCTATATACTCTGTCCCGAAAATACTGGCTGATCAACATATTCACACAAAAATCTTCGAACTTCTCCACATGAGTGAGATTAATAAAAAGCCTAATTTGACTCATCTACAAAAACTATTAACCAGAATCAATACAGTAAAAAAAATAACTGAAGGAGGAGTAGAAATTGTCATTGTGGGCAAATACTTTGCAACCGGCGATTATCATATTCGCGATGCATACGCTGCACTTTTTGATGCAATCGATCATGCAAGTTGGAAACTGGGAGTTAAAGTCACCACCCGATGGGTGAGTGCCCAAGACATTGAAAAGAAGGGTGTTGATATCATCGGTAATCCTCATGGCATTATTGTGCCGATTGGATGGGGCAGTCGCGGAGCAGAAGGCATGATCGCAGCCGCCGGATATGCACGAACCAATAAGATACCCTATCTCGGCTTATGTTATGGCATGCAGCTTGCGGTTGTCAGCTTCGCCCGTGACGTGGTAGGGTTAAGCGGTGCAAACACCTCTGAAAACGACCCACAAACGCCCCATCCGGTGATTCATTTTATCCCGGGACAACATGACATTGTCAATAAAAAATTATACGGAGGCACTATGCGGTTGGGCAAATGTGAAGCTAACGTGGAACCAAATTCTTCTGTTGCAAAGCTCTATGCTCAGTATGGATACGCTCTTGATGAAACCAATCACGTAGTTTCTGAACGACACAGGCATCGCTATGAATTTAACGATGCCTACACCAAACAAATTGAGGATGCGGGTATGCGCATATCTGGCCGGTCAGTGGTTGAAAAGCTGGTTGAGTTTATCGAGCTACCGCAAGGCGCACATCCTTTCTACGTTGCGACACAAGGGCATCCTGAGTATAAATCACGCCCCACGCGTCCACACCCACTATTTTTAGGGTTTATAGCAGCTTGTAATAACAGGGTAAAATGATACAATATGCATCTCAAGATGGTAACAACACTCATCATTAATTAATTGATTACCATAAACGCATGGCAAACTCATTTTCATTCAAAGACACCACATTACAAGTCGGTGATACTATTGCGGTAGATTATCGAGTTAAGGAATCCGATGACAAAGAACGTATTCAGCAATTTAAAGGCATTCTTACCGCAATAAAAGGTGAATCGGCAGACACACGTATGATTACTGTCCGAAAAATATCAAAATCAGGCGTCGGTGTTGAGCGCATCTTTCCTACTGCATCGCCCTTTGTTGCAGCGATATCACTTGAAAAGAAATCAACCTATTCCAAAGCAAAACTCTACTTTTTGGAAGATCTGTCAGATCAGCAGCTCAGACAAAAACTGTATAAACAGAAAAAATCAGTAGCCAGACGCAATGCAAAATCTTCCACTAAATCAAAAAAGCCCCAAAGCTCTCAATAAAACAACCGGCAAACTGGGAGAGCATATTGCACGAGTGTTTCTTGTCGAAAAGGGATATCAAATCCTTCATACCAACTTCCAATGCCGCGCAGGAGAAATAGATATAATCGCCACCAAACCAAATGGAGTCCTTACTTTTATTGAAGTTAAGTGTCGAGTAGGCGACACCCATGGAATGCCCTATGAATCAGTCACCTACGGCAAACTAAAACAGGTATCTAAAACGATACAGTACTATCTGTTGAAATATAAGCCGGCAGCAGGTAAACTAGCGATTGAAGTTATTTCGATATTACTTAAGAAAGATAAGTCGATAGATAAAATTCATCATTTTGATAATATTGCCCTTGTTTAAACGTACGCATTGAGCCTCTCAACCTTAAACAATAACCCCGGCACAAGTTATGATAGCTGGGGTATTGTTTTGGTGCGAATCCTGGCAAAAACTGATACAATACTAATTCCTATTGGTCCCGTCTTCTAGAGGCCTAGGAAACCGGGCTTTCATCCCGGTAACACGGGTTCGAATCCCGTCGGGATCACAAACAACTAACAATAGCACACAGCTTCTCAGTGTATACGTAATCATTCTATGTACTTATCGAACCCGGGTTCCCCCGATAGCTGAAGATAATGCTATCGGGACTGGTCCCGACATGTGTCGGGGGAATCCCGTCGGGATCACAAACAACTAACAATAGCACACAGCTTCTC
>JAKQDR010000160.1 GCA_029573715.1 bacterium | reverse complement strand
TCCTGTTTAGC
Source organism: bacterium (assembly GCA_029573715.1). GTDB lineage: Bacteria > Patescibacteriota > Microgenomatia > UBA1406 > GWC2-37-13 > JAGOLU01. The sequence continues at coordinate 3,331 of JAKQDR010000160.1, read as the reverse complement.
GCAACCTAACAACCAGGTGGAGCGGACGGGCGGGGATTCCCCCGCCCGAGGGCAAGCGTGCGCCCGAAAGTACTCTGACCTTGAAGGGTGTCCCGTCAAAGTCCCGCCCGCCGCTCACCTGGACCGTTAGCCTGCCTTTCGTCCCAATAATCAGTGAGCTAAATGGAAGTATTGCTTCCTCATATTTCAAAGTGGTTTCTGGATAAACAAGAGCATTTCACAGCTTTTGCGCAAGCAGATAGTCGCATCGAAGGCTGGTTCAAAGCAGAGCTGCTTGTCCTATTCAACCGCCTTGTAACAAGCCAGGTGATTGCGAAGGTTGAGCGCGAAGCGAATGTCTCCTCGCCCAAAGATGGCAAGCGAAAGCAAGTTGATTTCAGGATTTACCTTCAGGGTCAAGTGCACCTGTGCGAACTGAAAGCGTTGTGCATCAGTCAAGCGGCAGGAACTCCCCGCAATTTGCACTTTTACTTCCGAGACGACCACGTTGGGCTGATAAGAGATTTCAAGAAGTTAGACGAGATCGGCAATCCAAACAAGTGGGTGGTTGCTTTCGTCTATCCTGCTCCTGATTCGAAGGAATGGAACACCGCCGTAGCGTCGTTGCCAAGCACATTGCGACATTGGAGACCAGTAACGGCCGTCAGTGATTTTACAGATTGGATGTATATTGCGTTGTGGAAAGGATGACGTTTGCGAGAAGCGCGTTTCAATCAGATACGGCAGGCTAACCAGCGCTTGCAGCCGACAGCGCTCCGCTTCGCTTCGCAACGCGGCTGAACCCGACCGTTGGGCGGCTCTTGTATATTGCACACAGACGTTTTTAACAAATCTTTTGGTGTCAAGATATGCTAATTGTTTGATAAGGAACAGAAGTGAAGGATTTCAAGAAAGTACTCATCGTATTGTTTTTGCATGTAGTATTATCTGCTTGCAGTCAGAATAAAATATCTCCGATTGCAAGCAAGAATACCCCATCAGAAACAATAACAGTTGCGAATAAACCAACAATTAAAGCGACAGAAACTTTTATCACTACAATTGTGCCGATGTTGCCAACGCCAATACCACCGACATCAACAAATGTACCGCCAGAAATATACAAACAAAGATTAGATTACGCAAAGGTAATTTTTCGCAATCATTATGCCACGCTTCCTTATGTCGACAAAGAAAAAAGTGGGTACACATTGGAATACTACGGTTGCGTTGATTCAAATGACTTTGGGGGGCTTATTGCTTACAGGGTAAATTTCCCACTCAAAGCAGTAGAAGATGTCTTTGTTGAGTATCTAATTGAGAACGGTTGGAACATCGATGAAACAGTTAACGGAATAGAGAGCAATATTGAAACTGTTACTTATAAAGCGCATCGCACTTCAACAAAAGACAAACCTACTCTTGAAAAAATTGTCGTAATTTTATATAACGAGTCGAGAATGTTCCCAAATGAAAACTATCGAATTACAATAAGGTCAACTTTTCGGCACTATGAAAGCACAGAGAAATTCAACGCCGTATCTGATTTCGGAAATTGCAGGTTATGGTTTGCATTTAATACAGGATGGTAAATTATTTATACCGCCGCCCAACAAAGCGTGCAGCGGACGGGTGGGGGCGTTGCCCCGCCCCAGGGGATTCAGCCCCGAAAGCGTGGTTTGCCCTTTGGCTTTTTTCCGCTAAATCCCCCGCCCGCCGCTAACGCAAACCGTTGGGCTGTGTGCCAGAAAGGAGTCCGAAAAAGCGCATCTGAATAAAATGGATTTGTAGATTTCGCATAATTCAATATTCACCAAATTTGTTCAAAAGGAGAATAATTCTATGTTTCGATTTCACTACCTAAAAATTGTTGTTGCTCTCTGTTTGATAACAACAATAAGTCTATTTTTGTCGCCACTTGCTACGGCTCAAGCGGAGCAAGCGATTGTATCTAAATCAGATGTAGGGTTACTTTTGGATGATTACAGTCAATACATGGCTACAGGTAACACATCACAAAAAATATTTTATTCTGACCAAATAGCCGCATTGATAGCAGAAAGGCAAGATTACTATAGCGAGTTCTTTGCAGTTGGCTTACATTCCCAATTAATTTCAATCGAATCAAATTTTTTAGTGGATGATGCCGGCATATCTAAAACTGGTGATACAACGTCTGTCACCATACTGGAAGTGGTAACGCTGCATGGTCAATATGATTTGGAGTCTGTTAACGATTATCCTTTGCTCCTTGCCGCTAAATGGGCGATTTCTAAATCTGACAACGAATCCGTGCAACAAAATTTAAGACACTATATTACAACAATGACAGATGACATTAAGGAATCTCTTTCTCGCGGTGTCACAATTGTATTTCGAATCAATCATAACATTAGCATTGAGGACAGAAACGGCAAACTTCAAATCGTAAAAGATGAATTTACTGACAAGGGAATTGATATAGGGGAAGGCTTTGATAACGTAAATTGGACCAATGGACACCCTATAAGAAGAAAACCAGATTTAACTTTAATGCCGGATTACGAAATTTACAATACCCCGATTGAATCTTTAGGAAAACTATTGCTTGACGACTATACAAGAGCCTACGGGGATATCCCAACAGTTGAAGCTACTACGAGCTTTACATACAACAGAACGGCAGCAAAGAATTATGCAAGAACTTATGTTGTCAATACTATTAAAAAATGTCCATATAACACTAGCATCTACATGGACACTAAGTATTACAACACAACTTATAAGAATGTCTGGAGTGTTACAACAACCACTTGTAATGATTGTACCGATTACGTTTCGCAAGCATTAAAGGCAGGAGGGTTTCCAACAGACTCTACTTGGAAGCACTCTGGGAGTGGTTCTTATACTTGGAATGTGTTTGACTTTAGTACAAACCCTCAAGGTTTGGCACATTATCTGTTGAACACAAAACAAGCAGTGGAAGTGTATTCTTCATATCTCTCATTGCTATCGGGCGACTTGATGTATACGGATGGTATGCATGTAGTGATGGTCACAGACGTAGCACCTAATAGATTCAGCGGACATACAAATGATCGCTATAACTATCCATACACATCGTCGTTGACACATTTCTGGCATATAAAGAATACGATTCCATAAGAGATAAAGCAGCCCTGTAGTTTTGATGTTCTCAAAACTACAGGGCTGTTAGATTTTAAGCACGGATTTGGAGAGTAGTGATATGAAAGTTAAGTTAGGCTATCACCTTTGCTTAGTTTGCCTATTCTTTATCGTCTTTTCAGGATGTGCAAAAACAGGGCCATCTGCAAGTATTCCGATGGCAACACCAACAGCAAAATTAATTGAA
>JAKQDR010000133.1 GCA_029573715.1 bacterium | reverse complement strand
CGATAGTTACGAATCAGGCTGGCCATTCCCGAATCTTTCAGACGACTTGCTGCACGAAGCGTTGCCAGACAACTATGAAGCCGAAAAAGTGTACTTGGGCGTGACACACCCAACGATCAATGAGGCTCGGGCTGCTATTATTAACGGGATCAACTCAGGGAAGTTTCTAGTTAATTATATTGGTCACGCTGCGGTCAATATGTGGTCTGCACCTTATCCGGGGATGTTTATTGTTGCAAATATTAACTCTTTGAACAATCAAGGAGAATATCCCATTGTGTTATCTATGACTTGTTGGGATGGCTATTATATTTATCCAAATAACAACAATCTTTATAAATCATTAGGAGAAGAACTCACTAAAGCGGCTGAGAAAGGAGCAATAGCTGCTTGGTCTCCAACTGGCATAAGCGTTGCACGCGGGCATGAATATCTGGACCGTGGTTTTTTTGATGCTATTTTTGCCCTAGGAATGACAAATTTGGGACAGGCGACCAGTAATGGGAAATTGTATTTATGGGCAACGGGGGCTTATTTAGAGTTGTTGAATACCTACCTTCTTTTTGGAGATCCAGCAAGCCGCGTAGGGAGTGATTTTTCTGCAATGGATGATTTTTATAATGTGAATGAAGATGAGGTTCTCAGTGTGCCAGAAGAGCAAGGCGTTATGGCTAATGATATCTTCCCGCTAGATTTGCCCATCACAGCTGAGTTAGTGCAATTGCCAAGCCATGGTACAGTTAACCTCGAATCAAACGGCTCTTTTTCATATGCCCCTAACCCCGATTATTTTGGGAGTGAGGCTTTTAGATATAGATTATATGATGGGGAGCGCTATTCTAATACAGCCGGCGTGCGGATTTATGTCAATCCGGTCAATGATCCACCAGTAGCACTGGACCAGGATATTTGGACGTTCATCAATGAACCCATGGAGATTGAATTAGCTTTTGTGGATGATGGCGGGGGAATTAGCATAGTTACACAAGGACAAAATAACACAGGCATATATCCATCACAAGATAGTGAATATACTTTTACTTGCACACCGCCGACTCATGGCGTGCTACAAGGTACTGCACCTTTTTTGGTATATATACCGGATCAAGATTATATAGGTGCTGATGAGTTCACATTTACAGTAAATGATGGTGAATATAATAGCAATCCTGCGACGGTCACGATAACTGTTTATCAAAAATTCACAAACTACCTTCCACTTTTGCTTAAGTAATATATAAAATTTATGGAAACGCCTTAGGTTTACTGCCTGAGGTGTCTTCATATTCTTGTATGAGGAGGTAAATCCATAAAATGGATGCAAAAACCTTACACTAAATACAATATGTGGTATAATATTATTAGCAAGTTACATAAAAATATAAATTTCTTTTTAGTCATTTATCTAGGATCTAAATGAGCAGATGATTGTCAAAATGGCATAAAAGTTGCATGATGATGCAATGATGATTATCTGTAATAGAAAGGATGCCTATGAAAAAAATAAATCTCCTAAAATTCCTTTGGTAGTTTTACACGGCTCGTTGGAAATTTACAAAATTGCATTACCCTAAAAGGAGATCAAGATGAAAAAGAGATTACCTGGTATTTGTGTACTTGTACTCTTTGTTTTTTTCGTCCAACTGATACCGATCTTGCCACGAGCATCAGTAGAAGCTGCAAGTGTGTGTCAGGTTGGAGACAAAGACGAAGAGGTGGTTGTTAGAGTGTATTATAAAGATATCAAACAAATTGATCTACTTTCTGCGTTTGATTTGTTTGAATATAACAACCTATCGGAAAAATATGTCTTAGTCGCTATTGCGAAATCCAGAATTCCTGAGATAGAGAAATTAGGCTTTACCGTCTCAATCGATGAAACTGAGACTGAGAATTACAAGCGCCTTGAGCTCCTTAGTTCTCAATCCATAAATACTATCCCGGGTTATAGTTGCTATCGCACGGTTGAAGAGACATATACAACAGCCCAGTCAGTCGCCAATACACATCCTAACTTAGCTACATGGATTGATGTTGGTGATTCGTGGGAAAAGAGCGTAGGTCAATCTGATGGTTATGACATGATGGTATTGAAGCTGACCAATAATCAAATCCAGATTGACAAGCCCAGATTGTTTATGATTGCCTCTATCCATGCCCGAGAATATACAACAGCTGAAACCGCCTTACGGTTTGCGGAGTATCTAGTTAATAATTATGGCGACAATCCAGATGTAACCTGGATATTGGACTATCATGAAATTCATATTATGTTCCAGGCAAACCCAGATGGGCGTAAAGAGGCTGAAAGTGGCCTTTCCTGGCGTAAAAACACAAATGAGAATTATTGCGGGGTAACCAGTACTAACCGCGGAGCTGATCTGAATCGTAACTTTAACTACCAATGGGGTGGAGCAGGTTCTAGCTCTAGCCCCTGCGATGCAACTTATCGCGGCCCTGCTGCAGATTCAGAACCTGAAACTCGGGCAATTAGGGATTATATGCTTTCCCTATTTCCTGACCAGCGCGATTCTGGTGCGGCCCCCTTAGATGCCACTGGCGTTTTTATTGATCTGCACAGCTATGGTGGGTACGTCCTCTGGCCTTGGAGTTATACCTCAAGTACAACCCCCAATGATACACAATTGCAAACTTTAGGCCGTAAAATTGCTTACTTTAATAATTATCTTCCGGGTCAAACGGGTCAGGATCTCTACCTTTGCTCAGGAGTAACGCCTGATTTGGCGTATGGACAATTAGGTGTTGCAGCGTATACGATTGAAATGGGCACAGCTTTTTTCCAGAGCTGTTCCAGCTTTGAAAGTACAATCTATCCCGCTAATCTCCAAGCACTGCTTTATGCCGCAAAAGTGGTGCGCACACCTTACATGACCCCCTCTGGACCTGATGCAATTAATTTGGCTTTGAGTGAGGCAGAGGTAATTGTGGGGCAAAATCCCACATTGAGTGCGACGATTAACGATACGCGCTATAGTAGTCGCAACGGCAGCGAACCAGTACAGACAATTAGCCAAGCCGAATACTATATCGATACTCCGCCGTGGATCAGTGGCGCAACCGCCATCCCGATGGCAGCTGCCGATGGTTCATTCAATAGTTCAATGGAAGCCGTTACTACTGTCGTAGCTACTTCGGGTTTAACTCAAGGCAGGCACACACTCTTTATTCGTGGGAAGGACCAAGCAGGAAATTGGGGAGCGGTTAGCGCTATATTCCTGACTGTTTTGCGCAGTGATAATCAACCTCCAGATGCAAATGACCTAAGCATAACTACGAATGAAGACGTCCCGATAAACTTGACCCTCTCTGGCTCGGATGGGGATGGGGATCCACTAACTTTCAGAGTCACTGCAGCTCCTGCGCACGGTGCTCTTTCTGGGATCGCTCCTACCCTTACCTATACTCCCGCTGCCAATTACTTTGGCACAGATTCCTTCATGTATGTTGCCAATGATGGCTTTGTGGACTCAGCACCTGCTACAGTAAGTATTACGGTGCAGTCTGTAAATGATAAACCCATTGCCACACCACAGTCTATAACTACGATAGTAAATGTGCCAGTGATTATCGTATTGCAAGGCTCTGACGCGGATGGCGACGTGCTCACATTCACGGTGGTAACCAATCCCACCCATGGAGCGTTGAGTGGCAGCGGCCAAAACCTCCTCTATACACCCGCTAGTGGTTTTACGGGCTCCGACAATTTCACTTTCAAGGTGAATGATGGTATAGTGGATTCCGACCCAGCAACCGTCTCCATTACGGTTAATCCACCTGGTCCAGTACAAATTTTCTGGGATAACTTTGAGACCGATTTAGGGTGGGTGCGAAATCCCAATGGCACAGATAATGCGACTACAGGAATGTGGGAGAGGGCAAATCCTCAAGATACGAATTCAAATGGCCCGAAACAATTGGGTACTACTGTCTCGGGGAGCTATGACTTGGTGACAGGACCTTTGGCAGGGAGGGATGCGGGCTCATATGATATTGATAGTGGGGTGACAAGCATTATCTCTCCCTCAATCACTTTGCCTGCTAACAGCCAGCTGACACTGACCTTGAGTTACTACCTTGCCCACGGAAGCAATTCATCTTCTGCAGACTACCTGAGGATTACAATAATCGGGAATACGTCTCAACAGATTTTCGAAGAGCTTGGAGCAAGTAACGATGATGATGCCGCTTGGGCAGGCTTAACTTCGGATATCAGCGCTTTTGCTGGGCAGACTATCAGGATACTGATAGCCGCCGCAGATAACAGTACAGCCAGCCTGGTTGAAGCAGCTGTGGATGACGTCCTGATCCAAGGCGTTCTGCTGAACAATCCACCCATCGCTGACCCGCAAGCTGTCAGCCTGGCTGAAGACACGACTTTAGGCATCGCGTTGACTGGTTCGGATCCTGATGGTGACCCGCTCACCTTCAACATTGTTCAGGCTCCGGCGCATGGTACGCTTAGCGGGACCGTGCCTAACGTAGTCTATCAGCCTGAAGCGAACTTTAATGGTAGCGATAGCTTTACTTTTACCGTGAGCGACGGGCAGCTTACCTCGAACCCAACGACGGTTTCGATTAACGTCACGCCAGTCAATGACGCCCCCCAAGCTCAAAGCCAAACCCCGACTATGGACGAGGATGGTACGCTCAATATCACTCTCGTGGCGACGGATCCGGATGGCGACCCTCTCATGTACAACTTAGAATCAAATCCAGGACATGGTACGCTCACAGGAACACTTCCGGAATTGACCTATACCCCCGATGCAAATTATTTTGGGTCTGATAGCTTCTCCTTTACGGCGACAGACGGCACGCTTACTTCGGAGATTGCCACAATCAACATCACCATTAATTCGGTTAATGATGTTCCCGTAGCGGATGACCTGAGATTGAACATCGATGAAGACTATTTCATTAAGTTCAGCCTAAACGGTTCGGATGTGGAAGGTGATGTGCTCACTTATATTATCCTGACCCAACCCGCTAACGGCACGCTAAGCGGTGAAGGACGCACCCATTACTATACCCCCGAGGCAAATTGGAATGGCATCGATAGTTTCACATACGCAGTGAGCGATGGGCAGGCAGAATCAGAACCTGCCACTGTTAGAATTGTCGTTGCAGCAACAAACGATGCTCCTGTGGCCATACCGCAACTCGTTTCTACACCTATGAATACACTTCTTTCGATAACATTGGAAGGTGAGGATGTGGATGGGGATACATTACTCTTCGAAGTAGTGACGCAACCAGAGCACGGGACGCTTAGTGGTACTGCCCCCGACTTGACCTATACACCCGTTACTGATTATGTCGGATCCGATAGCTTTACTTTCAGGGTTTATGATGCTGAGTATTGGATGGATGAAGCCGAAGTCAGTATTACTGTGACGAGTGCTGGAAACCATAAGCCTCAAGCTGTTTCTCAGCAAGTTATAGCGGAAGAAGATACAGAATATTATATCGTGCTAGAGGGATCCGACCCTGATGGTGATCCTTTGCATTACCTGATAACCTCAGGTCCTACCCATGGCTCCTTGAGCGGTGATGATAGCCCAGTATTTGTGTATCTTTCGGAATTGAACTACTCAGGAACTGATCAATTCACCTTTGTCGTCTCGGACGGAGCACTTCAATCTGATCCAGCAACGGTTAACATTACTGTAAATCCCGTGAATGACCCGCCAATTGCTG
>JAKQDR010000129.1 GCA_029573715.1 bacterium | reverse complement strand
GAGAAATATTCTTAAAAACATACCCGGCTATATCGCATGTGCGGCCATAGGGGGAGGCATTGTTGGTGCGTGGCTTCATTTGGGCTCGATGCAAGTGGGGCCTGAATTTGCAAATTATTATTTGTATCGGGCAGATCAGGGAGTTGCTGATATAGGGTTGCAGTTTCTCAACAGCAACTATTTTTGGCACACCTATTATTCACTTCAGCGGAGAATCTTTTATCTGTTTGTTGCCGGAATTTTCTTCTTGGGCGTGGGGCTAAAAAAGCACGAAAACTTTACGCTTGGTGCATTTGCACTTGCGCTTCTTGCTCAGCTCAGTCTCACCCAAAAAGACAATAATTGGTATTTGGTTGCTTCAATGCCCTTCTGGGGGCTTGTTGTGGGATATGGTATACATGGAATATTTAGTGTTGTAAAACATTTCACCGCTAATCCCCGCTATATTCTTGTGGCGCAAATAGTTGCACTTATACCCATTTTATATGTGTCATACAAAACATTCACCGTGAACATTCAGGCCATTATTGCCACACGCGCCAATGAGGCGGAAGTCACCAGTGCACTAAAAATCAAAGAGCTGTCCAAATTGGATGAAAAGATACTGCGTCTTGATTTTTCATATCCCGTGACCATCTATTATGCAAACCGAGTAACTGAGTATCACACAACTATAGATGATGGCGCCCTTGCATCAGTCATAAACAACAATATCTCATGGGTTGTTGGAAAAGAGGAACAAGTACGCAAATTCCTACAACTGTATGGGAAAGAGCCGAAACGTGTAATCCCCTCAGGAGAAGAAGCTATTGTCCAGCTTTGAAGCTCGAAAACAGGTTCGTGACTCCCATTTCAATATTTTTGTCTAGGGTCGTAAGCATAACAAAAAGCGTTTGAGGGAACCCCATTATATGTATCCACGCTCTGCGCGGCAGACTCTCCGGAGAGCACATCATATCTTTCATGGTGGGCTTGGGCCGATCGACTAAAGGAATATTGGTGAACGACATTGTGGGAGTCGGATCTTGTGGAGTAAGCATTTTTGCGATCCATGATGATTGTGTGGGGGTGGGCTCAGCAGGAGGCACCGTAACCTCATAGGGAAGTGCTGGAGTGGGCTGCGTGGGATTGTAATATCCTTGTGTCGGAGCTACAGTAGGCTCACCGTAATTTGGTGTGTTGGTTGGAAGTGAAGATTGGGGTGTGGGGGATGGTTGCTGTGCGGGCGGCAGACTTCCTTTGGGAAAATCCGGATAGGCGATTTGCAGTCCACGGAAGCGATTGGAAAGATCGCGCAGCTGGTCGTTAGTGAGGTAATTGAGTGTGCCGGTTTGCAAACAAAAATATGATAGAGGAGCATCCTCCATGGTTTTTCTAATTGAGCGATAAACAAGATCACTTGTTGAAGCAAAGTCACTGCCCTTGGGAGGTGTTCTGCCTGGCTCAAACCCTACGCGCATTCTATCTGACAATTCTGCAAATAACGAAATGTAAAACCTATCGGTGCCGGTGGGGCTATCCGCATACGTATAGCTCCATCCGTTCTGTTTGAGATATATCCGTGTGCCGTATTTGGCATAGAGCGCTTCAGCCACTCGCTTTGCCATGCCGTTGCCATATGCGCCTCCGCCCGCTTGAAGCACCATGGGATAATCCGGGAAAAGTCGTGCATATAAGGGCCCCAACCAATTTACCATCGCATCAAAATACGCCTCATCGGTGTACCCAAGCCGAAGCAAGTCTTGGCACATCGGATAGTTCGGGTCAGGTCTGCATACTTGAGCTATCATCTCACCCCAAGGCCCGCCCGCCATCATCGTTACTGCACCAATGCGGTCTCGATGGGTGAAAGCAGGTGAATATATGTACTCACTAAGTTTTGTATGAAATGCTTCAAATGCGCGCTGATAATCTTTGTTCCAAATGGGAAAAAGTGACTTGTTGGTACCTGCGCCCAAATCCAAGTATCCGAGTGACGGATCTTGTTTAGCCCAGTCGGGCACAGCATCTTGCTGCATGCTATGCACATTCAGCCATACTGTCGCGTTCGGATGTGTTTGTAAAGTCTTACTGAGCCATCGATTCCAATTATCAAATTGATACACTCCACGTGTTGGCTCAAATTCTTTCCAGCTTTCTTCATAGCCTCCATTGTAGTACCACGTGAGCGCACCTGAATCATTCAGCTGTGGACCGGCAGAATGACATTTGCCAAACCCCATACCTGCAGGAGTTGACGCCATAACCATGGATGTGTGGCACATAAATAAAACTACACTTATTACGAATATAGTTATATGCGATCGCATGCATTCATTATACGCATAGAGTCAATAAGATGCACAGGGCGTATCCGATATCGCAATTCATTTCAGTTTTCTGTATACTTTTTACGATATGCTTGAAAGAGTACCCTTACTGCTGACATCATACATTCGTCCAGCAGCGTATTTTGTGATGGCCTTTGTTGTTGCCTCTCTTATTGACATCTTATATGTGCAACAGCAAGGGGCTTCACTGTTATTTGACACATTGTGTCGCTAACTATGATATTTCGTTTACGCCACCTCATTTTTGATGAAAAAGACGTATTCATCGTATTGTTTTTCGTGTTTCTTATCGCCGCTCATCTGCTTCAAATGCCGCTTGTCCCATTTCGATTTGATGCGCTCGTCACCACCGGCCTGTACTTAGTGGTGACTCGCCTTATTGCTTCTCAAATCAGCATATCCCTTTATGCGTTCATCCTCATCGCAGGCCTTGTCGCATCACTTTTCCTCTCGCCCTATAGCTTGGCGATTTTTTATGCAGTAGGGATATTTCTCTAT
>JAKQDR010000094.1 GCA_029573715.1 bacterium | reverse complement strand
GCGTTCCGCTCAACGAGTTGATCACAGTATATAACTCTTCCTCGCTCAGTTTGATCGTGTACGTCATTGTCCGCTGACCTTCGCCTTGTTGATATGCACACGGTAAGCCGCCGTCGCAACCGCTTCGTTGTTGCAAAACTTCTTAAACTGCTCCAGCGTGGTGATCATCCCCGCAAACTCATCAGTTGTGAGTCCGGTCGCAGATAAATCTTCTTCACTTACACTGCCACCTAAATCCCAGTACAACTGCCACGCATCCGCCGCCTTTTCCATCGGCTCTACCAGCATCTTAATCACACTCAGAACCTCATTAACCATCTTGACTTTACCCATAGCGTTTAGTGCCTCCTTTTCGGTGTCAAAAAAATGTTTGGTTTTTCCGTCGAAAAATATCCACTTGCCGTCGCTCGATTGATAGATTCTCATATATCACCTCTTTATGGTTGTGTCGATATTACTTGTGTTGCGCCGCTTGAAAACCTCACGCAGAGCTGTGTTTTACCGCTCCCATTGTCTTTCAAAAAGAGCCTCGCCGTATCCGCAGCACCCGCGTCCGGTTCGGATATCTCGCTGAGTTCGAGGTAGCCGGAGCCTTTGATGTTGCCGCTCACGTCGAGCGGTTCGGTCGGTGTTTTGCCTATGCCTATTCTTGAGTTCGTGGTATCCACAGTCATCACGGATGTTGTGCCGTTCGCTTTTGTGATCTGTATCGCGGTTGTGGAGTTGGAAGCTGGTTTGATGAGAGGAGCTATTAGAACAGGAGCGGTTACTGTGCCCATAAATGTGGGAGAGGTGATTTCAGGGTGTATTACAGTATATAGAGATATTTCGGATAGATCTGAAATATCGGGTGATATGGTAGGAAATGTTATTCCCTCAAAAGAGCTGCGGCTATGATTAGTGTATACATCTGAGATTATAATCCTAGAAAAATCCCATTTTGTAGAGGTACTTCCGAGTAAAATACAGAATCTATCATTTACAGAATCATGCCCCAGCCGAATGTGATCTGGGGCAGTTATAAATTTTCCTCCACACACAATATTCGCGCGCCGGCTGTACACACTGTTGGCTAATACGAAAGCGTGTATTCTAATATCAAAAGAGTCTTGATCATCGTTTCCGAATGTGGCTTTATACTTCCAACCCAAAATTTTAAGCTCAAACCTATTTCCATCGCCTGTTGTATAGCCAAATGGGAGATTGATTCTCAGTATTCCTTTTGGTGAGTAATCAGGAACAGAGTAACTTGCAAGGTCGCAATAGTGATAAAAACTCGGGTCTATTGCCGTATTGATATTCCTTTTTAACGCCAGCGCATCGAACACCGCGTTTTCTGACGGGGTTGTAGCAGTATACCCGTCTCGTATGGTTTGTACAAGAGCTGATGATGCTAACGCCCCCAACGCCGTCCGCCCTGCCGCCGCATCCGCTGCCGCAACGAGTCCAAGACCAAAGTCGGTGATGCTTTTCGCTTCGAGATTTCCAGTACTCGCCCGTGCGGGGAATTTGTTCGCGGCGATGGAGATGTCGGAGGGATCAGCAGAATCAGCAGTTGCGTTGCCTTTGAGTGTGTTTGCAGCCATGTTTGCAAGTTTGGCGTTGGTTACAGCGTCATTGGCGATCGTTGTTGCACCGTCACCAACGCTT
>JAKQDR010000092.1 GCA_029573715.1 bacterium | reverse complement strand
ACGGATTGCACTTGTTTGCGAAAGAGAACTTGATAGTCGGTTACGCGCATGGATAGTGAGCTGAGCAAGTATTCCGTGCGCAGCTGCAGTTGGGTTAGGTCTTCTTTGGTCACTTGAGCTGCACTAGTGGGCCAATCCAGCTCTGCGATAAGCTCAGGCGCAATTTGATTAAGCAGCAGGTTGCCTTCGCTGATAAACTGTTGGTAGTCCAACTGAGCTGGGTCCTGCCCGTTGGTTGGAGGCTGAGCCGACACGAATAAGCCATTCCCCCAGTCGATAAATGAAAGTTTTCCGTTGGTTTCATCCCAAAAAATATGCTCCATTTTGACGTCGTTCCACGCGATTCCACGCGCGTGCACACGCTCGAGCAATAAAAAAAGCCCTGAAAGTACGCGCAGTATAAGCACATGAGAGAGCGAGACGTCCTCTTGGAGCCGTTGTTTGAGGAGATTAGAGATAGCAATGCCGGGCACTTCTTCACTCACGATGAAGAGGGAGGCTGTTTGTGATGTTCCTGGGATGCTTTGATCGAGCAAAAGCGGGGTATGCACAAGCAAGCCATTACGGCTGGCATCTAAGCCGTTGAGGCTGGCTAAAATGTTGCCTTCATTTTCAATTTGGGAGGCTTGGCGTAAGATCGTTCCACCAGAGGCATTTTGTACAGGCCGCTTCATCAGTCCCATCAGGCCTTCTGGCTGGGATTTTACGCGCAAAACTTCGCCGGCATCGCCTTTGCCCACTTGCTCTAAGAGCTGCCACTGAAAATGGCGCCCGTTGATTATTCTTGGCATGCTCTGATTATAAACGAGGATAAAAAGGGAGCATTTTCAAGCTGGTATTCGACAAAAAACAGGCAATGCTTCCGTGTGGCTTTGCCTGTTTGAATGTAAAAGGAACGTGATTAATCTAGACTAATTGCCTCTCACCTCTAAGAGTTTTTCTTCAAGTTTGGGAAAATCTAAATAGCACTGGAAAGTAAGATCATAAATTGCGTTAAAATTATCATCACCTTCCACTGCAAACATAACATAATACGGGCGTAAATACTCTCCATCTCGAGTCTTGACAATCATGTCGTTATAGTTTTCCCAAATTTGATCATATTCTGCAGTTACCTTACTCTTATCGACGCCATATTCTTCCGCGATGTAATTTTTTAATTCCTCAACCATCGAATCGATATTCGTGTAGCTAAAATCATAAACTTCGGCTTCAGGACACAAAATCCTCAATCCTTCGCCCTCTTCACCACCATAGAAAATTTGACGCATGGTGATCATAGCGTTTGAGACTTGTGTGAGTAGTTTGTCACCTTCTTCCGACTGCGTTTGGAGCTCGGCGAGTTGTTGCTCAAGAGCAGCCTTGTCAGCTTCCAATTGAGCGATCGTCTGTTCTGTCTCTGGGTTTGAAGTGGGCTGAGCTTTCAATTGTTCAATTTGAGCTTTTAATTCCGCATTTTCTTCTTCAAGCTTTTGCTTCTCCCATGTCAACGAAGCAATATCAACAGAATAGGAAGTGATTGTGGCTTGGTAATCCACTTGCGGGGTGGAATTGGATTGGGAAGAACAAGCGGAAAGGATTAGACTAAAGACAATTAAACTTAAAATTATTGCTCTTTTCATAGCGCTCTCCTTGATTAAATGAACTGGGAATTTGCAATTATTATAGCATCGAAATTAAGATCTATCTTGATTTCTAGTATTTTATTCTTAAAAAGTCTTAGCCTAAATTATTCTATCGCTGAGTGAAGCTAAATGACTTTTGCTGAGTGAGATTTTACGGCAGCTTATTCCCAGCGGCGATGAATATCTCATACCATTCTTCACGGCTAAGGTGGACCTCAGCTGCTTTGACGCAATCTTCCAGCCGATTGATGTTCATCGTGCCGGTAACCGGTTGCATCTTGGCAGGGTGAC
>JAKQDR010000074.1 GCA_029573715.1 bacterium | reverse complement strand
CAGATTGATCGTGGGTATATTGACACCTCGACTGTATCTTTGGTGGGGTATTCAGCCACCCACTCCTGCCTTTCATAGACATAGTCAGTACTGTAATAGGGCACTTGGTCAAGCTGTAATACCTTCCCGCTTTGAAGTGTATAGGTATCATAATGGTCTCTGGTACATGGCATAATCGTTTTTGGTGATATATTCCCTGAAATTTTACTGAGAAGTTCCATACCTCGGTCATACCGTACTTGTGTATTATAGAGAGTCTCTACAGCTGGACGTGAGGCAAAATTTTCATTATCAGAAGGATAAAGCTCGATTGTGCCATAGACTGCTCTAAAATTGATCTTTTGGGTTTTTGGGACATCCTTACTCAACCATCCTTGTGCCTGCGCATAAGTGATAAGGTCATCGGAGCAAATTTCATAATCATCGGTGATCTGGAACTGATTTGTCCTTACAGTGTAGGAATTTGTATACCGTCGCGCGACCCATTGTTTGTTTGTGATCTCAACGATCCAAAGTTCTTGGGGATCACCAATTTCGAACATGATAGAATTCCAGGCTTGCCCATATTTTTCAGTGAGCTTTGTTAGTATTTCAACACCTTCGCGTGCAGTCCTCGCCCTTTCCAAAACGAGCCGCACATAATCGTTATCATGAAGGCCTTTGGTAAAGGCCAATTCGACTCTTGTGGGAGCATCATTATCAGAAACTATAACCTGAAATTCATTGATTCCCATGCCATATCCCCAGCGGCCGGCTGAACGGGAACCAACAAAAGAGTAGGTGCGTGGAGCCTGAGGAATATCGATATATGCAGCCTTGTAGATTTCATTTGGGCTATATTCATGCCCTAGTTCTTTCGAGACCTCTGAGATGACATTAGGGCCTAGATCGCGATTTTTCGCAATAAGGCTCCCTTCTCCAGATGCCAGTACATTGCCTTGGGCTATGAAGGTAGTGCATTCTCCGACAAATCCAGTCATAAGCCTATCTGCGGTGTTGTAGATGAGGATGTCATCATAGGGTATGCGTGAGCCATCTGCGACACCATGCATCCATTCAAGTTTTTCTGGCAAGATTGTGGCGAGGAGCGTCTCATTTTCCTTTGCGAGCGCAAATACTCTCGAAAAATCGGTACCTCTCAGCTGCGCAGTTGACTTCATTGTTGCAACATTTTGTTGGATATCGCTCGCTTGAGAAGAGCCTATCGCAAAGCCCTCTTGATATGCTGTCTGTTCAAGCGCACCGAGCGGCATGAGTATCGATGCTATTAACATCAACACAATGACGACGGTACGCATCAATGACTTTACATTGCCATTCCATTTTGCTTTCATAATTGCCTCCAAAAAAATTTTAGCCTAGAAATTTTCTCAATGCAAGTTTGGGCGATACAGTACCTTGACTTAGCAAAAGATTAGTCTCAATGGGCAAAATATAGCACAGTGTCTATATGCTATATTGCTTTATTAAAGACATTTCTTTTACAGATTTCTTGTTCTATAATCAAATCTAGGGTTTTGGCCTGTGCTTGCTATTACGCCGTATCACGCTAAGTATTTTGCGTGGGATCTCACCCGCCATGCGCCCGAAGGGCTCGATCGCCTGTCGATGTCCCTTTTCGATGCGCAAGTCGATCTCAATCCTCACCAAATAGAGGCGGCGCTCTTCGCGTTGCGCTCGCCACTCTCCAAGGGCGTGATCCTCGCCGACGAGGTGGGACTTGGCAAGACTATCGAAGCGGGACTTGTCATCTGTCAATATTGGGCCGAGCGCAAGCGCAGGATCCTCGTGATATGCCCTGCTTCTATTCGCAAGCAGTGGGCTTTGGAACTGCAGGAAAAATTCAACCTGCCCGCTGTCGTTCTGGATACAAAATCTTTGAGGCAGGCACGGCGTACACCACAAGAAGCTTTTGAACAGCCAGCTGTCATTATCGTGTCCTTCAATTTTGCCTACACGATGCGCAGCGAGGTACGTGTTCAGAATTGGGATATGGTCGTAATAGACGAAGCGCACAAATTGCGCAACGCGTATCGAACGCAAAACAAAATGGGACAGGCAATTCGCTGGGCGATTGAGGACCGAAAGAAGATCCTTCTTACTGCAACGCCACTGCAAAACTCCCTTATGGAACTCTATGGCCTTTCTACGATTATCGACGATCAAATCTTTGGTAGTCCTGAGGCTTTTCGGGCACGTTACGGGAATGGGAGTGCAGATCTTACGCAACTGCGTCAGCGCCTTTGTGTGTTTTGTAGTCGTACTTTGCGCAGACAGGTGAGTGAGTATATTCGCTATACCGAGCGGCATGCGCTTACTCAGCCTTTTAGACCAGACGACGAAGAGCAACGTTTCTATGACGCAGTTTCGGACTTCTTACGACGGAAAGACAGTTATGCGTTGCCAAAAGCGCAGCGACACCTCATTTCTTTGATACTGCGCAAACTCCTTGCCTCGTCGACTAAGGCCATTGAAGCGACGCTTGGGATGCTCCTTGCCCGTCTTGAGCGCCTACGCGCTTTGAAGCAACCGGACGAATCGCTTGTGAACGATCCTCAGTTTACAGATCGATTACTCGATAGTGTTGATATGGGAAGCGACCTTGCCGACCGTGGTCCTGAAACTGATACTGTTCCTGAGCTCGATGCTTCGCCTGAAGTCACAGGCAAAGACGTCATCGATATGGTGCGACTTGAAGACGAAATCAAAGAGTTGCAGCGCCTTATTAGAAGTGCCCGCCACATTCAAGAAGACACCAAATCAAAAGCGCTTCTTATCGCTCTTGACTCAGGTTTTGCGCAGATGCAAACCTTGGGGGCTGAACGAAAGGCTGTCATCTTTACTGAGTCCAGAAAAACCCAGGCTTACCTCAAGTCTTATTTGGAAGCACACGGTTATGATGGACAGGTTGTCACTTTCAATGGTTCGAATAATGATCCTGAATCCATTGCCATTTACACACAATGGCTTACGGCCAACCGCGAGTCTGGCCGTGCAAGCGGCTCGCGGGAAATCGATATGCGCACTGCGCTTATTGAGTATTTTCGTGATCATGCAACGCTTATGGTGGCAACGGAGGCTGCAGCGGAGGGTATCAATCTGCAGTTCTGTTCGCTTGTTGTTAATTACGATCTACCATGGAATCCGCAGCGCGTCGAACAGCGCATTGGACGGTGTCACCGCTATGGCCAGCGTTACGATGTCGTTGTGATTAATTTCTTGAACGAACGCAATGAAGCCGACAGGCGCGTCCTGGAGCTGCTGACCGAAAAATTCAAACTGTTCGACGGTGTCTTTGGCGCATCGGACGAAGTCTTGGGGACCATCGAGTCTGGCGTTGATTTTGAGACTCGTATTCTTGAAATTTATCAGGAATGTCGCACTACAGAGGAAATCGATGCCGCATTTCGAGCGCTGCAGCGTGAGTTGGACGATCAGATCAAGTCACGCTTAGCGGATACCCGGCAAAAGCTCCTTGAATACTTCGACGAAGAGGTCCACGAACGCCTTCGTCTACGGCTTGAAGATGCTCAGGCGCAGCTAGACCGCGTGGGAAGGCGGTTTTGGGAACTGACGCAATGGGCCCTTGTGG
>JAKQDR010000069.1 GCA_029573715.1 bacterium | reverse complement strand
AATTGCTACATCTGCCTGTAAAGATCTTTCAACTCTCATAACAACTACTCCTCAAATCAAAGCAAGCCAAGATAAGAGGCTGCCTACTAAACCTCTGTGACAGTTTGATCGCCATTTCTCCTGTCACAGTGCTCAAAGCCTTTGCTGATAAACAAAGATGGCATTCCCCCCTATTCCGGACCACAGTGACAGCTGTCATAGTGCTGGGTAGATCCGAGACCACTGTGACACTAAATCCGGCATTTTTGCTGTCACAGTGCTCAAACACACTACTGATGAGCTTCTGTGGCTTTTTCCGCCTTTCGGGAACCACTGTGACACCTGTCACAGTGCTCGGCGTGTCACAGTGGTCTGCCCTGATTGACCTCTGCCTTAACTCGTTACTGGTCGCTTTCATAAGCGCCTCCCATTAGTTATTGATGGGTGCTACTCTACTGCATGGCAATAACTTGGGAAGTCCTTTCCGCTTATTAACGGGGAATTTTTGATAAATCTTCAGACAATTCTGCTTCTCCGGTACTTCACAATATAATGCCCAGGACACAACCATGAGAATGCAGATTCTTACGAACTAAAAAATCCCCTAAAATGCAACCCATCTATTTGCCATAGATAGAGATAACCATGTTATCTGCAAATAAGACTTGAGAATCCGTTTTATGGACCCAGTCCAGACCGAGAGTTATTTACTGATGCGGTCAAAAGCACTACTGGCGCAGCACAAAAAATGAGCTAATAGTTTTCCCAAATTCGATGGTCTGAAAACACCCTGAAATGAGTCCAAATTTGCAAAAACCCTGATACTGAAAAGTCCAAAAAAGTCCAAAGACCACTGTGACACAGTCTAAAGTCAGTCCTATTCATCTCACGAACCAATAAACAGTTACGACCACTGTGACAGGTGATACCCAGTTGCAAGTTTGGGTGATACTTTATAACGATAGATGGTGTCTTGGTATAGAGTATCAAGTGAAATTGCAAATAGTATCACTTTCGATGCAAATCGCCGGTTTTAGTGAGACCCCAGTACCACCCTTTTTGCAAATCGGTATCAAGGTTTTTGCAAATCCAGTTTCAACCTTTTTGCAAATCTAGTTTCGTGGATTTTGCAAATGCGAGTTCAAAATCTTATCAGGAGAGACTTATGGAGTTAATGGGTTTATTGATAATAGATTGGAGGTAAAACACTCTAAATCTCACCACTTGATCAGCCTCTTTTTGCTATCCCGAAAGAAGCCGCTGAGGATGTTGAAAATGTCAATGAACCAGTCATAGGGCATCCTTGGCCTGACAATTTATAGCAAGCATCCCCATATATCAGTTACAAAACATCTAAGCCTATGAAGGCAATGAAAATAACTTTCAACGTACCCGAGATGCCGATCTTATGGCTGAAATAATGATACCGGACCGGGAGGGCAAAATCAGTGTTTCTTTGTATTTTTTTGATCTGTAGAGGTCGTTCCCCTACTTTTGTTACCGGGGAACATACTTTTTAGGTTTGGGGGAATCAATCGGCGCATTAGCATCCCCGGAATCTTGCCGGGGTTGAAACTTGACTGGTTCAGATGTCGAGTTTTCTGCTAGGGAATCTTTTTCTGCGGAAGGAATGAACTTCCTTGGCTGGGAAGAGCCGTGTTGTGGAGTTTGTTTGGGATCGAATTTAATGGGGATGGGGTGTTCATTGCCTGCGTCAGACATGGGAACTAATTTTCTGGGCTTGCTTTCTGCGGAGCCATTTCCGATATTGGAATCATCTGACGAATCGTCTTTGCCTGATACTTTTAGCTGATCAGCGGCAGGGGCTTTAGTATTGGGCCGGATCATCTTCAAGCTTACAATTAATAAGGCAATTCCAATCACAAGCACAAATACGGCAGGCACATAATCCTTCGATATCAAAGCCCCAAGAACCACAAAGAACACAAAAAAAGAAACAATCAGCAGTATATAGCCCGTTATTGTCTTTATGAATTTCATTATCTATCTCCCTTACTTTCCTCGGTCACCTTCAATGAACAAATAGTGATCTCAGCATTTTCGCCGATTTTTGTGCGGGCACAAGTACGCTTGCATTAAACTTGTGCCCGGACAAGATTATAAAGTGTAACCTAATTTTTATATAGCATCAGTTTTTAGATCAGATCACGCATCGGGGCTTCCACCGCATCAAAGAAATCGTCCGCCACACTCATGATCTCGGTGATATACTTGCCCCAGCAGGAACGGTTGGTGAGTTCAAAACCGGGGAAGGAGACGCATACCCGTTGCGCCCTTCTGCTTTCCTTGCGTTCGTATTCTATTCTGCCTTTTAGGGCGGAGGGGACTTTTATCTTCGCCTTGATATAGTCCAGGATCTGCAGGTTTCCGGCTTCGGTTTCGGTATCTATATAGAGCTCCAGACGTAAGAGATTTTTACTTACACGCATCAGGATGGAATTGTAAACTCCCACAATCACGGTGGGCTTGGCATCCAAGCAGTCGTCGTCTTTGATCTTAACCTTGCTGAATTCGGTGTGCCGCATCTGGTCGATATAAGGCTTGAAAGCTTGCCAGAAATCCAGCTTGGTAGTGGGACCGGTGGTGGGGATAGAAACAGCTCCGGATGCTTTCTTTGCGGGTTGGGGAGCGGCTGGTTTGGGCTTGGGTGCTTCCGCTCTCTTTTCTGCTTGCTTGGCTGGTTTGTCTGGTTTGGGAGGCTGGGATTTATCGGTTTTACCCGGTTTGGTACCTTTGTTCTGAAGGTAATCCTCACA
>JAKQDR010000049.1 GCA_029573715.1 bacterium | reverse complement strand
GGCCCATAGCTCAACGGTAGTCACCTCAACGATGACCCATCGAAGAGGTGAGAGCAGTCCCGTACCTAAAAAATTTGTGAGAGGGTCCGTAGCTCAATGGTAGAGCAGTTCCCTTTTAAGGAATTGGTTGAGAGTTCGAGTCTCTCCGGACTCACAAATTTATCGGTAAGGTGCGGGATTGGTTCAGAGTTCACTTTTTATGTTGTAGCTATTTTCATATGTCGCTATAGCTACAGAATCTTCATAGAATAATATCTCTGATATTTGCAAAATGCACGCATAAATAGATGTCTATGCCCTAATATTTACTCATATGGGCAACTATGTTCGTGAATTACGAATAAGAATATGGGGAATTGTGCGCACAAGATGGTTTCATGTGCTTGCAATCATTCTTTTCTTTCTTTTTTACGATGGCAAATATTTTCTCGAATATCTTTCAAGCCCAGTTGTTGCCAGTTGGGACGGAGTTTTTCATTATGCCCTTACTAAGTATTATGCAGAAAACATCTTCCCACATCCTTTTGGATGGGTTCCCAACTGGCAAATGGGAATGCCATGGCCGATTGGCTATACTCCTTTGCTTCACTATAAGCTTGCGATTATAAGCACCCTTGTTCAAATCGACTTTCTCATCATATTTAAGAGCTTCTTTGCATTACTCGCCTTGACGACACCACTGGTTGTGTATGGCCTCATTGTGAGGCTGGGTTTTGACAAATTAGAATCGTTCATCGGTGCCATAATGACCATATTATTCTTGTCGCTTCCGTACCAGCTCTATGGCGATGTAGGCATATCTTTTGGAGGCACATTTGCAGAAGGGGGGGCGTATCCTCAATACTTTTCGTTCTACATTTCGCTCTTCTGGCTCTATTTTATGATGAAATCCCATGAGGATAGAAAAGCAAGCTATCTCTCTATGTTATTTTTTGCACTCGCATTTTTGACAGATCTTCCCATGGCGCAGGCAATCTTTCCTTTGTATGTAATCATTGTCGTTTTTCGCATATTACAGTCGAAGGGCAAACTATTTTGGAGATACTTCTGGGATGGGTTTTTTTGTTTGGGCTTTATCGCGTTTTGGTTCTTGCCATTAATTGAAACTTCTCAGTATTTTGTAACCAGAACATTCTCTGATATACCACTGATGAAGGTAATGCTAAAAACATCGGTGCTTTTTGTTGGAGGTGTGGTGGGCACGATGCTTGCCCTGAGGAGTAAAAGACAAGATGTTGCGCTGTTGGGGATAGGCGCACTATTCACTTTACTTGTTGCAGAAGTCCCCATATACAAACTATTCCCTGATTTGCCGATTCAACCTTTTAGGCTTATTGCTGAGGTGCAGTTTCTATCCGCCTTGTTATCTGCCATTGGTATCGCGTACATCATAAGGCTTTACCATAATCCTTTGCAACGAATTGTGGTGGCAAGTTTGATTTTTTTACCATTTTTATATTTTATTCCCCCTTTGCATAAATCGTATGTTGCAGATGTCCACATTCCCTCTGCTGAGCTCAACCTGATACAGGCTATGGGTGCGTATACAGATGGCAGATCAACCATTGAGTTGGGGGGTGTTCAGCATCCAACGAATATCACAGAAGAAAGGACACATTTGAAATTCACTTGGTTTCCCACATCCAATCAGATAGCTGCCCTTGCGGGGCTCTATGACGGGCACGAAACAATATGGAATGTATTTAGAGAATCGAGCATTCTTTCTGCATTCACACAACCTATCCGTAACTCTCTGTCAAAAAACATTGAATCATTTGGTGTCGAATGTCATTTGTGTCATGACGATTCATTTTACGCACAACCCGTATCACTGCATCTTAGCAGAGCCACATTTCTAGGGGTGAGATATTTTGCGCTCAACAGTCAACAGAGAATATCGCAGTTTAGAGAGAGCCCATCTGTTGAACATGTTTTCAATCAAGGAAGATGGCACTTATTTCGAACAAAAGATCCTGTATCAACAGTCGAGCTATTGGGCGAGTCACCAACATTAGTCTTTACCAAACTCAAAAATGGGGTGAGACCAAGGGGTTATTCATATGATTGGCTGAGCCTGAATGAAGAGTGGCTCTATCAGGGCAACATGGAGCATATGTTGGCGCTATCTCCAACGGAAAAGATAGATGAGCAAAATGATCTGGATGCTTTTGACTCAATCCTGATTGTGGATTACGCATATCGAAATCAACTAAATGCGCTGAATACGATCCTTGCATATGCAAAGAACAACCATGTATTTGCCTTTTCATCCAAAGATCCGCTTTATGCATCACTTGAAAAGCGGGTAAAGAAAGGTGAGGCACCAAACGTACACCTTATACCAAAAACAAATAAGATACGAACAGACTACAAAACGCTATCATCAATGTTAAGTAAGTACACGCCTGCTCAAACCCCTGTAAAACCTCTCGGACAGATGCAAAAGTCAAAAATGGGCATGAGCATAGAGCTTGATACTGTATCGGATGCTCCCCGTTGGTATTTCGTCAAGTACTCATATTTCCCGTGGTGGACTGACAAAATGGGAGCAAAAGTGTACATGGGAAGCCCCGCAATGATGCTTGTGTATACTAATGCATCCAAAATTGAGCTTCATTTTCGCTACAGTGTCTTTGTGTGGATTGGGGCATTCATTACTTGCTTGACCATCGTTGTTTTTATCTTCCGAATGCTTAAATCTCACTCGAATTCCGCTTGACTCCCACCCTCAATTTATATACCCTGAATGACAGGCCACCATGGTCTTTCTTTTGTTGAAACAAACCATTCATGAATACAGAAAGAATTAATATCAGAGAAGAGTATTTTTTGAAGGCGAAGATTCTTGCTATGCTTCCCATTGCTCTGTTTATATGTATAACGGTTGGGTTCTCTGTCGCGTATTCAACTGAATTGGGGGACGGCTATAGCTCCGGGTCTGGTGCTCCACCTGAGTGTATCGTAGACACGGTGGCGCCTCCTGCATACGTGCAGACGATTGGGAGGGGTGCACCATCACAAAGCTCACCGGTGGCAATCGCAGTGAGTAGCGATAGCTATTTATATATACTCGATGAAACAAACCACCGCGTGCTTAAATTCGACTCTTCAGGAGGATATGTAAGCCAATGGGGCTCCTATGGCACTGGCGATGGACAGTTTGCACATCCGAGAGGAATAGCAGTTGACTCAATGAACAACATCTATGTGACTGAAAACAACAATAATCGTGTACAGAAGTTTAGCTCGACAGGAAGCTTTATAACAAAGTGGGGTACTTATGGAACAGGCGATGGCCAGCTGCATGGACCTAGTGGTATTGCAGCTGATTCAGACGATAATATCTATATTGTGGATACTAACAACAATCGAGTGCAAAAATTTAATTCTTCGGGCGATTTTATAGCAAAGTGGGGAACTTATGGCACTGGCGATGGCCAATTCAATGCACCAAGAGGAATGTATATTGATGAGACAGATAAAATTTATATAGCTGACTCATCTAATCATAGGGTGCAGAAGTTCGATTTGGCAGGCGGGTTTATTGCAAAATGGGGCTCCTTCGGCACGGGCGATGGACAGTTTTCGACACCACAAGCTATAACTGGTGATTCGTCTGAAAACATATATGTTTCCGATACTAATAATAATCGAATTCAAAGATTCAGCTCGTCAGGAGAATTCGTAAGTAAATGGGGCTCGCTTGGTTCTAATGTAGGGCAATTATTTTCTCCCAGGGGGATAATCATCGATTCGTCTAACAGCATGTATGTGGCGGATTCGGGTAATCGTCGGATGCAAAAATTGGCACTTGGCGAAGGAGGAGATTATACCTCAACAAAATATGCTCAAAGTGGTCCTACCGAGGCACTGCAAGATGATGGTATGTATAAATTTTCAAGCACTGCGGGAGGCAGCCAGGACGTGTATAGCCTCACCAACTTCGCTTTCACTGTCCCTTTTGAAGCAACAATCGTAAGTATTCAAGCAGAATATGAAGATTATATGACAGGCGGAGGCGTGGGCGGCGCCTCCGGCTATCTACAATTGTGGAAAGATGGTGTTCTTGTAGGGAGTCAAAAGGATATGACGATATCCACTGACAATGCTGTATATATGACATCTAGCGACCTTTGGAATACTACATGGACACCGACAGAGGTCAACAGTTCTCAGTTTGGAGTGCGAGTATGGATTTCTGGTTACAATCGAAGTGTGTATGTTGACTATGTGAAGCTCATTATTTCCTATTCTGTGTCGGTTGATGTTACATTGGTTATTTCCACAGATGGATACTCGGGACAAGCACAGTTTTCAAACCCGCAGGGCACTGCTGTGGATGCAGCAGGAAATGTGTATGTCGTGGACACTGATAACGATCGCATTCAAAAGTTTAATGCTGAAGGAGTATTTTTAGATGAATGGGGAAGCACAGGCTTTGGGAGTGGGCAATTCTCAAGTCCTGTGGGTATTGCACTTGATGATGAGGAACACGTATATATCACTGATTTAGGCAATAGACGAATTCAAAAATTTGACTTATCAGGCAATCACATAGCTTCAATAAGTACGGGGTATCCTTCTTCGCCATCTGCTATAGCAATAGATAGCTTAGGCAATATATATGTGACAGATATAGATGCATATATTAATAATGTTAAAAAGTATGATGCTGCAGGTTCATTGCTCACCGAATGGGGGTATCCTGGTAGTGCAGATGGCGCATTCAATAACCCAACAGGTATTGCGATTGGTTCAAATGGGCATATTCTTGTTGTGGATAGGCACAACTCACGCGTCCAGAAATTCGACTCGTCCGGATCTTTCATTAGTAAATGGGGAAGTGGCGGCTCTGGCGACGGACAATTTAGCGTACCACAGGGTGTCGCAGTAGATGCGACGGGTAATGTGTATGTGTCGGAAGCCGGAAATGACCGTATCCAAAAGTTTGATTCGTCAGGCAATTTTATTACTAAATGGGGAGCGCAAGGAACCAACAATGGGTTTTTCGATAATCCGTATGGTTTGTACGTAGATGGCTTAGACAATGTGTATGTTGCAGACGCAGGAAATAACCGCATTCAAAAATTCACCTATGAAAAAGTCACAGTTTCAAATTCAGAAAGTGTTGATGAAGGGGGAAATACCAAAGATTACTCTATTGTATTGAATGTGGCACCTAGTAGCGATGTGGTGGTAAGACTTTCAGTGGAGGATCCCACGACAGGATCTTCTATTTCTATTTCACCAAATGAGCTCACCTTCACCCCATCAGATTGGAATATTTCTCAACAGGTAACCATAAGCCCGGAAGATGACTCAAGTTATACGGGCAGTCGGCACGCGCGGATTTCATACACAATATCATCGGTGGATGCGAGTTTTAACTGTCTCATATTAGATAATACTAATATTTCTATTGAAGAAGACGAAACACTTCCGATAGCTCTAAATCAACCCGCACCCACGCTTCCGCCAGAGATACAGAACAGACTTGATAATGGTTATGATGCCAACGGAGAGTGTATTATGCAGCGACCTGGTGGTAGACCAGATGTATTTCGTATCGATATGACTGATACGACTGCGACTTTATATATTGCTCCTCCTACAAAGCCCTATACTCATTTTTACATAACCTACAAAGAATTGGGAGTTGCTGCTCAGCAGAAAAACGTGTTCAGCTCGCGAATGAAGTTATTAAGCTCATTAATTGAAAACCCCGTCTATGCAGAATCTCCCGAATATGCTGTTGATTTTAGTCATGAAAACAATGGGGGAGTGGTGGTGTACACGATTAACGACTTAAAGCCCAACACCAGGTATGAGTTCACGATTAAATGCTCCAATAAATGTGCTTTTGCAGAGACAGGGAATACGTTGGCTGCATCTACTATTGTGCCTGGCTCATCTGCATTTAAGACATATCTGGCTTACCAGCAAAATGCAGATACACAAATGCGAGCAACCGCGAATCAATTGGTAGAGACGGGATCACCTGCGTATGTCTCAATTGTGGCGGGATTTGTACTTATGATATTGGGCATCGGGGTATATCTTTGGAACCCAGTACAATTCTATGATCCGTTGGTTATTTCACCTCACAAATATACGCTCAAACATCCGAGAGTTATTCGATACATTGACCATATGTAGCCTCATTATCGCTATAAGGAAATAGATGCATATCTGCTATACTGTGCCCCTAAAAGATTTCTATGGAAATTGAACATATTACCCTCCCAAATTCACTTCGTGTGCTTCTCATAGACACAAAAGGAGCTTCCTCTGCCACAGTGCTTGTGTTGGTGCGGTCGGGGAGTCGCTATGAAGATGCAACAAACAATGGCATTGCTCACTTTTTCGAGCACATGGCATTCAAGGGATCGGCAAAGTATCCTGACAGCTTCACCATAAGCTCAACTATTGAGGGAATGGGCGGAGTGTGCAATGCATTTACGAGCAAAGACCACACCGGGTATTGGATTAAAGGGACAACCGCGCATTTGGGCACCATGCTTGACGTTTTGGCCGATATGCTCACAGCCTCAAAACTTGAAGCAGTTGAAATTGAGAAGGAAAAAGGAGTCATCGTAGAGGAAATCAACATGTATGAAGATATGCCGCAACACAAAGTATCTAATGTATATGAGGCTCTGCTATATCCCAAACACCCTTTAGGCATGGACATTGCGGGCTCCAAAAAGACTGTTACATCATTTACTCGGCAAACATTTACAGACTATATACAGCGCTTGTATCACCCCGAAAATGCCACGCTCGTTATCGCCGGTGGCATTGGCGCCGTGAAACAGGAGCTTGCACAGATGGTCAAAAAATCTTTTGGAGTCTGGCTTGCAAATCCTAACCCCGCGGCAGACTATTCATATCCTCGGTTTGAACAACAGGCGAGAAATGTCAATCGTGACATGTTCACTAAAAAGACCGAACAGGCTCATTTCATATTTGGCTATGCCACAGATTATGGATATTTAGATACCCGCAAGCATCGCTTGGGAGTACTTGCAGGGGTGCTTGGAGGAGGGATGTCATCACGACTTTTTATGGAGATTCGTGAAAAGAGGGGATTGTGCTACTACATTCATACTGCGCGTGATTTATATGCCGAAACTGGCGCCCTTTCAACCGCAGCGGGCATCCGCAATAGCGCTCAAGCGGTGAATGAAGCAATAAAAATCGTTATGGACGAACATCAAAAAATCGCCCAGGGCACTGCTGAGAAAGACAAACTGGCCGCAGACATTGCGCGGGTCAAAGAGATGCTTAAAGGACGATTGCTTTTAAGCTTGGAAAACAGTCAATCAGTGGCAAGCTTTTATGGCACCAAACTCCTTTTAGAAGGAAAGACGCAAGAGCCTAAGGATGTTATTGCGGCACTTGATGCAGTCACTTTGGAAGATGTGGTGCAAGAGGCGCAAGCCATCGTGCAGACTGCTCGATTGCGTTTTGCACTGGTGGGGCCTTTTGCAGAATCCGATATAGTCGTGTAATTCATTTATTTATCAATTTATTCATCATATGCAGTCATCTACAGAACAGACACTCGTTATTCTCAAGCCCGATGCGGTATCTCGTGGCATCATGGGAGAGATTGTGAGCAGATTTGAGCGTGTGGGGCTGAAGATGGTGGCGGGAAAATTCATGCAAGTTTCCCGTGAGCTTGCAGATAAGCATTATCCCGCATCACGAAAAGAATTTATTGAAGGAATGGGCAATAAGACGCGCGAAAACTATGCAGATTTGGGATTGGACTTATCTATAGATTTTGGAGATAAAACAGATGCGCACTCTATTGGGATGTTCATCCGCGAGTGGCTTGTCGAGATGATTACATCAGGGCCGGTGTTTGTAATGGTGTGGGAGGGGCCGCATGCGGTGGAGCTCGTGCGCAAGCTGTGTGGGCACACTTTGCCCCTCAAATCAGCGCCCGGCACCATTCGCGGCGATTATTCATATGATTCATCTGCTTTGGCAAATTTCGGCAAGCGTCCCATCAAAAACCTTATGCATGCATCAGGCAATGTGGAGGAGGCTGTGTTTGAGGTGAAGCTTTGGTTTTCGGCAGATGAGATCACCACATATACTCGCGTGCAAGAAGTTGCGATGAAATAAGGTTGTGCAACCACCCCGCGGTGAACTGCACTCCTGCTCAACTGAGGCGGGGAATACCAAATTATGATTTGTTAGTTATTCTCCATTTTCTTTTCGCCTATATCCCATATTTCCTGCAAAGTCTTTCTACTTCTCGATCGCAGATGTGAAAGCCATTCCCTTTGTGCGAACGCAGAGCCCCGGAGAATGTTGAGGGTATGTGCATAAGCTCGTGTATGAGTACTTTAGTTTGCTCACGATAATCGAGCTTGTCGAATCGTTTTCGATTAACCTCGATGATATACGTGACGGGAATGCCTGCAACTTCATGAAATATTTTGCTGAAGCCCCAAATACGGGCAATGGCACGCGTTTTAGCATCAAGACTTCTAATGCAAAACACTCGATCTTTGCGTATATGGGAAAATTCTATTTGTTCAATGAGAATATCAACTCGTTCTTTTATGTCGGGGGCAAGTACATATTTCATAGGCACCTATCATACTCGGATCTGTCTGGAATGTACATTCTACAAATGATATGATGAGGAATATGCAAACAGAATCTCAATTCTCAACCTCTGCGATAGTTGGGTATATGCTTTTGGTGATGGGCGTGGTGATTATGATTTTAAGTGTCGTGCAGGTATATCGAGTCATCAGTAGACAAGCTGAGCCGATAGCATTTTTTACGTTTCAGGGCATCTCCATAAATCCAAGCCAATATGCGCCACAGGTTGATATGTCGGCACTTGATGCACTGCGATCCCAGCTTAATTTGGGCAAATCTGCCCCAACGCAACCTGCACTTGGTGAGTCGGTGGAAATAATCCCCGCTGAAGTGATAAATGGCCCAGCTAATTTGGGCGTATTTTTCCTATTTATGGGGTTTTTACTGAACGTGGGGTATAAGTTTGCAGATTTGGGTGTGAAGCTCGTAAGACCGGTGTATGTCAAGATGAATGCGCAGTCAGCTAGCTAGTTGGCTCGTTTTGCAAATACGTTAAGGAAAGACAATGCAGTGCCGGGGCGGGGAGAATCGATGATTTGTATGGCTTCAAACCCTGCCTCATGCAACAAACCATTGAGCTCATGGATTTCATAATCAGAAAAGTGGCGCGGAGCCCATCCCATCTTCACGTTTTCTCGCATGCCTTCAAATGTCCCCTTGAGAACCCCGATATACATTATTCCACCCGGCTTAAGTACAGCTTTAAAGCCCTGCAGTGTTTGTAGTGCATTTTGTTTTGGTATATGGAGAAATGACGCGCATGCCCACAATCCATCAAATGTGCCGATGTGAGCGGGGAGTGCACGCATATCTGCAGTGATAAATGTTGCAGAAGGACATCGTTTGCGCGCCATACGGATAAAGGTGTCGTTGAAATCACACCCGACAACAGAGAAACCCTTTTGGAGAAACCATTCCGTTTCGCGTCCTTCGGCGCAACCTACATCAAGCACACGTCCGCCTGGCGGGAGCATATCTGCAAAGGTTTGCAATGAATGAAGCACCTTGTCGTTGGGTGTCTTGTTTCGATACGCGTAGTCTTTTGCGATGGCATCATACACTTTTTGTGTCTGAAAAACGGGATCGGAAGTACACATATGATATTTGTCATTAAAATTGTACTCTATACATATGCGCTTGCGCGGTTTGGTTACACATTAAAAGGTTCAAATCGCATCTCGGTGTGCTATGCTCAAAGTATGTGTGTGGCCCCACCGTATTTAATCATATGCAGATAAGAAAAATAACCATTAATGTGCTTTTTGTACTGTCACTTTTCCAAGTGATAGGACTTGTTTGGTATATCCTGTTTGAGGATAGTCTCATTCTTTCATTTATGTTTCAGAGCCCACCACTGAGCCTTCTCTTTCTTATCGGGCCCATGCTTGGATTTATTTTGGGATATAGCGATACCGATTTATTTGGGCCTATTGATGCAACAATCGCCCTTTTCTCACCCATTATCCCCTTTTTATTTTTAAGCATACTTTTTGTTCGAAACAACAGCGCACTCGAACAGAAAAAACTTCTGAAGCCGATAGTAATCATTTTTGGAGTACTCTTCCTGTCTTCTAGTGCGCATTTATTATTCCAAAAGACTCAATCATTTATTATTCAATCTGGTAGAGCACAATACATTGCACGTCAAACTGACTTGTTCGATAAAGGGATTGTAGTGGAATATCTTGGTGCCTTGGGTTTTACTGACAGGAGTTTTCATGACAACGGGAAGGAATACCATATTTATCAATTTTCTGTATCTTTTAGTAATTTTCCGATTCAAGAAATTGAAGCAGGAACGTACACTCTCTGTCTGAGTAAGCTTTTTTCTACATCGGGAGCTGAGAAGCCAAACACATGCCTTATACGCACAAAACTAGACATTAACCCTGAGAACAACACGCTGACTCTGGGAGATGAGTTGGAATCTGACTATCCATTTTGGTATAGCCTGGTGGAACCTGGTGTTAAGATACATGATAACTCTCTTGTATTGGCGGTGACCGGTATTTCATCATCACTTCAGCAAGAAGCAGCTAACCTCATTGTGTTTGGCTCAGATAGAACGATTGGTAGCTCAGGCTTTATTCATGGCGGTGAAACGGTATACAACAAAGCAATAGTTGGCCCGGTTGAACCATTTGCTATGCCTTGAGAATACGAAAGCAATACCCCATTCAGAATTGAAAGATCAGGGGCACGAGCGTTGATGCGGTGAGCACAATAGCAACAATAGAAAGGATATTGAGGAAAAATCCAGCACGCATCATATCTTTGATCTTTAAATCACCCGAGCTAAAGACGATAGAGTTTGGAGGTGTTGCAACCGGCATCATAAACGCAAAACTGACACCCAATGTGGTGCCGATAAGCAGAGGGGCGAGGGAGCCGCCGAGCGCGAGTGCAATCGGCCCCAAAAGAGGAATAAAGCCTGCTGCTGTGGCCGTGTTGCTGGTAACTTCTGTAAGAAATACAATCACGGTGACCACCATAATAAGCACTAGAAGTGGTTGCGCAGAGGCACTTACTCCTGCAACTGCCGAAGCGATGAATTCTGCTAGGCCGGTGTTTTGAATTTGGTCGGCAAGTGAGAGCCCTCCACCAAATAGCAGCAAAATCCCCCAAGGTATTTTCTTGGCATCTTCCCATGCAAGCACCCCACGTCCACCCTTAAGGTCAGTAGGCACCATAAACAGGGCAAGTACCCCGAGTATGGCAATAGTGGTGTCGTCCAGTGCAAGGCCGGTGAGCTGTGTGATAAGCGGGCGGAATATCCAGCTGAGCGCCACCGAGACAAATATGAGCAGAACCAACTTTTCTTGTTTGGACATGGGGCCACAATCTTTGAGCATTTTGGCACACGCCTCACTCATTGTTTTATTTTCGCAGGATGCATCATCCAATCGGTAGAGCACCTTCCCCAAGAGGATCCACGTGACAACCAGCATCACCAAAGATAGGGGAAGTCCCATCAGCATCCACTCCGAAAAACCAAGCGAAATGTCATAGCTCTTTTGCAAATAACCGGCAAGGAGTGCATTGGGAGGTGAACCAATAAGAGTCGCAATGCCTCCGATGCTTGCCGCATAGGCAATCCCCAGCAGAAGCGCTTTGGCGAAGCCGTCACTCTTGCTTTCACTATGCTGTTTTTTAAGCCCAATGATGCATTGTGCGATGGGAAGCATCATAACGGCAGTTGCGGTGTTGGACATCCACATCGAGAGAAATGCTGTGACCCCCATGATGCCTGCGAGCTGGTTACCCGGCTTCGTCCCCACAATTTTCATACAGCTTAGGGCAATGCGCTTATGCAGATTCCATTTTTCCATAGCGATAGAGAGGAAAAACCCACCCAAAAAGAGGTAAATCAGGGGGTTGGAATAGGCACTGGTGGTTGCGGTGATTGTATCAATGCCCAACATCGGCACAAGGATGATGGGGAGTAGGGCGGTCACGGGTATTGGCACAGCCTCAGTGATCCACCAGACCGCCATCCACAAAATCATGCCAATGACAGCAAACGCTTCCTCGGAAAGGCCGATGTCACCTGGTGATACAAGAAGAGAAAGAGTAAAGCATAAGGGGCCGAGCACAAACCCCAACCAGTTTTGAAAGAATGAACCAAAAAAAACACGAAGCAATGGTGACTTCATGGGAGTACATTATACACCTTGGGGGGAGGAAAAGCAAATGAGCCCGATATACGGCGCTTTATACAAGTATACGTATTATTGGTATAATACGCTCGCTTTGATGATTTATTAGGGCCCGTCGTCCAATGGCAGGACAGCAGTCTCCAAAACTGTTAATGAGTGTTCGACTCACTCCGGGCCTGCATTGACACATCTTAATGAACCTGAGTCTGTCGAAGGAGAGTTTAGATGTGACAATGCCCGCCGTGAGTCGCTCTGTGAGCCGTCTTCGAATGAAGTGAAAAGGCGAACAGAAAGACAGGGAGGGCTCAACACCACACATCTTAATGATTGCATCACTAATATCTTCACCAACACACCTTCAAGGTGTGTGTAAAGATGGGGCCTAAATATCTGCTATACTCACATCCATGCGCGATCGCTCATTTAACACGCTTTTCATGCTTTCATCGCTTGATGGCAAGATATCAACGGGAGATGTCGATGAGCGTGATGTTGATATAGATTTTCTCCAGATTGCGGGCATCAAGGAAGGGCTGCACCAGTATTACGATTTGGAAAAACAAACCGACAGAGTTTCATTTAATTCGGGCAGAGTACAGGCGAAAATAGGAGTGAACCACAAAACATGGGATACGGAAAAAAGCGACATGAGTTTTGTGGTGGTAGACAATAAACCTCATCTGGACGAGCAAGGCACCGAATACTTTGCAAAACGATCCCAACGTTTTATTCTGATAACTACAAATGCCCGTCATCCGGCTTTTAAGCTCAAAGACAAACATCCCACCATACACATTCTCCTCTATGAAGGGCGCGTTGATTTTACGCACGTATTTCGCAAATTTAAACAGGAATTTGGCATAGAGAGGATAACAATCCAAACAGGTGGCACCTTAAATGCGAAGCTCTTAAGGCTTGGGCTCATTGACAGGATTTCTCTAGTGATTGCCCCGTGTTTAATCGGGGGGGAGCGCACCGCGTCGCTTATTGGTGGCCCATCGTTGCGCACCCAGTCTGATTTGATGAATATCAAACCCTTGAAGCTCATATCATGTGAAGTGCTAAAAGACTCCTATGTGCACATTCAATACGAAGTAATAAACTGAACCAGAGAACACACTATTCTTTTTAGGGTTTGGGAAAACGTGATACACACACCTGGTACACACACCTTCAAGGTGTGTGTAAAGAGGGTGGGTATATTGATTACACCACATCTGCAAATGTCCCCTCGGCTTTTTTGAAGAAGCGATAGCCCACAACGAATATGATGACTGTCACTGCAAGCCCAATGGCGATACTTTCCCATTTGGGCACATCGTGCGCCAGAAGCACCTGACGATAGGCATTAATAAACACAGACATGGGGTTAATTTTAAAGATCCACCGATAGCGCTCGGGGAATGA
>JAKQDR010000048.1 GCA_029573715.1 bacterium | reverse complement strand
CATCCCATGTAAAACGCCATCATTCGAGCCTTTATCAATAATAATGTACTGATAATAAGGGCTGATCTCCCGCCCAATGACCGTAGCAGCTAAGTAATCGTGTTCCGGGTTAGCGCGCGCAAAATCGAGCAGAGCATAGAGGATCTGCGCCTGGCTGAGGCTCTCTTGCAATTCCACAATTTTGCTTTGCAGCATAGAAACCTCATTTTCTAACTGAAGGTTTTGCGCCCGTAAGGTAGCCATATCGCGCGGGTAGGTGAAAAAATCGCGAATGGCTAAGTAGCGTTGCGAAAGCCAGCTTTGAGCCGATATCAGCGGACTGAAGCTTAGGTTAAAAATCGGTGTCAGATAACCTGAGATCGCCAAAATGAGAATTCCTGCCACGACCAAAAGAATAATAAGGTTTCTTAAATTTGTAAAAGAAAATAGGTTGCGCATTTTTAAAAACAGGAAAACTAGAAAGCGAAATACGAAGGACTATCTCGCCAAGTTCGTATAAGTCTCACGTTCAATATCGACGAAGAAGTTTTCGTACTCCTCCAAGTCATCCAAAACAAGTCCAGCCCCCCTGGCAACACAGGTCATCGGGTCTTCAGCTACCCAGACACGTACGCGCAATTCATTGGTCAGCCTATCCGCCAAGCCATGCAACTGCGAAACGCCGCCGGCTAAGCAGATGCCGTTATCCATCAAATCGGAAAGAATTTCCGGAGGTGCCTCGTCTAAAGCATCCTTGATCGTATCAACGATCACCTGTACCGAGCCAGAAAGCGCCTCGCGAATTTCGATGGAAGAAACTTCAATTTCTTCCGGCAGACCTGTAATCAGGTTCCTGCCACGGACAGAGGCAATTTTTTCTTCTTGCAGAGGGTAAGCTGAGCCAATAGCCACCTTAACCTTCTCTGCCATTTGCTCACCGATGAACAAGTTGTATTTGCTGCGGATATACTCAATCACATCCTGGTCCATCTCGTCCCCAGCCACGCGTAAAGAGCGGGAGATAACAATGCCCCCCATTGAAATCACGGCTACCTCGGTGGTTCCGCCGCCGATATCGACAATCATATTACCATTGCCCTCATTGACAGGCAGCCCAGCGCCGATGGCAGCACTGGCAGGCTCGTTGATCATGTACGTTTCACGTGCTCCAGCTGCCATAGCAGCGTCATAAACCGCACGTTTTTCCACTTCAGTTGCACCGCTGGGGATTCCAATGACCACCCGCGGGCGGGGGTAAGGCACAATGCTATGTTGGTGCGCCTTGCCGATAAAATACTCCAACATCGCTTGGGTAATATCATATTCCGAAATCACCCCATCCCGTAAAGGACGCAATGTGACTACATTAGCCGGCGCCCGCCCAACCATGGCTTTGGCAGCCGCACCAATACGAATAGGCTCTCGGGTGCGCTTTTCGATTGCCACCCAAGAGGGTTCGTTAATCACAATACCTTTACCTTTTACATTCACAAGTGTATTGGCTGTTCCTAAGTCAATCCCAATATCCAGGGAAAACAGCCCCAACAGCCAACTCAAAGGGTTGAAAGCCAATTCATACTCCAGTATTTGGAATTAATTCCAAATTAAATTGCATGCATTATATCATAGTCATTTACGCTCATTTGCAAACGCCATCAATGTGTAAGAGCAAAGTGATAATGTCCTAAAGTAGCAAAATAGAAATGTCCTCATTATGATA
This sequence comes from bacterium, assembly GCA_029573715.1. Taxonomy (GTDB): domain Bacteria; phylum Patescibacteriota; class Microgenomatia; order UBA1406; family GWC2-37-13; genus JAGOLU01. The sequence goes on along the minus strand of JAKQDR010000048.1, from coordinate 3,476 downwards.
AGGAGCTATGCAATGGACACACGAAGTGTACTGCGTAATCACATTGAGAGGTAAGGAACTAGCCCGAAAAAAGGTGTTAAGAATGCCCTGATGATCAGTCTTTGAGTAGCTTAGTTTAGCACGATTTCAAAAGATGCTTGCAATCTGCAAGCCCCACGCCTTTGATTCCCCTCCCCAGCAGCATGTTTCAGATGAAAATTGCCCACACGACGCTGGTGAGTGGAAAAATGATTGCAGGCCCTCTCCCAGCAGATGGATGCCAAAACAGACGTAACTCGGAGCTGGGAGAGGGCAGGGTGAGGGTATACTGAGATTATGAACATTGAACAGGCTGGAGGTAATCTATGGACAAGCGTTTTTCAGCGTCCTCATGCAACACGATTGACAAGAAGGGAATGAAGGTTTAATTTCGAGGAAAGACCCAGACTGGCGACTTTATACGCTGAACAATATATTACAGAAAAAAAGAGTGCGCTCAAGTACGGAGCGCACTCAAAACTGTTGTATTATTTAACGATCAAAGGTAGGAATATCTGGTTATTCATAAAACTCACACAGGATGAAAACTCGGAAGTGTCATAATACGGATCTGTGGCGGTTGCAGCGATACACTCAAACGGGCTAGATATGGTAAAAGTTGCTGTGAATGAAACATAGAATTCACTATTCGTAGTGACGCCTTTTGAACCTAGATAGAATTCTCCCTCGCCATGACCTGTAGGATCTTTAAGGCTATTGGCGTAGAAGTGAAGGATATACAATCTGTTGGCTGTGGAATTGAGGTAGCCCTCAATGGTCACCTGACCCGGAGTGAGAATGCTGACCCTGGTCAGCACCGGGAAGTTTTGCAAATGATTCGAGCCCACATCCTCATCATTCAGGTCATTTAAGGTCACCCCGGTCTCCCAGGAACCGCCGAGTAAATCGATGCCCATGGCACCATTGTTAAAGATGCGGTTGTAGGTGATTGCATTTGACGATCCCATATATATGTCAACGCCGTTACTACCGTTATTAGCGATGATATTGAAAAAATCAGTACCTCCGCCAATTTCATTTTCTGAGGCATACTCAATTGAGATCCCAGAACCTCCATTGGGCAGAATGCTCCCGCTGAGGTTGGTGCCGATCAGATTGCGGCGAATGGCATTGTCGGTAACAGCCAGGTTGATCAAATAAATCCCATCGTATTGGTTGCCAGAAATGATATTGCCAGATCCTACGGCGTAAGTGCCGATTTCATTTTCCGAGCCTTTAGCGATCACAATCCCATTGTGGTTTGGTACGGCTGCGTTGGCAGCAGCATTGAGACCGATGATATTATTCTTAATGAAGTTGGCATTGGCATTAACTAGCCGGATACCGCTATCTGTGTTGCCCGAAATGACATTGCTCTGCCCTGGAATGGTTCCACCAATGTTATTGCCGGTTGTCGCCGGTGATTCAGTCGTTGAATAGATATAAATCCCATCCTTCTCATTGGGCAGAGCTAAGGTCCCGGATGCATCGAGACCAATGTAATTGCCAAACACATCGTTATTATTGGCAGCAATGAAAACCCCGTTTCCTGCATTGCCACTAATGATATTGCGCCGCCCTGTTGTGCTTCCCCCGATAGTATTGCCGGTTGACTCATCGCCGCTGATACTAATGCCACTATACCCGTTAGACAGTGCAGCCGTTCCATCAATATTCGTGCCGATGTAATTACCCTTAATCACCACACTGGCACTGTTTACTACATTGATGCCGTATTCACCATTGCCCGAAATGATGTTGCGGTCTTCAGCTGTGTCACCACCGATCACGGCGCCAATTACACCACTTAGATAGACCCCTTCCTTCGCATTTCCCTCAGCCGGATTTGGAATCGAAAGCCCAAACTCGCCAATACGGTTACCGACAATCAACAGACCGCTTGTGCCGGTTGAATTGAGTCCTCGTAGGAAATTGCGGATGATCAAGTTGCGGATAATACAATTATCTGCATTGATCCATAAGCCAATAAAGGTGCCATCGCCATCTAAAACGATATTGGCTCCTCCACCTATGCCTCCCAAGTTGGGACCCTGGATAGTCAACTGTTCTTGAATAATAGGGAGGGCAAATGACACATCAATCATGCGATCGATTGGCGGATTATCAGGCGCGATGCGGAAAGTAATGGTATCAGCACCAGCCCAGGCATTGGCTTCTTCGATAGCAGCGCGTAAGGTACAGGTGCCATCACTTGCTGCACATATTCCGTCCCCTTTGTTTGCATCCACAGTATCGCCAGTGGAATTCACAGTGAATGTGGCACCTGAGACCTGCTTGATTGTGCTTGGGGAAAAGAAAAGTACCGATACGAGAAGTAAAGCTGTAAGAAAGGTTTTTATATTTCGAGATGACATAGGAGAGCCTCCTTGTTTGATCGTTCCTATTTATGTACAGTTATCGATGAGGCAGATTGCTTCTTGATTTTTATTTTCTTTTGTGCAATGGGCCTCACTGAGGTTGATAGACACACCTGTTCCGTCTTCTTACGATGATACTGCGATCAAATGCCTGGCCACCCTGCAGACCATCGATTGAAGAGCGCCTATAACCCGGGTTGGATAAAGCTCTGCCTGGTCATACCATTTGAAGTTCACAATCCTTTAAGCGAAGCGCACAGTTTGGTACACTCGTTCAAAACCTATAAAAAGGCTCTTGTACTGAACATTCCTTATCAAAATATATGAACACTTAACGCTATCCTTTGTTAGATGCATAACATCGAAATTCTACGTCAACAACAATTTTACACCAACTTTTCGAGCACTAAGATTGCTTTTAAATTAGCACTCTAAAACAAAGTAAGAGTGTCAGAAGATTGGTGAAACTTGAATAGCACGGTCTTCATGGCATAAGACTTTTTCGACACTTCTCCGCACGTTGGATTTCCTTTTTTTTCATTCTGTAGGATAATAAACATCGTAACTAGATCCTTATAGAATTCCATAAAGAATGGTTTCCTCAAAAATTAAAATAACCAGCGGGTAAATAAATGCGATCGGAGATACTAAAATGAGAAAAATAAGGTCCAATGTTAAAGTCGTGGTTGTACTTATTACCGTGCTTGCTATGGTTTTTCCCAACGCAACGCCACGTGTATTTGCCCAGAATACCCTGCAACCTGAGACTGTTACTATTGCAGGCACGATGCAATCGGAGCTAGGCTGCGATGGAGACTGGATGCCCAATTGCGAAATTACCAACCTGACCTTCGACACCAATTCAGATATTTGGAAAGGCACATTCGAGGTCACCCCGGGAAACGATCAGGATAAAAAAGGCCCGCGGTATAAAGTTGCGCTGGATGGCTCCTGGAGTGAAAACTATGGAATGAACGCCAAGCGGGACGGCGCAGATATTCCCCTGGTCGTAGATCAACCTATCAACGTAACCTTTTATTATGATCACAAGACGCATGTGATCACCGATGATTACAATAC
>JAKQDR010000045.1 GCA_029573715.1 bacterium | reverse complement strand
ACGTTGTAATCCACGCGGTTGAACCTGTCTAAATACACCAGTTCTTTGCTCTTGACGTCCATGATGCTAACCACAGTGAAGTCAATGCTGGAAGCCACATCCACCCCTGCCACGTACTGCTTATTGGCGTCAGGCTCTTGCGGTTCTAACACCGCCGCATCCTGCACTCTGCGAAACACGCCGCCTGAATCGTCAATGAACTCGGCCTCGTATTCTTGTCTGAATATCATCTCGGGTAGATCACGCTTCGCTGCCTCTATTTCAGACGCCTGTATAAAGGGATTGCTGATAGTTGGGAAAGTCCAGGACTGCCAGCCCTCTTCGCCATTGATGCCCTTCTGGTACAGTTCCCAGAAGTGATTGCGCCCTTTCGGCGTTGAGATGAATAACGCCTTGCCCAGTTTATCTGACAAAGCAGGTCGTATTTCCTCTAACCAGGCATCTCGGCGCATTGCAGCAAATTCGTCCATGACCACAAAGTCCAAACCCTCACCGCGCAAGCCGTTAGGATTATCAGCACTTCTAACCTCAATAGACCCACCGCCAGGAAATATCACTAAACGATCACCCAGCTTGACAATAACATCGGGTATTCTGCGCGCCATGCGCTGTAAAGGTCGCCAGCCAACATTGCTAACTTTGTAAGTCGGCGCAACCCACCAAGCCCTTCCGCCTTTCGTGGCAACGTCAACACACTCATTAACGCCAAGCCTGGTCTTGCCCCAACGCCTGCCAGCAGACAACACTTTGAATCGCGCATCGCTGTTATGAACTTCCTTCTGTCCAGGATGCGGAAAAGCATTAATCGTTGCCTTCGGAATCATCCCAGTTCACTACAATCGCGCCGCCTTCAGCACCAGTAACTTCCTGCCGCTCAACGTAGCCCCTGTGCTTGCCGATAGTCTTGAGTGTGAAGATGATTGCCGTAATATTGCCTTCCTGCACCTGCTTGAATAACTGGTTCTCTGCAAAGTCAATCAGCGTTTCACGTTCTTCTTCATAGACCGCTTTCACAGACGGATATTTGTCAACATATCTTTTGATAGTATTTCGTGAACATCCAAGCAACTTAGAAGCAGCAGAAATATTACCGTGCATTCCTTGCAGGGCTTTTGTTATCTCTTTTGCAGTGTATTTTTCAGCCATTGTCTTTTAATGTGGTCAAACCTGCTCAACTAAATCCTTTTTGTACTGTTCGCCAATAATGCAAGGCACAGCATTATCCCAAATAACCTTATGATGAATCCGCTTATGCTTATCGCCCATTTTGCCGATTCTTACGCACGAGGGATTGTACATAACTGAAAAGAATGATTTTGTATAAGTACCGTAATCTAAATACATTCCAGTTAATCCACCCTTTTCAGATTGTGTTGGCTTTTGGTGAATTACAATATTCGGCACTGTTAGAAATAAATTTCCTTTATGCCCTAAGTTGACATAAGTAGTAACATCCTCATTCATTCGTCCAAGAAACCGAAATGGTCTATCTATGCTGCATAAAAAACTGTTCATAGCCTTACGCATGACCATAATATCTTTTGCTTTTTTGCTTTGTTTCCCGCCAATAAAGTCACCCGTTTGAGCGAATGCAATAGTCAAAGCATCTGTCCTCAGGAAATAGTCAAGAAGCGCGAGAAAAGCTTCGTCTAAACTCTTAACCGGCTTATCGGTAAACTCTAATTGGGCATTATGCTTGTAGGCAATTCTTGTGTAGTCGTCACATAAAACCATGAAGTATTTGATGTCATTCTCTTTTGCCAATCTCGGGATCACATTGACTGCATACATCGTGCTTCGCAAATCGCCAGTATTATCGCCAGGGTCAAACTGATCCATTACTTCGATTTTGCTAAACACCAAAAGGTCATCGCCATATTTTTCACGATAAGCAGGTAAGGTTTCATCCAGATCATCAGCCACATAAAAGATTTTTCCGGTATAACCTTGCCGTCTCAAAGTGCGAGCAGTCCACATCTTTTCAGGTCGCCCCCAAACCATTATGAAGACCGCAAAATCATTCCGCATAATCTTCCTCATAGAGGTCGGTTATGGCATTCGTGAAGTCTACAAACCCCTGCTCAATCGCTTTC
>JAKQDR010000024.1 GCA_029573715.1 bacterium | reverse complement strand
AGCTACTTTCTTAGAGATAAATTGGCAAGCTGTGAGGATTATTCAGCAAAACTTAGAAGCCACGCACCTTAGCGAAAAAGCCATTGTCTTGCATCAGGACGCCTTCAAATTCCTCGCCTCCCCGCAAGCTGAAAGCTTTGACCTCATCTATATTGCCCCACCTCAATACAAAGCGATGTGGCAAAAAGCCATGCTCCTCTTAGATCAAAATCCACAATTACTTAGTGAAAGCGGTCAAATCATCGTTCAGATCAATCCACTGGAATGGTCGGATGAGGAATATGTAAATTTTACCGTGTTTGACCGGCGCAAGTATGGAGATACGCTGCTTGTCTTTTTTGAAAAGTCTCAGCCTTCAAAAGACATTACCAACTGATCCTCAGTATCATAACGATATAACCCCCAAAATGGCTGCGATCCAGCCTGAAACCAGCTGACTTTACCCACCAGCGTGGGGACATCTTCAACCAATGGAACCTGGTGGATCTCATCAAGGGTAAACCATTGCAATATCCCCTCAGGCGAATCGTGCTGTTTACCGCTCAATCCTTCTGCTTTAAAAACAAAGAGCACAATTCCTGGGAGCGTTTGTGTTTCTACAATCACTGACCCACAAAAAAGCAACTTTTCCGCTCGTAAACCGGTTTCTTCTTGCAGCTCACGCTTAGCAGCCTGAAGAACACTTTCTCCGGCTTCTACATGGCCGCCGATACCATTCCATAACCCGGCCCAAATGCGTTTGTGTTCTGAACCTTTCAGCAGTAAGACTTTACTATCGCTGGAAAAAGGAAAGATCAAAACTCTAGGAATGACCGTGTAGCGATCCTGGGACACACCTTGTGCTTTGACGCCCACACTAACCTCTCAAAGTGACAGCTCATAATACTAAAAAGTCTTATGAGCTGTCATTTCATTAACCTATTTACACCAGGAACATCGGCATTTTTTCGATGTCTTTTATTCTTGGTTTGTAATTTTCTTTATCGTAATATCTATCCACGTCAACTTGTCGTTTTCCAACGGTAACCAAATCAATCGGAACTGAGGTATACACACCTTTTTGGATAGCGACCATCATACCAAAATTCCCATGCTCAACCAACTGAGTTGCCATGGTGCCGTAATTCATCGCGACCATACGGTCAAGCATATCTGCAGGTCCGCTGCGCACAAGATAGGCTAATTTCTGATACATGATATCCTGATCAGTAAGAATCTTGATTTGCTCGCCCAAAACTTCGCCAATTCCGCCTAACTTTTTATGTCCAAAAGCATCTTCTTCGCCGCTCTCAACTATCAGCCCGCCATCTGAAACAGCCCCTTCAGAAATGACGGCAATTGAATAATTAGAAGGACTGTTCAGCTTGTCCTGTAAAAGCAAATTTGCGACTTTTTCGAAATTAAAAGGGACCTCACAGATAATCGTGCGATCCGCAAAGCTCAAATAACCGGTGACCAAACTGGTTTCACCAGAATTGCGGCCAAATAGCTCAACAATA
>JAKQDR010000284.1 GCA_029573715.1 bacterium | reverse complement strand
ACCTTCGGGAAGTGGTAAATGAACTGAACGTTTTCACGAGTTTCATATACCAGCATCGCCTGAAGCTCCTTGGCCTGAGACGCACCAATCTGCGCAATACCGTAGTAGTACACCTGAATAACATCCGTATTAACCGGATCTTCAGGGAACCACCCATCTGTAAAACTCAGAGTAGTGTTCAGCGCACCAGTAGCCGTAGCAGTAAGCGTGGCGCACTGCAACGATTCGGTCAGATCAGCCAACGGAGCAACGGTCAGAACGTCGCCAACCGTAAGTGCGGCTGCATCGGCATTGGCAATATCAATGGTGTGATTAACCGTGTCTACCGATACAATGCTAATTTCGGCAGGAAGTGTCGGACCTAGATTAACCACATTACCGTCACCGGCAATCAGATCGTGAATTTCACGGTCTGCTTCTAGGAAGTTACCAGTAACAGTACCATCGACTCCAACCATAAACCGCTTAATAGTGAATTCAGGAACGCCAACCTTGGACTCAAACATCTGAACGTCCGTAGTCAGCTTAGTATCCTGTCCAGTAAGACCGTAAAAAAACCAACCAGAAGGCGGTGCATCAAAATCAAGTTTAGAACTGGATAGATCCAATTCAGCAGTCGTATCCAGATTGATAAGAAGCCCGACTTCTCCGATAGAATGGTTCCGTAGAACCTTGGACTTTGCAATAGCCATAATGTGTCTCCTTTAGACCAAAGTGTATCGAATATCAAACTCGGTGAAGAAACGCCTGATATTAGCAGATTCGGCTCTGTAATATCTAGTTGCCAGACGTTCATCCCAAGATAGGAACCTACTAGGCTGGATCGTGCCACTTCTATTTGTGGAATCAAAATGGTAAAGTTGCGCCCGTCCGATGTTCAAAGCGTCCGTAAGTTTAGCTAACCACTCTAGGCACATCACATCTTCACCAGACGCAACATGTATTCCTACCGTTATAATTCGCTTGTCTGTCGCGTAAGCCGTGTCATCAAACTCATCAGTCAAAAGAAAAGCGTTAATGCAGTCGCTTTTAATTAAGTCGCTGCTGGTAGATTTCCGGTTGTATAATACTGCTTCTACGGTTACGCTAGAAATCTCTGATTTCAAAAACTTTACAAACGAAAGGAATACATCTGTAGGCGTGTAGCTGCTCATCGCTTCCTCGCACGCACGATCCGGTAATTGTCACGCAGTCTGGGCATGGTTTTAAAGTCCGCTGGTCTGCGGTGGTTATTATCATAGGTGTGATAGGGAGTGTTTTCAATCAATGAGGCTTTCAATTCCAGCATTCCCTCATTGATAGCGTCTCGGACTTTACCCGCATCCAAACCCGCACGTTTAATTAGATAACGAATTCTGTCTCTGTTCTCATTCACGGATTTCAAAATGAAATGCTGTGCCTCTTGGCCGGGATGGTTGCTGACACGTTTCCGTTTGACAACTTTCTTCAAAATGGTTGAGTAGTAAACCAGAAACTTTTTCCTGCCGGTAATCCTAGGAAAAATAGTGTAAACTGATCCATCTTGGCTGTTCATTGTCCCGTGTTCTGGAAACTTGCCATACACCATACTAGGGTTATTGATAGCAGACGAATACCCCGCTGACGCAATAGACGCGCACCGTTTGTAGGTTTCCTCAAGCCATTTCGCAAGCTCTGGCTTATTAGGATTCCTACCCCTATAGGTAACACGTATTGCAGCATTATACCGGGGCATCTGCATCACCCTTGTACGCCGCTTCAAACTCAACACCTGAAGCTGGCCCACTGTCCGTGAACAAAAGCACTACAGTTTCTTTGCGAATAGAAAAATACTTACCGTCCGAAACTTTTCCCAAATCGTTGTCGTAAGTCCCACCAATAACAATGCCATCCGCACCTTCAAAAATGTCCTGCGTGATCGTCGCTCCAAAGAACAAGATAACCTTGATGTCCCCGATGGACACTTTATCAGGCGATATGACATCTTCAACACGAAGTTTTCTGGTTTTGGCTACGTGATCCAGCGGTAAATCCACGTAATCCTCACCCGTAACCGGAAACAAATCGTCACTTCCACCGGCCACAGTAAAAGTGCGAATGTAAACGGATTCTCCGTGAGAAAATCTGGTCATTATCGCCTTGAAGATGCTAGCAACAGACATTTTATGCCTCACTGTCGCTAGTCGTTTCAGTAATAAAGTCGATGAACGTGCTCGTAACAGGCTGGTCAGATAAAGTTGGGGTGAGATATGGCATATACCCATTCAACCGTTGCAAATGAGACAGCGTTTGCTGTAGTTTGCTTTCATAGGCTTGCGTTACTTTTTGACGGTCATAGAATGACACGGCGGGAGTAGAGTCAGATCCAATTTCCACACGGGAAATAGCTCCATCTACCGAATCTTTACACGCTTGCGTGCCTAGCAAATCTACTAACGCTTGCACCGCAACCATTTCCCGCTGACCGTTGGTAAGAGCATCCGCATCGTCCTCGTCAAACCCGTATATCTCAAACGCACCGGAAATGCACATATCGTAAATATCTGCACCACCATCCATTTCGAGAACGGCATCCGCGATAACTTTGCCATGTTTGTTAATAAATTGGTCAACGGTAAAGTCTGCCATATCTCACCCTTTCTTAATTATCAACCATTTACAAATTCCAAAAGGGCAGCTTTCTTCATTTTACGTGCTTCATCTTCTGGCATACCCTTTGAAACTGCCTTTTCCACTAGCTCTGCTTTGCTGTACTTGATATAGGTGGTTTTGGCTTCTTCCTCTGAAGGAAGGATAGCAATCATGTCATCAACAGCAGCTTCAGCAGAAGCGGTTGCTTTTGGCTTCTCCGGTTCAACTGGCTCAACACTATCCGCAATAGGTACGGCAATAACACTTCCCTTGCGAATCCATTTTTCCAGTCTTGAACCGGGAATACGCACTCTAGGAACGATAACTTCCTCGTTTGGACGAATATATACGCCAAGTTTTGCATCGAAGAAGCAACCGATTTTTGACTTGAGCTTACATTTATACAATTTAGCCATATAGCCTCCTAATCAGTCAATTAGTCTTCGTACCCAACCGTCATCCAATCGGGCCAGCCGTAGCCAACATCAGTAAAGTCATGCGTACCGTCCACAAGCACGATAGCATCACGGAACAGCTTGGCAAAACCGGTTGTGATGGACGCGTAGGTTCCCTTCAACTGGCGGCGAACGATAGACTCGCTTTCGACCATAAGCGGTTCGGCGGTCAGCTTGACCAGACCAAACTGTTTGTCCAGCATCAACAGATTGTTGTCAGGAATGTTAATGTGGGCATACAATTCAGGATTGGTAACAAGCGGAATCTTGACAGCAATAGGCTGCGTGGTGCCAGCCTGACGATTCTTGTACTCGTCCCAATTCAGAATAGCCAGACACTGCGCTTCGTTACCAATCATCTGCTGATAATTGCGACCAATTAGACCACCGCGCACGTACACGCGAGTCGTATCATAGTAGGTCACGGTATCAGTAGGATCTTCAACGCCAATAACCGGAGCCGATTCGGAACCATCATCCTGATCTCCGTTAATGGCAACATCAAGAGCCATCGCATCCTGACTGTGACCCAGACGCACACCCACATCCTCAAAAAACACATCCACCATATTCAGCCGCGTATAGCGAATAGCCTCATACGTAATCTGAATACCGCGAGTGATCTTGTGGATAGGCACAGTCTTGTGGCTGTACGACACGTACCCGATAGGAATCTGCTCACCTTCGTTGGTGATTTCCATCTTCGTATCGGTTGAGAAGTTGAGCTTCGGGAACGTGACCTGAATATTGTCCACAGACTCTTCTGAGCGAATGATGTTCGGCCAGATTGGAGCGCGGCGAAGCCCAAGACGAATCGCCTCACGGATGATTTCAGGAATCAGCCACGTAGTATCAAAATCAGCAGTAACTACGTTATCAAACGTGTGAATATTCGGATTCACACCAAGATCCTCAAGAAACTGCTCATAGGAAAGCGACTCACCGGAATTGTGCGTAAGCTCCTTCTCCACGTAATCACGAAGTGAAAGGTCAACGCCAGCCTTGCGCACGTTTTCCAGCGTCTTGCACATTTCCTGCACTTTACCGACAAGACCGAAATTGTTGCGGGGAGTAATAAGTTTGCTCATTGGTTCCTCCTTAGTAAGTCAGAGCGTGGAACGTGTCGCCGTTATCCGCACCCTCGCAAGCAATGCCAAGAACAGAGTGATCGGAATCGGTGTCAAAAACGTACGTCCGCACGGTGTTAGAACCAGCAGGAACCAGCTTGTCACCCGCAGTAATGGTGCCACTAGCTTCAAGCTCCCTCAAATCGGTGAAACGAGTGCGAACAGTAACATTCTGGTCAATGTCATAACCAGAAACAAGCTCCACAATGCCTAGGTAAGCCTCACTTGCATCCGTAGCAAGCTGGATTTCCCAATCATCGCAGATTTCAACGATGTCATCGGCTTCAGGCGTATAGCCAGAAGTGGCAGCAAACGCCTGACCCATAATATCAGCAAGCAGCTTTTTCATATTGATTCTCCTTAATTGTTTTTCTTGCTGTACTTGTCAATCAAGGCTTCGGCCTTATTAACCACCTTCTTGCTTTCGGTCTTATCTTCCTTCGGTGGATCGAGCGGAGCGGACGATTGCCGCGTCATCTTTTCACCACACTTAGGGCAAGAAAGCGGAAACTTTTCCTCTGCCTTGTTACGGTAAATCTCAACTAGCTTTTCAAGCTGTGTAACGGTTGTCGTTTCGGCGTTAGCCAATTCGATAACAACCACAGCGTCTTCACCAAGTGATTGCGTAGCAAACGTGGTCAAACCATCCCGCAAAGACTTCACGTACTTGTCAGCGATTTCAGAAGCCTTTTTAGCAACTTCTTCTTTCTCTGCCAACTTCTGCGTAGCCTTTTCGTTCTGGTCTTTAAGGTCCGCGATTTGCTGCGTTTGGGACTCGGCAACAGACTGGAAAGACAGCTTTTTCTCAAGCTCGTTCCTGAGATTGGACAGATCAATTTCGTCTTCAATCTTGTGGCCGAAAGACTGAAGCACAAACTCAATCAAATCCTTGAATTTCTCCATTGAATTAACTCCATCGTCAGATTTATCGACTTTTCCTCCATCGGGTAGAAGGTTATCATCCGTACCTGAAGCGTTCTCAAACTCAAACGTGTCCACGTAATCAAGAGCCGCACTTAGCTTGGATTTAGCGTAAGGATCGGCTCCCTCATAAACAAGCGAAGTCTCGTAAACATTTTTAATTTTAGTTGGCAAGATGGCGACTAGCTTTCCATCAACTTTCTTTCGTCTGAACCAAGCATCAAAAAAGTCTTGGTCATCCATGTCAGGATGGCTCTTTTTCCAATCAAATGTGATAGTTACAGACGCAGAGTTAATTGCGTCAATATCAAGTCCGCGAATAATATCTTTGTTGCGATCAAGTGTGCGATCAATGGCTAGAATCTGGTCAACACCAAACGGCTCCGCTTCCTCATCCCAGTACGCATCGTCCACAACACCAACAAAGTTGGTTGCGCTAACATAATGATCTGTGTAAACAGGAAGTTTATGACCGCTTCGTTTGCTTTTAAACAGCTTGACAGCCTTTTTCAAAACATCGGAATCATGTGAAAAATCAATGGACCTGTCCTGAAGCATAACAGCAGACAGCGCACGGAATCTTCTGTATGTAAAATCATCATTGTCAGGCGGCAAAGATTTGGCTTTCTTTTCACCTGACGCAGATAGCTCAACGCTAATATTTTCTCTATCAATCGGGTTTATTGGTGCCGATAATGTCACCATCGCTGTGAACGATAGCGTGACTGCGCTTGCGTCTGGATCGGCCAGACTTTTCAACATATCGTCTACGCTCATCGCCCGACTCGTTATGCTCAACTTCTTCTTCATGGAAATCCTCCAAAGATCCGCTTACTGTCACAGTCATAGTATAAACATTTTTTTCGTTTTTCATAACTATTTTTTGCCTTTATGTTTAAAAAACTCAATTTGACGCAATCTTTTTACCGCCGCAGTACGTGTTTTATATTTGCGACTAAGGCGTTTACGCTTTCCACCCTGCTTTTTTCCAGAATAAACAACATAACCGCCTTTTACCTTGCGAATCATTGCGTCCTCTCGTAAAACTCCATATAATCATAATTGCTGTCCAGCGTACCAACCACATTTCCCTTGGATAAGGTGCGAAGTCTATCCATGCTAATAGTATTGGATTCGTCTTTTTCTACTTCGTCTTCGTCGTCTTTCTGTTTG
>JAKQDR010000272.1 GCA_029573715.1 bacterium | reverse complement strand
TTCTCCCTTAACCAAGTAACCTAAGATGTCATAATTCTTCCCTGGTCCTTTGCGCTTATATAAAGCACTGACTATCACCTTTGCTTTGAAAAGAGGTTCGGGGGGTTGATTGGGGTCAAGCCGACGCATATATTGGGACTTCCCCGAGCACCAAATAGACGCTGTCGGATCGATGCGGAACCATTCGTTTTTCACTTCATAAACATCAACTTCTTCACCGAAACTCAATGAACCAACGGCTTTATATTCAAGGCCCGGTCCCTGCCGGGTATATAACGCGGAAACAATGCAACGGGCTCTAAAGAGGACCTCCACTGGATCTTCTACTGGCGGATCAATGTAATCAGGATTATTAAAATATCGCAATACATCCGCTTTATTCCCATTCCAGCGATCATAGTCCATATATCGGCTGACCGAACCAATGCCTTTGGTTTTATCTCCAGTTTGATGAATGAGGTAGGTATCCACACCAATTGGCAAAGCTGGTGGTCCGGGGTGTTCTGAGGTAAACAACGGGTATGGCAGGGCCTTACGATACGTAGCCAACCACCAATCTAACTTGGGTAATTGATTGATGGCAAGATAGCTGTTTACCCAAGAGGCTCTAGAATAACAGATAGGATACCTTCCGGTGCGCGAACGACAGATATCAAGGCATTTCTGGGTTGTGGCGGTAATTCGAGCGCGGGTATTAATACCGGCTACCTCTAAGTCAAGCACCAAGCGGTCATGTTTCCAATCAACCTGATTGTCTAGAATTTTAAAGAGTGAGTCCATCTGAGCCAGGGCACTTTCTCCAAAATACACCACATGATAAGCCAAGCGACAAACTTTAATGCGCGCCATCTCGCTCCAGTAATAATCAAACATGGGATCTTCATAATTCCAAGATATGCCTGCGCGAGCAGCGATAAAAACCACTTCCTCAGTATGATTTTTCAGTGCATCAAAGTTTTGTTTTTTTGATCCATCCTGGCTCGACTGATATCTGCTGATATCTACACCAAATGCTCGTGACATTATCTAGTCCTCCAAAAAACCAACCCAAAATGGATTGATTACGATTATGAAAATTAACTCAGTATTTAAGGTGCAATATCAGTGCCAATATAGATCAGTAAAAATATCCAACCATTAGCTATACGCAATATTATGAGAATAAAGAGGGTGGAACTATCTATTGAAACTAATAATTTACGTTAAGATGGGTTTCTTACATCCCCCATCTTGCTTTTGAGCTAGAACGCAATATTGATATTTTCCTTAATTTGTCATTTTGAGACGTTCAAAGTGTAAATGGGCGATAGTACAATCGCATCATTATTTAGGTATTGATATAAACCAGGAATCAATAGAACAAGCTTAGGTTGCTTAAAAATAATTACCAATACATTATTTTAGATTATTTACTCGGACTTTGAGTGCTTCAGTGAGTTGTTCCATCTGCCCAATCATGCGGCGAGCATCTTCGGGAGCAACCTCACTGACCAGCGCGTCAGCTATTGAACCTAACTTGTCTTCTTGCGGCAGCTCATCTAGATTAAGGAATACCCGCTTTAGAGACCGAGCTGATTTTGTGGCTGGATCTGCCGGCAGCCGCACTTTACGCGTCTTTTCCCGACCCGAAATTCGCTCGAGAAATGCATGTACATCCTGATAGGTGCGGCCATCATGCTCGGCATAATATCGTACAGCTGCCGGCCAATATTTGGCATCATACTGCATGATTTCGCGTAAAACTCGCTCTGGCATTTCCGCGCGGTCACAAATTTCCAGTAAATCTTGGGGAAGTTCGAAAAATTTCATTAAGCGGCCATAATAAGTGCGTTCT
>JAKQDR010000247.1 GCA_029573715.1 bacterium | reverse complement strand
TCCAGAGTATACGGCTGCACCTTCACATAAGCGAAGATTGCGACTAATACTATGGCGAAAGCTATTGCTAACTTACGAAGAACGTGGGAGTGTTTACGTTTCAAAGTTGAGTTCCGAAGAACCTTTTTTCCTTTCTTAAACCTGTTCATTGTAGCATAGTCTCCCTTGCTTGTCTAGCCATAACCGCTTCATCGTATGTGGAAAAACTGCCCAGATACTCTTTGCCGAGTCTTGCTCTCCACGGTTTTTGCTTATTGTTAGGTTGCTTAGAAACACCCTGTTGCACCCTTGTATTAACTCTATTGAGTGCTCTACTGGCGATTCGTAGGTTACCCCGGCGGTTATCTAATTTGTCTTGGTTGATATGATCGACGATTTCACGTGGTTGTGGTTCAAGAATCAGTCGGTGCATACCAACGTGCTTTCGCTCAATCACAGTACAGGCGTAACCAGAGTGTATGTGCCACTTACGACCCATAATCTTAAGACTATCCATTTCGTCTACTAAAGCCACGGCTGTACCCACTTTTATTGCCATCGGTCTTAACATCTTACGTATCCTAAAGTGTCTCTTTTAGCAAGAAAGCAACTGATACGAACGTGACAGGGTATGCAATCATAGCATCCACGCCACCCAATAAGTGCAGCATACCGGCAACAGCTAACGTAGCTAATGCGAGTCGTGCGATCCACAGTGAAACGAAGTTGATAAGTCGTTCACCTTTACTTAATTTGTCTTGTGCCATTTCTTTTTCTCCTTAAATGTTAATGACACGCTCATTGTAGCAAAAAAGCACAAGCGTGTCAAGTGTTTGTTCCATTTTCAGGGGGTAGTTCGGGTATGATTGGTTTCAGGTATGTATCATGTTCGGGACACTTCCCCGGTTTCATCCACACCCGTAAACAGGTCAAGCACCGCCATCCCTGTATAATCCGGTACTTCGGTAGGAGGTTCTCCTCGTTCGAGTCGCTTGATGCGTTCACGGTACTCATTTTTAATCTGTATCAGCTCTTCCTCTGTCCATTTCTTTGATTCAAATTCACGGGCTTCAAGACCATCAACGACATCTTTTCCATATTTTCGCAACATTCCTTTATAGTAGTGCCGGGGATTACCATGTAGGAAACGGTTGCATCGTTGACATTGTGCGTTAATATTTCTCGGGTCAAAACGAATCGAGGAACTGGTAGTGGGTATAAAGTGACCGCCATCAAGCTTTTCGAAGTCAGTCCACTTTCCGCATGAAATACAGTGCGTTCCAGAGTTTCCAAAACAATCCCGTAGTCGTGCATATTTATTCGCTAACGCCTGTGTCGTCGCCTTGAGACTCGATAATCGCTTTGAGTTCGTCTGCCGTCGTCCACTGGTCTTCTTTTTTATACTCACTTTTTGTCTTCTTTCCACCCTTGCGTCCAGCCTCTTTAGCGAGTTCTGGGTTTAATGCAAAACCAGTCTTGCGTGATCGCTCGGGGTTCTTCCAAGACTTACTACCGATATTTTTGTAGAAGTCTGGACCGTATTTCTTTTTGTTTGTTTCAGCTGCTTTTAGGGCACCTTCTTTATTGCCTGCCATTGTCCACTTCCTCCAGAGCCTTTTTAAGCTCGGTCAGAGCGTGTAGCTCACCGGACTCGACTGCTGCGTTATTAGCCATGTCAACCATATTGTTGTAGCTCTTCTTAAGCTCGATAGCCATAAGCA
>JAKQDR010000246.1 GCA_029573715.1 bacterium | reverse complement strand
TCTGTTGCTCAATAATGCTATTCGGAACATGTTTGTTTTAGCCGGTAAAATTGATCTTGTTCTACACATCCCATATTTCCCCTATGCACGGCAAGATCGAGTTATGTCACCCGGCGAATCTTTGTCACTTCAAGTTGCTGTTGATCTGATTAAGTCATGTGAGCCATATACAGTTATTGTTCACGACCCCCACTCAGATGTTCTGGCTGGAATGTTTAAACCGGGTCAGTTGATCATAGTTCCACAAGAACATCTAATCGAATTTGATGTTTCAGAAAATGTACCAACGTATCTAGTTTCTCCTGATGCTGGGGCTCTGAAAAAGATTTATAAGATTGCTAAAAAGTACAATCTTCCGGTAATTGAAGCATCAAAAATTCGTGATGTTTCAACTGGTAACATCACTGGGACAAAGGTAGAAAATCTGGGAATTGCAGACAAGGTTGATCTGATTGTAGTCGATGATATTATTGATGGTGGAAAAACCTTCATTGAACTGGCCAAAGAGCTAAAAAAGGTGTATAATATTAATCGGCTGGTTCTGGCTGCATCACATGGAATCTTCAGTAAGAGTCTTGATGTTTTGGAAGACTATGACAAGATCTATGTGCAAAACAACATGTCTGAATACAATCTAGAAGCATTTAACCTATGTGCATAACAACACATCTGAGCGCAATCTAGAAGCATTTAACAATCGTAAGTGAACTACACAGGAATCTATATCATGAAGCGTTTCACTCAAACGGCTCTCTCCAGTATTGATAGTTACAAGACAGCCCATCCAGATCAGTATCCCGAAGGCACAAACAAAGTCTATAGTAACTTTACTCCACGATCACTGGCTCACCTGCATGTGCCGTATGAATATGGCACTACTCAAGTTGTCTGGTTTGGTCTCCAGGCGTTTCTAAATGATCTGCAGAGTGTCTGGCAAGAAACATTCTTCGACCGACCCAAAGACGAGGTTGTTGCAGAATTTGTTGAACTAGTCGGTCCGTTCTGTGGGCCACGAGGTTTCAATCAGAACCGCATTGAATGGTTGCACGACCTTGGTTATCTACCAATTGAAATCAAGTCACTCCCTGAAGGCACTCTGGTTCCCGCTGGTGTTCCTGTTCTGACTATCACCAATACACTCCCTGAGGCATATTGGCTACCAAACTTCCTCGAGACTTGGCTATCAGCCGATCTATGGAAATCTGCAACGGCCGCCACGATTTCCTATGTATATCGTAAGATTATTGATCGATATGCGGAATTGACCGGTGGCAATAAAGATTTTGTTATGTGGCAAGCCCACGACTTTAGCAGTCGAGGAATGTCTAGTATTGCTGATGCTGCTAGGACTGGTGCCGGTCATCTGCTATCTTTTGCTGGAACCGATAACGTAACAGCTGTTCAACTGGTCAATGATGTTTATTATGGCAAAGAAACCTTTGTTGGTGGTAGTGTTCCCGCAACGGAGCATGCGACGATGACATCTTCAATTCTAGTTGAAGCAGAACGACTTCGTCAAACTGGTGTTGGTGAAGATGACATTATGGCCAAGGCTGAGCTGAATGTTATCAAGCGACTTGTAACTGAGGTATATCCATCTGGTGTTGTGTCGGTCGTTAGTGATTCATTTGATTTCTGGAAAGTTATCACCGAAATTGCCCCGGCTCTCAAGGGCGAAATTCTGAATCGTGTTCCAGATCAACTTGGACTCGCTAAGGTTGTATTTCGCCCAGACTCTGGT
>JAKQDR010000245.1 GCA_029573715.1 bacterium | reverse complement strand
TCTGTTGCTCAATAATGCTATTCGGAACATGTTTGTTTTAGCCGGTAAAATTGATCTTGTTCTACACATCCCATATTTCCCCTATGCACGGCAAGATCGAGTTATGTCACCCGGCGAATCTTTGTCACTTCAAGTTGCTGTCGATCTGATTAAGTCATGTGAGCCATATACAGTTATTGTTCACGACCCCCACTCAGATGTTCTGGCCGGAATGTTTAAACCGGGTCAGTTGATCGTAGTTTCACAAGAACATCTAATCGAATTTGATGTTTCAGAAAATGTACCAACGTATCTAGTTTCTCCTGATGCTGGGGCTCTGAAAAAGATTTATAAGATTGCCCAAAAGTACAATCTTCCGGTAATTGAAGCATCAAAAATTCGTGATGTTTCAACTGGTAACATCACTGGGACAAAGGTAGAAAATCTGGGTATCACCGATAAAGTCGATCTTATTGTGGTCGATGATATTATCGACGGCGGAAAAACTTTCATCGAATTAGCCAAAGAGCTAAAAAAGGTGTATAATATCAATCGGCTGGTTCTGGCTGCATCACATGGAATCTTCAGTAAGGGTCTCGACGTATTGGAAGACTATGACAAGATTTATGTGCAAAACAATATGTCAGACTACAATCTAGACGCATTTAACAATCGCAAGTGAATTTTAATAGGATCTCTACATCATGAAGCATTTTACTCAGACCGCGCTTTCCAGTATCGATTCGTATAAGCTCGGGCATGCCGATCAGTTCCCCGAAGGTACAACCAAAGTTTATAGTAACTTCACCCCGAGGTCACTGAAGCACCTGCCGGTGCCACATTGGTGTGGCACTACTCAAGTTGTCTGGTTTGGTCTCCAGGTGTTTCTAAATGATCTGCAGAGTGTCTGGCAAGAAACATTCTTTGATCGGCCAAAGGCAGAAGTTGTTGCAGAATTCGTTGAACTAGTCGGTCCGTTCTGTGGGCCACGGGGGTTCAATCAGAGCCGCATTGAATGGTTGCATGATCTTGGTTATCTACCAATTGAAATCAAGTCACTACCCGAGGGCACTCTTGTTCCAGCTGGTGTTCCGGTTCTGACTATTACTAACACTCTGCCTGAAGCATATTGGCTGCCAAACTTCCTCGAGACCTGGCTATCAGCGGATCTATGGAAATCTGCGACGGCCGCCACGATTTCATATGTATATCGTAAGATTATTGACCGATATGCGGAATTGACCGGTGGTAATAAGGATTTTGTTATGTGGCAAGCCCATGACTTTAGCAGTCGAGGAATGTCTAGTATTGCTGATGCTGCTAGAACTGGCGCCGGTCATCTGCTATCTTTTGCCGGAACCGATAACGTAACAGCTGTTCAGCTGGTCAATGATGTTTATTATGGCAAACAAACTTTTGTTGGTGGTAGTGTACCCGCAACAGAACATGCTACTATGACGTCATCAATTCTAGTTGAAGTAGAACGTCTTCGTCAAAATGGTGTTGGTGAAGATGGCATTATGGCCAAGGCTGAGCTGAATGTTATCAAGCGGCTTGTAACTGAGGTATATCCATCCGGTGTTGTGTCGGTCGTTAGTGATTCATTTGATTTCTGGAAAGTTATCACCGAAATTGCCCCGGCTCTCAAGGGCGAAATTCTGAATCGTGTTCCAGATCAACTTGGACTCGCTAAGGTTGTATTTCGCCCAGACTCTGGT
>JAKQDR010000242.1 GCA_029573715.1 bacterium | reverse complement strand
GTCCATCTGAGCTTTTATGGTGCGCCCGTTCTCTTTATACGGTTCAAGCAGTTCTTCAAATGTTTTCATTATTCTAACCTCTTTCGTATTGTCGTGGTTGCGTCATCAGTCACACACGCATTTACGCTGTATTTTGGTGTCATACCGTCATCTTCATAGAGAACAAGGTTCCCGTTTGCGTCGGTTATCTCCATCTTGTTTCTATTAATATCCTCTACAATATCCATACTAACTTTAACAGTTGATAATGTATTACTTACTCCAGCAAGATAACTTAATAAATTAGAGTTTACATCGCTAAGCAGTGATTTTGTTGCTACTTCCTTTGGTATCCGTGAGTCAAGATTACTATTTAGATCACTCAATAGACTATAAATATCTGATCCTATACCTGATAGGTTTGCTAGATCAGCATGTATGTTTGAAACAACATTGCTTATATCTGTAGTATCTACATACACAGCAGATAGTGTATCACTTATTCCACCCAAGAATGATAGTAGATTACTATTAATATCTGACAGTAATGATTTAGAAGCGACCTCTTTTGGTATCCTTGACTGAAAGTTGCTGTCCATATCTGACAACAAAGAATAGATATCAGACTGTATCCCTGACATGACAACCAACTTAGACCGTGTATCTAAGAGGGATGTTTCTACCGCTCCTAACTTACTCTGTGTTGCCACTCCACCCGCAATGATACCCGACACGATGTCGCTCAAATCAGATGCCCCAAGGCTGACCTCTTTTGTCCCATATGCCCACACAGCCGAGGCAATGTCCGATATATTTGAATCCGTTAATGCCCCTCCTCCTGCGGTGATTGCAGAGCGAATATCTGATAAATCAGAAGCACACAGGGAGACATCGGCAAGGGAGGTTATTTTTCTCGTCCCGTATGCCCATACCGCACTTGCTATGTCGGAAATGTCTGATGGGGTGAGGGTCGTCATCCCTGCAATAACGGCACTTGCGATGTCTGACACATCACTTGCGCCAATGGTTACAACTATTGCCCCAACCGCACTCTTGAGGTCACTATGGTAATCTGACACAAGAGATTTGGAAGGCATTTCTTTGGGAACTCTACTACCAAAATCACTGTAAAAGTCAGACAGCATGGAATAGGTATCCGATATTCTCGACTGATTGAGAAGTACACGGGAATTAGCCTGTTGTGCTGCACTTGCAGCATCAGAGGCCATGGACTTGACAAGAAGGAGTTGCGAGGCATTGGCAGCCTCTTTCGTTACCCGAGACTGAAAATCAGAGTAGAAGTCACTGACAATGCCACTTAAATTAGCTAGGTCGGCGTGGACATTTGACAGAACATTGGATATGTCCGCAGTATCGACATAGACGGCTGATAAGATGTTGCTGATACCCCCAAGGTAGGAAAGAAGGTTGCTATTTACATCTGATAGCAAGGACTTTGAAGCAAGTTCTTTTGGAACCCGTGATGCAAAATCGCTTTGGAAGTCAGACAGGAGTGAATACGTATCTGACAGTTGAGACTTCATCAACAGGAGTTGCGAGGCATTGGCTACTTCCTTTGGTATTCTACTCCCAAAGTTACTATTTACATCAGACAAAAGTGAATAGACATCAGAAATGACTCCGCTCATCCCTGCAAGGTAAGAGAGTACATTACTTCCAATATCGCTTAACTGGCTGAAGGTATCTGTATCGTCATATGTCCTCATCTCATAGACAAGTATTTGTGTTAAAGCAGAAGCATGGGCTATCCTCAAGGCAACATAGTCATAATTGGTTGCGTTGGCTTCAAGGCTTAACCGATACAGTCCTGACCCTACTTTGGAAGGCGCTCTTGATAATGTGCTGATATTTGCAGCTGCGGAACCATGATTGACCCCTACCCGCTTGATGGTAAAGTTGCTTGCAAGGGAGGTTTCGAGCGTTACATGGTCTGTTTTATCCACCATCGTGAACAATATCTGATTGACCTGATTCTTTTT
>JAKQDR010000308.1 GCA_029573715.1 bacterium | reverse complement strand
ACTTCCGAACTAAATCACATAGCCAGCCGGGCTTTTGAATATTCGGTGTTCAGCGAGACCGGATGATGGACTGTGTTTCTCTTAGGTGGATTACTATCTTTTTTGTCGGATGGATGGCTGACTTTTGTCAGTCATAGAAGGAAGATAGATCTTGTCTTCCCCAATAGAAGGCATGGCAGTGCCACGGTGCAATGTGCGCACTTTGTTCCAATAAACTGGATTGTCAATAGTGTTGTGTAGTGTCCTCATTCTGGGGGTGATTTGGGGGTGATTTTGAGGGAGATTTGAGGGTAATTCGGGATAACTCTCTGTGATCCACGATTGTGTAGGGTTGTTATATCTCGTAGGGTTCCGTTATACTGGATCAAGGTTTTTTCATAAATCAATTTACCTCTTTTGCATACGGGACATATCGTGATGTCAACGCCGGTCTTTATCCATACTCGAAGTGCTGTGGAGATACTGACCTTTGGCATCGGTGGCGGAAGATTCATTTGCTGATGTAGCCTTTCCAGACGTGCCGTCTTGCCCCGATGGCTCAGGTAGCCACTATGACGGATCTTGACATACCGATGTGGCAAGATGTGTTGTTCAAACCTTCGTGCAAATTCTGCATGGCTGAGTGTCATTTCCTTGACCTTACTCTTATCAGCATAGTCTTTATACTTGAAGGTGATGGTACGATCCGTTATCTCTTGGATCCGATGTGCCGTGATAGCCACCTTGTGTGTATATCGACCGAGATATTCTATGATTTGTGCAGGTCCGGCAAAGGGTGCTTTGGCATATACATTCCATTTCTTGTATCGTACCGCATCGATGGCTGTTGACACGTCTATGCCTTCAAACAGCAAATCTCCATCTCCCAACATCTGCATAACACGGCGTAGAAAATATGCCTTGTAGATCTGTTCCATCACCCGACGTGGGAAAAGAAAGGAGTCGCCGGCTCGCTTATTGGTTTGCCATTGTCCATCTTTGTCTATACCTCCACCACTGACGATACAATGGATGTGCGGATGGAAGCTCAACTCCTGTCCATGTGTGTGCAGTATTGATATGATGCCCAACTGTCCTCCCAGCCATTTAGGATCACGCCCTAATGTCAACAGGGTATAATGTG
>JAKQDR010000307.1 GCA_029573715.1 bacterium | reverse complement strand
TACCGGGTAGCGATGCGCCCGAAGGACTTCGGGCGCACCTTGCGGACGCCAATCCACAGCGATTAGGTGAAGCCGCAAGCGGCTTGCGGCTTCACCTATCAGATACTAGTAATGGTGTAAATTATGGAGATGCAAACGCAGTCCTGCGTTTGCATCTGGCGGAGCGTGACCCACAGCATCATTCATGGGCAGATAGCGGTGTAAAAACTTACATTGCCGCAGGACAAAATTCAGAGAACAGCAATAGCGGGAATCCCGCTATTGCTGAAAGCGGAATAAAACTTCATCTAGCCGACGCTCCGAATAATGGAGGGGGTGGGGATGTAAGTTTGGCGGTAAAGCAATTCAAGTCAATGGAGATACTAAAATGAAAATCATTTCAATCGTTTCTGGTGGTTTAGATAGTGTGTCAATGCTTTATATTCAAGCAAAGTATAAGCATAATATTCATGTTCTTTCATTTGATTACGGACAGCGACATAAGAAAGAATTAGATTTTGCCCGCTCGGCTGCTTATAATGTCGGTGGGATGTGGGACTGTGTGGACTTATCAGGTCTTACACGTCTAATCGGTGGCTCGTCTTTGACAGATAATATTCCAGTTCCTGATGGTCATTATGCACAAGAGAATATGAAAATAACCGTTGTTCCTAATCGTAACGCAATCATGTTATCCATTGCCTACGGTGTAGCAGTGGCGGAACAGGCGGACGCTGTGGCAATTGCTGTACAC
The DNA here is from genome assembly GCA_029573715.1 of bacterium. GTDB lineage: Bacteria > Patescibacteriota > Microgenomatia > UBA1406 > GWC2-37-13 > JAGOLU01. Next base: position 497 of record JAKQDR010000307.1, on the reverse strand, counting down.
GCTGGCGATCATTTTATTTATCCCGATTGTCGCCCCGCTTTTACGGAAGCCTTTGAAAAGATGCAAGACAAAGCAATTGAGGGATTCGGTAATGTCCAGTTATTGACCCCATTTATAAAGTATTCAAAAAGTGATATAGTAAAAGAAGGACAGACCGCAGGCACGCCATTCAGTAAAACATGGTCGTGCTATAAGGGCGGGGATGTCCATTGCGGTACGTGCGGGACTTGTGTTGAGCGCAAAGAAGCATTTCAATTGGCAGGCGTACAAGACCCGACAATATATTTAAGGTAAGGCGGTTGTTTCCCCTAGACCAACCGTATAAAAATAAGGAGTAATAAGAAATGTTATATATTGGAATGTATCTCTTGGCGGCGATTTTGGCTAACCTTTCGGTTGCCTATTTTGGACCCGCTTCGACAATCTTCAACGCTTTTGTATTTATCGGGCTTGACTTGACAGCCCGCGATAAATTACATGAGGCGTGGCATGGTGAT
>JAKQDR010000198.1 GCA_029573715.1 bacterium | reverse complement strand
TCTTGATCTTTATTTAATATCGATGCAAGTTGTTTTTCTGTTATGATCATTTTCATATCATATAAATACCAAAAAAAATATTTGAAATTTTCAGGTAATATGCAGGGACTTTTAATCATCATCAGATCTTCTTCTTTTGCGCCGTTCAAATTCAGATAACGCATTGAGATCGCCCGTGAGCGACTGGTTAAATAGTTGCTTGTCGATCCGAAAATCAGCAAGATCGACGCCTCTTTTGTACCATCTGGCGATGTCGGATGTGGGATCGTTGAAATTCTTGATAAAGTCTTCATGATCTACATCATCCGGCAAGATGCTGAGTATCTTTTCTACCGGATACCCGACGATACCCATGTCGGTGATCAGGGCCTGAAGTGCTGTATCGTCGGTCTGCTGTGACTGGTCAGATGTGGGCTGTGCCTCGCGATCCTTGATGTACTTTATGGCTTGCATGGCGATGGCCTGGTTTTCGGAGGAGACCATCTCGATTAGCTTGCGCAGTACAAATGGCTGCGATGTATCCTTTGCCATTGCTTCCATTTCTTTGGATGTAAGATCCAGCAACGATGATGTTGCCGGATCTGGATTTACATTCTTTGCCATTTGTTAGCTCTTTTTTTTCTTTTTACTCTTACTTTTACCTTTCTTTCTTGACGGGCTTCTTTTCTTAGCAGCTGATGGTTCACCTGTGCCTGCTTTGCCACCTTCTTCTTCTGCAGATTTTTCTGACTTTTTACCCATAGTATAAATGATTTTGATAGTTATGTAATGGTGTCCCAGAGGTTATTATACCTCACGGACTTATCAATGGATTTATATTCTTCTATGATTTTCTGCTGATATTCAAAATTGAAATTATATAGATCGCTGTTCACTTCTATACAGATCTGCTCTATATTGCCGGAAGATCTCAAGTTAGCGCTACCGTGAATGACGACTTTGCGCCCGTCGTCGATCTCGAATATCGTCATTTTGCAGTGTGTGGCGGCCACGGATAGCTGAAATCTATTGTCGATATCCAGTTCTTTGTAAGCATATCGGATGAGATTGTTGCGCTCGTGCGAGAAAAAGTAATCAGAAACTATCACATTTAGATGGTCGAGATATCCGCCGTTCATGAGGTTAGCGAGGCTATCGACATTATTTTCTGAGAAAGACAACGTCGAGATGGTCATCTCTTTGATGCCGAGATCATAGGTGACGGCAAGCGCCTCAATGTAATCACCGAAAATGAAGCTGCCATTGATAATGGCAAACATCCTGCTGCCGTCGCTCAGGTCTGTGACCTTTGCGAGATCTTCCGCCCGTGCATACTTTGCATATCGCTCCGGCGGCACGTGATGATACTTTGGCTTGATGTATCGAGTGTCAAAATCAGCGCTGACCTTTGTCTTGAAATCGGTGTCAAAGTGGCCGAGGTTGATCTCAAATGATGTATCGTTATTTTCTTTGAACATTTCTATAATTTTTCCGGATGATGCAAAAATAACCAGTCTCCCATCATCCGCATAAGACGTGCTATATGTGCTACATCTTGTGGCTGATCTTGATACCACTTGACCTTTGATGTATCATTAAATAGGCCTGCCTTCCAAGTCACAAAAAAACCATGCGTCACATCGACGCATCGCCATGTATCACGGCCGGCAGCCTCGACCTGGAACTGTGTATCTGCAGCTTCGGCGGTGTCACCTGTGCTGTATTGCGGTGAGATCCTGAGCGTACGGAGTATCATGAAGAACTTAGTGAGCGTGATATCGCTCTTGCCGGTGAGCCAGGCATTGACCTGTGACTGGCTGATGCCGGATGCGATGGCGAGCTGTCGCTCCGATAGGCCCAGCTCATCCATGCGTGGCCGGATGAGCTGGGTGATGATGATGTTGATAGCTTCATCCATCGGTGCAAATTGAAATTAATAGAGCCTTTAATTGTGCAAGTTTTTTATATCGCTCCCACTTCTCTTTGAGCTCAACGAGAAATTTGCTTTGTTCGTTGATAATGAAGATGGCATTCTTTACGTAGATCGGATCAAACTCCTCGTCACCGTCAAGAACGCGATCCATGAAGATATTCAGCATCTCCTTATTAAAGTGCTGATAGTCGTGTGGATCATTTAGCAAGAAGAAGTCTTCTATGCACTTGTAGAAATCTACAGAGATGATTTTCTCATCCTGTGGTCGTGGTGTAGTGGTGGCCGTATCGGTACCTGTGCCTACATTCTCTTTTGTTGTCATATCAAAAAAGGTTTAATTATGCGAGCGCACCCTTAGGGTTGACAACACATTCGACGGAATGGATTTGTTCGGCCTTTCGGTTACGATACCCGTAGATACGCTCTTATCGTTTAAAAAAAATAAATCGAGGATTGTCCCGTCGATATTGTTGTCGATACAAAGATACACGGTATTTTATATTTTGTATCATTTTTATTATATTTTTTTACTTTTTTTTGAAAGGGCGCACCTGTGCTGGTGCGCCGTGTGTGTGGTTATAGATTTTTCGAAGCATTGATCACTGCGCTATATGCATATCTCTTAGCTTCTTTATGCTTGATTTTATTGCTGTCATCTTCGAGCCAGTCGTAGCACTCACTATTAGTGGTGTGTACTTTGACCTCACGACCTTTATATGTCGCATGTATGACGTACTGCCCATATCCATTACCTCTGCGGATAAATAATTCTGTTTTTCTGAATTTAGCCATTTTTATTAAATTTAGTGTATTAATTAAAGTGATACCTCTACTTCGTATCCTTCGTATGATGAAAATCTTGTACATTCTATCTGTCCTGTCACCTCATTGTATGCGCCGAATGCGTATTTTTTTACCTGCACTTTGCAGAATCTCTTGTCTCCTTTTTTTGTAAGATCGCCCATAGACACGATGTTGTAATTGCTAAGTTCTTCTAATTTTATCGGCATCTCGACTACATCATCATACCATACGCGTGCTGTCTTCCAGTTGTGTGCCTCGCTCTTAAGTACCTGCATGTGAAAGTTGATGGGCGTTGCACCATTTTTCAATACTAAAGTAGTGTAATCGTCAGAAAAGATTCTCTTGATATCCTCAAGGCTTGTTGGCAACGCTTCTATAGGATAATGCTCTTCATTGATCATTCTATCAAAGTTAGTAACAGAGTGGTCAGAAAATCGCATTTTATGTCTGCCATTTTGAATATAAATAGAAGTGCCGAAATCAGTCTTGCTCACACATACAGATGGATAATCAGATACTGAGCAACCTGCTAATGCTGTGTCAACTATTTGTCTTACTTCTTGCGCTGTCATTGTTGTATTATTTACTTCGTTATTGATAATACAAATATCGGCATAATTACCGATATATTGGTAACTTTTTATAAAGTTTTTTTCATTTTTTTCACTTTTTTTTTTGAAATAAATAGCTTATTAAGTTACCCGGTTGCTACCTCTTGCCGGCAAGGCCCGCGAGTGCACCCTATTGCCGTACTTTTGCATGAGGTAGTAGTCCACCGTGTCGCTAAAGTGGGTAGCGTATATCTGATTGAAGGATTTGTTTTTTTCGTCGGCTTTTGACTTCTGAAACTTGTCGTTGACCTCGGCATTGAGCATGGAGATCAACACAGCCTTACAGGTGTCGCGGTTGAACTTGATGCGTGGCAGTAGCGGGTTATTTTCTTCCAGCATCTCATTGATGAGCTCATAGCGTACACTGTGGAGGTCGCTCATCTTAGCAGGCGCCATAATCTCGACGTGCCAACCGTTTTTATTGAATTTTGCCTTGATACGGTCAAATACCGTGCCGCCGAATGTCGTGCGGTCGTGGCCGTGCGGCTCGCCCCATACCAGTACGTGCTTATTCTTTTGATCCAGATAAGAGATGCAGATATCATCTATCAGCTGGTCGATGCTGTCATTTTCTTTCCTATAATAGCTGTCTATACAGTACTCTGTATTATTGCGATCTTGCCACACCGTCGCACACTTGAACCATCCATGAAAGTCAAAGGCCATGTGTAGTGCTGCCGTCCGGATGCGATCTTTCATGCCGGCGACACTGCCGAGGCGGTCGTTTTCTGCATATACATACTGCGGCTCATAGCTGTGGTAGTCGTCATTGAGCGCATGATAAAACCCATGCTTTTTTTTGCCCACAGGCTCATTCATCACTTCCAGTGAAAAGGTGTATGGATCGAGCTCATCTCTAAGGCGCTCCAGATACTCCTGGCCCAGCACGTCGATATTATCCATGACAGTGCCTTCTATATATCCATACTGCTTAGGCATGGATATGGCCTTGTCTTTGTATTCTAGAAGATACTGGCCCTCAGCGAGCCATGGCATGGAAGAGTAGCGGCACAGCTCTTGATGCTGCCAGTGGGTAAATCGATGCCTATTGCCTCTGATCGATGGATATAGCACTTTGTCGATGTGTTCTTTTTTGACGAGTAGCGCCTCGTCGATGTCGCCGCCGTCGTAGCTACCACCTCGCGCCAGGTCTGGGCGATCCATTGACAATAGCTCGATAGTGTAGCCATTCCAGAAGGTGATGATGTTGTCATACTTTCGTGGTGCGGAATATGGGCGCTCCCATTGTGACGGTGGCCGCTTGCCCACGACGTAATGGCCCGGCTCATTAGGCCCTTTGTACTCGCGAAGCCCGAGCGATGCCCACGCCTCCTCGACCGGTGGCAGCGTCTTAGTGAGTAGCTGCGCAAAGGTGGTGCTGGAGAAAAAGAACTTAGCACGTGGCAGCGTGGCCATGCGGCTGTGGTTTTTATTGCCTATGACGCGGCTTTTTCCAAAGCCACGACCGGCGATCAGCGTCTTATCTTTCTGCCGGAGCTGCATAAATTGCTCCTGCTTTTGATTTAGATATATAAATGACTCCGTGCGGCGCGTATCAAAGAAATAAATCGACGTGATCGCACCTGTATCACTGTCGATGGTCTCGATGCGGCCATCACGGCCTTTGAAGCGTATTTTTTGCCCTTTTTTGTACAATTTATAACAAATTAACGATTTTCGGGAAGCGATTTGATCTGATCATCATCCTGATCCTCCTCTTCATCTTCTACTTCTTCTATGATCTCGATATCTTCGCTATCACCATTAAGAAATGCTGTCGATGACGAATAGTTGATATCCGGCAGTTGCAATGTGTCCCAGTCGAAGGTCTCCTCGGTCTCAGGATCAGCAAGCCTGTCCAGTCGCATCAATAGCTCTTCATACTTTGCTATGTCGCTGATATAGCCTTTCGGCTGATCACGGTTTAATTTTGCGATGTAGCTTTTCAGGCGCTCACGCTGTAACCCGCGCTGAAAATCTTTGCTGACCTTTCGGAACTTGCCGAAAAGTTGTTCGACATCATTCATCATCTTAGTGTGATAATGAATTTTGTCAGGGAGCATCTCGCGCATCTTTTTACGAACGCGGCGTTCTTCCATCTCATCGCTCATAATGACGAATACCTTTTTCAAATCATCCAGGTATCGCTCTTCATAATCGGTCAGCTGGTAGTGATATGGATCCAGCATATGATAATAAAGGCGATCTATCTGTGATGACTCCTTATACTCGTCATTACTTATTAATCTTAGAACGTTTTTCTTGCTCAAGGTACATCTTATGTTTTGTGAGACGGTCGATCGTCTCTAATTTTTTACTATACTTTTTAGGGTCTTTATCTTTATCGATCTTCTTTAGTTCTCTTTTGCGGTGCGAAAGCGACGAGCCCACGCTTGATAACATCCGCTGTAGTTCGTACGGGTCTGTCGGAATTTCAAAGGTTTCTTTTGACGGCTTCTGCGGCGGCAGCTCCTTAGTACTAAGGTACATATCTTTTTCATCCATTACGGTTTTGATTTGATTTTGAACTTCCACTACTTGCTCAGCGATGTGAAGATCTTCATCACGGCTGGTGCTCAGATGAAAGCTATTGCTCAGGCGTGCGCGCATGGTAAATAGCTTGCGCAGCTGTGTGTTGTAGCTGCGCAACATCACCGAGTCCGGCTCTATTACATTTTCATGCGTGATGACCTTGCTGATCTTCTTTGATTTTACGGCATTGTCATTTTTTGACAACTTAGCGGGCACGGCCATTTTTGCTGTCGATTCGCTATCTACTTTCTTGATCACCGTCATGAGCAGCTGCGTATTGAAAAAGGTGTACTGCGCACGCAGCTTCGGCAGTAGTGGATGGTCAGGCCTGGCCCGCTCCAGTCGTGTGAGATGCATGTTATATTCCCGCTCCGTCATCATCTGCATTATTTACTGGTTTGTAGCCGTTTTTTTCATCGTCGAGGGTCGTGATCTGAAAATCTTGAAATGTCCATTTGAGATCAGGATACTTTTTATCCCATCCGTTGATCTTCATTACAACATCCATCGTCTTTAGTACCTGCCGACGAGGTCGTGGTACTTTTGTCAGCACGTAGAATAAGAAGGCATTGCGCATTTCAGATCCGCTGCTCAGTTTGCCCTGGCTCTCGATATTGGCCAGTGTCGGGTGTATGCCTTGCGCTGAGATATTGGCCTGGTTTGTTTTTTCGTATAAATCCAGCAGGGCTTTGTCTTTCATATCAAAATCAACAGGCGTGATCGTGACACCTGTATATTCTGATGTGATTTGATTGAGCATGTCTTCAACAAATACAGCCCTGCCTGCATTTTCGCTACCTGAAAGAAGCTCATTGATCTTATCTATGAAGTCCTGCTTAGCAATGCGCTCCTTGTCGAGGCATTCTTGCTGCTTATCCGGGTCGCCGGCGGCTGTGTCATATTCGTATTTATTCAAAAAATAGCCTTCCGGATATTTGACCAAAAAGCGGATATTGTATCCATTTTTCAAATTAGATTCATGGAACACAGGGATCGAATTTGACACCCTGATCCACTCCACGCCGCCCCAGTAGGCAGGAATGCCATAATATCCATCGTGAAATACATTGTCGGCAATATGTAGAATGAATTTTGCTTGTTTTCGCTCCGGATTATACGCAGGAATCCATTCTGATTTTTTGAGCTCCCGCAGTTCCTTTGCGCTGCCCCATTTAGGCGCATATATGTATCCCGGTATCTTGCCGTTGATTTTTTCGACAGCCCGTATATAACGGCAGTTCTTGAGTTGTACGCTGTGCACCGTACCTTTTTTAGTGAGCACAAATTCTGCAAATACATTAGCGTGCATATACCACTGCAAAAATGCTGCATCGAGGTAATTTTCGTAAAATTCGCTTTCACGCAGCCAGTCGGCGATTTCGCCCGGGATCTTTACGTCGATGCGACGGCGCACACCGTCTTCTATGATTTCATGATATGCCTTCATACCATTGCCCAGTGCGATGTTGCGCTTGGTATCGATGAGCTCACCCATGATATTACTATCCATGAGCATGTCTTCGCGATATTCCGGCAGATCATTCTTACTGCCCCATTGTTTGAACCGACGTCCATTCAGCACGTCAGGTGCTAATTGTATAATATTGCCTATGTCTTCGCGGTCGGCTGAGAACATCAGCGTCTTTGCCTTGCCGTCGTCCATGGTAAATGATACAATGCTGGTTTCTTGCTGCATCAATGTTTTATTTTCATGTTATTAAATGAAATCATCAAGCCTATCTTAATAGACATAGGCGCTGATGGCTGCTGTGGATCTGTCAGGGTGATGGTACCTTCACCTGGGATGTCGATCACGGATCGATATAAAAATTGTTTCTTTTTGCGCTGCTTACTTCGTATGGAGAAGTACTCCAGCGTGAATGGTGTGCCGTCATTTTTTTTGATATGAAATAGCACCGATTCAATAGGTATCAAGTCGTTTGACATATATAATTAATTATAATACAAATATCAGTCAATTGACAAAATAAATATAGGACATCACCACAGGCGATGGCCTACGCTAATGGTGTGCGTGCCATTAGTGCTGTAATTGTACCCGCCATACCATTGCCGCCATTGTATCGCTACACCTGGCGCAATGTCAGGTCTCAAGTCCGGCGCTGTAGGCCATGTGCTATGTAGGTTGAGCCATAATGACGGCCACTCCCTTTGTGGCGGCTTCATAGACGAGTCCACACTACTGAGCGGCCTGTGAAGTGTCACCGCGATGGTGTCGAGCCATCCGATCGTTCTGACCATTATGCCGACGTCAGCAATATGGCGCCCATGCCGTTGCGTGGCGGTGGTCGGGCTAATCAACCAGCTATTCATAGAGGTGTCACTGACAGATAGGCTGTATCCTTGCGTGTACTTTTGCACAGGGATGTCAGCGTAAAGCCATGAGGTATCCACCCTGTATTGCCACAACGTATCCGTATATACAGACGTGATGGTATCGAATACAGGGACTAACCTGCGTTGATACCTTACAATCGTGCGCACGGGGGCCTCCATGTATAAGGTATCAATAATGCACACGGTGTGACTGCTGCCGGTGTGCTTAGTAGGTGTGTTTGCATTTGTCCAAATCAATAGACCTATTAATCCTGCGATGAGGATTTCTCTCCAGTATCTTTTTGCCATGATGATAATTTTTCTTTATCGATTTTAAAATAGTTTGTCAACATGCAGTGCTTGCTGCAGAACTTCCTTCTTGAGAATAGACCTGTGACTGGCAGCTCGTCAGCTACCTTGCCGCATCCATAGCACTCTTCTTGTGGTTTGAAAAGTATTTTTTTGCGCTGTGCCATATCAATAACTGCTTAATCTTCTGATTTCTGAAATGTCGCTACCTGCCTGCTCCAGGTCGCTATATACGACATGCGTCTTTAGATTCATATTACTTATGACGGCGGGCATAGCAGACACGGCTTCTGTCATACGATGCGCCATCGCTATCATGACATCGAGGCGAGGATCAGGCAGTGACTGCGGCGCTGTGGGACTTAAGACACGCGGCGACAGTGTAGGCGTGGTATTAGGTAACTGCGGAATCATGCCGCCACCTGCAAAGCCCGGCACGCCCAGTCTCCTAAAAAAGTCAGCACCACCGGCACGGCGTTGTTGATCTTGATTGAGTACGACCTCGCCCGCCTTAGCAGCGATCAGTACATTATCGCCGCCCGGCAGTGTAGGTATATTAGCAGGAGCGTCGATGACAGATCCGCTAACAGACTGTATCTGTCCACCTTGCCAGAACTGCTGCGCTCGTGTCTTTGATAGTGCGGCAGCAGTACGAATGCCTGCTGTGGCCGCCTGTGCGATACCTATCGCCCATCCTATCGGGCCCCATCCGGCAGTACTCTTAAAGATGCCCGCTATCTCAGCGAGGCCGTCCGTCATAATGGATGCGATCTGAAAGGCGCGGATGGCTTCGCCGTGCTTGCGTCGATTGCGTTCGTCAGCGGCGAGGTAATCAGCGGCGGCACTAAGTAGGCCACTGTATGCGGCCATGCCTTCGTTCAAGATTTTGCGCTCCATGTCGATCTGTCGCTGCTGTTGCTCTTCTTTCTTTTTGCTGTATTCAAAATCGGCTTGTAGTTTTAATTTTACAAGCTTTTTATACGCTTCGGTCTCGGTGAGGCCATTTTCTTCCATCATGCGCAGTTGTTCAGCAAAGAAATCGCTCTGAATCTTCAGTCGTGCTTGCTGATATTCTTCTTCTGATATCAGGCGCTTGAGATATTGATTTTCGAGGGCGTCGAGTTGTGTATTTTCAAGGCCTTCGATCTGCTTGATGCGCTGTTCTGTCAGTGCTTTGTCGTTTTCAAGGAGCTCTACTTGCAATTGCTTCATCATGTCGCTCTCCTCGTCGCCCATGCTGCGGAGCAAGTCTATTTTGCGGAGGATGCCTTCTTTAGCTATTCGTAGGCGCTCGATCTCATATTGTTCAGTTTCGATTTTGCCCTCGAGATGTTGTTTTTTGAGCTCTGTCAGCTCGGACTCACCGGCGTCTTGTATGAGCTTTACTTGAAAATCAATAAATTTTTGTCGATCTTCCGGAGCGGTGAGATCGCCCAGTATGATGGGCTCTGCGGCCTTCTCTTTTTTCTCTTTTTTCTTAGATTTTTTAGCTTCTAATTCAGCCTGAAGTTTAGCTTCTGCCTCAGCCTTTTCTTTAGCTAACCGTTCTTCTTCTTCTGCAGATTTTTCTGACTTTTTGGGTTTAGCGTGTGATGGATCATTGTAACCTTCAGAAAATGCTTGCCCGAGCGTGCGTCCTGCCAACTGATACTCTGCGCGCATTTTTTTGAGCTCGGCGATCTCTTGACGCAACTGCGCTTTTTTGTTGCTGTCAAATGTAATGGCCAGTTGTACTTCTTTTCCGAATATCTGTATATTAGCAATGAGCGTCTTTACACCATTGACTGCATTTTCAGCGCCTTGCTTGAGCGCAGCCCATAATCCGCCGACGATGCGCCGTACCGTCTCGCTATTATTGTACAGCGTGATCATCCCGGCTGCCAGTGCGGCTACTAAACCGATTACAAAGCCGATGGGATTTGCTTTAAATGCTTTATTAAGCCCTTTTGTGGCAAATGTGACGATTTTAGTTTTCGCTGCAAGGTAAATGTCTGCGGCGGCTTTTGCTCTTGATGCTATGGCCCCAGCGATAAATGCACTATTCAAGCTCAGTACGGCGACCAGTAGCGATGCGATGGTGTCTTTGTTTTCGCGCACAAATTGCGGAATGGAGCGCAACACCTCTACGAATGTGACTATACCTGCGCCTACAATGGCGATCGCATTGCCGACACCTCTTATGACGTCGGCGGCAGTGTTGATGACGTCAGCAAATTCGCCGGTCGCCTTTTTGCCTTCAAAAAGATTTTGAGTCAATCCTTCAAAAAACTGACCTAAAAAGGCGAGCGCAGGCTTGAGCACAGGTATCATCCTGTCGCCGATGCGCTTGATAAACTCATCGATATTACCACGCAATGTCGAAAAGAGGCCGGACATCGTTTTGCTTTGCGCTTCCAGAGCACCGGCAAACTTGCCGCCATCTTCTGCAGCACGCTTGAATGCTTCTCTGAGCATATCAAAGGTGATGCGCCCTTGTGACTGAAGCTCTTTGATCTCGGCTCCGGACTTGCCCAGCATGTCGCCCAGTATCTGATATACGGGTACGCCTTGATTGATAAATTGAAGCGCATCTTGTCCCATCAGTTTCCCGGCGCCGGCAACCTGACCGAATACTAACGAAAGACCTTTGAGGTCTGCACCGGTAGCGGCGGCGGCATTGCCGAGAATCTCAATATCTGAAAGTACCGTCTCGGCGGATCTTCCATATCCGAGCAACGTCTTTGCCGCTGCTTGCACTTCTGCAGGCTCAAAAGGTGTCGCAGTAGAAAAGGCATTGAGCTCTTTCATCAATGCAACGGCGCGCTCTTGATCGCCGATCAGAATCTTAAATGAAGCGGAAGTAGTCTCAAAGGTAGATGCGAGATTGATGGCGCTGCCGATGGTGCTCTTAAAGATCGACTTAGCACCTTCCCATAGGGCAAAGCCTCCGGCGACACTCAGGATAGATCTGCCCAGTCTTTTGAATGCACTATCTGATTCATTTAAAGAGGCACTGACGGCGCGGGTGCGCTGACTTGCGGTGGTGAGTGCCGCATTGACCTTTTGTAACTCCTTTTCAAAGCCCGCCTCAGCAAATGTGACTTGTGGCAGCATACGCTGTAACTGTATCAGCTGACCGCGTCGATCTTGAAGTTGCTTTGTGCTGAGTTTCATATAGTCAGTGGCCAAGAGCTTCTTGCTGATAGCGGCTTGATCATTGAGCGCTTTATTGAATTCTTCGGTGCCGGCGGTCAGTTTTTTCATCTGTGCCACACCGGCGGCGGTATTGCGCAGCGTGGACTGATAGGCGGCGCTTTCCTTTGCGTCAATGGTTATTATTAATTGCGCTTGATCTACGCGAGGTTGTGACATATTATTGATATTATTAATGCAATAATAAAGGGTATCCTACTATATTTTTATGACAGTTTGAGCTGTGATTTTGCCTCCTCCAGCATCACAGGCATGAGCTCGTCAAGAAGCTCGTAATAGAGTCTATATTGCTGCGATCCTTTCAACTTAACATACCACTGGCGGCGCTTGAGTCTCGATCTCTTTTTGCTGATGCCCCACGCTATATTGTTGATGATTTGCTTTTCCGGCACGAAGCCTTCTTTGTACTTATAGGTTGTCGGCCCTGTATATCCGCTCATCAACTTGCTGAGGTTGCGTCTCACCCAGTCTTTCACACGCTCCATGCCGTGCGGGTCAAAGTCTTTATCTCGTCGCAATGAGCTATTGCGCATGTCAAAGTATCGAAGATAGCTCTGAAACTGCAGCATCACCTGTGCTCTGTCTTGACCTTCTTTTCTTGACGGGATCGAAAATGATCGAGCGCCCGTGCCGGTGTCGGTAGGCAGCCGCCGTGCACTACTCTGCAATGATGCTAAAAATTCAGCAGTCCACCTGTCCAGTACTTGCTCTATGATTTCACTTCTCTTTGACATATTAATATATTTATTATATAACAAAAGGGCACAAGCGTGCCCTTTTGTTGCCTAATATGAAAAACAGTTCTTTTTACTCCTTGACGGGCTTAGCTGCCGGAGCTGCTGCAGTGTCAAAAAAAGCACTCAATCGAGGGTCTTTTTTTAACCAGTCGTCAATCTGATCGGGCGTCCATGACTTAGGATCGATATTCCATCCATATACATTGATGTAGCATCTATCCGGATATTCAGGGCCAATGTACTTATATGTTTTACTCATAATGCTAATTTTTATACGTCTGCGGCGACGGTCAATGATACATTTTCTGCCACTTCATATGGTAGGTGGTTGCTGACCTCCAGTGTAACAGTGACTTCGTATCCATTACTGCCGTCATTGATCATGGGCTTGACGGTGATATAGGCACCATCTACGATATCGCCGATCAACCATCTTTTTTTGTTCTTATCTTGAAATACGACGATATACTCGCAACCCGCTAAAGAAGTGAGAATTTCAGACTTCGCTCCTTCCAGCTTGGGATGGAACCCCGTCAAGGTCACTGTCCAGCCCGGCGAGTCTGCATCGCCGACGGGAGCGACTTCAAGCGTCTTTTTGCTGTTAATAGGTGATAGATCCATCGCATTGAACGAACCTGCCGTCGGAGAAGATGCCATGGTAAATGCACTTGCTCCGGATATCACTCCTGAAGATGCGGCGGTTATTGCTGTGACTTCGTTTTTCTTTGTAAACCAAAGCACATTACTAATACCAGCGGCATTACCGAGACCGCATGTTTTTCTGATATTTTTTCCTGCTGCCATTTTATTTTTTTATATATGTTCTACAAATAGTGACGGGTGATTGTCGTAGATGGACTGCAAAAGCGTCTGATCGGCAGCCACCTCTGCGGCTGTGTATGTCTTGACAACGCCGTCGTCAACGACTTTGAATTTTAGCAATACAAAATCCACCGATTTAGGACTGCCGCCGTCCGTGACAGATACCGGTGACGGGTCTGTCAGTGTCGGCGGTGTCACGCTACGTGGGATAGTGTTTAGATTCGGTATTTCTTTTTTTATACTGACAATATCAGCATCGATACCATTAAGTGCCGATTCTGTCGCTGATTGAAAAGTTTCTAAAGCTTCCAGTCTTGATTCCGTTGACATATTTATTTATTTTGTAAAGCAGGGCGAATTGCATCGCCCTGCTCAGTATTAATTACCATTGGTCATTGACCGCGATGATATTGTCATTTACAATACCGAAGTTGACGCCGATTTTGAAGTCCATCCACATTTTTATAGATCGGTCTTCTTGCTCAAAGTTGAACGTATTAGAATCCCAGTCTGCATCGTATCCATAATGGATATTTTCTTTAGGCGTTATCAAAATGCAATTTTCAGGCACCCCAGGCAAGATGTGTACATTAGCAGTGCCCACTTCCAGCTCTACAGAGCCATCGGGTGCTTCGTAATACTTGCCATACTTGTCTCTGTAGTCCTGAACAAATTTGATACGATCCTTGGGCGACAAGAAGACGTCCACTGATCTGCCGAGATACGCATCGCCCAGTGCGGCATATACACTCTCGACCGCAGCGACGGCGTTAGAACTGGTTAACGCACCTGTGGTGGTTGCCGTCAAGTTTGTCGCTGTGATTTCATCCTGGATGATCACCTGAATACCATCAAAAAGTTTAATCAACTTGTCGGTACTTGCCGGTAAATTCGGGATCTCGGCACGCCAGATGGCATATTCCATTTCGCTTTTGATTTTGTCAAGCGCGGACTTGAGGATATAACCTTCAAAAGGCAAGTCCATCGGGTCTTGTCCTTTCTTTCTATACATCCCCAGGTAAGTGCCTTCAAAATCTTTTGGTATGATTTTTAAGTCCACCTTTGCGTCAGCGACGACCAGGTTTCTTGGTTTGAATTCTAAGGCATCTGCTACAGGTGCAAAAGTGGCAGAATACCTGGTGACCAGGTCATTTGTGACCAGCTGTGTGAGCAGCTTTTTCCCTTTGACGCCTTCATGTGCGGTGAATAATGGCGCTGATTGAAACCCGACAAAGAGCTCGCTGAGCAACTCGTCATAATAGTCTTGTACATAGGCCTGAAATGAGGCCGCATCTGTTAATTTGACTGATAAACTCATGTTTTTATTTTATATTATTTTTTTAAATAAATAAAGGGTGTCGCATCATGAGCGACGTGACAACCATTTCCGATTGATCGGATTCTTTTCGTATGCCTTCAGTTCTTTTTGGGCGGAGACCTCTTCATCACCGACTGCGTGATCTGCGGCGGGGCTATTTTCTACATTTGAGACTCGAGCCGAAAGAGCCTCTACCTGTTCTGTGAGCTTAGCAAGAAGGTCTTGCTGTGCTGACATCATCTTAGTGAACTCTTCGGTAATCTGTGCGCTCATAGCGACCTGCTCAGTAGTGGCAGGCTGAACGACTTCTTTTGATTCATTATTTTCCACGTTTTCTGTTTTTTCTGTTTCAAAATTTTCTTCAGCATTTCCCAGGCCTATGAGCGCCTTCAACTGATCTATTATACTCACTTTTTGAGTGATTTTATTCTTATAAAATGCGTCCAGTACCGGCCATTCTTCTGTGGCGAGGTGCTGCTCTATCTCCGGGCTGCTCAATACCCGTCGTACGGTCTCTTTCCATCTATCCTCTGTGCTGAATAGGCTATCTGTTGCTGCACCTTCATCCACAAGATCGACAGAGATCAACTCGTCAAACTTTAACAATACAGGGCCGTCAGCCTCGACGGGATCAATCCATCGCTGTGATTTTTCGTCCCAGTAGTTTACTTTTTTTTCAGCGCCATCGCTGCTGAGCTGATACTGGTACTTGTATGAAAATCGGATGGACGACATGATCACTTCCGGGTCTTCCTGCGCGAGATTCAGCACGTAAGATCCCAGTCCTGGAAGGCCGGGCGACTCGTCGGCGGACTCATAAATCGACAGATCGGCCCTTATGCTGGTGCCGTCGTCTTTGAAGTTTGAAAACCGGCCGAGACGCTTGCCGAGATTGTTCCAGTTGTGACCAAAGTTTGAAATCACACCATTTTTATGGCGCGACGCTGAACGCATGAGCGCCTTTGCAAAGGCATCATCCAGCATGTACTCGCGGGCATCTTTTATGCGGCCGCGATTCATAATGATCACAGACGTGATGGTACGTGAAGTGATATCAACATTATCAGACGTCGATACTGCTGAGCCGTTAGGTAGCTTAAATTCACATATATTGTTCATTATTGCTGATTTTCGGATTCAAAAATATATATTACTTGAAAATGGCTTTAGGACAGCCTAACATATTACAATTTTTTCTATATTATGGATATACTGTATTTGTTATTTTTTGCACATTAAACACTGCATTCATTAACGTTGCACTTGTGAACGTGCCTGCATTACGAATGGCAAAGAGTTCGATGTAGTCACTGCCTGCAAGGTAATATATAAAGTCCCTTGAAATTGTCACCATATTATCAGAATCATTGATGTAATTACGTGACTTGTTTGTACTCCTATATCCAATAGATGTGCCGTTCTTTTTTACATAGAAGTCCAACCCACCGACATACGCTCCCGACGTGTTGATCTTGTATGTCAATGAATAAGTGATTCGATATTCACCGGTCTCGGTTGACGGTATTGTTATCCTATCCGTTGACGTGTTGACGGTCAGGACGTTGTTCATAGAGGCGTCAAAATCAACTTTAAATTCTGATCCTGAAATTGAACTGTTGGTATAATCAGACGAAGTTCTATACAACTGCCCAAACTTCGCCACCTCTGCTTCTACTTTTATTACACCTCCATTTGTTGACGTCGTACCCGTTACAACCGTTCCTTTGCCTCCTTCCATCTTGACACCGTTACCTTGTGCCGTGCCGCCCGTATCATAATTTTGAACGTAATAATCAGATCCTGAATTTCTCACTCCGTTGTATGTCGTGCCGCCTGTTGCGTCTATCTTGATGACATTACTTGCAACCCTATTGACCGTTGTGTTAATACCATCTCTTATTATAACATCCGCCCCCGTCGATGATTCAAGATATACGTCTGTACCTGACTTTATAGAGTAGCTCAAATTAGTAGCACCACCCGTCGGTGTCTGCCATGACCATGCCCCTGAACCGTTGGATGTTAACACCTGACCGGCTGATCCGGGGCTGTTGCTACTACTGTAGATTGCGCCTCTGAATCTTGTGTCGCCGTTAACGTCAAATAGCCTTGTCGGTTGGTCTCCTAATCCTACCTTTTTACCTGAATTGAACGTGTTACTCATGCCCCAGTTGGTTAATTCAGACCCCCAATCGAACCACATACCATAAGAAGCTATTGAAGGGTTGCCGCTCACCCCGTCGCCATTAGAGACTGCAATACCATTGCCCGCCGTTATTGTGCGTGTCGCTACCGTGCCTGAACCGGTACGGGCAATAAGGCCGTTGGTGCCTAAGTTGTGAAGCGCTAAGGCTTGACCCGTTAGTCCTATTGTTCCGCTTGTGGTGATCGTTCCACCCGTGATGCCGTTGTTAGTGGCTATGCTTGTTACGGTGCCGCTGCCTATTGGTGGGAATGTCGCAAGCGTTCCGTTGCCTCTAATGTATTGTGCTGCCGTGCCGCCAGGATTGAACTCATGGGTGTGACTTGTTGACGTTACGCTGTTTGTTGATGATAGCGTAATAGCTGAAGGCGTGCCTAATGTCACGCTTCCTGAACCTGTGATTGTTGAAAAGTTCATACCATTGCCGGCTGCTACACTTGTGACCGTGCCTGAACCTCCCGTGCTATTAATTACGTACGGGTTGCCCGTCGTTCCTGTGCCACTGATTGAAATGTTAGTACCGGCGTTTATTTTCGTTTCGCTACCGTCTGCTGTATAGGTATTGTTAATTACATACGGGTTGCCACTTGAGCCGTCACCCGTTACATTGATGTCCGTACCTGCATTTATCTTTGTTTCGCTTCCATCCGCCTGCGTCACTGTATTAATCAATGTGCCGCCCGTTATGCTCAATCCCGTGCCTACAGTAGCCTCAACTACTTTGTTGTTGCTATCAAAGCCTGCTATCTTAGTTGCCGTGCCTGAAATGTCATCTATTGTTGCGTTGCCTCCTACGTGTAAGGTGGTGTTGATGCCTGAAATTGCCTTATTAATCCCCACTCTATTACTGCTAAAGTTACCGCCTATTAACGGAGACGATGTGCCGCTATTATCTATGTATAAGGTATTTGACCCCGTCTCATTATAGCCCGCTTCGTTTCCTATAAAGACATTAGACGTGCCACTCGTGTTATTATACCCTGCATTACTGCCTATTGCCACGTTAAACCCTACGGAATTGTTTTTAAAAAGACTAAACGCCCCTATTGCCACATTATAGCGCCCCGTCTGATTTAAGTTCAAACTACTATAGCCTATAGCCATGTTGTATGTGCCTGTGGTCGTGGTATTTAAAGCACCATATCCGAGTCCGATGTTACTATGTGCTGTGGTTGCATTGTATAGGCTGTTACCTCCTATGCCTATGTTTAAAGACCCCGTTGTCAATGAACTCAAAGTATTAACCCCGAGCCCGACGTTGTTGTAACCTGTGGTTGCATTTGTAAGGCTTCCATCGCCTATTCCCACGTTATTTGATGCCGTTGTTGCATTTTTTAAAGCATCATTGCCGATTGCGAGGTTATAACTTCCTGTGGTGTTACTTTTTAAAGCCTCCTTGCCGATCGCTACGTTAGCAACCCCTGTGGTATTATTTTTTAGAGCGTTGTCACCGATCGCAAAATTGTTAATCCCCGTTGCATTTTGTAACGTCTCCTTACCTATGCCTAAGTTCGTGCCCACATTATTAGCACCCCGCCACACTTTAAAGGTGTTCACCGTCAAGCCCTTTGTAATGGTATCCCATACAAGCTGTGGATCATGTCCTAAGCTATCCACCGCCGCCCAGTATGCTACTCGGGTGGGTATGCCAGATCCTTTGATGCCGGCAAGAGAATCTCGCAAGTGTAAGGTGTCAAGTATATAAGGCACAGCGTCACGATACACCTGGGTGTTTTGCTTTCCATTTGTGACAGGGATTTGATTTTTATCTGTGCCTTTTTGGATCTGCTTTAATTGCTGACCATAACTGCCGAAGCTGATGGTCATGAGGAGCGTAAGAAGGTATAATATTTTTTTCATATATATATTATTTTAATGTGTGTTGTTTGAAAATTTATGCGACTTGATATATCTCAACATATTCGCCAGGCTCGAGTGGCCAGTCTTCCGGCAGTATCAATTGATCGCCTTGTATGTCAAATGTATGTATCTCAGTGGGTGGCGGCGCCAGCTCTCTGATGATAGTATTCTGTGTGCGGTTGATGATGACTTTGTCGGGGTCGTAGTCATGGCTGAGCGTATAAGTGTAGCTGCCATCGCCGATGATGCGCTCCCGGAATAGCGATGCCGTCAGCAATATGCTGGTTCCATCTTTGTCGATGAAGTATTTTTCACCGCTGCCTGCGACGGTGACAAATTTATTTAAATTGAGAATATTGCCGGTCGGGAGTGGCGCTTCCGGTATCGGCGTGACCAGGACGGTGACGCAACAGCTTTCAAACATAGGCGTCTCCGGATCTGGAGCCGGTGACAGGTTAGGCTCGTCCGCTGCAGGTGGGACGCCACTCTCACCGGTCATATCTACCTCATCGAGCGATCCGAGAAATCGTTTTTTTCGATCTTTGCCCGTGAATGTCCACACATAACCATTGCTATCACCACCACGGCGGCCTGTGCTCATCTTAGATGAAAAGGTGGCGAAGTGTATCTGATGATCTTGACCATTTTTGTCTGTGGCAAATACGGCGACTTTCCTATCCATCAGCTCCTCGATGATGCGCTCACACACTGCGCGATATCGCGGCACATATACTTCGATGGATTTGACATAATAATCACCGGCGCGTGACAACTGATGTTCGTCTCGGATCTCGCCTGACCAGTTGCGATAGGCCACCTTGTATATGGTGGCAAGCGGATTGAGCACGCCATACTCATTGATATTAGCTGCGTCGGTAAATGACATCGAGCGCACGCCGGGTAGATTTTTAAGCCCGAGCTCACACAGCGATTTTACATCTTCGATATTTTTGATCATACTTTTGATTTTATACATTTATCAATGCGGCGGCAGCTTCTCTCACTATACGTCGCTCCGATATCCATCGCTGTGCCTGTTGTACTGCTCTATATACATTGCTGGCATGAATGCCATATTCTACTGCGAGGTCGTCGATGCGCTCTGATCTCGATCGCATGTACAGCCTCAGATTGCGCACTTGTCCACGTCGCCACATCTGCCTGGAGTCGTAAAGATGATCCGTGATGCGGCTGATGAAGATCTGAAACCGTCGCTCTTGATCTTCCAGCGTAGGCGGTGGCGGATTTTCTTTTGCAAAATTACGGACGGCGGCGAGGTCATCCTCTGACACATCCTGCATGATGCGTCTCTTGTGCCGCTGCCACTGCCGGAAGACAGACTCATAATTAAGATCATCGTCGTCGAGGTCGTATCGCTCAAAGAAAGTGCGTATGCCTTCACTGGCGGTATGGCCGAGGATCACCGCACTTTCTATCCATCGCATGATGCTCATCCTGTGCTCTTGATGCACCATATAACCGATCATGGCGCGGGCAGCGTCGCTGAGCGGCGGCATCTGTGGTGCTGAAATCTTGACACTATCTACCAGTAGCTCATGGGTGCGCAGGTGCTGATACTTATCTCTATACTTCATCCGGAGCTGACGACATAGCAAGGTGTGTGCGCCAGCCTTGATGAGTGCTGTGCGCTCGTCGCATGGGTACTCTGATAGGAGCATTTTTTTTGATAGGCGGCTTACCGGCAAGGTGATGATCATATATCTATTATTTTAACACTGTAAATATATTAATAATATATCATATATGTTATAAAAATGCGGATTATATAATTGTTATGTATTTTATTTTGTGTTTTGATTTGCGTTTTTTAATTGATTTTTCAATATTTTATCAGATTATACCTTTGTGGCAAATGGAATAGTCACCAGATCGCAATCTGCAACGCTCAATCCGCCGGACGTGACCGTTATCTTGATCGACTTTACAAAGTAGTTCATATTGCCGATGCGTACTTTATCAAATTCTTGATGATTCATAAGATCGGCCACCCGTAGGCGCAGCTTTCTTTTTACTATCTTTTTATATTTCATAAATTCGATCCAGTCGCGGGCATATGTGTTGTACATGCCTTTGTCACCGTCGAGGTGTAGTGAGTGATTGTAGGTCTCATCCTCGGTGGCGGGATCGTAGGCATTACTATTAGCGTATGGATACTGGCCCGAACCGCCGACGTAGTCTTTCATACCTCTATATATGGTCAGCCTGATACTGCTCAGCTCTGCATTATGCACAGAAACCTCCTCGTCGGTGGTATCCATATTCAGATCGATATTGAGCGGAATGTCAGCTCGTGGGATGCAGTATCGATATACGAATGCTAATGGAGATGGGCTGCCGGACTCCTGCCACATGGGTATGACCGGAATTTCCCACGATTCTCCACGACCGCCTACCTCGACTGCTGCAAATCGGTGCGACCACTTTTTCCATTGCTCATGCAGGAAAGTGCGCGATGGATCATAGCGCATGATCGTATTATCACGGATGACATGATAATACCCATCGATGAGCGAGTGGCTGTTGGGGTTGCCGCCTGGCTCATAATAATCAGTAATGACAGCGCCATCTGCTATGAGCGGTGCTGTGGTCACAAAATTATTATTAAAATACGCATCGCTGCCATCTGTGCCATACTTGATGGTCTTAGGCAATACATTATCCTGCTCTACTTCGTAGCCGTCCAGTGTGCGCGACGTCCAGTTGTGGCGCACGGCTGCCGCAAGTACCAGCTTGTAAGGTCTGATCGTAATGACCTTAGCGGTGTGATTGACAAAAAGTCCACAAAAAGCCCATTTTGCAATGTTCTTAAGAAAATCAGTGATCAGCATATCTTTTGGCAAGTGCTCATTATATCTGATTTTCCACTTATACACCAGCTCCAGATCATTGATCGATTTATTATTGAAAATGACAATCCGGCGCAATTCTTCATCTGTGCCTATAAAATCATTGACTAATGTATAACCGATTTGATCAGCGATCCGATCGAGTACATATTCTAATCGCAAAAAAGGCGTGATACAGGCATTGCACTGTCGGATAGCATCTGCTTCGGAATCAAAGCGCCAGCCGCTGATATAGTGATTCATCGTTCTGGAGCCGAAGTATCCATCGCTGAACTTCGTGATATTGTCCGTGCCTTCATATTCTTTATAAAGTGTTTCATTCCATACAGGGAAGAAGATAAATGGCTGATCCAGCGGATCGGTCGTAGTATGATCCATGATAGCGGCGAGATCCAGTGGCGGTGCCAGATTGAACACGCCCATGTCGATGTCTTCAAATTTGAGGTTATTCTTATTTGAAAGGCCATCTACTATAAAGGCAACATTGCACGTGGTCTCGGTGGCTTTTCTGACGAATAGGCGGCCCGTACGATATGGAGCGCCGACGCTGGCACCCTCGCCGATGTACAATACTACATTTTCAATAACTACGGGCGTGGTATATGCGTCGATCCGGTCAGGATATCGGAGCAGCTTGCGATTGGTCACCGTCAATGGCAGATCAAATGGATAGGTGAATGAGCCCAGCTGAATAGATGGCTCACCTGTCACCCATAGCTCTGTATTGATCTCCAGCGTCAGCTGTGTGGAGGGTAACATGTCGAGAAATGTGGTTCCGATTTTCAGTCCAAATGCCATGCGTTATTATATATTAAATGTATTGAGCGACGGTCGGTCGTCGAATACCATGGTAAATTCAAAGGATTGCAGATCTTCCTGCATGTCCACCAGCGTGGCTTCACTTTCCATGATGGTGACGCTGTGGAAGGTCTCGCGGATCATGTCGATGTACCACACATGAGAAGCTAAGAATAGCTGCTGCAGGTGGCGTATGTAGTGCCTATTTTGATATCCAGTGTTCATTTTCCATACTTCGGCACCACGTGCATTTTCGTACAGGCGGAAGCCTTCTCTAAAGGATCGCCCTCTGACGCGTGCATAATTGATTTCATCTTTTTTGCCCTTGACGCCTATCTGATGACGGCCTGAGCAACGGATCACTTCACATCCGCCGATGCCATTTTCATACATCAAATACTGATCATACTCGGTGTCGTGGTCATCGAGCTGATAGGATATCGTGTGCACAGTGCCATTGAGCGTCACTCTGACCACATAGCTGTTGAGATCTTTGGCGGGATCGACGTGCGTATCCATCGATCGGGCATTCCATCCTACATTGATCCAGGCAACCTTGCGCGTGCCCATTGCGACCGTGCCCAGCGATACATTGTCTGATGTGTTGTCCATGTACAATAGCTCTACATCAATAGTAACGGATGCGCCATTGTGACTATATATATATATGTATTCCGGCTGATTTTTTCTGATCTCTTTGATCGCCACAAATCCATCCATCGTGTGATAAGAATGCAACAATACGTCTTTGCCGGATGCGCCGATACCCCACCAGTAAGGCGTTGACCCGTATATCATAGTATAGGATCCGATGCTGAGGCCAGGTGCTTGCTTGGATGCAGGCGTGCCATACATATTCTTGTGTTCAATATTGATAAATACGGCGGGATGGTCAAGGATACCGGACGAAGCCGTGCCCATCGAACCGTCGGCAGGTGGCTCAGGATAGCAGACGGCCAGTCCTGACAGATCAAGATCGGCCTTGCGGGTGGCTAAATCATATGGCGCCATAAATTCACAGAGAAACTGACCGCCTTGTTTGATTTCAAAGTAAGCTGAGAGATTATCCTGCTGAGGCTCACCGGCACCATTGATGAGCGTCGTTTCTTCCACTTCTATCCAGCATGGATCGCCGAGCCAGTTGACTGCTTTCGGTGTTAATGTAAATGTCGCCATCGTATTTGTATTTTCTTAAAAAAAAGGTTATGTCCAGTTGGTCTCGATGTAGCAATCATCATCGGTGACGTCGGTTTCTATTTGGAATTCAAAGCGCCAGCCCTGATCGTTGTCATTGCCCAGTGTTGCGATCGCATCCATCCGGACACCTCTGATATCAAAAAGATTGTCGTGTACGGTCATGCGCCATAGTATCTCACGTGCCAGGTCAAAGGTTGATTCGAGATTAGCTCTTGCGGTCTCGGGATCATGCACGGCTGCATTATTATGAAGGACGACGAGCGATCCTTGATAGATCTGCCGCACCGAGTCATTATCGCCTTGATATATGACGGATGGGGTCTCGATCCATAGGCACGGATAATCAATCGTAGTGCGCTCCATCTCGAGGATCTCCTCATAATCGCCCATCACGACGGACTTTACATTGACATGGCTTTCGCCCAATGTTTTTAAATAATCTAAGAATTCGCTATATTTCACTTATATATTATTTTTTTGAATACATCAAATGATTACGTATCGACTGGTGCTTCCGGCATTGATGATTTTGAAGCGTCGGCTTCGGATTGCTTGACCACCATGTACGATAATACCTCATGCAGGGTCGTGTCCAGTACGTGCTCATAATCGCCAAAGACCCCATGCTCCGCCACCTGCATGGCGACGGCCATCCATCCCAGATTGTGCGATGATGAAGGCTCTCCGCTGAATATACGGCTGCCGTATAGATCATGTATGAGATGCTTCGTGCCGATAGAATAAATGTATGCGCCGCAAATCATGCGCTGCACCCCTCGACGCTCTATATATTGCTGCAGAATCTTAGCCTCTTGCGATACCTGTGCACGTGATATCAGTCTCATCCGCATATCGTCTCGCTTGATAGCGTCTTCTTTATCCTTTGATCTGCGGCGATAGAGCAGGGCCGTCAACTCCAGCATATTGCCCTCTTCCATATATTCGTGCATATACATGAACTCGCGAACCGTTCCTGTGCGAAAATCTGCAGGCGGCGCTACATAATGCAAGGTCATCCACTGCCATGCCTCGAGTGGAGCTACGTCCATGTAGTCATAGGTCAACTCCCACGCTCTCAGGATGTCGCTGAGCTGCGTGGCATTCATGCGGCGTGACCAGTCAGGATGCTGTGATAATAGATACTGCAGCTTCAACTCCGTGTCGTCACCCTTCATCACTGCCGCAACAAATGAGGAGCTATCCCACACAGCGGCAGGTAGCTCACTCATTTTATCAGGAAGGATGATAGAGGCTTCCTGCGCACGGTGACTTACGGAGAGCGTCATATATTACTTATCGGCCGATGGCGTCGGCTTAGGTGATTTTGCAAACCATTTGATGACGACCTCATACAGTGAGGTAGAGAAGAAGTACGATATAGCGCCTACCCATACATCGCCGAAGCCCAAAGTCACTCCACCGGCGATGACGAGGATAGCCCATACCAGTACGCGATATACTCCTGAGTCGATCTTATTCAGGCCCGGAATAAAGGCACTGAACCATCCACCCAGTGTGATCAGGAAAGTATAGATGATGGTCTCCTGCTTGAGCAGATCTGTCCAGCTTTCCGCGCCTTTGATACCGTCCACGATATCGCCCGGATTAGGTATCTGAGCGTAAGCGACCGCCGCCAAAATGACCAGCAGAAGCATAAGAATAAATCCTTTTTTCATGTTTTACGATTTTTTTTTTGATAATAAATAATATGCATTGATGATTTTATACTCTTGAGAATCCACAGGTATCGCATTGCTCAGGCGTGAAGTACAGATCCGCCTCTTCTTTACGACGGCGCACCAGGCCCTCCATCCGCCTGCCACCGGCATTGACCCACTTCATAAATTCAACACGAATGCCCGGACTGCCAGGCGCAGCATTGATGACTTTGAGTAGTGTGCTCTTCCTGAAATTGCCGATGCCTAAATTGTACACAAATGAGCACAGGGCTGAAAATCGATTGCCATTGAGCTTTACTTCCAGCAATCGGCGCACATCCATCTCTACTCTGATGAGGTGCATGCGCAGTAGTGCCGTGGCTCTTTCTTCTGAGATCGGCGCATCTTTCATAGTGACGCGCTTGCTGGTGTCAGGATAGACAATAGTGCCGTATCCGATCGTAGGGATGCCCACCGGGTCGAGATAAGGGCGCGGGCGGAATCCTTCCCATCGCTTGATCAGTGCTATGCCTGCCTCATTAATCGTCTGTGCTGCCATATTGATCGTACTTTTTAGCGTCATTAAGGTCAATATCTGTCGGCACATCTGTGGCCGGTGTATGATGCTTAGGAAATAGGCGCTCCTTGATGGCGTCCATCCATCCGGCGCCGATATCTACTCCTGTGAGCCTGTGATAGTTTTCCATATTACTTTTCAGCTCAGCAAATGCAATGATCGCACTCACTGCCTTTGTCATCGGTATGTCAGGGATCCACAACGTTTCAAAGCCATGCGACAACATGATGGCGATGCCTGCTATGACGATCTTCTCGAGGGTGCGCCAGATACCATTTGAGGTGATCTTCTGGTTTTCTTTGAGCGAAGCCAGCACACCTGTGATGCTGTCGGCCATAATAGCGGCGACCATGAAGATCAGGTATCCGGATACCGGGGCGACAAAGGGCAAAATCTGATCAGTGATGATCGAGATAATGCCCACCCAGGTACTTTCCATTAGTCGTTTCATGTATTTTCGCATTGATTTATATATTAAATAATAAGCAAATATATTAATGAATGACGCTACCGGATAGGACAGAGACCTCCATCTGAGACCTTGCCGCAGATCGTGCA
This sequence comes from bacterium, assembly GCA_029573715.1. Classification (GTDB taxonomy): domain Bacteria; phylum Patescibacteriota; class Microgenomatia; order UBA1406; family GWC2-37-13; genus JAGOLU01. Next base: position 6,149 of record JAKQDR010000198.1, on the reverse strand, counting down.
TGCTCGCATCGTGCCTAAGACGTCATCTTCATAGTCTTGCCAGTCGTGTGTACAGGATGAGCGCAGATAGTCGATCAATTGATTGCGGGCTTCGATTTCTTTGAGGGCTTGATCATTGCGCCGCTGCATCTGAGCTATCTCATGGCGGATGATCTCGTCTTCGTCAGATGGATGGATAAAAGAAGCTGTAGAATGAGGGTCAAAAGCTTTGATTTTTGCTGTCATTTTTACATGATTTTAAGGTTGAAAAAAATATATGTCGCTCCACAGGTAACCCCTTTTTTTGGCGCAACCGCGCAACCGGGGGATAAAAAAGCACTTAATTAATTGAATATCAAAGGAATAACTGAAACGCAACCGCGCAACTTTTGGGCTTCTGGTTGCGCCATTTTTCGCAACCTTCAAAAATGGCGCAACCGTTGCGCCAAAATCATAGGGAAACGCAACCAAAACGCAACCAAAACGCAACCAAGATAATACACTGATATACAATATATTAAGGGGTGATTTTATGGAAACTCGACCCTTTTTTGGCCTCTGGTTGCGTTTTTTCAACATATATCTACTTTTGAAAAAAAATGAATTTTTTTTCGCCTAAAAATAGGCATTTTTCAGGGTATTCCGATATAAACGACAATTTAATGTTGTAAATATCGGCATTCATGCCGCTGAAAACACAAAAAAACAGGTGACACTCCGAAAAGTGCCACCTGCTGAGCGCGGGTGTACAAAAAAATAACCTATTCAAATGGATTTTCAAACAGGTCGCCATCCAGTGACGGCTTCTCTTCATTAGGTATGTTTTCAGGATTATACGGCGGCGTCGAGGTGTCGACTTTTGTGGCGTCCGGCTTAGTGAAAAAAGTGGTTTCTTCGAGCTCCACATCTGGCAGCAGCTCGAGATTGAAGACGATGCATCGTTGTGGCTTGTCATTGATCTTTTTAGCCTTCATCTCTCCTACCCACGACCGATGCTGTCGCATATAGCGCATGAGTGTATGTTTGTCCACGACCCGCGGCAGCATGGAGCGGCCTTCTTTCATATACATGGTGTGCGCGTGATTGAGCCTCAAGAACAATAGTTTGCTTTCGCGATCAAATACGACGTCGCGGGTTTCGGTCTCGGTGACTTTGACCTTGACCTGGCGATGATATTCTACAGCATAGTGATCATCGCTGATGCCTGATCCATTGCGCTCTTTGCCCATGGTGATCAGATATACTAAAATGCTGAAGAAACCGCTCAGCTCGTCCACTCCTTCTACAGCTCTGCTCTGCTCTTGCATACGCACGACGCACATGTCGAGTATCTGTGGCATGGTATATGGCATAGGCACTTTGTCAGCTATGAGCAGATATACGGTGGCGATCATCGAAAAGTTATTCATCACCCGATCACTCGGCATGGTGGTGGGCTGGAAGCAGCTCCGCAGCAGGTCTCTGACTTCTTCCATTTTGTCAGCAAAGCGCTGCTCTACATACTCGCGATGTGAAAAAATCTCAGCAGCGACAAAGGCAAAGATGCCGTCATTTGTCCATTCCTTAAATTGCTCTCCGTATTGCATCGATTTCTTGTCGCCATAATACTTATCAAATGACAAGGTGATGCATCGCTCGAGTAGTGCCGGATCATGCCCCGGTAGGATCTGACCGCTGATGATGCACGCATTGAGCACAGGTGTACTCTTTGTCTTATTGTTGTTAGTCATTTGACCGGTGACACGTCCGAAGCCGTCAGCGAAGTTCTTTAAGGCTTCCTGTTTTTCAGGGCTTACTTTTTCAGAATACTCTTCATACCATACGATGGCGTTGCGGGTCTGAGCGATGCGCCTGTAGAATGCCACCTGGCTTGATGATACAAGATGCACGGCGCGCATGGGCTTGCCAAATATGCCAGTGATGATCTGCGCCATGAATGTCTTTCCGGATCCGGCAGGGCCGAATAGATTGAGATGCGGAAACATCGAGTACCGGCGATGCAATAAATCACGATGTACCGATGCCATGACATAGCACAGGGCGATGGACGCATTGTCGCCAAAGACACGGCTGAACCCTTCGGCCCATCCTTTGAGGTCGCGTGGCGCACGGCTGCCTGATGGTGGTACTTCCCAGCGGAAGTGCTTTTCAAGTTCGTGATCATAGTCTTCATCCTTACTTACATTGATCTTACTCTCACCAGGCAACCAATAGCTGGTCTTGATGCCGTCGCTATCTTCATACTCGACGATGCCGTACTCATTGACCTCACGCACTTCATTAGTGCCTGGCAGTGTGATGCCATTGCTCCATGCGTATATGCCGGATCGAGGCTGATATCCCATCGTTTCGATAGGTGTGACCTCGCGCATGTCGTTATATATCCATTCTCTTATTTTGACAAATTGAGCATCATTGCCTTTGAATATGAATGACCCCAGCATCTCTGTAGCGCGCCTGAATCCTGCTAAGGTGACAAAGTCGTCAGAATTCATATTGACTATTTTTTTAAAGCCGTATTTATTGACGATCTCAAATGCGCGCTGTGCGGAGTCGCCGTAGGAAATTAAGAATAATGGCTTGACGACAAAGTTTGAAATCTCGATGCCGTTGTGGTCATAATATCGATGTCCATCTTCGTACACGCCATAGAGCATCTTTGTATGTTCTTGCTCACGCGTGAGCTTTGATTTTTTATCAAGTCTGGCGGCGGCTTCATCTTTGACTGCATTTTTGAGCACGGTGGCTGTCACGTCGATCATCTTGCTGATGGTAGAATAGTACTGGGTGCGCACCTGCTCGCTCTTGATGTCTGCGAGCAACTTTGCAGCGGTGCTGAGCACAGCGGCGCGCTCATGAGGGCCTGCCTGTGCCATGTCGCCGCATTCTTGCTGCAGTATCCACTCGATCCCATCGACCACTTCCAGCGCTCTGAATGCGTCAAGTCCTTCTCTTGTGATGTAGCTCGCAGGATCATCGCCCGATGGTATGATCTTGACCTTTGCGTCCATCTGTGCGGCGATGATGATCTGCACGGCCTTAGCGATAGCGCCATGACCGGGCTTGTCTCCATCCGGCAAGACGATGACCTGATCGGCACATGTGGCGATGATAGCGGCCTGGTCAGCAGTGAATGCCGTGCCCATGGAGCATACTGCATTATTGATGCCGGCCTGATCCAGCATGATGACGTCGGTAGGCCCTTCGCATAGATAGGCCATGCCTTTGTCTGCTATGTTGCGCCACTGCTGATTGAAGCCATAGACGTACTCGCCTTTAGAATAGATGATAGACTCCGGACTGTTGATGTATTTAGGCGTTTTTTTGTCAGCGTCGGCCTGTAGTATGCGGCCATTGTAGGCGATGACACGACCGTCACGGTCGAACAAAGGGAAGATCAATCTGGAATGGAAAAAATCATAATACCCGTTATTGTGCTTGCTTTCTTTGAGTAGGCCTGCATCAATGAGTGCTGATCGGTCGGGCCAGGTGGCACTGGCCTTAGATAGTGACAGAGCATCGCCGGTGATGACGAGACCCCACTTTTTTAAGGTGGTAGGCTCATACACTTTGCCGGCGAGCTCCGTCGCAGCGTCAATTCCTGTGATACTGCTTTTTTTGACATAGTAGTCATGCGCCTTTTGCACTGCGGTGATCATCAAGTCCCGTGCTGTGCGTTCTTCTTTTTTCTTTCGTATGTAGTCTGCCTTATTGACTTTAGTGTCATATATTACAATCTCACCGCTGATCTCAGCGAGCTCTTCGATGGCCTCCGGATAGGTGACGCCTCGGTATTCCATAATAAATGATGCAGGGCCTACACCACCGCGCCCGGAAGAGAAGCACTTCCATATACCTTTGCTCATCGACACCATAAAGGATGGCGTCTTTTCGTCAGTAAATGGCGAAAAGGCTTTCATATTGCTACCGGCGCGCTTGAATGTGATGCCGGCGACGCGCTCAATGACAGCGACGAGGTCTGATCTGGCGATTATATCATCAATATTAGTTATCACAGGAAATCAACTTTAATATATTATCAAATCAATACATTGCGGATGAGGAAGATCAGCAGCACGGCATACAGTATCCAGTGGACTACTTTCAATTCTTGCTCTTCGCTCCATTTTATCATTTTCATATTGTTAATATTTTTATTTAATCGCCTAATAATCTTATTATTTCCTTTTCTTTTGCCGATAGCTCCCATTCTATAACATTCTCTTTATCCTTTGCCGCTGCTGTTGCCGCTGCTGCTTTGTCAGAACAAATGAAGCCTGCTCCGAAAATGCTTTTTTTATGTACCTTTTGCGCATCCATGCCTTTATAATGCATTACATCTTTTTTATCAATCGTGATGCTAATGCCTTTTTCTACACAGTAGGCAATTTTGCTAACCGTTATTATATTGTCAGGATATACATATTTAGGCAGGTTTACTTTATTTTTATCGTTCAGCTTTTTAAATCTACGATTAAGGTCTGCCGCTCCTATTATCTTGACATCTCCGAAAAGGTTGCTTAAAAATGATGTTTTTACATTTGCATTATTTTCATAAATTATATCTGCACTTGCAACAATATGCGTGCAGTCTATATCGGCGGTAAATAATGTCAGGTGTGGTGCGAACAGGAAAAACTTTACATTATTTTCAATATAAAACCTGCATATTTTCGTGATAATCGAAAACGGCGGGTTGTCAATAACCACCATGTCGTCTGTATATTCTACCGCCTCATAATCCCCACCAGGATAAAATGGTCTTACAATCTTTTTCCCTTCCAGTGGATACTTTTCATTGACATACTCAAGAATTATATCCATCACTTCCGGTGGTGTGTAACAATCGTCCGTCGTCTTTTTGACTTCAAACTTTTCTAAAAATCCTTCGTAATCGCTGAATAAATTTGGCTTTTTATTATCTTTTTGAATCATGACCTTTTGCTCATTTCCGAAAAGGTCAACTATTTTATAAAATGAACCATTATCCCTTTGAATTTCTTCGTTGTGATTGATGGTCATCGTATATTTTTTAATCTGTTCCATTATTAAAATCACATTATTTTTACGTTGTCAATGCCGTACTCATCTCTAAGGAAGGCGGCTATCCTGCCGGCCATGATATATTCTTCTTGTCGCATGAGCTCAAAGTACTGCACAGAAAGTAAGGAAATCATAAATCTTTTTTGCTCAGCCTCGATCTCCCATATCTTGAGCAGGAGGACTACAGCAACTACGGCAATAAGTAGTATGACGGCGAGCAGCATGGCGATGATATTCCATTCCATAAGTAGTGAATATTAAACCAGTTCGTAATCATCCATGCCGACACTGGCGCCATAGAATAGCACCTTTTTACCTGTGCGGGTGGCGTGTTCAAATTCCATCGATGCGTCGCGACTCTTTGTCCAGTCCGGCAGCATACATATAGCGTCGCAATCGTCAAGTGCTGATATGCAAAGTCGCATGGCCTCCTCATGGCTGATGCCAAAATGAATACCTTGAAGGTTCAAGGGATTGACAACGTCGTCCACCTCGGTGCGGCAGTACATAGAGAGCTCTGCCTCTGCAAATTTGTTGACGCAAGCCTCGACGGGCTCGCCGGTGATTTTACCACTGATAAAGATTTTCATATGTAAAATGGTTTTGTTTGATGTTTTATCAATTTTGTTAACATGTTTTTCTTACGTGTTAAGGATTTTGGCGTATATACGGACGTTACCCGCAATGCTAAAACAGCGACACGGATACACCATTAAGCAGTTTTTTAGCGGTTCGACAATATTCGGCTTCGACTTCAAAACAAATGAAATTCCGCCCTATTTCTTTACAAGCCCTTGCAGTTGAAAAACTACCAGCAAAAGTGTCCAAAACTAAATCGCCTTTGTTGGTGCTTTTTTCTATCAAGTGCCTTAGCAGGTTGGTTGGCTTTTCGGTTGGGTGATTATCCGTTGGCATCTTTGCACACTTAATCACGTTGCTACTTCGCCCACCATTTAATTTTTTGCTTCCGTTGCTACAAAATATAATCAATTCATATTTCGGGGCGTAATCACCAAGTAAATCACCGCTACCGTGATTATTCTTTTCCCATACCAAAATATTTTTCACATTAAAATACGCCCCTAATGTTTGCTTAAAAACATCAATGTTATGCCAACTGCAAAAAA
>JAKQDR010000192.1 GCA_029573715.1 bacterium | reverse complement strand
TTATAACGCTGTTGGCCTGGTGTATGAAGGGAACGAGCTGGCGGTGTATGAGGAAAAGGACGGCTGGCTTCGTATCGGCGCTGGCAGGTGGATCAGCGGTAATGAAAAATACGTGCTGAAGCTGGGCGGTGAAGTGCCCATGACCGACAAGGAAAAATTAGACACGCTTTGGCAGTGGTATGAGGAGTCGCACTTATGATAAGTCCATTAGGCTCACGCTACGGCATACAGGGTGCACTCGGTAGAAGTGTAAAGAGGGCGAGTACAAGCGCATGGTCGCCAACGGATATATCGGGGTGTTTATGCTGGCTTGATTTTAGTGACGCAGACACTATGTTCACAGACGCTGGCACGACAAAAGTAAGCACGGATGGCGACTTAGTTTACAGGATAAACGATAAAAGCGGTAATGGCAAAAATGCGAATCAATCAACTGAATCGAGACGATGGGCTTATTATGCCAACTCCAAAAATAGTTTAAGTGTTATTAGCAGGTCAACTAATGCCGCAGGTTATATCTTAACGGGATTGACCTCAACTTCTGGCAGTTATACATTTTTCTTTATTGTTAATAGAGCAACAATCGGAAACTGGCTCTTTGATACACAAACTGGTCGTTTTGTTTTATCAACATACAATAATGGAAACTATTCATGGAATGACCCTGGAGGGTGGCATGACATAGCATCTACTACAACAGGGTGGCAGTCTCTTACATATCATTTCACTTCTGGCGGAAACGGGGTGATTTATAAGAATGGCAGCAGTCTTGGAAGCGCAGCTTATACCGTCAGAAACATCGGTTCTGCAGTTGGTCTATTTTCTGATTATTCAGTATCGGGTTCTAGCAACGCTTTTGTGGGTGACGCTGGCGAATTCATTCTCTACAATACCGCTCTATCCGACACGGACAGGGGCACGGTAGAAACTTATCTCAACAACAAATGGGCAATATATTCTTAGTTACTTAGGAGGTAACACACATGGCGAGTAGTGAAGTAATTTCAACTGTAGTAGACAAAATCGTATCCGCTTTTGACGGTGATGCAGTTCTATTCGAGGCGTTCCTGACAAGGGCACGGCTCGAAACAGAAGCGGCAACTCTGCAATCCGCAATCCGCAAAGCGCAGTCCGAGCGAGACAGAGCGGTCACGACTGCCGAGACGGAAATCCAGAGTTTGACGGATGCTTATCAGGCAAAACTGGCAGAGATTGACGCACTTTAGGAGGTGCTGAATGCACGAAAATCAAGGCAACAGCGTAATATTCTACGCATTCTACACGCAGGACGGGGCTGGTGATACGG
>JAKQDR010000190.1 GCA_029573715.1 bacterium | reverse complement strand
TTTGATTAACAAGGGCACTGGTACGGTTACTTTAGTAGCTGGTTCCGGTGTAACTCTTGGCGGTGTAACTTCTTTGGCAACAAACGAAAGCGCAGCAGTTATTTACTACACCTCTACCTCAGTAGATGCTATTGGTGGTGGTGGTACGGCACTAACCAACCCCATGACTACCGAAGGGGATATTATACTTGCTGGTAGCGGTGGAACGCCTACAAGGTTAGGCATAGGTACTAACGGCTATGTACTAACTTCAAACGGTACTACTGCAAGCTGGCAAGCCGCCCCAGTGGTTAAAAATCCATCAACAGGTACAGTAGACAATGCCGTAGGTTTTGTTTCCGGTGGGTTTGGTTCAAATGGAACTTCTTATACAGTTCAAACCTTTGGAAATCCCTGGGGAGCAAGTTCTTCTGGATTTCAAAGCATTAGTAATTTTTCTGCCTATGCTAACAATACTGTAATTATTGCGGAGTATGTGATTCTGGCAATGAAAAGCGATGGAACCGCTGCGGCATCTGGTACTTTTACGGCAAGGTTTAGGAAAAATAATTCTGGCACATGGACGGCAGATTCAGGCGGCACACTGACTACATCAGATTCAACTGTAATAACAACAGCAGTTGGAGATATTAACGGGGGTGTTCCCGGCTATACATGGACATCGGGTGCTTACTCTGGTACTTACAATGTTGGAGTTACAGTTAAAATTTCATCTCACACCTATTAAAACTATTAAAAGATGAGGCTTATTATTCTATTCTTACTACTATCCCTTTCAGCATCAGCACAACAAAATAAATTGATTTGGCTTCTGATGGGAAATAGTACGCCCGGTGGTGGTCCTTCACCTTCACCGGCAAACTATGTACACACAACAGTTACAATAAGCGGCAACCCCGTTAATATTTTCATCTACGAACCGGAAGGAATGAACCTTATGAGCAGCGTACCGGTGCTATTGTTTTACGGGGGAGATGGAACAGATAACAACGCAACCACAGCCGTAACAGGTGAGGTGATGAGTACCGGTAACGATCTAACCTATACCTTCACACCGGCATCATTAGGCGGTAATCGCGTTATTGCTAAATCAGTTGTGGTAAAAGTAAACGGTACTCCTGTTGGTTACGGCCAATGGGGAGGAACGATAACAGGTACAGGGATAAGCACAGGCACAACGGGAAGCCTAACAAGCGCAACGCCTAATTTTTCAGTAACGTTTTCAAGTTCACAATCAGGTAACAGCATCACATTAGACTATGTACACAGCGCAATGTTCTTTGAGGCAGTACCCTACATGATGAATCATGGCGATGAGTTCGACAACAAAGGGTTAGTGGTGTCGGTTCAAAACAGAGGCAACAATACAGACCTTGCGTTAGGTTATTTCACCGAGGTGATGAAATACCTTTGGGCAAACTATACCATAAACCCCGATAGGATTAACATGACGGGTTTAAGTCGTGGTGGTAGGCAGGTAATGAACTCGTCTGTTAATATTAGTTATGAGGATTTAAAAGAGTTTTGGTTTACAAATTCAGACGGTACGATTTTAACAACCGACCCCGAAGATGTTGTTAACTACACAAAGTCGGGCATTGCATCTGTGAGTTACGCAACAGGGCAAACGGGAGGAACATACAGTCATCCTTACAGCTATGTAACAGCTATTGCAGGTGTGATGGGTACGAATGATAGCGGGTTTGGTGGTGTTCAAAATCCCGGGCCTAACCTTGCCAGTACTTACGGTGCACAGACTTACAACGAATACCCATACACACGAAATATCTGGAACGGAACGCACTCGGCCAGCGTTTGGCACGATGAGTTCTACCATAGAATGTTTAGTGGAGTTTCCGGGAAAGCGAACGCCAAGTGGGATTACATTGCATGGCATTGGCGGTATTCGATGGACTTGGAAGAGTGCGCAACATTGTTTGTAGAAGATGCGGAGATGAAAAGAGGTAGCGAAGCCTACCAGATAATTGCATACAGAGAGGCCGTGCGTAAGGTTGCTGAGTTAAGTTCGGGTGCAACCAAAACAGCATTGGAAGGAAGGCTTGCAACTTTAAAAACGGATTTGGATGGCGATATAACGTGGAGGCTTGTAATAGCACACGGTACAAGTACGGTAAACTATTCGGGTAGTGGTTACAACACCATGACATCGCACACTGATAACCAGAGGGTAGATGATTTGAAAGATGATAACAACAATACATTAACCGGGGTTGACTTCTTCATCGGTAACAATCCTTTATATTCAAACTTTCAAGCAGAGATTAGCAGTAACAGAGGAAGGAATAATGCCGGAGGGTTTCCGGTTAATGTAAACCGCTCAGGGTTTCGGATTGCACAGGCATCAGGTGTTTGCCCGATGGGCTTTGATGGTTTACCTTCTGGTTCTTACAAGTTAAGAGTATATGCGAATGAGGGTAGCGGTTCGTTTCTTGAACGCAGTATTACAGCAACTATTGACGGAAACACGGTAACACAATTCATGCAGGGAGGAAGTTTATATACCTTTGCAGAATGGACTGGCGATGAAGCAGACTTTGCAAGTTTTAGTTTAGGTGCCGTAGCCAGTGAGTTGTAT
>JAKQDR010000187.1 GCA_029573715.1 bacterium | reverse complement strand
ATATTGTTTTGCAACCGAATTACTAGAAGATGGCACCGTGACAGACAACCTCACATTATGAGCGCCATTGGTGACATTAAGATTCCCAATTTCTATCGTATTCCCGACTGTTGTGGGGAGTGCGCGAGTAACCTCAACATTAAGCGGTGATCCGTACATATAGAGGCCACCGTCAAATCTCCCATTGCCACTCACATGCAACTTTTGCAGTGGCGCTGTAAGTCCTATCCCTATATTTCCAGCCGCATCTATCACAAATGGCGTTGTGTCAGCATCGCCCGTCTCATCATTCACCCGGAAAGATAGGCCTGTGCCAAGGTTAGTAACTACCAAGGGCACCGCAGCTGATGAGGTGCCTGTTTGAGCAATGCGCACGACATTACCGGTATTACCTGCATTACTCCCTGACAGCGTAAACTCCGCTAAATTCCCAGTAAGCCCGGTGGCACTTGACGAAACAAAAAGCCCTTTGCCTGTTGTGAGTGAATTAGCATTGTACGTGTACCCTGTAGTCGTATTGCCTGTAAAGTTCTGAGTCCATGTGTAGCTAGATTGGTTGACTGTGGTATTGGCATCAAGCGCCATTGTGTCTTTGAATTGGTCAAAATCAAGCGCATCGTCAACCACTGTTTTGGCCACAAATGCATAGGGTACGCTTGTGAAACGAATGCGCGGAGTCATCTCGGGATCAGCGCCCACCTTCACCGCTAAATACAAGCTGTCGTCATTAAAGTTAAATGAAGTGAGCACACTATGAGTGCCAAGTGCCACTCGAAATACCCCGTCTTGCACCGGCACCTGTGCCGTGCCGGTGTTCCACACCTCCGTCCATAGGGCAGAACCTCCGGATGAGGCTGCATACAAGTAGAATGTGATGTCATAATTTCCATCAGCCACATTAAGCCCACTACTATTTACTAATTTACCTTGGAAATTTATCGTCTGATTTATGCCAGCTGCAGCATAGGTTGAGGATACAGAATAGCTTGTCCCAAAAGCTAGGAGCGCAACTATAATCACCGCCAGAATATGTCGAACAAGTGTTTTGATACTACAACGTGAACAAATGAAATAAAACCATCTCAATTTAGTAAACCATTTTTTCGTATACAAATCAAGAGCTAAATGCATTTAATTGCAGAACTGAAAGCCCCATACACCAGTCAGAGAGGTTTGTTCAAGCTTTACCAACAATGTACCGAACCTGCAAATGAGGTTTTGTTGTTGTAACAGAATAAACACACAGGGGAGGTAGAGGTTTGAGTATTCTCACCTAAAATACCGCAGATACAACGATCGTTAGAAGGTCTGCGTAGTCATCGGCTGCTGGTGTCGTCGCAGTGATTTTCGCTTTGGTATAAAATGAGGCGCGCCCAGCGATAATTGGTGCAGAACTGGTGAGGATTTCCCGAAATGTCGTATCGATAATCCCTACATTATCTCCCGCTCCGTTATAGGGGGCGACAAGCGCGAGTGGCCCGCCGCTTGTTTGAGTGGCGCTCACTCCTTGCAGCCCATATCCCGAAGCTGCTGTTGCCAGATCAGTTGAGGCAGAACTTATGGTATGAGCACTTTTTGCCGAATATAGACCTGTATTTTGACCACGAACATAAATAGCTCCGCCATTGTATGCATTCGTGTCAAAATCGATCCACACCCTATCTGTTGCAGTGACCACTGTCCCCGCTTGTAAATCGCCCACACTCACCGTGTAGGGTGGAGATGTCTCGGTGTCGGTAGATGCGATGTCAATATCCATGCTCACCGAAACGCCCGCCGTGTCTGCTTGTGCCACCGGCCCCCAAGGGCCTTCCGTATATCTGCCCTGGCGTGCTTTCACCTTCACCTTATACGTTGTATTGGCGTCTAGCCCAATGATAAGCGTGCCCGTTGCTCCGCCCCACCCCGCATATGTTTTAAAATCAGATAATGCCAGACTTGAGCCTACTGTGTTGTCACTTTTCACATATTGGGTTGTGGTAAAGTTGTCCTTACTTATTGCGACCGCAAACCCGGTGTCTGATGGATTATTTGAGGCTGCAATAACAATTTTCAGTTTATCGTACCAATTGTCATCATTGGTGAAAAGTGGAGTTTCGGGAGTGTTTGCCATCTGTACAAATTGCAACCCGGAATTAGCAGCATAATTGGTTGAGCTTTGTCGCTCCGACGCTGTTTCTCCCGATAATCCTTCCAAAAAATAGTTAGTTGACCCCATGTTGTACTCTCCTCCACTGCCAAACTCAAAGCTTTTAAGCGAATAGTTGGTTGATGCGGGAAACGCAAACAGCATAAAATAGGCGGATGAGCTCAAAGCAAGAAGGGTTTTTTTTAGAGATTGGTTCATAGGTGTGGCTATGTTTTTGGGGTTATTCGATTTCAGACGGAGCCTCTGTCGGTTCCTCGGTGGCAATTTCGGGCACCTCTGTCCCCGTCGCATCACCCAACGCACATTCATTTTTACAATAGAATGAGTTGAGAATATCCTGAAATTCAGCATCATAGCTGACGGATGAATCTGGGCGCAATGTGATGCCTATCGTGGTGCTTGGTAGCTGCAAAAAGGCAGTTTTTTCATAATTTCCTGATTGCTTATTACGAAAAACGACGTACTGCTGTTCTCGAGCGGTATACTCAGTTTCTTCGTATTTTTCTGGATGCGTTCGACGCATAAGGATATCTGAACTTACCGCCGAACCACTCGTATCTCGATAGTCAACAACCAGCATTCCATGGGGCGAATCAAGTGAAACGCGCAGTGAGCAATCATCAAATGCCTCCATCTTGCGGATGCCAAACCGTACCTCAAGGCCATAACAATCTCGCTCAATGACAACTTTACGCCCTTGTGAAGCAACCAGTGACGCAGTCTCTTTTTCTTGGTCTGCCTCAGTGTGCACGTCGGTGTTGCTGGTATCCACCTGAGTGCTCATATAAAAAATCCCCAATAGAAGAAGCACCAAAATAAAAAGAAAAATTGAAACGAGAAATGATAAATGTGACTTCAATGCATGGAGCCTCCGATGACGGGCATGGAGCGACTTATGATTTGATGGCATAACCTGAAGCGGTGTCCAGGGACGATCAGTTCTTTTTGGTTCGGATACGCGAGACATACATCAAGAATAGCACAAAGATGCTTGCAAATACCAGAGTCAAAATGAGGAAAAGCGGATCAATAAAAAGAAACATCCGAGAGTCAGAAATACTACCCTTGTCCTGTGCGTGCTGATCGTAAAATGCAAGCTCATAGCGAGCAAGCGCTATTGGGGTAAAGACCGGCTCTTTGTTCATAGTGATATCAACTAATCGAGTGCTTTGAGGGAAGATGCGTACTGAGTCTGGATTAACCGACCCAGAAGCAACTAATCGCCCAAAAACATTCTTCACTTGTATAGTGCCACGGGGTATGCCATACGTATTGCCTTTATTGGAAAGTGAAACAAGTGCATTCGCTGGATACGAAAAGACGATGTGGTTCAAAATCGGTTGATACGCCGCAAATGAATACACAGGATGACGATTGGATGCCGTGTTGTGCACGAGAAGTACAGTGGTTATCTGTGCATAAATTGAAGCGCCTTGACTTGTTTCGCCGTCAGCTCGAACGTTAATGGTGGCACTGAGTGCTTCGTAATAATCCGAGCTACTCAATAGATCAAGATTTTGAAATGACAGAAGCACTGTCTTTGTTTCCATAGGTGCCACTACAAATGATTGGGCTGATGGAAGTATGTGTGAAACCAATGTCGATGGTTCAGACTGAATCGTCATACGTTCATCGTCTGAAAACGTCACCGGTATAAATGTCAAATCAACATCAACCACTGATTCGGTAAGATTGGAATACCGTATGGGAATTTGTTGTGCTTCAAAATCTTTGCTTACATCAACCTCAATAAATGCCGGCTCTACTCGAAATGACCCTTGTGGTGGAACATTTTTGGCATACACCCCAGGGGTATAAAATAATGCACATGCAACCAGACAAGTAGTAACAAGTATTATTCGAACAGAAAGTGGCTGCACTATTGAGCGCGCGAGAATATTCATCGCATCAAGTTGGACACTGCGCTTTTAATCCCGAAGATAACCAGAGTCAAAATGAGTGTAAGCGCAAGAATAATTTTCCACGGAATGACCCAAAAACTAACGAGAGCTTCAAGCGGAACATCGTGTCGTCCGTTGTTGTATACCACAATAGCTTTGGCCGTATATTTCCCAATACGCATCTTGGGAAGTGCATCCCATCGTACGACAGTGTTGTATGTTTTGTTTCCTTGCTCATCAAGTACAAAACCCGACTCATTTTGCACTGGTTCACGCACAATAAATCCATCTGCCCAACTTGCAGTGTAGGTGCGCGTCACACCAGGCATTGTATTCCCTCGTCCTTCATTGATGGGGAGTGAGCCGACATCAATTCCTCCTTGTTGAATAAGCACATCTCCAAATGGCACAAGGTGCACTTTGCCGGTGTTTTTGAATCGAATTTCAAAATCAGTAGGTAAATATTCATACCACCATGAAGATGTGGTAAAGCTCGCCAGCTCAGCTCGCTTATATATGCCCTCATCTCCATCTACAAATAAGGGTCCTTTGTCGCCCTCACGCACGACATCAAGCAGTATGGGCATTATGGCCTGCCCCACAACTTTTGCAGTCCCCTGCTCACCGGGCTCGGCTGCTCGTTGTGCAGAGATGCCAAAATAGTATCCCAAAAACGCATACTCGGGGACGGTTACTTCGAATTCAACTGTTTCGGCAGATCCGCCACGCACCGTCACCTCAGGCCGGGCAAGCTTAACCCAATCAAGTGTTTCATCTCCTGATGCATCTTCAATGGGTATGATGGATTCACCTTTTGTGTCGGGTACAAATTTAATCACTGAGAGTCTGTACTTTTCGGTGAATTCGTTATTATTTGTAAGCTTGATTGTAGATTTCACTGACTTTCCGGCGTACGCTGTCAAATTAAGAAACACCGGTGAGAGAGTTAGGTTAATTCCGGAATCAGCCGGGACTTCGATCGTTTCAATAGATGCTGAGGGTGAAGCCTCCTGAATGGGGGTGATTTGAGCGAATGTGTGTGTAGGAAGAAAGACAAGCCCGAACACAAGGGCTGTTATTACGACGATTTTTTTTATCAAATACATCATAGACATATGGTTCGTATGTTGCATTACACCACACCGGTGATACTTTTGCAATAAGGATACGCTCGCCCACCTAAAACCATCAGAAGCTTCCCGCACCAATAATAGTCAACGTGTTAGTAAAATCGTCTGCTGATTGAGTGGTTGTGCTGATGGCAACCCGAGGAATAATCGAAATCACATCCCCCACCCCGCCAACAGGCCCATTGGCTGATGCAATTTCCTGGAATGTCGTGCTTGGCGTGCCACCGGCAGAAGTTGTGACACCGTTAAACTCAGCTGAAATCGTTAAACTACCTGAGGTGTTTGTGGTTGAATCTATATCGACCACTACTCCCTCTGTGCCTGCAGACAATGTGCTTGGAGTAGCATCGGCCGCTGTACCGGCAAAAGGTATGGACGTCCCGCTAATGGTTGAGGTAAGACCAGAATTTGAATTGGCTCTCAGCCACATTACATGGCCATTATTTGCATTGGTCGTGGCCGTAGCGGTGACCGGATTAACTGACCCATTTTGGGGACCTAAGGGATACTCAACGCTTGCAAGTGAAGTGTCCAATGTGATTGATTGCGCACTCAGTATAAGTGTGTAAATCGGCTCTATACGTGCGGTGACAGTGATTTGATCGCTATCTGTCGCTGATCCATTGTCAGACACGAAATACGATGCGACTCTACTCGCATCGATGGCGTCGGTGTAATTCGCAAAATCTGGCGTTCCATCAGAGTGAGTTGAGATCCACGAGAGTTTTGAACCTGTTGTCGCCGGATTAGTGATGCCGCCGGTGATATAAAACCCGTATGTGGTGCCGACCGTCAAATCGGTTGATGCAAATGTCACATTTTGTCCTGAAACTGCAGATGCTGCAGAGCCAATACCGGGGTGTGCGGTGACCGCAGAACCTTGATATGTGGCGGGTAAGCTT
>JAKQDR010000162.1 GCA_029573715.1 bacterium | reverse complement strand
CGTGGTTGCCGGAAACGATAAATACCGTAATCCCCAGTTCGTTGAGCCACACAAGAAATCTGTCCAGTAACTGGACGGCCTCCACGATGGGCATAGATTTATCGTAGACATCGCCCGCTATGAGGACGGCGTCCGGTTTATTCTTTTTGGCAAGCACAACGATTTTCTGCAGGATGTCCCGCTGGTCTTCCAGCATGGAAAACTCGTTGACACGCTTGCCGAGATGCAAGTCGGATAAATGGAAAAATTTCATGTGGCAGCTCCCTCCTTAGAAGTGTTTACTCTATCGATAACTGTTCGTGCGAAGCTTGTTCTGCGAGATAAGTAAAACTCGACTGCGGTCGGATTTCGTCGTGAGAAATAAGAACATACTTCCACGGTTTACCGCCGTTTTCGGCGTTGAATTCACTGGCGGCGCGGCAGTATTCTTCTGCGGCTTCCTGCTTTTCAAGCACGTCCGCATCTCGCATCTTGTTGCTCGCTTTCGGCTCGCACATATAAATTGTTTCGGCGGTCTCAACAATGAAATCTGGCTCATAGCGGTTCGCGCCGCCTTGTCCCCAGTAAATGTTAAACTGACGCGGCGCGGGACGAAGCCACCGCAGAACGGCTTTGTCGTTCTCTAACACAACGGCAAAAGTTCTCTCCGTGTCGCTGTCAAACTTATACAGCGTATGTCCGGCCTTCCTGAATCCGCTGAATATCTTGGACTTCACATCCGATGCCGCCATCGGAGCCCGTAAGTCATATATATCATCTGACTTGAACTTGCCGCCAAAACTCGATTCAATCCGCGTAAACGGGCGCATATTCGCTGCCCTATAACTGACTTCCTCTTTATAAAAATGTTCATTCATCTGCGCGTAGATGATTTCTGCTATGGTACGCTGGCGATCCCGCATAACCTTTTCCGCCTCCTCATCTTTCAAGTACGACAAAAAGTGCCTCTTGGCATCTGCAATAAGCGAATAGATGAGGTCTGAGCAAGTTGCGTAGTCGACGTTATCATGGACAATAATATGTCGGACAATTTCATTTTCCACTGTATCAATCTTTGCAAAGGCAACTGTACCTGTTTCCAATGTGAAGGTTTCGCCGCCCTCCATTAGTTCCGTGCCGAGGAGAGTGTCGTCGGACGGATGCCAGCGCATACGGCTTGTATCAAGCGTGAAGTCAAAAAAACCACGTTTAACCTCGGTATGTGGCTGAACAACTGATTGAGGTATCGGAATGACGTTTTCTGTGAGGGCTTGGGCGCAAGTTTCGATTGCTTTTGCGACAACGGCTGCCAAGTCCTCTTTTTTAAGACTGAGTTCAGGAAGTTGCTGCATGGTTTGCGTAACAATACTGCTATGCACCCATTTGCGCGTTTGTTCATCATTGATGGCATTGATATTCCGAACCTGCCTGTTGACCTCGACCACCGTTTTGGCGGCTATACCTTGGACAATACTTGCGATAAGCATCGTCTGGTCGGGCGTTTTTTTGGCTTTGTACTCGTCAGTCGCCGTTTCACTCAGGGTAATTGCCAACTGTCGCGTGAAACTCTCGCCGGAGGTCAATGCGTCATAGACTGTCGGTAGAGGTACGGTTTCTCGCCCGTCGTCGTTGGCAGGAAGTTCTTGTTCCTCGATGTAGTAAACCTTGCGGACAAGTGAATTCGGGTCTTTGGCAAGGTCTACAATCGCTTGATAACGGTCATGGCTGACGATAGAGAGTCTGTCAACCTCGTCTACGCCCGCCCTCTGACCGTAGGGCAAACGTAAGCCACGTCCAATGGTCTGTTCCGTAAGCGTTTCAGATGCCGAAGCGCGGAGAGGAACAATGGTATATAGGTTCGTCACGTCCCATCCCTCTTTGAGCATATTGACGTGGATGACAATTTCAATTACGTTGGTGGTTAACTCAAGCGATAGCAGCAGCTCGATGTTCTCGTCCTTTTCCGAACCACGCTGTGCCGAGTTGATTTCCAATACCTTATTTTTGTAATATCCATGAAAGAAAGCGTCCGATGAAAGATACTCGCGTATCTCCCGTGAGTGGGTTGTATCTTTGGCAACAACAAGCACAAATGGCTTGACGATAGGCTTGCCGTGGGTACGAGCGTACACATCCAGTCTACTTTTCGTTTCTTCGTGCAGACGGATGCCATCGTTGAGTTTCTCGCGGTCAAGCTGTTGGGGGGTATATTCTTCATGGCGAAAATCCCGGCGGGTAAATACGGCAGGGACTTTGACGTAAAGCCCATCGTTCAGCGCATGAGCAAGAGAGTATTCATACACCACGTTATTGAAATCAATTTTCCGTGCGCCTTTTTGAATTTGTGGTGTTGCGGTGAGTTCCACGCCAAGGACAGGGTGGAGCTCGTTAATGGTGTCAAACCCTCTATCAGCGTGGTAGTGGTGGCTTTCGTCCATAAAAATGCAGAGGTCGGGCAAGGATTGTAGGTACGAGAAATAGGACTGCCCAAGCACCTCCTGCAAGCGGCGCATACGTCCGCTCTCTGAGTTCAGTTTGCTTATGTTAAAGACGTTGATGGTAACGCCGCCTTCAAACAGCGACATCTGACGGAACTCCTCGTAGTTGTCGCCGTCGATAATGCGCGGTGCGTTGACAAACTTATCTAAACCTCGAAACACGTACTTTTCATTGTTCTGGTTACCGAGGTCGTTTTTCAGCTTTTTATAAATCGTGAGATTGGGAGCCATCACGAAGAAGTTATTGACACCTTTCTCGTAGTGCAGATACGCAATCATTGCTCCCATCAACCGAGTTTTACCTATACCAGTCGCAAGGGCGAAGCATACGGACGGAAAGTCCCGCTCAAAACTGGTGAGTGTCGGGAACAGTTCACGGATTTTTATGAGTTCTTCATCTAAGTTCGGTGTTTTAGAGAGGGAGAGTATATCTACAATCCGCGCGAACCGCTCCAAGCTCTCCTTCTGAGGGGGACGGAGTGCAAGGCGATTGTCGATGTATTTCGAGTTGTATGAATATGATTTCGCCGAGTAAGGTTCTCTAAGCATCTTCTCCGTCCTCCCATTCGTCATCGTCCAGTTCGGGCGGATTGACAATATTCAAGTTGTAGTTATCCGCACCGTATGCGCACTTATCAAGAACCGACTGCGGAATTTTTCGAACATTTATATTCTCATAGCGTTTGCCAAGTCCAATGTCAAACGCCGGGGCGCAGATAAGCAGACGTTCGTACTCCGGCAGATCGCGGGAAATATCGTCAAGTTGCGCCGCTGTAAGGTATTCAGTAGTTACGAAGATGTAGCTGCCCGCCTGACTTTTTCCCTGTTTCCAGAATACGTCAGAATCAGGAGCGTAATCGTAGCCATTGAGTTTGGCGATTGCGGCGACGAGCATTTGCGCATTATATTTATCGTTGATGATGGGTTGGCCGTGCGCGTCTTTGACGATGAGGGTCGGAGCCAGTTCATAGAACTTGAAACCTCCGCCGCCTTGCCAATTCTGTGATTTGGAAATTCCGCCTTGATCCCCGTCCACCACAGCTTTCAGGCGCGGCAGGCAATGGGTGTAGCAATGCTCTCCCAGTTCAATACCGATATACTGTCGACCCATCTTGTGGGCAACTGCGGCGGTTGTGCCAGAACCGAGGAAACTGTCGAGGATAAGGTCGCCTTCTTTTGTGGCAAGAGTCAAAATTCTTTCAATCAAACGTTCAGGCTTTGGAGTAGAAAACACACTCTCAGGGTTGAAAGCCTTAACTTCTTTTTTTGCTTCTTGATTATCCCCAACTTCATCTCTAAACCATAAGGTTGTTGGAACGAAACCGTCTTGAACATCCGTTATAAATCGCTTGAAACGGGGCACATTCTCACCACTTACACCAAAATAGATGCGATTATCTTGAATCAAGTCTTTCATTTTGGATTCAGAGAATCTCCAACTTGTCCCCGGTGGTGGCATAACGATACGACCAGACGGCGTTGTTATTGGATATATGTCTTTGGGGTTGGGTGTTTTTGCATGACACGGGCCTGATGCCCAAACTCCGCGAGGGTCATTATCAGGATTGGTGTATCCTTTTGCGCTTTCCTCAGTTCGAGGCAGAAGGTTTGGACGCCAAGTCGATTTATCTTTAGCGTAAACTAAAATATAATCGTGGTTGTCTGAGAACCATTTTGCATCATTGCTTCGTGTATGTTTTTTGTGCCAAATACAGTTTGCTACAAAATTACTTCTTCCCATAACTTCATCACAAAGCACTTTCAAATATGCGTGTTCATCATCATCGATACTAATGTAAAGACTGCCGTCTGAACTTAACAAGGTTTTTAATATTTGCAGTCTTGGCACCATCAATTTCAGCCATGTCGAATGTTCAAGATTATCATCGTACTGTTCAAATGCACTGCCAGTGTTATACGGCGGGTCGATATAAATGCACTTCACACGCCCAGCAAACTCCTGTTCCAAAGCTTTCAGCGCGAGCAGGTTATCACCGTGAATCAGCATATTATCAGCGGCGGGGTTGCCGTAATCCTTTGAGGCATCGTGAAGCAGTATGCGTGGTTCGACAACAGGCTCATCACCCTTGCCAATCCAAGTAAGTTCAAGTTTCTGCATATGTAAAATCCTCCTATACTATCTCGAACGAGAATGTCATTATCGTTTCGGTTTCGATTTCGCCGTTTAAACGAGTGCGGATATCTTCCAAGAAAGCATCCCGCTCACGCTCCAATCTGTCCTCTTCATCATAAAGCTCTCTTTGCTTTTTTTTAAGTGTGGTTTCGAGCTTATTAATTTCAGCCTGCAAATCCAACATTTCTGCAAGTGTACCTGAGTCTTTTAAAGCACGAGAGGCTTTCTTTTTCTCGCTAATCTCTTTGCGCGTTGCTCTGAGGTATTTTTGCAGAGCTTCTTTGAGGTCTTCGGTATAAGCTTCCAACTTAGCTTGATGCTCTAAAAACAAACTTTTATTGCGCTCAGATATTTCATCTTTTTGGCGTTGAATACCTTCTTGGCGAAGCCTAATGAGTTCGTCTGTTTCAGGAGAACACGTTCCAAGGATAGTAGATGGCAACTGCATAATATCGCATATCGACTCATCATCAACATGAGTACCATCCTCTGTGATAACGGTGATGATAAGGTGTTCTTCATTATCTATGCCTTTATGGGTTAGCTTTTCAAGTGATAATACGCCTTTAAGTCCTGAATGAGCATTTAAGAAACCAAAATTCCTGTTGGAATTTGAATAGTCAAATTGAATAGCGACAGCCGGTGTTTCCGTATTCATAGCTTCTGTGAGCCAGCCGAGGCAAGGTTCACCATCCCGGCGTAAAAACTCATCATGCAGTACTTCTGCGTCTTTCCATCGGAGGTTATAAGTCTTACGCTCACCGTTTTCTATGTAAGCAAACCGCAACTGGTCAAGGGGTTCAACACGCTCTGCACCTTTCATTAAGAAGAACCGATACAGCCACTGGCTAAACTTGCTCATTCCATCATCTGTATCCTTTTGGCAACCTCTTAAGCGACTTGCAACGCTCTCGTCAAGGTTCTCTAATATAGACTGTCTCGCTTTAGTAATATTTTCATTTATCTGTTCAGACAATTCTTCCTGCAAGAGGTCAAAAGCCACTTTAATGTCGTCGGGATGACGGCAAGTCTGGTAAATATCAAGGATACGCTTTTCAAAATCCACGCCATCCTCAATAGCACCAAGAACTTCATCCGACGACCCGAACACGCCATCAAACAGCCTAAACTTCTGGGATAGCAATTCAAAAACCCTCTCATCGGCAGCATTAGCGCGATTAAGAAAGTTGATGACTATAACGTCATTTTTTTGCCCATAGCGATGGCAACGGCCTATCCGCTGCTCTATGCGCTGGGGGTTCCAAGGCAAATCGTAGTTGACTACGATGTTGCAAAATTGCAGGTTGATTCCCTCGGCTGCAGCTTCTGTTCCGATGAGAATGGAAGCGCGGTCACGAAACTCCTCAACAATCGCCGACTTTTTATCCGCTGCTGTTGAGCCTGAAATTCTACCGTCGTCTTTGTGCCGCTCGCGCCATTCCTTATAAACACGATTAGATACAGGGTCGTTGTTCGATCCGTCCAGAAAAACAATTTGTCCATCATAACCATTTTGGGAAAGCAGATTCATAAGGTACTGCTGCGTCCTCTTTGATTCGGTAAATATTACCGCCTTTCTTGCACCGCCAAGCTGTTGGTTCTTTTCAAATCCGCGATTAAGTGCAGTCAGAAGGTTGTCGCCTTTGGCGTTGGTCGTGATTCTTTCGGCAAGAGCGGCAAATTGCTTCAGTTCTTCAATCTCGGCTCGTATTCCCTCATAGTCTGCCGCCATTTCATCCACCGCGCCGTTATCATCGCCATTCGATTCCTCATCAATGAGTTCCTCGATGCCGTCGTAATCATCAAGGTCTGTCAGCTTCAACTGGGCTTCATAATCACTTAATTTAAGATTCAGGCGGTCGATAATGGTGGACAGGGTGCCGTGAATCGCCATTGATGACGATGCGAGCAACTTTCTTGCCACCAACATCAGGAGTTGGCGCTGTCCTTGCGGGAAAGCGTGAAGCCGTTCCCGCTGCAAATAATTAGACACATCTGTGTATAATTGCTCCTCGTCTTGGCTTGGAGTATATTCTTGCGTTATAGTTGTTCGATTGGTATACGGCACATATTCGGTTACTTGTCGTCGAAGGGTTCTCTTGCAAAAATTCTGTAAGCGGACTTTCAAGTTCCTGTTTCGGCTCTCAATATTAGTCACGTTGACATATACTTCACGGAACACATCGGGATCGCCGAAAACCTGCTCGTCAATAATGCTGACAAGCCCGTAGAGTTCCATCAGGTTGTTTTGTAGTGGGGTCGCTGTGAGAAGCAGTTTTTTTCGCCCACGGAGAGCAGTTTTGAGATTATTACCCATTACATTGTTTCTTTTATAGACGTTGCGAAGTTTGTGCGCCTCATCCATAATTACCAAGTCCCAGTCT
>JAKQDR010000152.1 GCA_029573715.1 bacterium | reverse complement strand
CACGGTAGACGAAGACCTTGAACTATTCAGGAGGACAGCATGAAAGCATTTAAAGATATCTTTTGGGCATTAGTCCTCTCAGCTTTACTCTGGCTCGCCATGCTTGCCACTATCCCCGCTATCTGCCATGAGGTTGAGTGGCGCCAAGAGAGAGTACATAAACGGGCAAAGGTGAACGCATGGCTATGCGAAAGGGCGTTGAATGAGCATAAAACGAGGCAGGAGTGGACACGGTGAGTCTACCTACCCCTTACTATGAGCAAGACGGAATCACTATCTATCACGGTGATTGTAGAGAAATATTACCTCACTTACCAAAAGTGGACTTGGTACTGACAAGTCCACCTTATGACAATTTACGGGATTATGGAGGACACGGCTTTAATTGGCAATCAACCATTGATGCTATTGTGCCTACCATTAAGGAAGGTGGTGTATGTGTGTGGATTGTTGGAGATGCTACTAATAATGGATCTGAAAGTGGTACATCTTTTAGGCAAGCGTTGAGATTTATTGATATAGGGATGAAGTTACATGACACAATGATTTACGAAAAAGCAGGTATGTCTAACCCAGACACAAATAGATATTATCAAATATTTGAGTATATGTTTGTGTTTAGTAAGGGGAAACCTAAAACTACAAATTTAATTAAGGATAAAAAGAATATTTGGGCTAATCAATCTAACTTTGGCACAATGTCAAAAAGAAGTGTTGATGGTTCTCTTATAGCAAAGGGTTCTAAAGTTACACAAGAATACGGAGTTCGATTCAATATATGGAGATATAACACTGGTTACGGATACAGTACAAAAGATTCCATCGCTTACCAACATCCGGCAATATTCCCTGATAAATTAGCTGCTGATCATATTACATCTTGGACCAACAAGGGGGATATTGTCTTGGACTCCATGTGTGGAAGTGGGACTACTTTAAAAATGGCAAAACAATTAGGTAGGAAAGCCATAGGCATTGAGATTGAAGAAAAGTATTGCCAAATCGCAGTTAAAAGACTGTCCCAAGGAGTTTTACCGCTATGAGTAACACGCCTGAACAATGGAAGCGATACCGATTAAAGCGTAAACCATACGTAAAAAAAGTATGTGCTGTCTGCGGATGTGAGTTTGAACAGACGAGTAACGCCCAAAAACGATGCAACGATTGCAGAATGATAGTTTGTTCTTTTTGCGGAGAAAAGTTTATACCCGCAAATTCCACGCTATCACACACCTTTTGTTCAAGAAAGTGCCATCATGAATCCTTGAAGGGCGACGAGCCGGAGGGCTTAAAGAATAACAGAGGCAAGAAGCCCCGGACATATCACCTAAGAAAACGAGATAAGCACGGTAACGCTTTTGACCGTGAATGGAGAACCAACGTATTCAATCGTGATGGGTATACCTGTCAACAATGCGGTCAAATTGGCGGGAGGCTTGAGGCCCATCATATCAAGTCGTTTAAAGCACATCCGGAATTAAGATACGAATTGTCCAACGGGATAACCCTTTGTAAGAAGTGCCATTCACAAACAGATACTTACGGATGGGCTAATTATTGGAGAAACAAGATAGCAGTTAAGAGGTTAGGGCAAGGAGTATTGGCATTATGAAGGCTATCACAACCAGTCGGCGAGATAGCAGGGCTGTTAGTTTCGATATGGCATGTAACCAGACGGGGAGTGCCGAGAACAAAATAACTGAAAGGAGAACTCACTTAACATTTGGGATGAACGGGGCCGGTATCCTTGAAAGGGAACGAGTAGCGGAAAAACTCAACAAACCGGCCCCGCAATTTACAAGGAGGGAATATGAATAAACTAAAACTGATGTTGATAGATTGGCTCTGCAAGGATGATCCCAAACGGTTAGTCAAGCTAATAATTAAGAGACACTTGCCCGGGATGCATCTTTCTACAAATCCGAACAGGAAGACAAAACGGACTTCAGGTCCCGCAATAATATAGGGAGGGAGTATGGAAGCATTGACTCGTATACAGTTATTGCTGAAAGCACCTAAGAACCAATACAATAAGTTCGGCAATTATAACTATCGTTCCTGTGAGGACATATTAGAAGCAGTCAAACCA
>JAKQDR010000134.1 GCA_029573715.1 bacterium | reverse complement strand
AATCACATTTACACCGTATCGACTGCGAATGATATCAAGAAGAGCGTTAGTAGAGCCGATATTGTCATAGCTGGAGACGTTGTATTCTTTTTTGGTAATAGGGTCCCGCAGATACGATCGATAATTATGAGACTTACCAGTGTTTCGATCATATGATTTACCGTTAATAATGGACTTTTTCGTATTAGTAATACCCTCACCCTCACCATCAGTCAGAAGAATGAACGAATTTTTCTCCGTCCCATTCTCACTGATAAACTTGCCCATATATTCGACTGCATATGTCAGTGCAAGATTCAGCGGAGTGCCATTCAGATGATATCCAGAAACGTGACACCAGACATTGGAATACAGACTCTGGCACATGAAATTGAATTCATGGTTAGACATTTTGTTACTAAAAAGTTCAATCAGAGTGAACTTAACGTTACTACCAATGCCGTTTTCGTTATAAGTGTACTTATCACACTGCAGCGGAGCATGAGCAAGCCCATCACTAAAGGCAAACACATTGAACGGAATATTGATCCGACGGCAAAAAGCAACAAGACCGATCAGTTGTTCGACTGTTTCATGCATATAGTTAGACATGGATCCAGACCAATCAAGGAAAAAGGTCATGCTATGACGTTTGTCGTCTTGAACTTTAGTGATCTGGCGGAAAATGTCATCATTCAGCTGATACTGATACAGCTTGCGAGTATTGATCATTCCAGTTTTAGACTGCTGCTGTCGTTTATAACTAGCGGCGGCTTTTTTCATTTCGAATTCTTTGACAAGATAAGATACGGTCTGATTTGTACCAACCATAAACTTATTATATGCATCGCGAGTTGTATTCATCAGGTTAACGAAATACTGTGTATTCCGAAAATCCGCCTCAACTCGCTTAAATGGAATGATATTTTGATGATCTGTGTACTTGTATTCGAATACGGGTTCAAAATATTGGTAGATAGAATTTACATCACATTGCTGTGACAGACGCCGAGCAAAGTTTGTCTCGGTTTCAGATTCAAAATTGGTATCAGAAAGATCATCGCCAATCGAACCGCCGCCTCCACACGACTCATCGCCATTTTCTTCATCGGATTCGGTGTCATCGGATTCAGTATCATCAAATTCATCGTCTTGATAATACCGAGTCTGGCCACTATCTTCTGCATCTTCTTCGGTCTTAGGAAAGAGATCCTTAATGTTCAGATCACCGTCCCAAGAACTTTTTTGTTGCTTGGAGAATTCATAAATCTCTTTTGCAATTTCGATGACTTCGGTGAGGGTCTTCACTTCCTCGATCCGCTTGACAAAAACGGATTCATCTTCAGAAAACCGGATGTTCATCAGTGAACCGGTTTTGAAATGAATATTGATGCGATCGATCAGCAGCATTCGATTCACATCGCGCCCGCGAATGCCAAAGAAGTCTTGATCAAGCAGATTCTTGTATCCGTCAAAGAACACCTTTTTCGAGCCCGGATACTTCTGCTTCATGATCCGCTCAATACGGGCATCTTCAATGACGTTGACATACGATTTGAGGTATGAGAGCTCACCGCCAAAAATATCTTCGCATTCGTCCCTATTGGTGGCAAGAGCATGGCCGACCTCATGAAGGATAAGCATTTGCTCAGTCACTGGGGCCATATCCTTCCAGACCGGAAGAGTCAGAACTCGGTTGAGAATATCAAATGAGGCGGTGGAAACATTTGCACGCTCAACCGAGATATTTTCCTTAGCCAGCAGCTTGGCAAAAAGATCCATCTGCTTGTTGGCTGCAATTACATTAGACATACAGTGAACTCCTTGAGTTGATAGGGTGATTATATCAAGCCGTGGAGTCACTGTAAACAACTTTGTTAGCTGATTTCCATCAGAGAGAATTCATTCTTCTTAGTAAAGGTGATAGTTCTGTCAAATTTTTCAA
>JAKQDR010000122.1 GCA_029573715.1 bacterium | reverse complement strand
ACGGCGCAACGGCTACACCGGCATCAAGGTAAAGATGATCAGGGGCAAGCGTGTACTGCATGACCGGATACTGCCGGCAACCTATTACGAGATATGGGCTAACTGATAGTTATGTTTAACTATTGTTTACATAAATGTTTAGATTTAAAATAATAGGTGATAGATTATGGACACAGGAAGCGCAATAGTTTTAATCGGCCTTTGTATAGTGGCTTTGGGCATATCGGCTTGTGCTTTTGCCTTTAAGTACATGGCAGTTTCGGCAGCAGCAGGTGTACTCTGGCTGATTATCGGGCTTAACCGCATCATCGCATCACAGACTGATTTCGATGCACCTGTCGGGATATTTTGCCTGCTGCTGTCAGTCGTCATGTTCTTGAGCATCGCCTTCTTGAGACAAAAGCCACCTGAAACTCAAGAGCCTGACTATTATACTTACATGTCGGATAGAATTGAAAAGCTTCGGGGCAGCACAGAACGATTTAAGCCTAAAGGCAAGGACATCACACTGTGAATAATCCCTTCAAACATGAATACTGGTATGTGGCTTTCCTGCATCAGGACAGGCCAGTTGTCTGGCGGTTAGAGAATGTCCATAGCGAGCCAGAAGCTGTACGCAAAGGTGCTGAAAAGCTGTCAGGCCGGTTTTTCAAAGTCTTTTGTATGACAACTAAAGATGAAAGCGAGGCTACCAGGCATGCCAGAGCATTACTCTTAGATGAGACGGGCAATGTCGATGGTGTTCTCAAACGGGCAAAGCATACTGATATAGATTTAGCAGATAATACAGACAACAGGAGTTTATAATGTTCATTTTCCAGCCGGAAGCAGCAGTCAATGCTGGTGTAAGCCATGCTATCAAGATTATGGGGCTCGATCCCGTAACATTTATCCTGCTGGTCATACTTCTGATTGTAGCTGTGATATGGTTCATACGGTATTACTATTTACCCGATAGACGGCGCAGAAAAAACATCAAGCTAACCAGAGAGAGTGTGCTGTTGGAGATATTGCCGATTGGTGGAGGCCAGGTAAAACGCATACTATCGCCAGTTTATAAAGGAACAGCAAAAGAAGTCAAAGACAAGA
>JAKQDR010000121.1 GCA_029573715.1 bacterium | reverse complement strand
ATAAATCGTACCAACCCGTGGAGGCGGGGTGGAATAGAAATGTTTATATTACTTGTAGGACAAATAGACATTGGGTATCTCCACCCTGCAAAATTCCGCGGTTGATATTGCTGAAACCGGTTCAACCCCGGAATTTATTCTCATTTTCATGATCCCACATCTCGTTTACATAGCGAGCAAATCACATATAGGAATTGGATCGAAATAAAGATTGTGATTAACGGTGTTAACACCCGTTATCACTGGTTATTGGGTAATGTTGTTTTTGGGAAATCGCTTGTGCGATTTGTCCAATTGCAATCATCGCACCATTCTATCCACGATGAATGCTTCCCAGATATAGCAGTTGGTTCGAGGTGGGTGTTGTGAGAACCACATTGTGGGCATGGGTGTTCTTTCTGCCATTTTCTTTCAAGCTGGTCAAAATGATATTGAATGCGCTCTATGAGTTTATCTTCTCTGTTCATTCCATTCATGTTCAATCTCGTTCCCTCAGTTTCATCTCTTGTAAAATGTTTTTCCACCGTGCTTCTCGTCCAATTATTTCCCGCGTGTTTTTCCCCTCACCGTTCATTATATGTATAAACGACGGAAACATCCACAAATTTGATTCAATGTCAGATTTCGACAGCATCTTTTTACTGCCGCAAATTTCGCATTTGATGTGATCTTTGTACTCATGTATATCAGAACATGTATACGATGCCCATTGAATGTGCCCACACTTCTCACACCAGAATTGTTCCCGGTGAGACGTTATACCCCCAATAAATGTGTTCCCGTCCATTTTTACACTCTCTCCCACTCAACCACCATAAAATACACAGGCAACCCCGACCACCCAACAGTCAATGCATTACCATACCGATCAAGGAACCACTGCGCCATCTCATTCGCGTTTGAAAATCCGTCTTTACGTGCAAAAACGTCCTGTTCCGACATACTCAATGGCCTGGTTTTATATCCCTGAATTGGCATTGGGGCACTATAGTCAGGAACGTCGGCAATATATTTTGGATATCCGTTTGAAGAGAACTGGATTACACGTATAGATTTCAGTTTTGCATCAAATAATTTTTCTGAGTTCTTTGTCCGCTGTTTCCAGTAGATTTGTATTCCAAGTCTCTGCATCTGTTCTATCCTTGGCAGATCGAGCCATCTGATTGTTTGAGTTTTTGTGCCGTCAAGCAATTTGTCTTTGAACACCGAAAACGAAATGGCTACCATCTACTTCACCAATCCAATTTGTTTAAGTTCTTCAATTCGTGCTTTTCTGTATGAATCAAGTGCGCGGTCGGGCTTTGGAGATTCCTGGCGCTTTCCGCCACAGTATTTGAATACTGCGTCTCCTAAATTATCTTTCATAAATACCGGGACATCAAAGCGATCCGCAGATCTGATAATGTTTGCAACGTGGTGTGGATCTGGATATCGGATTGGTTGCGTCTGTGCGCCTATAATTACCCAATTGATATTGCTGAGATCTGGTTCGTGAATGTCTGTGTTTATCAATGGTTCAAATGATACGAGTCTCGGGCCGAACCACTGTTGTTTGAGCATATCGATTCTGTCAAAGTCTGACCAGTCAGTAACACTTACACCAAGATACACGTTTGGCAAATAATCCCCGCCGCCAAGATACCACCCGGTTTCTTCGTTGTAAAGTTTTCTGATTCCATATGGGTTTTTCGTGAGTATGATGAAATCATGCCAGTATGCAGCACTCATCATTTCAAATACATCTATGAGCCATTGTCCTTCAACCCATTCTCCAAACATATCGGTAACAGATCCCTCAAATATACGTGAGGGCGGTTTGTGCTGTAGTGGCGTGAGTAGTCGTTCTGGGTGAAATGTCGGTGTAAATGATTTGTGAAATCTATGAAACATTTTTCGTGCGTAACAAAACGGGCATCCGTGTAAACACCCCGTAACTGTGTTATGTGTGTAGTCGCACCATTCTATCTTTGTCTTGTTAAGATACTTGGTCATTTT
>JAKQDR010000075.1 GCA_029573715.1 bacterium | reverse complement strand
ATCTCTTTTTGTCACCACACCCTTGACTTTATTGTTTTTATCAACACAGATTAGTCGTGAAATCTTGTGTTTCGCAAACAATTGGAATGCATGACCGACACTCTCAGATTCAGAAATTGTGATAACGGTCTTCACTGGCAGAGCTTCAGTAAGCCGTAGAGCCAAGTGTGGATTTTGCAGTAGCTTCTTCAACAATATTTTTGCACGCAGAAGCCCAATCACTTTCTGTTTATTATCCACGATGGGCAACGTATACAATCGTAAATCTCTCATGAGTCGTAGCGCTTCAATCGGCGAGACATCATTTGTTATTTCTGGTGGTGTCAACAGGAAAGTGCGAACAAGAGCAGAGGGATTGTGTTTTGGGGCTTGCAGAGTAGCGTCAACAGTCAAAACCCCCTCAAACGCCCCATCGTCCCGATATGCCAATAGAGGGATGTGAGTGCTTGTGAACTTATGGACAACGCTCATGAGCCTATCGGAACCATAACATGCACGTATCCCAGAAACCCGGATCAATTCTTTTCTCTGAAGGTTTCTTGCCATACCGTATTGTATACCCTATAAGATGAAAATGTTGGCACAGGACTTAATAATTTATGTGATGTTGTGAGGAGCGTTATTTTACAGATGTAGAATGTTTGGTGGTACAATATGATACTTTTTTCTACTTATATACACGCGAAATCGCTTCTAATATGGATCAACTTCCACTTATAACCTTAGGATCACTATTGTTTGTGATTATCGTTGGCATACTTAAGCCAAAGCTCAACATCGGGATATTGGCCTTTGCCGTCGCAATGATAATAGGCTTTATGGTTATGGAGCTTAAAGAGGGTGAAATATCGTCTTTGTTTCCATCCCAACTATTTTTAATGTTAGTTGGAGTGACTTTGTTTTTCGGAATCGCCGAACAAAATGGATCCCTTGCAAAGATACTTCACGTCATGATTCGTTTAACCAAAGGCAATACCGCGATTTTGCCCATCTCTTTTTTCTTTTTAACCTTTATCTTGTCGGCAATTGGTCCGGGGAACATCGCGGCTACGGCTTTAATCGCACCGGTTGCCATGGTGGTGGCTGCGAAAACGGGAGTAAGCACTTTACTTATGGCGATTATGGTCTGTACAGGCGCCAATGCTGGAGCGTTTTCACCCATTTCCCCAACCGGCATCGTAAGCACCGGCCTGATTACAAAAATCGGAGCAACAGATCACAATTATCCAATGCAAATATTCCTGGCTGCTGCAGGAATCCAGTCTATTTCTGCCGCCGCAGCGTATGTCATCTTTAAAGGATACGTTGTAAGTAAGAAAAACACCGACATCACGTCACTTATTGGCACAGAACCACTTGCTCTCACCACTTCCCAGATAGCCACGTTTGTGGCAATGCTTATATTGCTCGTCTCCACCGTCTTTCTGAAAACGCCCGTAGTGGTGCTCGCATTTTTACTCGCTGGATTTCTCCTTATGTTGAATTGGGGTGACTCGGAAGAAGCTATCAAACGGATACCGTGGGATGCGATCCTGCTTATCACCGGAATATCTGTTCTAGTGGGCATTATGGGAAAGGCAGGGGGGATTAATTTGGCTGCAAATTTGATCGCTACGATTTCTAGTCCATTCACACTTAATGCCATTTTAGCCTTAGTCACCGGAATAATTTCTGCCTATTCCAGCAGTTCCGGAGTGGTGATGCCGACGTTTATTCCAATGATTCCATCCATCATGGAAAAAGTTGGAACCACCGACTTATTGCCCACCATCATAGCCGTCAATGTCGGTTCTCATATGGTTGATGTAAGCCCACTCTCGACTCTTGGAGCCATATGCATTTCGTGTGTCACGGGTTCGGTTGCAAAAAAACGCCTGTTTAATCAGCTCATGATATGGGGAATCGCCATGGCGTTTGTCGGAGCCGGTCTCTCATTTGTTTTTCTTGATCTTATGTAACGCGTTGTATAAACAATCTAATGACATCGAAATAGTACTCAATTTCATGCTATAGCATTAGTAATAGTCCTAGTCCTACGCTAGGTTTATCAGATTTAGCTTTTCAGTTGAGGATTCACAGCATATCGATATAAGTCCAAGCTTAGTTTAGCGAAGCGCTTATCTTTAGTTTTTCATCTTGGTCGTTTCCGACGATATCGGAAAAGTGATATACTGAGATGGTGGTTTAATAAACACCGACATTATTCTGCGTTTCACCTATGAAAAGCGTATTTGATTTCTTTCATAAAGCGACATCGTTTCCTTTCAGATTTCTCACAAATAAAAAAAGAATCATAGTTATCTTTATTGCTATCGTTGTTTTTATCATAATTGTATTCGTTCAACGTGGCGTGAAATCGGAATATGTGACCACAAAGGTTATACGTTCAGATATTGTTGAGATAGTAGATGAATCCGGGATCGTAAAGATATCCGGTCAAACACACATTTATTCACCGACAACAGGAATAATCGAAGAGCTGTATGTGGGTAATGGTGATTATGTGGAGATAGGAGATGAATTATTAAAAGTTAGAAGCACTGCCACAGAGCAGGAAACACAAATTGCTCTAGCGAATTATTTATCCGCTAAAACCGCTCTCGACTCAGCTCAATCCATGGAATTGTCCCTCCAAGCAGACATGTTTGGAAAGTGGGATGTATTTCGAACTCTTGCCACAAACGACATGTATGAAGATAGTGATGGCAATCCGAGATATGACAATAGAAGTGTGCCCGAATTCCACATAGCAGAGAAGGAATGGTTGGCTTCTGAAAGTAAATACAAAAGCCAAAAGCAATCTATAGCTCAAGCCCAAGCTCTCGTTGCATCAGCATGGGCTCAGTATCAATCAACTAAAAACACAGTAGTAAAATCTACCTCACTTGGTGTCGTATCAAATTTATCTGTTTCTCAAGGTGATACGGTACTGCTACATACAGCGAACACTCTCGAAAAAAGTAAGCCGATTATGATAATCGCTGATTTCAGTGATAAAGAGGCTGTTTTGTCTCTTGGTGAAAACGATATTACAAAGGTTAGGGCGAATAATAAGGCATCCATCATCATAGAGTCCTTAGGGAACAAGAAATTCGAGGGTTATGTGACGAGAGTTGATGATGTCGGCCATGATGATAGAGGCGTTATGAGATACGATGTGTTTGTGAAAATTATTAGCCCAGATGAGGGAATAAGGACGGGTATGTCAGCAGACGTGGTTATCACAACGAGCGCAGTAAGAAATGTGCTCAGTGTTCCCAACTCATCAGTAAAATCTTTCAAAGGTGGTAAAGCGGTTCAGTATGTTAATACAGATGGGAAGTTGGACTTCCTCCCAATCACCATAGGAAAGAAAGGTCAAAAAATGACAGAAGTACTCACAGGGCTTACCGAAGGACAAGAAATCGTCACATCGCTCACTGACGCACAATCAACGAAATCCACTCTACCAGGGTTTTAGAAGAATATGACAACCATCACGTCGCTTATCGAGTTGCAGAATGTATCAAAAGCCTACTCGTTAGGTGATGGCACCATGTATCAGT
>JAKQDR010000036.1 GCA_029573715.1 bacterium | reverse complement strand
GTGCCAAGAACCGAGAAACTGCAATCAAGTGGATTCATGACGCGGAAGATACTGGTAGTGATGATGAGTATCTGTGTTATCGGTTGGGGCTTCCCTACACCTATTTTAAAGAGGTTGCGTGATGAAACCAAGAAATCATGTCGTGCTAGCTCTTCTGAAAAGTAAGAGGAAATCCGGCGCCCACGGTAAAACCAAGAAAGCCGTCCGGCGCAGTGAGAAAATGCAACTGCAAAAAGAAATGCAATAGTTGTTTACTTTCCCACCAGACTTGATGTAATAATCACATCGACCAAACAACGTACAACGGAGCAAATCATGAAACAAGTCTACACAACCGGCGCTCAAGTTGATATGAACGCTTGGAATGTCTATGTGACCGATGATTTTGGCTTTCTTGTTGAAGTTGGCTTTGACGGTCTGGCCGTGTACCACCCCAATCTCGACATGGATATGTGATCACAGCCGAGTCGATCACTCGGCGGAAAGATGTTGGTACCCCGTGGCATCAGTGATAAGATAGTAGTGTAGGCTCAATTGATCGTGAATGGCCTATGCAAACGGGGAAAGAATTTAAGGAGATTTTCATGTCATACCCTTACAAAATGATTATCCGTATTCAGAGAATGTTTCTGGGTGAAGTTGAGCATGATGTGAAAGTCACTGCAATGGGTAGTAAAAAATTTCATTGTCGGATTTATGTTAACGGTGAGCTGAATCAAGAAGCTGTTTGTTTCAACCGGAGTGACATTGGTGTAACCTGCCGTAATATGCTCCGGATGGAAGACAAGTGTGGTAACATCAGTGCTTTTGCTAGCGCTGCTCGTGAACGGTTAAATAGGAAGTGAATGAATCCATTGGGTGAGAAAGTGGGATGTTTGGTTATTCCCATATTATGGAAGAAAAAGGAATTAGATTTCTAGAGTCTAATTCTGGGCTAGAATGCCCTATGCCATAATGCTGTGCACGGCTCGTTGGTTCGAATCCAACCTCGCTCTACCTAAATAGGTCTAGTTAATCTACCTTTAAGTGATTGACATTTTTTTTAACACATACACAGGAGAAGTAAAATGTCAGTAAACAAAAGTGGTTATGAAATTCGCGCTCAGGTTCTCGAAATGGCCAAAGATTTTGTGGAAAATCAATTCCAATCTTATTGGATGAATTGGTCGCAAAAGGCCCCACGCGATACGAATGGGAATATCTCTGCATCAGCAACTGGTATGCCCGAGCCACCTGAACTTAATGAAGTTCTTGGAACTGCTCGGCGAATGTACGATTTCGTTGAAACCGGGAAGTAATTGATCAAATTGGGTGAATACGCAGGCTGATGCGCTAGTTCCAGTTGCCGTTCACCCGCACGGAATGCCGGAGATCAGTGCCGGCCACCCACACCTCACGAAATTCACAGGATTTTACGAATGCAAAATCTATCTAACAAGTCCCAATCAATTATTGAATCTGTTGACGCTCTGCAAAATTATATCGGTGGATCCGACATTAACGCGAAACTAAGATCGGGCTCTACTATCAGTGATCATGAGCGAAAAATGATTTCTGATATGGATTCTATTGTTCGACCATTAAATCAAAATTCGTTCAAGCGCGTTATTCATGACGATCATCCAGACAACGACAAATTTGATAACCTTAAAGTGGGTCAATACCACTCTGATCCAGCATTCATCAGTGTAACAAAAAATGCCGCCGGATTTAAGAATATCGTTGATGGTTTATCAGATTGGGGCGGATCCGTCACCCATGTTGTTCATTACAAAATGAAGACGCCCCGTGGCATCGATGTGAATGCTCATCTTGGAAACCATCATCACTTCACCCAGCAACACGAGGTCATTCTTCCCCGTGACACCAAATTCATGAAAATTCATGAAGCTGATATTAATGGCGTAAAGCATCATTATCTTCAGGAACTGTGATCATGAACGTCCTTATTGGTTCAAGGGCACTCAATTACTGGTTTCCGGAGGCCCAGGTGAGGCCCCAGAGTGATTGGGATATCATCTCAGATGAACCCATTATGGGATCTGAATGGCACGATCCAGCAATCCTCCATAATCGTGAATTCGCGGATCGGTATTGTTCTCACCATGCCGTTGAATTTAATGGCCGCACACTTCGGGTAATGTCACCTATGGGTCTCGCACTCATCAAGCGAAGCCATCTTTGGCGTGATCTTTCATTTCAGAAACATGTCACACACTTTCATAAATGGTTGTTTACTTTCTATAACCAACGTGATACTATAGATCAACAATTTTTGCAGAGGCGGATTGATCTAACTAAGCAGATGTTCCCTCAGGGTAATCCAAACCTGATGCAGAAGAAAGATGATTTCTTCGCCGACGCAGTAACAAAGAAGTATGATCATGATTGGCTACATGAATTATTTGCATATCACGATCAACCTCTTTATATCAGACTACTTAGAGATCCAAATTTAGCTTGGTGCGATAAAGACAAATGGGAAACTTTATCTGATGAGGAGAAAACACAATGTGTGGCTGAAGAAGTTTATGTGATTTCAACAGAGCGGTTTCTGGTACCTAATGATTGGAAATATCCAGCAAAACGGGCATTCATGAAATCGACTGATAAGGTTTGTACCACACTATGTTCTGGATGGTTTCGCGATTTTGCAATTGACAACTATCCAAAAGTTTTACAGATGTTTGATCAACAGAAATTCAATGCAGTTCAACAAGTGATTAACTCAACACCCGAATTTAAAAGGAAATTTTATAATGGAAACCAATCTTAAACAATTTGTCGAAAGTCTTCTTCGCGATGACGCTTATGCAGAGTTTATCAGCGAGTCGCTGTTCTATTCCGAATATGCTGCAGAGCCACGTGAATGGGATTCGGATGAAGCGAAAGAGTTTCGAGCGGCTCTAACAGAAGCCGGTGTTGTCTGCCAACATGAAGACAACTATGGTGGTGAGGGTCAGGGCGATGATTATTGGTCTGTATATTCCTTTGCACGTGGTGATGAAAAAATTTACGTACAATTCAACGGTTGGTATGCTTCATACAACGGGGCCGAATTTACAGAATGGTACTTTGTTGAACCCAAAGAAGAGGTTATCACTGTTTGGGTTCAGCCTTCTAACTGATCAATAGGGCTTCTTTGGCTTCAGCTTGAGTGATATCCAAGTCGTATTTTTCGGTAATGAATTTTGCGAATACATCGGCAGACTTCGGTGAATAACACAGTTGAACCGAATATGCTTCTAGTTCACATTTTAACCGATACGACTTGGAAAACTTATAGATGAGACAATGAAGCCCAAATGTTCGCCAAAACTGTTTAACATGAATCTTTTCGTGTTCTAATAGACCTTTATCGTTTTTGTATTCTGGTCGAATGAAAATAACTGGTCCACTGCCATGCCGGAGTTTGTCGATCTGGGGCCGTCGCAGAAGTTGGGATTGCTATGGGATTCCAGGACACAGGGGTGTTTCGAGCTCCAAACCTAATGGTCAAGCATAAGTTGCTGAATGCACTTGGAATGACCTACGCCCCCGAATAAATAGTCGGTCAATCCCACAAGGAGTTTTTAATGTTCAAGATTCAACCGACTTATTACCTAAGTCAAGTGGCTCAGGCAAAAGACTACAAAACCTTTGCCCAAGCTTGGATCAACTATTGGAAAACAACACAGTTGCAAAGTCTTTTCGTCGTTGACAAACTAGTTGTTGACTATCAAAAGTCGTGTCAGAACTTCTATCAAACTATTTTTCAGGTGAAACCATGAAGCGTCTACTTGGTGAGTATTATGGTGATGGTAATGATCGTGTTGCCAAAATTGTTGTTGACGATGTCGGCATTGTTTCAGTCCAATGCTGGGACGGTAAGCAGATGATCACAGAAAAATCTGTGGTTAACCGATCTGAGCATGATTCACTTCAAGATTATGCCGATGATTGGGTTCGTCAACAATGAGTGGGAAATTTCTATCTAGAGTAGATCTTGCCGCCGCAAAGCGTGAAATGGAAATTTTCAATTCCATGTTAAAACGTGGAGATGTTCGTAATCCAGACGACATTCTACGTGAGCATTATGTTGTTTGTGGTTGCGGTGCACCTGGATGTGGTTTCATCTCATGCGATAGGAAACAAAAAGAATTGTCGTAATTCCTTCAAAACGAAGGACTTCTGGACGGCGGTTCGATTCCGCCCTGCTCCACCAAAAGTACTCACACCGATAGCAGGTGACTAAGGCAGCTATGGGAAATCTTGGTTTTATGAGTACTTCTGATGGGGCAGACCTGGTTTCGACGGGGGTAGCTAGTGGAGAAGGCGACACGTCAGGCGATCGACGTTAATGAAGCAAAACTACAAATGCCAATGACGCATTTTTCCTACAAGCAGCTAATGCCTAAACGTAGGTGAGGATTTTCCGGTTGTTCCTTATCACCCAAACAACCGGATTTTGCTATTTCTAAGTGAGAATGATATGCCACTAACATACAAGAAAACCATCCTAAAAATTTCTGTACATCCAGAAGGCGATAACCCAGTATTCTCTGAAACAGCAACTCATGTTTCTATTGATGATCACGCAGGCGGGCCTTTTTTAGTCATTGAACAATCTCGCGACGACACCGATAATGGTAAAATTGTCGTCGACTTTGAAGAATTTGATGCTATCGTGGAAGCCGCCCAGCAGCTAAAAGATGGCATTGATGAAAAAGATTTTGCCTGACTGTTTACTTTTTCTCCAGAGTTGATATAATAATCACATCGATTAAACAAACACGAAACATGAAAAAACTATTCCAACTCGAAGGTTTCATCACCAAGTCCAAAGAAACCACTGCAATCTATTGTATCGCGGTTTCTCAGCTCGATGCTATTAAGGAGTGTTCTGCTTTTGCAACTGGATTGGTAATCAAGAAAGAGTATCAACTTGGTAAGGGTTGGGATTAAATAGTTTTGTAGTTTACATGCCTCGATAACTCACTGGTGAGAGTGCCCTGCTCATAACAGGGGAGGCAGGGATCGTACCCCTGGCGAGGCACCATCAAAATGTGTCGTTGGCCGAATGGTTAGGCAACGGTCTGCAAAATCGTCTATAGTGGTTCGATTCCACTACGACATTCCAAAAAGAGGTTGATCATGAGTACGGCTATCATTGAGGTTGAAACTTCCGGTGGAAATTGGATGCGAATTGGTGATTGCTCCAAGAATCCCGAAACATACAAGGCTGTGATCAATGCTAATGCTAAGTCCAATTCGAACTGGAAAAAATTCCGTGTTCTGGACGGTGAAACTAAGCAGATGATTGATTTTCAAATTATTTTTTAAGATTCATAATTATGAAAACATTCATACAATTCATAGATGAAGCCAAACAGGTTGGAACAATCTATCATTCACAAAACCAAGCAGTTTGCATAGTATGCTATTCTTTAAGCATAATGAGCATCTTGCCGGAACTAACATGCTAATGGTCAGCGGCCACAATGGCGTAATTTCAACTACTAGAAATCACAATTTAGCAAACATTTCTACTCCAAATAATGCTAGTACAAACATACATTTAGCCAAAGGATACTCGGTTAGAATCTCACTTGATGGGAACAAAATTTCAGAGCATTACAAAATTAAACCCATTTTAGGATTCAAAGACAATGATCCAGACATTCACAACGTTTCTTTGGGCCATAGAGTTTCAAGACATGATCAAGAAAGAGAAGAGGTGATTCATGCGGATTGGTTACCTTTGAAACCATATGTGAAACGAATTGATTTCATTCATCATGAAGATTTAACTCCAGAACTACACAAAAAGATCACAGAAGAATTGGATTTGCATGGGATCCCGCATTCGATTGGCGATAAGTGGGTGAAGCATGAGTAGACTCTATCATTTTACAAAACCAGATTTACTTTTAGCCGCAATTCAAACATCTGATAGAATTTTACCAAATATCTTCACTCGGAATTATGATCTATCGCGAGACG
Source organism: bacterium (assembly GCA_029573715.1). Taxonomy (GTDB): domain Bacteria; phylum Patescibacteriota; class Microgenomatia; order UBA1406; family GWC2-37-13; genus JAGOLU01. The sequence continues at coordinate 873 of JAKQDR010000036.1, read as the reverse complement.
TCATTCACAAGCTAAATAAAGGAGTATTTGGCATCAATGATGGTTATTCTGTTAGATTAAATTTGGATCAGCAACGTATGAGTTCAACATTCAAATTAATTGATGTTGATAATCTAAATGATGAATCTATTACATTTTTGGCGTGGGATGATCTATTTGAATATGTTGATGCAGTTGATTTTGCCCGACATAAGAATCTATCACACGGTATTCATGAATTGCTTCTAACCAATTTGCATGGACTGAATATTGGTTCATCAATGGATTTAAAATGGTATAAAAATGATGATTATGATCAACTTACATATGCAAATCAAGATGCATATGTACTAGCTTTTAGCAAAACTAATTAGGAAATTCTATGTCAGATGGTGGCAAGGGTAGTTCGCCGAGGCCATACTCGGTTGACCAAGAAACATTTGCATCAAACTGGGATCGGATCTTTGGAAAGAAAAAAGAACAAGATGAGGTGAAGAATGAAATTCCACAAGGACAAGACACTACCGACAAAAAATGAAATTTTTGTATTCGGCTCAAATCTAGCGGGAATTCATGGCGCTGGGGCAGCTAAAGTCGCCTTGAAGTTTGGTGCTCGATATGGTCATGGGATTGGTCTATACGGCCAATCTTACGCTATTCCAACAAAGAACCATGACATCGAAACCATGGCGCTTGAACACATCCAGCCATACATCGAACGATTTAAAAAATTCTCTCTAGAGAATCCTAAACTAGAGTTTTTTGTCAGTCGCATTGGATGCGGTCTGGCTGGCTACAAAGATCATCAGATTGCTCCACTGTTTAAGGGTTGTGGTGATAATTGTAGCTTTGCTGACGAATGGAGACAACACCTAGAATGAAAGTTGTCATTGC
>JAKQDR010000004.1 GCA_029573715.1 bacterium | reverse complement strand
CCCAGCTTGCCGCCGCATCGGGCATCGCCACCTACCACTATGGCCCTGCCACCGGCCACGCCATTCACATCAATCATGGCAATCACTTCCAAACACGTTATTACCACCTGCAGGCTGAAGGTTTGCTCGTAAGCTCGCCTGGAGTGTCTGTGCCGGTTAAGCGCGGTGAAGCAATTGGGCTTGTGGGCTACTCGGGCAATGTGCGCCCCGCAGGAGTTGGCGGCGCCCACATTCACTTTATGGTGATAGAAGATAAAAACAGAGATGGCGACTTCGCTGACAATATCCCCGATGGATTGGTAGACCCGTACGGCTGGCAAGGTGAGGGCCCCGACCCGTGGCTCGTGTTCACCTTTTCCTATGAGGGTGTGCAGCGCCAAGGGGCAGTGAGCAGATATTTGTGGCGTACTTCGCTCACCGAGGCACAGACTTCGGTGGGGCCCGCAGGCGGTGAGGTGAGCGCTGAAGCCGTGCAAGTCGTGGTGCCACCACTAACTCTATCTGATGTAGTTGATTTTTTCATACGGCCCGTGCCACCGATGCCGGTGCATGAGGGGGTTGAGCCATTGGGAGAGGCCGCGCGCATTACTGCGACCGATGGCGCTGGCGTGGCAATTAAACGCTTCAGTCAACCCCTTGAAATACGCATGTCATACACCGATGCCGATATGGCACGCTTTGCGTCAGAAACCGTGCACCTATATTCAAGCTCCGATGGCGCCCAGTGGCAAAAAGAGCAAACAGTTATACACCCAGAAACTCGCCAGGCGGTGGCACAGGTAGATCATCTTACCTATTTCACCCTTGCCGGCGAGCCGGCAGACACCACACCCCCGCAAACCATTGCCAAACTGATGGGGCAGGGGAATGCCGGAGTATTTCGATCGAAAGTCGAGATTACGCTTTCAAGCACTGATGCGCATGCTGCCGTTGACCACACCATGTATGCCTGGGGGGCGGAACCGGGCGCATGGCACGAGTATGGAGTGCCATTGCTCATTGATTCAGAAGGCACGCACACTCTGTACTTTTTTAGTGTGGATACTGCAGGGCGCGTGGAAGAAGTGCAAGAGCTTACCGTAAGCATTGATATGCAAGCGCCAGAAATATACATGCGCTATGACATAAACACGGAAACATTTGTATTTGAGGGAGAGGAGGGGGCACAACTGAGCTTTGAAACCGATGCAGTTAGTGCGCATGATATTGCTGGCAATGTGCACCGCATGCACTACACACTTACCACCCATGCAAATATGAGTGTGCTTGCCATATCGGGCCATTGGTACAATGATGTGCTGGTACACGAAGGGCCCCAACTGTATGCGATAACGCGAGGCATGGAGGGGGCTGCGCCACTTGAGATTTTGGAGCGATGGGAGTATGTGCGCATGGGCCCACATGAGCTTCGCATTGTGCCCACTGCCCAGGGCCGTATGCGTTTGGACACCGCAGATCCCCAAATTATTCCTCATGAATCCACTATGCCATTACATATCAAAACACATCATGGTACACTGATGCTCTATGGCACTCGCACATCATCGCCATAAACTTTCTGCACTTATGCGCCGGCGCATCTACATGGTGCGCACGATGCTTGCGCTTATTTTGGTAACACTTGTATTTGCGGTGCTTGGTGGGCTTTCCCTATCACTTCAAAGTGGTGTCACCCAGTCGTTTACGTCAAAAGAGCTGGGCATGGCTTTTAAGTATCCTGCTCCATATACATTGTCGATGACCACATCTGGCGTGACTCTCTCACTCTCAAATGATCCAGATAAAAAGATACTCGCATCAAAATACGGTTCGTATTTTGATGATGTTGATAGTCATATTCATTACACTGTTGGAATGTGGCGAACTCAACCAGATAAGATGGTTCCTGCGGTCAATAACAGCGGAAATAGAGGTATGATGATAGAAGGCACTGATGTAACTTCCACCTACCGCATCTACTATTTTGTAAAGGATTACGCTGTGTATCAGTTAGAAACGAGCTCACCATCCCTTTTCTCCGATTTGGATGCTATTGCTCAGTCATTTCGCATCATTCAATAGTCGCCAGAAGTCGCCAGCAATCATCAGATGACAGGCTCTCTTGCTATTACGCTTCGAGCCCTGCAAAGCGAGATAAACTCCGCCGAGAAGCCCCTGTAAGCATCGTTCTCGATTTCACTCGAACGGTAACCATGTTATGCTTCGCACTAGCTTGCCACTCCGTAGCTTTAGCGAAGGGTGGACGAGAAGACTCCGTATGAAGCTAATGGGCTCTGAGCTCTTGGTTCTTATCTTCCAATCACATCCACAAAATTAGGTTGTTTGTGTCATGTGGTTGACGTATTCTTGTAGAACATCTCTAATAAGTCTTTGGTAGGGAGTTTTCAGTTTTTTTGACTCAGTCTTAAAAAAATCAATGCTCACGTCGCTCAACGCTATGGTAACCTTACGGTTTGTATTTTTTCGTACAAACTCTTCAGGGCTGGGAAGAAAGTCCACCAGTAATTTTAGATTACCATGTGTGCCCTTATAGATCTTATTATCTTGTTTTATTGATTTTTTCATATATTTTTTGTTCTTTACGCCAGTAGCCGGCGCCGAAAATTCTAATAACAGTGCAAACTTTTGTTGCCACTTCGCCAATACAATAAAAACGTTTTTCTGATTGTGTGCTGTGATCGATATCTTCGAATATAAGGCGCAACGGATCAAAAAATGCTTCTTGCGCGTCTTCAAACGAAACGTGATGCTTAAGATAGTTAGTTTGATTCTTATCTTCATCCCAATCAAATGTCCACATAATCATGAATGATATATAGTAGTGTAGAGTATATATTGCAAAAAAGCAATACTATTTTAAACATTCACGCTAAACCCTCACCATGTTATGCTTCGAGCCCCGCCGAGAACTCTCTGTTATTGTTCGAGCAACGTCGAGAACCCTCTAATATCGTTCCTGCTTGCCACTTCCTAGCTTTTGCGAAGGATGGCTTGCCCCTCGAAGCTTTAGCGAAGGGTGGGCGAGAAGTCTTAAGCATCATAACCTCATTTCAGCGTGGATTGGTAGCTTTTCAAAAAAAAGACAGTTTCTTTCTTCAATGATGTCTTGATCCATGATTTTTGCTTTTCTTCAACAAGCTCTCCAAGCTCAGTGAGCACTGCGTTGTTGGGTATTTTTTCGATAAAATCGATACACGAACTTAGGTATGTGTGCAGAGACTGGCCAGTTTTTTCTCGTATATACGCCTCATGGATAGGCCACGTATTTTTTGCGAAATAGTGGATATCAAACACATCGCGCATTGCCACTCTGGATCTTCCTAATAAGGCAACTAACTTACTTGAGAAAAGATAGTTTTTTTTAGCGACCAACAAAGGGATGCCCAGATATTGGCGATTCTCATAGAATCCACGTAAATTTGTGCCAGCATCACGAGTGTTTATCTCAATTTTGACATTGTGATCTTCCTCACCATACGAAAGCAGTGCGAAAATGGTGTACCGCTTGACACGGAGATCTTTCACATCACCAAGGCCTGCAAGCACTTTTGACACCTGTTCCACCACATCAGCAGATGATATAGATGTATCGAGCTGATCAAAACCTAAATCGACTGAAAAACGAGGCAATTCGTAAAAAAAGTATGCGCATGTGCCCCCCTTAAACCCCAAAATAGGAGATAGTGCAGTATTACGTGAAATATTGTGCAATAGTTGTCCCATGACCAGTTGATGCCTTTGTTTATCCACCATACGATTTTTGATAAGAAGCAAGTCGCTTTTCCAATTGATAATTGCCATAGATGCCTACAAGCTCACGACATTTCTCCCAGTCTATTGGGCCCAAATTATCGAAATAGTAGCGAGGAAACAAATAGATCATATCGAGAAATGCACGCTCCACAGAAGCGATAGAGTAAGAGGCTGTGGATGTGATCCCTGCGGAAGAATACAATACCAAATCCTTCATTTTCCGAAATACCAACCGGTGTGTATCAATAGTCATGGTTTTTGATCGGCGAGTAGCAACAAAGAGTGCAACTGAGTGTTGAAAGATTACACCCGCCTCTTTCAACACAGTTTCAAAGCTGATGTATGAGGGTGTGTATATGCTCGTGGCGAGGTCCTTCAGATGGTATCCGCCACCTTTCGCATATACTCCGCGCGTCAATTTTTTCAGAGATCCCTTTTTGGAATAGTAGGAGATTTTCGAATTAAGTCGGGAGACATTCGTTTCCTTCCATATGAGTGCAAGATCATCCCTGGTGAAAACGGTTTTTGAAGACTGATATAACAAAACAAGTGAGCTATCCATTTAATAATATGATATGGAAATAAGAAAAAACCATATTTCCATGATACAAAAGATATGCTCTTTTGTCAAGGAGCATGGATATTTCATCTTCTCCGATTTAGACACCATCGCCCAATCATTTCGCATATTGGATTGATTGTGCAGTGACTTCACACAGAGTCTATCACTGATATCTCCTGGCTTATGGTGCGTGTATCCGCGGGCATAAGCATGCTTGGGGTTGAGCCGAAGAACGAGGGGTCATAGGAATGTACGGGCTCAATACATGCATATGTTTCGTCATATGTGTCATTTTTCACTCCTGTCCATGTGACTAAGTGTTTCACACCCTTTGTTTGCATATATATGGGCGATTGTCCTGGGAATATAATGCTGTTTTGAGGCTCTGCGTCAATGCTCCCATTGGTTGCGATTGCATGGCTAACATCCGTTCCATTGACTTTTGTTCCGCGCCACCCCTGTGGTGTTTCCCAATAGTTATGAATGCCAATATTCACTGGAACACCTTGTGCACCCATGTTGGTCACACTTACCACATGGACAAACGATGCGCCGATGCTCAATGACTGCACCACATGAAGCGGTGCGGAGTATGAGCTTGAGGGGGCGATATTACATGTAATCGTAAGCATCGTTGCCGTCTGCTCACGCACCTCCCACATGAGGCCTCGTGCTGGCCCATGAAAGGGGAGAGCGTGGGTGCCGGTGCCTTCTGAGGCAAAATTTGGCACGCATACATGAGTCGAGCCATTTTTGCCGTCTATGCGGGGGTATGTGCCCAAAATGGTACGCTCTCCATGCACCAGTTGGTGTATCCTGCCACCTGCAAGATTTACCGCCACCTTGCCGAAAACTGAGTTAAGCGTAATTATCATAATGTTTTGAGTTTCATTCATTATACGAGATACGTTACAACTCACTGAGTTTTCTCCAGACATCAACCATGTTGAAGGAAAATAAGTTTTATCGCGGGTCTAAAACCGCCTTCACCAATTCGCAATATTTCCCCTCACTATTTTTGTATCATCTTGACCATTTTTGTTTGTTTCATGTAACCATCATCTCCAAAGTCAAACCTTGACATAGCAGATGATGTATTGTATCATTATGTACATGGAATTCGAGTGGGATGATAACAATAGAGATAAGAATAAGCAGAAACACAGTGTGGAATGGCATGAGGCAGAGGAGATATTTTTCAATAGGCCTGTGCTTGTCTTGGAAGATATCATGCACTCACATACAGAAAAACGGTTTATCGCATATGGAATGACCGATACGGGCCGTTTGTTGATGTGTGTGTACACAGTGAGACAATCTCAAATTCGCATTATTAGCGCACGTGATCAGAACAAAAAGGAACGATCGTATTATCAATTGCACAATGACACATGAGAATACACAAGACAGTCCCTACATTCAAAACAGAAGAAGAAGAACGGGTGTTTTGGGCGGACCATAGTCCACTTGATTATCCCGAACAATACAAACGTGTGCCGCATGATTTTTCTAACCTCAAGCGCTCAACACGATCGGTCACGTTTCGTATCCCTGAGAGCCTCTTTTCTCGGCTGAAAGTTGCCGCGAATAAGCGCGATGTCCCATATCAGTCACTCATGAAAATATTTATCAACGATAAGTTAAATGAAGAATATAAAGCAAAATAGGAACTCGCAACTCAGCTCCCAACCGTGCTCATAAAGCGATAGATATGAAGATTATCGAGATGTAAACCATGCCTTCACCAGCCCGCTTACATTTCTCACGCGCTCCAGAAGGAGGGGGAGAGTGAGGGGGAAGATATCGGGGTGCTTGCGCACTAATCTCCACCAGTTTTTTACGTCTTGTGTGGGTTTGTAAAGGCCCATTCTGCTGCTCGTTGTCATATGAGCATGGACAGCCTCGGCATCCAAACAAGGCATCACTCTGTGTCCCAACTTATGCAATCGTATGGCGAGATCTACATCCTCAAGATAGCTGTGAAAAGACTCATCCCACATCCCAACCTTTTCAAAAACCTCTTTTCGTATAAGTAAACACGTCCCCGAGAGCCCATATACCTTTTGCTGACTGCTACTGTGTTTCATCTCTGCCTGCTCTGTGACCGGAAATGCTTTCCCAATTGTGGTATCAACCCAAAACCCAATATTTTCGACACCTCCTTTTGCGTCTATTGTGTTCTGCACCGTATTCATATCTTGGTACTCTGTACTTTGCACTTTGTTCTGTCTACGAACTACCGGCTGTGTCCCCACAATCCCAGGATTACTTTCCATGAATTCAACCATTTTCTGTATTGCTTCTTCTGTGAGCTCACAATCATCATTGAGAAAAAGGAGCATGTCACCCCTTGCTGCTCGCGCACCCGCATTGCATGCGCCCGTAAAGCCCTTGTTTTTGCCCAAATATTGCCAGTGTACGAAGTTCTCTGCATGCTTCTCTCCCGTTCCATTCACTACCACGATCACTTCTGTAACTGGCTTGAAAGAAGCAAGTCGTGCCGCATGGGTGGTAAGGCGCTTGAGAGGAAAGAGGGTGGGGATAATAATAGAAACTGAAGTCATGTGGATATTATACCTATATAGCAATCATCATGCAGTTTAGACCTCATTAGCTTATATTGTGCGGATTTCTTCTTTCACCTGCCATATGCGTCAGAAATGCGCACGATATCATCTTCATCTGAAGGATTTTGTGGATCTGTATGTTGCCATATCTCAGCGATAACACCCCATACCCCTGCGCCTATAAGCCGATGTCGAATCAACGCCCCATGAGTAATGAGATCTCCCGTGTATTTCCTTATTACAGACGTTTGACCATCGGTTTCACTTTGTACTATTTCTACAGGGCCCGTCACCACCTTCCACAGTTCTGCGCGTCTATGATGGTATTGCCACGACAGGATTTCAGTGGGGGCAACAACCAGTATCTTGGGTGTTAATTTGCCAGACCTATTAATATCTTGGCCAGCAAAGTATTCCTTGATGAACAAATCAATATCATCATCATCGATCACAAAATATGCACCCCAGGGTTTTGAGGTGTCTCGGGAAGTAATGGTAAGGCCAAGAGCAACAATGTGGTGGACCACCAACTTATTGACGTTTTCTTTCCTTAAGTTAGGTGTGAATTTGAGTATTTGCATAGTGGGTGACGAGTCGGATATATAAAAGAATCTAGGCAATTCTATCGTAATGGGGCCCTATTAGCATTACCAATCTTATATAATAATCTTATCCGATTTTCACTGCTGTCGTTTTAGAGTATTACTACGATATCATCTTATATACTACGTCTCTATGAGAGATGTAGCTCAAGAGGATCATCCTGCAAAACAAATAAGGTCTGCTCCACTATTTCGCCACAGATATATTCTTTTGACAATAATACTTGTTCTTGCAGTGATAGGAGGTCGAATAGTCCCGGATTTTGGTATCTCATACGATGAGCCAACGCAGCGCAATCATAGATTAGTCAATTTGAACCACATGCTTACATTAGTGGGCGCAGAGTTTCTGATGCCCCCTGTTGAGTATGAAGCATCTGAGATTGAAGTTTATCATGGGAAATATTATGGTGTTGTGGCCCAGATTCCGCTCCTTGCTTTGGATTACTTTGGGGTAAGTTCGGACAGTAGCCTATACTGGGTTTTATCTCACTACTATACCCACATACTATTTCAGTTATCTGTTATAAGCATGTACATACTTCTAAAGAATCTTGGTTTTGCAAAATCGACGGTACTATTAGGAACACTCGTATATGTATTAAATCCGCGGATATATGCACATTCTTTCTACAACATCAAGGATCTCGTATTCCTATCTCTTCTGACCATATCCCTTCTATTGATACAACAATATGCAAGTAGTAATAGTCGCAGGAAACTGTGGCTTGCGTGCGTAGTCTTCGTGTTGGCGGTCAACAGTAGGGTAGTGGGTGCTGTGTTATTCCCATTCATACTGCTTATTATCTTCCTACTTAACAGAACCGGTGTGCCAAGATTAATAAGTCATGCGAGTATAGCGATTATGAGTTCGGGGCTCATGTTTTTTATTGTAACGCCCATACTTTGGCAAGAGTCAATACTTGGTTTGATACAAATGCTCAAGACATTCAGTAACTACGTCATTTGGGCAGGAACAAATGTGTTTTGGGGTGAGGCTATTAGTGGCAATATTGTGCCCCGATATTACATTCCTGTTTGGATTGCCATAAGTGTACCGATGGGGCATTTATTGCTCTGGGTCGCGGGCTTGATATCTTGGCCCTTTTGGGCAATAAAAAGAGTGATGGCTTCTAAAAAATATGATCTTCAACTCATCTTCACCTGGTTCGCATTTGCGCTCATAAGCTTCTCACTGCTGGGCATCATCTTGCGGAAATCGACACTCTATAACGACTGGAGACACCTGTACTATCTGCATGTATCGTTCACCATACTCGCTGCGCACCTGCTACACGTTATACGCTCTAAACATATGCTCGCATACGCAGTGTGTATTGGCTGCGTAGTGCTATCGCTCATGCACACTGTCTCATGGATGTATCGCAATCATCCCCATTACTATGTATATTTCAACCGTCTAGCAGGTCAGAACTGGGACAGCATGTGGGATAGAGATACATGGAGACTGTCTGCCAAACAAGCACTAGAACTCCTGAGTGACTCTTTAGATGCCCCCTCGACAATCTATGCCGATAGGACTGTGTATACCAACTATAGAATACTTACCCCAGCGCAAAGACTGAAACTGACTACGGTGGAGGATATCCACGAGGCAGAGTATTTTATTGCAGATTATAGAAACGTCATTGGTGACTATACAGCACCTGATTTTACTGGGTTTTCGCCATATCACTCCGTGACAGTCGAAGGAAAGCCAATCATGATGGTGTACAAGAGGGATTAACTGCGCTAATTGTGATTAATGGTATGGTGATATACTTCCCATTATGAGAGCAGATTGGCTGATAGACCATTTAGAGATAGTTGTAGTCGGTGAAAACATACTTCTCGACTTCCATGTCCCAGAAGGGCCGTTGGATCAAACGATATCACCCCACTTTAATTTTTATAGTGCCCACTACGGAGTACTATTAAATCCGACTAGACACAACGGGCTAAAAGTAGGCGCTTTGTACACCTCAATTGTTGTGATCTACGACTCAAGTTATTTCGATGCTCCGACCTATATACTAGAGCACAGAACTAAGCTCATTCCAGGAGGGAGATTTATATTTGTAAATTTGTCTGTAGAGGGCAAGGCTCCCCACCTGGCTCCACTAGAGGAGGGTACACACTTGTTGAGCGGAATAAGCGAATTAGAAGGTCAAAGTTTTACATATCGTCATAACGCAGGAGGAGTTCTGTCCACTGTTCACATTCCAAACTCTGCAAAGCCTCAATATAACGATTTATTCCCAAATATGCCTAAGGTTGACATCCTCATGCCTACTTATAATAGACGAGAATATTTAGCTAAAGCGATACAATCAATTGTTGATCAGTCATACCCATTCTGGAAGCTACATGTAATAAATGATGGAGGAACTTCTATTGAGGATATGATTGATGAATTTCAAGATGCGAGAATCACCACACATGCCATTGAACACCAAGGCAAGGCGGGTGCACTAAATCATGCCTTAAAACAGTCGGACAGCCCATGGATAGGGTATATGGACGATGATGATATCGTATTCCCAAACCACATAGAAGTTCTCCTCAGGTCTGCTTATATCAATAAGAAAGATTTTTTGTACTCTGATACATTCTTGACGAAAATGGATGCTGATTCACAAAAGCATATTTTTAGAATCGTAGAAAATACTCTCGATATGAGTTATCAAGATCTAAGATATCGAAACCTCATTAACCACAAACAGATAATTCATAGTCGGGCTCTCGCAGAAAAAATAGGAAACTATGATACAAATCTAGATATTCTCATAGATTGGGACTACATTAAACGACTAGCTAAGGAAAGCGAGCCTATGCACATACCTCTTATCACGGGGGAGCATTATTTAAGGGTGCGGGGAGATGACATAGTTTCAATTACTGGTTTGTGGACGAGTGACCCGGGAAAAGCAGCGAGAAGTCTGAGCCATATACTTTGCAAAGATCCCGAAGTATTGATACAGATATATTTTGGTTATTTTGAAATGAAACAGAAGCTAACAGATATGAATAATCAGCGTAATGAACGCATTTCTGAACTTACAGCTAAACATGACACATCCCATCTCCGACATAACATAAAATTATTGTTTGGTAAAATGCGACAAATACTCCACCACTGGTCTGGAGAGTATAAAATTTCACATACAAGTTAACTTCCTATTCATCGTGTCGATCTCAATGAAGCTTAAAACAAACTCCATAAAAACTATTGGGTCATACATAAACCGACGTGCCCAAGTAGGTAGTTTAGATGTTGTGACAGTGGATGTCTTTGATACGTTCCTTCTGAGGAAAATCCATCCAGAGGATGCACAGTTTTCCTTCGTGGCCCGACGTTGGAGTGTACGTATATTGGAAAAATTCAAATCACATATCGACCCTTATTATCTTCTGCAGCTCAGGTATGAAGCGAGAGAGCGCCTCATTCGGGTAGCTCAAATATCACACAGAGAGCCAGAGGCGGCCTTTGATGACATACTGCAGCATATCTGTGTTAGGTTGGTAGACCAATTAATGCCTGTGGCTGAGAGAGAGGAGAGGTCGGTGCATAAGTCTAAAGACCATTTAGTCCAAGAGCTCAAGTTTCTGCTCAGAGAACAGGAGTTACAAGAAGAGATTAAAAGGTTAGAGTCCAATCAAAATTTATTGGATATTCTCTTAACATTCAAGCAACATGGAGGGAGAGTCTATTTCCTGTCAGACATGTACCTTTCGGCGCAAGATATCTTGCATATTTTGCGCGCTCATAAGTTGGAACATGTGTTTGATGGTGGATTTACCTCCAGCGATCTTGGGGTCGGCAAATGGTCGGGAGGAGCATACAAACTACTGATCCAGGGCACACTCATACCAGATTACTTCCCAGACAGATCCCTCCACATCGGTGATAACGAGATTTCTGATTTTCAGAAACCAATGACCTATGGTATTATGTCGATTTGGTATGACAACTCAAAACAGACTCGGCATATAAAACTACAAGACTATTATCACAGACTACGTTTTCATGTGCTTGGTTTTATGCGTGATCGTACAGATCGGAAATTCCTTAAACATGCGCTTTTTTCCTCACAATATACTTCTTTACCTTACCAAGAACAAATCCTGGCTAATGTCGGCAAAAAACTCGCGATAGGACTACACTATTATCTATTTGAGCTAATCCAAACAGCAGCACTCACAAATAAACAGGTGATTTTTGTATCAAGAGAAGGGCAGAGATTAAGTGAGCTTTGCCGGATTATTGATCCAGGATTTAAATTTGAATTGTGTTCGATAAACAGAGCTTTAGCCCTCCAATTACTCATAAAAGCTGTGCACGAAACCAATTCGTATAATGCAGTAGCCGTAGATCAACTGTGCGAACTCGGTGAATTAAAAAAAACATCTCTTGAGAATACCCTGATATTTTTATTTGGTATCGATTCTAGGATTAAGCCAAAACCTTCCTTACAGCAGGCTCCAGATACGGTGCGTTCATTCATTAATAACTACCGTCAAGCTCTCGTACCTCGCTTTCTTGAACTCCAAGCGCTTGAAGACTGGCTTATGCTCACATTGGCAAAAAATAGGAATGTCTTGTGGGCAGACTTGGGTTGGAATGGCACAATACAAATGCTTTTAGAGAAACTCATGGAGATAAGGGGTGTGAATATAAATTCAAGTGGGTTATATATGGGTACTACAGGCGTACAAGCGCTAGGTCGCTCTTTTTCTGATAAAAATATTTTTGGCATTTTATTCTCCAATCATACATCATCAGAGGGAAGAGCTCTTCTTGTGGAGGAGATTTGGGAGTATTTTCTGACTTTTCGATCAAATAATGTTGGATCAACATATTTCCAAAAAAATGTCATTGAAGGCGTGAGCACATATTTTCATGCAATGAGAAAACTCATGGCTTGCCACACCCCTCGCTTTGTATATAGGTCGTTATACTCAGAGCTATTCAATTTATTCGTAGAACCATCGCAACTCGAAGTCTATTTACTGAAAGACATCCCTCATGACTTAGAAATAGGCTTTCGATCCAAGAAACAAATTCCCATAATAGACTCAACAATATCCCGAAAACGACTTTACGCCACTCTGGTGCTCAAGCCAAGAAGTTTTCTTCGTATTTTAAGAAATCAATATTGGCAAGGAGGATTCATGGCTTACTATGGACTAAACACGCTTATTAGGCTACGAGAAATGTTCAAAAAGCTTCTCGTTTTCAATGTGTAAGAGTTTGTACTGGAATTTCGAGTCTGGACAGTTCGACAGTTAGTCAAGGAACATCGATGGTGTTTTTGCATGTAAGCTCTCCATGCTCTCATCTTCATTAATTAAGGGAAAGGGTAGCCTTATTGTATCAGAATAAAAATTATGCAACCTTTTTGCAATTAGTACATCATTATATTTTGAATTCACGAGTTTGTGAGCGGCTTTGGAGAGACTATGGTATTCTCGATTGTCCACACCTAAAGCTTCTGCTATTGCTTGTCGAAGAGCGTTAATATCTCCTTCTGGCACTAGCCAGCCTGTGCGTTTATGAACGACACTTTCAGGTATCCCATTGTGGTAGGTTGCGATAATGGGAAGTCCCCACAGACTCGGCCTCTTGAATACCTAAAACCTGACCCTCTGAGTCGCCGTTTTTTGCCGTTTTACTCGGTGATAAGAAAAAATCATAGGTCGCGAGCGTCTGGGCCAATTGTGTGTGCGTAATTGATCCTTTCAAGAAGACCTGATTTTCAAGGTTAAGATTTTTGATAAGAGATCTCAAAATATTTTCCTCAGGACCAGAACCATATATGTCATATACGAATTGCCCGTTACTCCGACAAATTTCTCTGAATGCTGTAATTCCGTCACCCAACCCCTTTTTCTCGACAAGCCTTGATACAGAAACGAATTTTCGTGGAATATGTGGCTCGCGCTCTTGATATTTGAATATAGACATATCAACACCGAGCGGCAGTATGAATATTCTGTTTGGTGGTATGCCAAGATAAATCAATCTTTGCTTGATTGAGTCGCTAATAGCTATAAAAGTAACATCTTCATGTGTGATCCATGCAAGTTCATCTTGGGTGTATAACACGCTCACGTCAAATCCGTATGCGGTGCAGATAATGGGAACCCGCTGTTTTTTAGGATACCCAACCCTTTTAATGCTTTCTAAAAGAGCGATCAAATTGGGCAAAAAATGACAATGGAAACAATCTATCGGATCAATCTCCAAATTCATGAAGTAATAATCAAGGGACGTTGTTAGTTTTTCAGGCTCAAGAGCCAGATTAGTGAAGTACTTAGTTCTTGAATTTAAATGGTGCATGCCTACTATCGCGTGTGAAATACCCTCATTTGGGTTATATGAGGAAAATATACTTAAGGCATGACCTCGTTCAAGTAAGTAGCGTGCCTGGTTGAGGATAAATGTTTGTGAAAGAGTGGGAAAGTCGCTGAGAATAAAGCAAATATGCATATTGGGTAATTCATTAAACAATACTTGTTTCCATACCGAACGATTTTACACCTTACTTTCGATCGTTCGGATTTTCAATGGAACTCATATTTTATAACTCAGGATAGCCTACGGCGTTATGACCACCAGCGCGGGAATATATGCCAGAGTTCCAGTACATCACTTTCTCGACAACGACATTATTACTTGAGTTGACCTTGGTCGAGAAACTTGTTCCGCTAGACACATCGATGTTGGTGTTTATAGTATATCTCGAACTGGCGGGGACAATGTAAGTCTTCTCAATTACAGCGCCTAAGCTTGTCATGTATGTAACATTAACAGTGCTTGGCGTGTCGTTAGGATTTTGAATGAGTATTAAAGTGCTAAAACCACTACTCCCGCCGTTATACCCTTCCGCTGTGTACCATGTCTGTGCAAAGTCAGTCATTCCGGGACTATTATGACCTTCTTTCCGTGCAATTCCACCACTATTCCAATATACTACTCGCTCTGATATAACAGGCACATTAGAACTTACCTTGGTTGAGAAACTAATTCCTGTAGCGACATCAGACGCCGTAGTAATGGTATAGCGTGCATTTGCAGGCACAACGTACTGTTTGTTTATCACACCAGCTCCTTGCGTCATATAAGACACATCTACTGTCGCTGGTGTGCTGTTCGGGTTCTGTACGAGGATCAACGTCCAAAAACCATTTGCACCCCCATTGAACCCTTCTGCGAAATACCATGTGTATTCAGGTGAGGTTACACCCATTGTGTTATGACCACCGATGCGTGATACTCCATTACTATCCCAATATACCGATCTCTCTACCACTATATTACTATTACTACTAATCTTGGTTGAGAAACTCGTGCCTGTTGGAACATCATTTCTCGTAACTATAGTGAACCTGGTGGTGGCAGGAATCGTGTATTGTCTGCTGATAACTCCAGCGCCTTGGGTCAAATAACTAACGTTGACCTTTGCAGAGATGCTTCCAGGGTTTTGAATTAATATTTCTGTAGAGAAGTTATTAGAGCCACCATTATAGCCTTCCGCTAGATACCAGGTTTGGGTTGGCGTGGTAATAATATAAACTTCAGTCATAATTGAACTGGCAACACCAGAGCCAGAACAACTGACGGCCTTGATTGTAGTGTTCGATACTATCGGAATACTCGTAGAATACAGTGTCGAACCGCAGTGTGGTGCTGTGCCGTTGGTTGTATATCGAATTGAAGCTGAATTTGCCGCAGTAAAAGTGACATAAATTGTATCGTAATGTGTACCACCACTAGGTACAGCAATAGGTGTGCTTGGGGGAGGGAAGACTTGTGAATACATTGACTGCAAATTTATGCGCTTATTTGACGTTGTTTTATCAAATAACGCGGCTATTGTGTCTCCGGAAGATAGGATTAGTTCTCTGGCGCCATCTACTGTTTTTGCTGGATCTGCACTGAATATATGTGCTGCAAGCCCAGTCACATACGGAGTTGCCATGGAGGTGCCATTTAGAAACGCATACGTCTCTGTATTGTTTTGAACACCAGTGATAACGATATCATCTATGTTGCACCCATCACCTATAGTCCCTTTGTCAGAGTCACCATCGGCATACCATCTCAAAGAATACTTGAAGTTATTAACGAGATATGATTGGGGTATTGTGATCCCTACATAGTAACCCCAGGCATAAGTTGAATTGAATGACCCACCATCATTAATAATTGATTGCTCATCAAATGTAGCAATGGCTGTATAGGTTGCCCCTGCATTATTGCTGACGCCAAGCGAAAGAAAATCGCCATGGTTTAATTCCGTATCACATCGGACATAGAGAGAGAAATGCGCACTCTGATAATCACTGAGATTCAATGTGGTTGAATATGCCTGATAGTCCTTAGACGAACCATAGGGCATACTGAACGCATCTCCGTATAAAACTGTTTGTCCAGCACCAAAACTATAAGTACCCATGCCAACAGTCCCACTGGTATTTCGAGTCCAACCAGCTGGCATGTTGGGTGGTGTAATTGATTCGAAGGTTTGATTGTTTACAGTTGTTGGAGAGATGTAACTACTATATATATTAGTACCAGGTGCTCCAACGTCCACACTTGATGCCCCATAATTAGAGAAACTAGCAAGACTGTCGGATTGTGTTGTCGCGGTCACACAGACAATATTGGCTGAAGTGTATGAACAAGGGTAAAATGGAGTAATATCATTATCATCTCCGACACCGTCACCACCCCCATTTCCTGCTGCGGCGATAAACAGTCCAGGGAATTGATCAATGACGTCTTTGTATATTTGCGAATATCCTCCTCCACCAAAACTCGCATTTATTACGTTTGCACCATTGTATTTCGCAAAATTTATTGCACTTAATACTGCTGAAGTGTAAATGGATCCCTGTGAGTTTCCGACTTTGAGAGCCATTATCTTAATATTGTTATACATACTTGTGCCAGCAACCCCTCGTGAGTTATTCGCAGTTGCAGCAATGATGCCAGCAATGTGTGTACCATGGCCATTGTCATCACTCGGGTTATTGTCGGAATTCGTGAAGTCCCATCCGTTATTTGGACATCCTCCAGCCACTGGTAGGTTATTAATATCTTTACATGACGAACCATCCCACATATTTCCGATTAGGTCCGGGTGTCGAATTGCTACTCCAGAATCGATGACGGCCACAATAGTGTCTGTTTGTTCAGCTGTTTCGACATTCCAAGCTTCAGGCGCATCAATGTCTTTATCGGTAGTGCTAACAACACCATTAACAGTTTGCCCTATATTGTGCAGTCCCCATTGATAAGTAAAATTTGTATCGTTCGGGATGGCAACAATATGCTGTATATAGTCTGGTTCCACTTTCTCGACCATGGGGTCGTTGCGAAGTTCTTGAATAGCTTGCTCTAAGGGTTTAACTCCCGTGTCAAGAACTGCAATCTGCATGGATGGCATTGACTCTGTCGCTTCCATGTTATATTTATCTGCAAAATCGGTCACGTTGCCCACTGTGTTTGGGGAAACCTGAATGAACTTTTTAAATTTCACAATAACTCTGTTGGGAGATTGCTCATTTACCATTTTGGAATTTTCTACTTCCAAATTTTGTCTTTCAGGAATGCTCGTAACTGAAGATTCTGGAGTAGGGGAGGGAGAAGTATCAGATACGGTGAGTCCAACTTCTTGGACGATAGTGTTTGGTATAAGAGTTGGAGAGATTTCAATTCCTGTGGGTGATGTAGGGATAATAGTGATTGTCGCTTCGTCGGGAGCAACATACTGATTGGGACTCAGAGTGATGGTTGTAGGAGGGACTGTGGTCTCTTCCACGGTCGGCGTTGGAGATCCGATTTCTTCATCTTCTGGAACAATCTCAAGATCAGTGTCCATATCTGCTGAATTTGAGGCAGATATATTGACCATGACTCCTTTTTCAGACCATGGATCGTTTATATTCTGTACGGCAGAAATGTTAGTTTTACCCTGTATGTCAAAGAAACTACTACTGAGTTCTTGAATGATCGGTTTACTCGCGATATTTTTTTGTTGCACTATCTGCACGGCGAGGGTCGAAGTTATTATTATGGCTAGCGATACTGCAAGTATTCCGATTGGATTTTTTGCAAAAGATAGCAGATGTGAAAATGCCAAGTGGGGTTTTCGTGAACTGAAAATAGAGAATATACTAACATTTCGACTAACCCCTTGGGTTGACATATAATTTAGGGATGAAAGTTGATATATAATGAAAATGATGCTCGACACATCAATCTATCATATCACTGCATACCGTGTCAATGAGTCTAAAATGTAATTGTTTACTTACAGAACCCCGGGGTCTGGATGAGTTCTGCATCTATTTTCCGCTCCGTGAGCAGAGGAGGGGAGTATGCGTGAGGCTTGACAATGGCAAACTCGAACGATATTAGGGGCGGTTCTCGTCCATCCTTTGCTAAAGCTTCCAAGTGGTAGGCCACCTTCTGCCAGACCTGTACTTAAGCACAGTCGAAGTGTT
>JAKQDR010000283.1 GCA_029573715.1 bacterium | reverse complement strand
AAAGTTGCTGATGCTTATAAGTTGGATAAGAAAGTTAAAAGGCAATTTAAACCACTTGGTGGCATTGCTTATGACAGTAGGATAATGACCTATAAGCCGAATAACATTGTTTCTCTGTGGTGTATCGGTGGCAGACAGAAGATTGACTTTGTTTGTCATAATCTTGACTATATTCCTTACATCAAAGGAGAAGCTGACTTGGTTTACAAGAAAGGTAAGTTTTACCTGTTTCAAACTGTTGATGTTCCCGAAGAGGATGTTGAGGATGTGGAAGAGTTTATCGGAGTGGATATGGGGCTGCTCGAAATCGCATCCCTTAGTAACGGTAAAAACTTTAGTTCTAAAAAACTTAACGATTATAGAGAAAAAAGACAAAAAGTAAGGAGTTCGCTTCAAAGCAAAGGTACGAAAGGCTCTAAAAAAGCCCTGAAACGATTGTCTGGCAAAGAACGAACTACGAGTACAATTATTAATCATACCATTAGTAAACAAATTGTTCAACTTGCTAAATCCGAAGGTAAAGGAATTGCCATTGAGGATTTGAAGGGTATTAGGTTTTCTGCCAGCAAGAAAGGTAAGAAATTTAGAACAAGAGTAGGTAAATGGAGCTTCAACCAGCTTAGAAGTTTTCTTACTTACAAATGTTTGCTTAACGGTGTTAAGTTGGTAGCTGTACCACCTGCTTATACGAGTAAGACTTGCTCCAATTGCTTCCACATAGGAAATAGACAAGGCAAGAAGTTTACTTGTAACAACTGCAATTCTGTGTTTGATGCTGATGAAAATGCAGCAAAGAATATAGCATTGTTGGGGATGAATGTAAACCATCCTGAAAAACCAAGTATGTTGTACTGTCAAGTGCATTCGTTCTTAGGTTTAAAGCCCATCCAATCGCCTTGCGTGGGTGGGTAGTTTACTTTATTTTCTTTTTTAACTTGTTTATAAAATTCTCAATCCTATGCTTGTTGTATTGCAGGAGTTGCCCTATGACAACCCCCACAACCAAGCCAAGTGCTACCAGACCGATGTCTGTGAGTGCTTTCATCGCCTTAAAATAAGCCGACAATCATTCCGAAAATCTCTTTGAGAAATTCCCAGAAAAGTTTGAAAAGTTCAATCCAGTTTGCCATAATGTGTAATGTTTATCGTTTTTTCGGTATGCCGTTTTGTGCGCATACATTGTCAATTTCTTCCTTTACAACCTTTCGTTGTGCAAGAAAATCCAAATAGGGCTGCTTTTTATCTTCGCTTAAAACACCCTCCAACGCCCCGTAATAGTCGTTCTGAAGTTTTTGCTCCAAGCCGTTACCCCATAAGTAATCCACTACCGCCCTTGTGATTTTATCAGCGGTTATCGTTTCCCAAACAAGTACCTCGTGGCATTTGTACTTCGTTACAGAGCCGCCTTCTTCTTCCACTTGTACCTGTTCAATGCCCCATCTGTAATACCAAGCCCCATCTCCTCTGTTTTGCAGGACTGCGGGCTGAAAATCGTATGTTATCTTTTCCATAGTTTTTTATATATTTGTTCATAATGCTTGTTTTCATCGCTCTTTGGGATTTTCAGACAAGCTAAAGTACCATCGTCTAACATATCTTCCATCACGTTACGTTTTACGTTGTCGGTATAAAGCAAAGACGAGAGCCGAAGCTCGCATCACGAGTCGAGGGCGCATAATACGAGTGCACGCCGAACGGGCCGCACCTCGAGCCATCGCAGGCATTACCGCCGACCCGAGCACCTTTAAGCTCGCCTGTAGTCACATTGGTATAGAAATAATCGCAGTAATAACTTGTCTCTCCCGCACCAACAAGCGATGGCGCAATATCCCCGTTTGAACCCAACAATGCCTCCTTTACGTACCCGTTTGTTCTTGGTAATAATCCACGATACTCATAATTCGTATAAACCGTATCGCTCAGATTTGCGGGGTCTTCGCATACATAGACCTTTGATGTTCCTCCATCCGCATCTGTCTTTACTTCAATGTTAATGCCGTCAATCCATTGATTGATGTGCCCGAATGGTAACTCTACACCCCTGTACCTGTTGACGTAAGTTGTCAATTCCCCGTATTCCGATGGCATTTCAAAGGCCACCTCTCCGCTGCGATTCCCCAAGCCATCCGAATATCCGCAAGTGATAAACGGGTTGTAGCTATTGTATGTACTCCATGCTGTTCCGTTAAGATTTGACACCCCTGCGCCAAGTCCGCCTTGCTTGTAGCCGTTAGAATCCAACGAAGCATTGACGGGTAATTGAAGATTCAATGTGCCATACTCTATACACATCAGCCACGTAAGAGCTACATAAGAGTTGTACATCCATGCGTTCCATTCGGTTGTTGCGCTTGCGTTTCTTGCCCGTGCAGCGGCCTTATACTCGTATCTCCGCATATACGTTCTCGGCATACCCATCAATGTTCTATAAGTGCCATCCCATGCGGAAGTATCATTTCCCCCTCTTAATGCAGGGTTTGCCACGCTGCATAGTTTTGTGCCATCCAAAGCCGCCTGATAAGCCCCTATATAGTGCTTGGGAATATACTTATATCCCTCTATCGGATACTCACTTACCATTATATATGCTTCTCCACCATCTACCCAGCATTTGAAAAAATGCAAAGGAACCTCAACCATTACCTGCCCACTCGCTCCTGTTCTGTCTGCACCTATCCATGAATTTGCAGGTAGATATGAATTTACCACCCCTGCATCAGATAGCAAACATCCTTTCATTCGGTTTTGAATCGGTCGCGTGGAGTGCATCGTTGGGTTGCCGACCCTTGTAACCACACCCGTTGAGATGTTGATTTTTATCCCATACGCGGGGGATGCGGCATTATAAGCCGCAGCGGCAGCATCATTAGCTGCACTTGCTGCGGAATTAGCGGAGGATGCGGCCGTATTTGCCGCACCTGCTGCGGTATTTGCGCTTGTTGTAGCACTATTGGCTAACCCTGCGGCATCATTTGCGGCAGAAGCCGCCTCCGAAGCCAACCCCGCTGCGGTGTTTGCCGAATTTGTCGCTACCGTAGCAGCCTCCAAAATGCTACCCTCCGCAAGAATGTCCCGTGCCGAACTCAATATCTTATATTCGACATCTGTAAATGGCTGAATTTCCAGCACCTCGTCAATGACAACTGCGGCAATCTCGAAAATCCCGCCTTCACCCATCGTTTGAATTTCTACTGACATAATTTATCCCCCTAAAAAAAATAATAGTTCGTAACAACTCCCCGTGAGGGATTATACTCGTTATCCGAAAATGAAGCATCTGCGATTACGGGACATCGCTCAATGACCATTTTCCCTTCTGCGAATGTGTCGGCTGGTATGTTTACGAAAATATACCCGCCATCCTCATAGCAGCCCGTAAGTGTGTCACCCGCCTTTGTTGCCGTAACAACCTGCGTTTCCCTGTTTTCTATGTAAAATTTCAATGTGAAGTCAGGCATATCAACTATCGGAACTATCGCCCCATCATCTTTTTGTGTTATCCTGAATTTCACATCCCTGTCTTTTCGGAATTTCGTTATTCCCCATTCTGTTGCCATATCTTTATTATTTAATTGTTATACCGTTGTATTTGTAGTTGCTCCCAATTTTTATTTCCATATCTCTTTATTTTTTTATGTTGCCGGTATAATAATGTCTTCAATAGCTCCATAGCTTGTTCCTGCCTCGTTGGTTGCATAAGCACGGTAGTAGTAGGTAACGTCTTCCAGAACAGTCCCAAAGTATAAGTCCACAGAGAAGCTTCCCCCCGAAAGGTTGCTGCTTGCGTGAGCGGTAAGGCTTTCTGCGCTTTCCCCGTACTCTATGCCATACTCCGAAATCGTACCACCACCGTTATTACTTATATTGCCTACGAAGGTGGCCGTGCCATCCGTAAAGTCAGCACTTATTGTTCCTGCTGTCGGCTTTACTATTGCCGTGGCCTGTGTTATAGTCCGCTGTACCGAAGTAGCACCGCTGTAAGAAGCTGTAACAATACACGACCTTTCTAATCCCGTGTTGGCAGTTACCGAAATTTCGTAGTTGGAATAGGTAAATCCTGTTCCGCTGACTGAAATGTCGCTTG
>JAKQDR010000282.1 GCA_029573715.1 bacterium | reverse complement strand
GCAACCCAGCCGGCCTGCATCGTCTCGCTGACGTTGTATACCCCCTGGATCAGGCCGCAGACTTCCCAGTAGCCTGCTGCATCGGTGGTGTCCGTGCCGACCACTACCCCCTCAGCGTCTTCCACTGTAATGACCCAGCCGGCCTGCGGGCCGTTGTTCTCGTCCAGCTTATACCCGCTCAGACACATCAGCGCTTCTTTATTGACGAAATCAACCTCAGTAACATTGGTGCATCTTAATGGAACATCCAGGCTGCTCGGGGTGACATTTGTCCAGCCAGATTTTACGGTCTCTGTTACCGTGTAAGTGTCTGCATACAAACCGCAGAATTCATAATACCCATTCGTATCAGTCGTTGTAGACGCACCATATCCACTTATATTCGTTAAGGTAATATCCCAGGGTTCTGTCGGAACACTTTCTCCAGTCCCATCACCGTCACCATCAATTCGCTTGTAACCGCTGATGCAGAGCAGTTCATGGTTCCTAAAGTTCTGGTCCACATAGTTCAGAGTAGTAGAACTGACAATGAGGGGCCCGTAATAGGTTTGCGGACTGGGAGCGGTCTGATACCACCCCGGCTCAAGCACTTCGTGAACGTAGTAAGTGCCCGGTGTCACAGAGAAGATATAAAAGCTGCTTGCATTGGTAGTAGTACTCTCTAATACTGATGTACAAGCAGGGTCAGAACACAACAATATTGCCCAGCCGGGCAGGCCTTCGCCCGTGCACTCATCAAGCTTGTAACCGGAAATCGAGGCAGTCATTATTGCATTGGGATTGATTTGCATTGAACCACCCCCACCAAGCATCATTACACCAGCAATTGCAGGTACGTCTCTCACATCACTCTGCAGAGACGCACCAGGCCAGCCATGGGCACCCGAACAGGTCGGACAACAGGATCCTGGTTCCGACAAATGCAATCCCCAATAAAACTCCGCTTTTTTAGCAGTTGCTGTAAATATCACGGTGACGACCCGCTGAACACTAAAATCTATTGGTGGTGAGACAAACGTAATATCTGCACCAGCAGTATAGAAATTACCATGACCCTCGGAAAATGCATCGTCTATAGTAGGTGTTGCATCTAAAAATGTTGTGGTTCGACTTAGATTATATTGTGCCAGGTAGTCAAAGCCACATGCCTTTGATGGATTATAGTAATCATAGTAAATATTGAAAGCATAGGTGTTTCCAATTACCAACTTATTACTAGTCCAATAATGTGGCACAACCTCCCCTTCATAGTATTCCGAATTTGTCTGCTGTAGAGCGCCATTCTGCCAACCCGTTGGCGCTTTATCTGCCCAATGTTTATAGTCTTCCTGGTCTGCACTGACTGTTGCGGTGAACAGTCCAAAGAATACAAGCACGAATAGAACTATGAGAATCCATTTACTCATCTAAATCACCTTTGCAATGAAAATAATTTTTTAAACTTGGCAACTCCTGCGGAAGTACTCCTGAAGTGCCACTTATAGTGTCCCATTGCCCCACGCAGATCGAACAACCACTACAATAACCATTACATTGCCACATTGTCACATACCCCTGACAATAAACAACTCACTGATGAATATTAATCACTGCGATTAATGAAAATAAATCACAGAGGTGAATATTAATTGATCTGATACATTGATATAGTATAAACTTTATGTAGGCTAACTTAAATAGAATAAACTATTTCTAATTGATTCTTAAAACTAATTAGAAAGAAAATAAAAAGTGTACAATTAGTCGATAAATCAATGAATAAAAAATAAATATTTGAGTCGTGCAGCAGAATTACTCATCGATTGCCGCGATTGCTCGTTTCACCATAGTTCTGACATAGACATTTTCATCGGTAAGACTATTTCTTAACGGTGCAAGCGCTTCAGGATCCTTTACAAGCCAAAGACCTTTTGCCGCCATGTACCGGACGTGATCTTTCTCGTCCGTAAGTGCTTGAATCAGCGGCTTAACTGCATCTCGATTTTTCATCATCCCCAGAATTTCTGCTGCTCGATATCGTACTCTCCAATCACTGTCAGTAAGAAGAATTACAACTTTTTCGAACACAGGTGTTCCAATCTGGACAAGAGACTGTGCAGCCTGGCTGCGGACTGCTTTTTCCGGATCATGTAGGGAATTGGTGAAAATATCCACAAACTGAAGTTCTCCAGTCATACTCAGCAAATACAGAGCATGTTTACGGGAAAGGGGATCCTTGTCTTTCGATGCCTTTGATACAAGTATGTCAATTGCCCTATGGTACTTTACATCTTCCTTCATATCATCAGTATATGGGGTATCGAATTTTTCATCATCAGGAAGTCTCATCAGTAGATTATTTTGAGTTAATCAGTATTAATTAGTTGATCAAATCAAAGCTGGATAAAGAAACCAATGCATCTATCCATTTTTTTAACCACCACAATCATTTGAATAACTAATATGAAATTGGGCCTTGTAGAAATCCTTCGTAGAGTCAAGAATGGAATAAAGCCATCATTTTTCATGAGATTGTAGAGGATTAATTTGAGTTTGATTTCTTTCACCTGATTCCGGAATTTCCTAGATTTGAGGCACTCACCGAATTTTCGT
>JAKQDR010000270.1 GCA_029573715.1 bacterium | reverse complement strand
CGCCAGAAAATTGGTGTGATGTTCGGCAGCCCCGAAACAACCACTGGCGGTATGGCGCTTAAGTTTTACGCCTCAGTACGTTTGGATATCCGCAGAGTGCAATCCATCAAAGTCGGCGCGGAAATTGTAGGCAACCGCGTGCGCGTGCGTGTGGTCAAGAATAAAGTCGCTGCGCCTTTCCGCACAGCGGAGTTTGACATTATGTACAACGAAGGAATTTCAAAAGCCGGCGATATTCTGGACTTGGCGACCACTTTAGAAGTAATCGATAAGCGTGGTTCTTTCTATTCTTATAAGGACACGCGCTTAGGGCAAGGACGCGAAGCTTCCAAAAACTTCCTCAACGAGAACCCAGAAATTATGGAGGAAATAGAGAACAGCATCCGCGCAATGGGTAATGTCGATACCCTCTCTGGTAGCTGGGAAGGAGATAGCGAAGAATCTAATGAGAGCTTAGGATACTAACCAAGGTAATAATACACATGAAACTAAGGTTTAGTCAGAGTGTTAATGTTATTGATAATTCAAATTACTAAAAGGAGTTTTGATGAACATTTTATGGAGCATTCTTATTGGAGCAGTCGTCGGCGCATTAGCAGACTACATTGTTAAGGGAATTGATGTTTCCCTTATCGTCAAAATTATAGTCGGCATACTAGGGGGTGTTATCGGTGGTTGGGTGTTTGGCTTGCTGAATATTGCAGCAGCCGGTTTGATTGGAGAATTAGTAATGTCTCTAATCGGCGCCATCATCTTACTGCTGATCCTCAAAGCGATTAGGCATTAATTATTCAAGGCAAAAACAATCGCCAAAGATTAGGTATAAAAAGCCCCTCAATTTTCTGAGGGGCTTTTCTGTTTTGATTTAATTAAATTTACGTGCCTTCCTGCCAGGAGTTGAGGTACTTGACCTGGGCTTCGGTTAGAGTGTCGATGTTCACATTCATAGAAGCGAGTTTCAGCCGAGCGATTTCTCGGTCTATTGCTTCCGGAACATCGTAAACTTTCTTCTCGAAATTAGCGCGATTTTTCACCAAATACTCTGCACAAAGTGCCTGGT
>JAKQDR010000266.1 GCA_029573715.1 bacterium | reverse complement strand
GCAAACATGGCTGCAAACACACTCAAAGGCAACGCAACTGCTGATTCTGCTGATCCCTCCGACATCTCCATCGCCGCGAACAAGTTCCCCGCAC
Source organism: bacterium (assembly GCA_029573715.1). Classification (GTDB taxonomy): domain Bacteria; phylum Patescibacteriota; class Microgenomatia; order UBA1406; family GWC2-37-13; genus JAGOLU01. The sequence goes on along the minus strand of JAKQDR010000266.1, from coordinate 918 downwards.
GGGCGAGTACTGGAAATCTCGAAGCGAAAAGCATCACCGACTTTGGTCTTGGACTCGTGTCGGCAGCGGATGCAGCGGCAGGGCGGACGGCGTTGGGGGCGTTAGGTTCGGCGAATATCACACAAACCATTCGCAACGGATATACGGCTACAACTCCGAGCGAGGATGCGGTGTATGATGCACTGGCGGCAAAAGCACCGATAGATAATCCAACATTTACGGGTGATAGAGTGGGGGCAGATTTTGCGCAAATACTTTATTCCAACCCGTTGAATTTTAATTCTGCTTATTATATCAATAATATGGAAAGTACAAATATGTTTTTTGCGGCCGATAAACGCCTAAGCATTTCTCATTCCGATATAGATGCTGGTGCGGTTACTTCGTATACGTATGCGAATCTGTTCGACCAAAATTTTGACTCCTATGGTTTTTCCGTTGCAGCAGGTAAAACGGCGGAAATAACTATCACGATACCATCCACGAGTTTTGCTTTAGGCATATATGCAATTTCGTTTAGATGGGGATACGCTCCAGAAATTATTAAACTAGAATTTTACGGCACTTATGATGGGGCTGTTGGTACTTGGGCGGAATGTGTAACAAGCCCTGTATATGCATCAAACAATCACACAATTATATTCAAATACTCGGATACCAAGATGCGGGATTTTACGAAAGTACGGTTCACTTTAACTGCTAAATCTTCAGGCACCTGCAGCGTTTCTCAAATAGAAGCGTTTATAGATTATTGGGCAAGCGGCGAAAAGCAAATGTTTAACAAAGCGATGGCAAACACTTTAACTCAAAATGTAATATTGCGCGGTACAAGCGGTATAACCGGTTATATAATTCCGTCTACTGGCTCCCTACAAATAGCGAAGATATATCCTGTTGCGGATTCCACCACCGCATTGC
>JAKQDR010000262.1 GCA_029573715.1 bacterium | reverse complement strand
GCAATGCTCGGCATCCAAAAGCCCGACCCATTGTATTTTGCAATCAGTGAATGGATTCAGCTTGCGTTTGTGAAGATCTTGGGGCCCATGGGCTTTTGGATATTGTTTTTCGGACAAAATGAAAAGATTAAACGGGCAAGTAAGCGAGAATTTGCGCATCTGGGCACCTATATGTATGTATGCGGTCATACTGACTGCGCAGAAATAGATAAAAAACGACACTTCGCCAATAGCGGTTTCTGTAAATACGGTCACCTTCAATATCTTCTTATCAAGGAGAATGGAGATATAACCCTTCACAAAGAACGTTACTAAGCCGCAACACACTGCCACAACGGACAGGTAGGACAGTTTTTACAACGTGCAGGACAATGATCACGACCATATTGAATAAGACGAAGTGGAAATGTCGCCCACTCTCGCTTGGGGATAATGCGCATGAGGTCTTGCTCTATTTTAAGTGGATCTGAATGGCGGCTCAGTCCATATTTCTGCGCCAAACGCATGACATGAGTATCAACTGCAATACCTTCTGGTTTTCCCCAAAGTTCGCTCATCACCACATTCGCGCTTTTTCTGCCAACACCGGGCAAGCGCATTAAATCAGCAAGACTTGTGGGGACGCGACTATTCCACTCAGTTAAAAGCAGAGAAGCGGTTTGGACAATATGGCGCGCTTTTGTTTTGTAATGGTTTATGGAGGCGATAGATTTGGCAAATTGGGCATCTGTTTCGCGCGCGATTGACTTTAATGTGGAGTATTTGGCAAATAACCCGGGCGTCACTTTATTCACCTGCACATCAGTTGTCTGAGCAGACAATATGACTGCAAATAAAAATTCATAGTCAAAGCGATAAATAAGTGGAGAACGAATCGACGGATACATCGTTTTGAGAATGCGCCTCATACATGTTGCACGGGCAATATGTATTCGGTGTATATTTAAATCTTGTGATAACGCTGCAGATGTCATATGTATTTCGTTATGATGTATGAAGTGGATGATGAGCAGGCACTAGACCCTCCGACTGCAACACAGCCCATAAACGCTTCTCGCGCTCATTCTCTAATCGAACAACGCCCCCTGCCAAATATCGTCGAAGAAGTGCCCCACGAATCTGTCTGTCTGATCCTTCGAATTTTTTTTGCTTGTTGTAATGTTTGCTTCGCACATTTGGATTTGGTACAGCTTGAGAAAGGTGTGTGCCATAATCCATAAGTGCATAATACCACGTGCGATACGCTGATATCTTCAGTCTGTCAATCTCATTTAAACATGCTTCAACCACTGTCATCACTTGCACATCTGACACATCGGAGCTGCGGGGAAAAAAATGATACAAAATGACCCTTCGTATGTTGGTTTCTATAAACGCAGTTCGTGCATTAAATGCAAAACAGGCAAGAGATCCTGCAGTGGCGACGCCAATGCCGGGCAACTTGAGCAGTTCCTCTGTGTTTGAAGGCAGTGTGCCGGCATAGGTGTTTACGATTATGTGTGAAGCTTGGTGCAAGAATTTTGCTCTGCGATTATAGCCCATGCCCTGCCACATCCGTAACACATCAGTCAAACCCGCTGCAGCGATGGCTGCAAAATTTGGATACTCTTGTATGAAAACAGGATATTTCTGAAGCACTCGAGAAACTTGTGTTTGCTGAAGCATAACTTCAGATACGTAAATTTTATAGGGGTCTGCTGTGTCTCTCCAGGGCATTGCACGCCCATGGGCATGATAATGCTGTAATACGGTACGCACAAAGCGGGAAACGGACATCCGCATATCTTATAAATAACTATAATGAAGGTGTGTCACCATATGCATCCGAGTTCAAATGATGCAGGTCTTATATCCGATGCTTCATTAAGTATGAGCCCACAAGCGTCATTGAGCCCTGCACTTGCAGAAGCGACGGGTGTAACCAGACGAGCTTCAAGCGTTGAATTCTTGCGAATAAGACACTGTTTAAGATTGAAAAGCCGCTCACAAGCTGTCACGCCACCAACCGTCTCAGGGCCAAGCGCTAAAGGGTTAAGAGGATCTGCTGTTGGAAGCACATACACT
>JAKQDR010000258.1 GCA_029573715.1 bacterium | reverse complement strand
CATCACGGCAGATGAAATCAGAGAATATTATGGCGTTCCTGTTACCATCAATAATTGGTATTGGGGGGGCAATCTCAAGAATCGTGGCTTCAGAGAAATGAATACTACAATAGGGGCAAAACTTAGCCAGCACAAGTTCGGTAGAGCTTTTGATTTCGATGTGAAAAATGTGCCCGCAGAACAAGTCAGGAATGATATTAGAAAAGGCAAATTCCCGCTTATCACTTGCATAGAAAAAGGTGTTAACTGGGTGCACGCTGATGTCAGAAATGTTAAGCGACTTTTTGAAGTTAATCCATAAGGAGATTAAAATGATTAAAAAAGTAGGTAAACAAAAATATGCGGTAATAGCAAATTCTGGTAGGAAAATGGGAACATACACCAGTAAAAAGCAAGCTCAGAAACGACTCGCTCAAGTAGAAATGTTCAAAAGTATAGTAGAACAAAAAAAGAAGAAGAAATGAGCGGTCTCGGCTTAGGTCTCGGTCTCGGTCTCGGCGCGCATCGCATTGTGGACAGATACGGCAATATGCCAGCCACCTTCACAGTCACCTCTGGCGACGGCACAAAATACATTCGTGTTAAAGTATCGGAAACAACAACTGTAACACCTGCTGGCGGCACAAGCATTAGAATAGGCAGTAGCGAAGAGTTCGTTACCACTCCGCTAACCCTTGCCGCAAATACCGACCAAGATATCTACTTTAATGGCGCTGGAAGCCTTACCATCCCTCGGCGCAAATTGGTGACATACCTGCTCCTCGACAGCCTCGGCTCATCTGTCATTACGGGTGACATAACTGGGATGAAGCTAACATACCTGCACCTCTACAGCATCGGCTCATCTGTCATCACGGGTGATATAACTGGGATGCCGCTGACATACCTGCGCATCTACAACAACGGCTCGTCTGTCATCACGGGTGACATAACTGGGATGAAGCTAACATACCTGTGGCTCTCCATCATGGGCTCATCTGTCATTACTGGCGACATAACTGGGATGAAGCTGACATACCTGGCCCTCTACAGCATCGGCTCATCTGTCATTACAGGTGACATAACGGGGATGAAGCTGACAACCCTGTACCTCCAAAGCATCGGCTCATCTGTATTCACTGGCGACATAAATGGCATGGCATTGACAAGGTTATACCTCCGCAACGTCGGCTTATCTCTGACATATGGAACGAATCCGCTGAATATTACGAATTCATGGGGCGTCCAACTCGTGGGCGACACAGTGTTTGCCACCGCAACAGAATACGCACGGTTAATTCACGATGCGGCAACTGGAACATGGAGCGGAGCATATCCATTCAGGATAGACGCAGGCACAAATGACAACTGCCCTGATTGGGATACTGTGAAAGCAGATGTGGCTGTGCTACTCACCAAAGCAGCTTGGACAAT
>JAKQDR010000231.1 GCA_029573715.1 bacterium | reverse complement strand
TTATTTTTGCCATAATTATACCAAATACAAAACCTGTACACCGTTATCGTCCGTCATAACATAATTGATATTATATATCGTTCCAGTCCGCTCAATCATCAAATCAAGTCCTTGCAAAATTTTTACTTCGTATGGAAGTTGTGAAACACAAAAACGAGCGACAACATTTTTTTGAAAAACGTTGCCGTCGTCTTTGTTATCTGCAATATAATTTTCATCAAAAAAACCGTAAATAAATTTTTCGTAAATACCGGATGGGTCAATTATTGCTGGTTCGCTCATTACGCCATCCTCGCCCATTTGCTCATTAAGGTTATTACGATAAATGTCAATTGCTTCGATTGTCATTATGCACTCGGTGTAAACATTCCAGTCTGTCGTGCCGTATGATTGACCATTGCGGGTATAAAAGCATACCGTGCCTGCGACCTGATATAAGTAACAATTGGGTCTTTGTCGGTATATTCGTCAAACACAACATCACCGACTGCACGTGTTGATCGTCCGTCAATTCCAAGCACATCAACACCACGTTGCACTTTGTACCGTGTCGAGTTTAGCGAAAACATAATCATTTCGTCTGAAGGCATAAAATCCTGTGCCGATGCTCCGGCGTACTGTACAAATCGACCTTGCGGTTTATACATCAAAATGTACATCGGGTCTACAACGCCCGGCACTCGATACCGAGATAGCAACCGTAATCCTTGCGTCCGGTTGAAAGTTTCCGGTATGAGGTTTGACAAAATGAGCAAATTAGAATCGTTTGCCTTCCGATATTCGATTACGTCGTCGTTGGTTTCAAACGCTTCTGCATAATCATCGCCCATAATGACACACAATTCATCGCCGGCACCATTCAATGCTCTATAAGCTGCGTAGAGATTTTTTAATGCGGTGTTGATATTCGCACCGGTCTCCGTGAAATCATACAAATCATCGAGCGTTCCATCACGGTTAAAATCTATTTCAAGCCCGATATCATGTCCATCGAGTCCATAGGGAGAAAATTTTCCGGTA
>JAKQDR010000226.1 GCA_029573715.1 bacterium | reverse complement strand
GTAATAATACCCGGTGAATTCTCCAAAGTACTTTTTGGAGGCAACCAATAAATATGACAGTGGATTGTCTTTTATGATTATTCCTACGACAACATGTTTCATATTTTAAATAATTGTGAGGATTCGTCCACCCTATGGCGGAGAGGGGGAGATTCGAACTCCCGGTAGCCTTGCGACCACGTCAGTTTTCGAAACTGATCCGTTCAACCACTCCGGCACCTCTCCTACAACTATCACTATGCATCAGTCCTTGTGTTTCGTTCAACCCCCGCTCTACATACTCTACCCCTATTATACCCGTACAATGGTCGCCTCTTGGTGTATATGAGCAGGGAGGGTGAGTTCTTCAGTTGTTGTAATGACTGTTTGATAAGCGGGAATAAGATTTGAAATAAGTTGCTTGTGGGTGCTGTCAAACTCCGAGTACACATCATCTAACAAAAGAAGTGGTGCGCGTTTACTCGCTTCATACGTCCATGCAAGCTCGCGCATCTTAAGCCACAGCAGGCATAGTCTTTGCTGACTGCGTGAAGCATACAGGTGCGCATTCACTTGCTCTTTTCCATGTTGGATAGATAGTACAAAATCATCTTTTTGAGGGCCTATGAGTGTCCGCCGTGCGGCAGCTTCAGTCGCAAACTTTTCCGCTAATCGCTCGTGCGTCATGACATTTGGCACATAAGACATGTGAATATGAGCATCAGCAAATGTAGGGTGCTCATTGAAAAATTGAATAAGCTGTGCACGCGCTTTGGTCAGCATATCCGCCCGACCCACCAAGTACTCATCCCAAAAACGAATGTCTTGTTGCAAGGCGCTAAGTGACTCATATGATTCAAGAAGGATATTTCTTTTGCGAAGGGCGGATTCGTACTCTCGTAGTGTTTTGGCATAGCTTTGATGTGTTGCACTGAGCACATCACTCAGAAACTCACGCCTATTGGCAGGCCCATGAGTGATAATGTCAATATGGTGCGGAGCAAAAAGCACCACCGGCATCTGTGCCCGCCGATATGCCACAAGCCCCACCGGAGCTTTGTCCAAACTGTAGCGCTTGCGCAGTAAATGTTGCGATTTTTGATAGGTAATTGCACTTTCAGTGCGCGCCCCCGCTGCATCAACAAGCTCCCCCACCACCGCCCCATACTCTTTTCCAAAGGTAAGCAATTCTTTCTCTTCCATTTCCCGAAACCCGCGCCCGCGCGAAAGCATATACAGCGCCTCAAGCATTGATGTTTTGCCGTGCGCATTGGCACCAGAAATCACCGTCAAAACGGGTGATAGCGCAATTTCCTTTTTGATATGACAGCGAAAATGAGTAAGATCCAATGAAGTAATTCCCATGCTAGTGCGCATTGTACTACACACGATAAATGCTGAGCCGCTCAAGAAATGACCGTCCCGATAAACGGCCTACCCGACAGAAGGTGGTCTACGTTTGCCAAATGTCTGCCATGCGCCACAACAACCGTGAGGCCGAGTGTTTGTGCGAGCTGGCTGGCGATAGGGTCAAATGGTGCATTGAGCCCTGGTATCCATTTGGTGCCAAGCATTTGTTGCATAGTGCTCCAGGTGATGTGCTTCAGTGGTTTCGCATCATCATATTTTTTGGGGTCTTTATCAAAGACATGGGCGATGTTTGACAGATTTATGAGTGTTTTTGCTCCGTGATCTTTTGCCAGATAAGTTGCGCAGTAGTCACTACTGTGTCCGGGTTTCCACCCCGCTCCAACTGCAACGGGCTCCTCCCATCCCTCAAGCTTACGGTCGTAATTTTCAATCATACGGGGATGTGCGATGTCTTTAAAAATGGTGCGCAGTAAATGCCCATTCAGACGAGTCGCATGAATGCCAAGCCAGTCCAAATCATCATCGGGCATAGTGTGTATCACGGCCTTACCTGCATCCCGATACTCCCGACACACCCCTCCTCCTCCGGCCACAAAAAGAAATCGTTTGCCCTGTGCGACATGAGTCCGAATCAGTGCATTGAATTCAGAAAGAAAAACCGTATCTACCTTCCCCTTTGAGATGATAAGCGCCCCACCTACAGAAATAACAATAGGGTTTTGAAGAGTCAGGGGTTTATGCATAAAAAACATCCCCACGAGGGGGAGTGGATGAGCGGGCAAAACAAATAATGGATTTCATAAAAACGTCTGTACTATGGTAGCAAACAATTGCCCAGTTACAAGTTATACCCATTCTTCCAAGTCTTTTGCGACAATCAATGTGTACATGCTTTGCGCTTGATGCTCGTACATACACTGCTCACCACACCCGTTTCAAAAAGACATTCGTCTATACTTGAGCATTGCAGATACAACCTTAACTTCTATATAACTCACTTAAGTGAGCGTCCTCTGATACATACTATGTACATGAAGAGAGTACTTTGTTTGGGCGGGCTCTCAACGCTTTTTGAAACGGGTGTTTGGTGAGCTGTATACAACACCATGAGAGTATTGCAGTATGTCGCATATGTGTGGAGAATTTAAGGTGGTACTAACAAGCTACACCGGAGAGTCAAACCCAAGAATAAAGGAGATTGTCTTAACCATCAAATACGAGATGATAAGGATCCCAAATCCGAGCAAGCTATAGGTGATGCGCTTTGTTGCCGACTGTATTTTACTGCTTTCACCCCGTGAGATAATAAGTTGATAGCCAGAGAGAATAATCATAAAAAGCAAAATAATACCGGCAAACGGAAACACATACTCCATGACGCGTGAGATAACATCACCCGGAGTTTCAAAGCAGTTCCCTGTGGGGCAGGTGCCGCCCGCTCCTCGCGTGGGGAATGGCCCACAAATGGTGGAATTACTTCCATTGGGATGAACGATGTTTATACACTGAGCAAGAAGCTGGGAGGGTTCAGACATACGAAAAGAAAATCACACAATTTATGCAGTGGCTTGCTGAAATGGTCCTGCTGAAACATCTGATGCAACAGATCGCTCATCTGTTGCTTGAATCACCTCTACAGCCGGCCCTGCGGTGTCAAGTTGAGGGAGCTCACTTGCCTTCACTGTTTTCTCTTTTGCGTTGAATGGGCAAATGACAGTGGAGTTGGGAACTTCTTCTGTTTCAAATTGCATACCCGAATCCACACACACATACATCGCAAAGTGTGGCGTTTTCTCCTTTTGATTTTGATCACCAGCGTTTTTTGTTACTTCTGATTGCGCCTTTTTATTTTTCTCATCCGTTTGAGCGTCACGTGCTTTTTGCGCTTCTTTGTCGGCCATTACTTGTTTGGGTTTTTCGGTGGTAAAGACAAAATCATCTGTGAAATCAACGACAATTATGTCGCCATCTTGCACTTTTTTGCCAATAATCATCTCTGAAATCGGGTTCTCCAAGAGTTTTTGGATTGCCCGACGCAATGGTCGTGCGCCATATACAGGGTCAAAGCCTGCAGTCACAATTTGCTCCTTGGCAACATCAGTCACGGTGAGCCCAATATTTTGCTCCTCAAGAAGTTTCACCAGAGCCTTAAGTTGAAGTTCTACGATCTTTTTCATGTGTTTGAGGGCGAGCGGTTCAAACACAATCACCTCATCAAATCGATTGATAAGTTCGGGGCGGAAAAACTTCCGAAGCTCCCCCATCACTAAGTCGCGCAGCTCATTGTATTTGGCTTGCGAAAGATCTCCTTGCACTTCATCTTCAAACTCATAGCCCACTTGCAATTCGGGTTCATTGAAATTTGCTTTTGCTCCCCGATAAGCGGGAGCGATGTCATCGGCTTTCATGTCGGTAAACTCATGAGATGGCTCAGTAAATGCAGGCACTCGCTTTTCGGATTGTTTTCCTGCGACGATGGTTTTTCCATCTGCCGATATATGCTCGGACTGCCCTTTTTCATCTTGATCTTTTTTTGATTGTTTTTGGAGGAGCTTGTCTTGAATGAGTTGCGTGCCGATGTTTGAGGTACAAATCACAACAGTATTTTTGAAAGAAATGGTTCTTCCTTTGTTGTCCGTCAAGCGCCCATCATCAAGAATCTGAAGCAAAATGTTGAAAATGTCAGGGTGCGCTTTTTCAACCTCATCAAAAAGCACCACAGAATAGGGTTTGCGACGAACAGCCTCAGTAAGTTTGCCTCCTTCTTCATAGCCCACATAGCCAGGGGGTGGCCCCAATAATTTTGCGACTTCATGCTTTTCCATAAACTCCGTCATGTCAAAGCGAATCATGGCATCTTCTTGTCCAAAAAGCACTTCCGCAAGTGTTTTGGTGAGCTCTGTTTTTCCCACACCTGATGGCCCGAGGAATATAAAGCTGCCGATGGGTCGCTTGTTGGATTTAAGCCCCGCACGCCCCCTCCTCACTGCGGCGGCAACCGCCTTAACCGGACGCTCCTGCCCAATCATGCGCTCATGCATAATCTGCTCAAGTTTGGTGAGCCTGTCTGACTCTGAGCCACTTAACTTTGATACCGGCACACCTGTCCATCGAGAGACCACATCTTTTATGATTGATTCTGTTACCTGTACATTAGATTGATTTTTCTTACTCTCATACTCTTGTTGCATGTCTTTCATTTTAGGCTCAAGGTCGGCAAGCTTTGCTTTCAGCACTTTTGCTCTGACGGTGTCTCCTTTGCTTTCTGCTTTTTGCATATCAGCATGCAGCTGCCCAATGCGCTCTTCAAGTGATTTAATCTTTTCGGGCAGCGACATGAGTGGCAATCGCACGGCAGATGCGGCCTCATCCATAAGGTCAATGGCCTTATCAGGAAGGAATCTGTCGCCGACATATCGCTTTGAAAGCTTCACCGCAGATTCAACCGCGTCATCGGGAATGGTTACATTATGAAACTTTTCATACTTGGGTCGTAACGCCTTAAGCATTTTAATCGCCGCTTCTTCGGTGGGCTCGGGGACTTGTACGGTTTGAAATCTGCGCTCAAGTGCAGGGTCTTTTTCGACATATTTGCGATATTCAGTGAGTGTGGTTGCCCCTATCATCTGCAAATCTCCCCGGGCTAGGGCGGGCTTGAGGAAGTTGGCAGCATCCAAACTGTTGTCCCCTCCGCCTCCCGCACCGACAATCGTATGCATCTCATCAATAAACATGATGTACTGTCCGTTAGCAGCACAGATCTCTTCAATCAAATCCTTCATGCGCTGTTCAAACTCACCGCGATGAGATGCGCCGGCAAGCACCGACATAAGATCAAGCTGTAAAATATGTTTGCCCAATAAAATCTCCGGGACTTGTCGTGCGGCAATTCGCTGGGCAAGTCCTTCAAGAATAGCTGTCTTACCGACTCCCGGCTCACCGACAAGCGCCGGATTATTTTTTGTTCTGCGTGAAAGCACTTGCACTACGCGCTCAATTTCTTCTGCGCGCTCAACCACTGCATCAAGCTCACCCCGCTCTGCTTTTGCCGTTATATCTATAGTGTATGAAGAGAGTGCACTTTTTTTCGCTTCACCCGGCTTGGTGATGGTGCCATCGGGATTCACCTGGCCCTTGTTTTGAGAAGCAACCTGCGACATCACCCGTTTGCGTAAATCTTCTCCTTGCACTCCAAGCTTTGCCAAAAGGCGTGCGCCTATGCCTTCCCCTTCTTCAAATAGTGACAACAGTAAATGCTCAGGTGCCACCAGCTCCACCCCTGACTTTCGCGCATCTTCAAGTGCTTTCTGTAAAATGGTTTTAATTCGCGGAGCAATCTGAGGAGGTTTTTTGGCAGGTGCACGCTTAAAAAGCTGGGCCAGTGCCGCATCGACTTTTTGTGTGTCTACTTTCATCTCACCCAATAGTTTTACAATCTCTGCATCGGTCATGAGGCCAGAGAGCACATGCTCGCTGTCTACCCATTCCGATTGAACTTCTTTTGCTTTTGTTTGAGCGGCAAGAAATACTTTGTTTGAGCGCTGTGCCAAATGCGTCATCAAATCAAGTAGTTCTTGTCTGGACATTTGGCCACCCTCCGCAGATGCAGATTTTCCCACAGATGCAGTGGGAGAAGGTTTTTTTGATGATGCAGGTGGTACTGTCGATGCTACAGATGGCGCGGGTGGCGCTTGTTGAGCGCTTGTTGCAGCAGGTGTAGGAGGAGCTCCCTGCACAGCAGATGCTACAGGCTGCGTTTTTGCAACAGGTGCTGCAGGCTGTGGATATTTTTTGAGTAAATCTGCAACATATGCCTGGCGTGCTTGTTCCGCCGGGTCAATTTCTGCCGCTGCAGATGAGGAAATGTTTGGCGCCGGAGGGGTTTGTAATCCAGCAGGAGTAGCTGCATACTGGGGGACAATGGGCGCTGGAGCAACTCCTGGTGAAGCTGCATTTGACGTAGGGGTTGGTTTTTTTATAAAATCAAGTACTGACATCGACGTTCATTATGAATATAAACCGTATCAAAGTCAAGAGAAATAATACACTACTTGCTATCGCATGTATAGGTTTGGCAATGCTATGGCTCATACAACATCCGATATTTGCTCAAGAGCCAACCCCCACTCCCGCATCACTTATGGATTATTGGCGCAACATCGGCAGAATGCCGGGGCCCATCTTGCAAAATATGGTTCCTAGTGATGAAGGCGTATCATCAGATGGGGGTAGTGCCGGGGGCACTCCAACGCTTGCACCAAGTACCACTGGCTATCCCTATCCACCGGTCACTCCGGGAAACGTCTTGCCTCCCGGGCCACCACAAATCCCTGCAGGCGCATGCACAACCGGGCTTAACACTGCATTAAATAGTTTAAACGCCGTTGCATCTCAAGTCATACCGGTATATCAGCAGGCCGCAACACAAACCGGGGTGTCATGGGAAATCTTTGCCGCCATTCATTATGTAGAAACAGGCGGAAGCTTTAATCCAAACAGATCGCTTATAAGCGGAAGACCTCTTGGCACACCAGAGCCTGATCAAGGTGGAAAAATTTACCCAACCCTCCTTGCTAGCGCACTAGATGCAGGTCAGGTATTTAAAAGTAAATATGGTTCAACTACAGGTCCATTTAATGATTTTCGAAAACTCGTGAAAGCATTCGCGTTATATAACGGGCCCGGAAACAGCCAGTGCAATGGAGACTTTCCAAAACCACAAACTCGGTATACCGGATGTCCAAGGTTGTACGAGTACGAAGATCATCTCTACCCCCTCGCATGTTATGACGAACGACATAAGGATATGTGGTATGTATATTGTAGTGATGGACAAAAGTGCCCTCCTATAAGCGCCTCCAATCCAAATGGTCGGCCATATTCACCCAATAGAATTGGTACGCTCGCTCTTATTGCCGGCATACAACAGCGCTATGCACAAGCGGCCCCCACCAATCCTCCCGCCCCAACCTCCCCCTCTGGCACCACTACCCTCGCGCCCACAACTCCACCCGCTCAAGCTGGTAATTTGCGATACTTCAATCAGTGTGATCCTGCGTTTCAAGTTCAATCATATGGGAACTGTCAAAAGGATGGCGAAACGGTGCCGTTTCTATGTGCTGCTGGATGCGTGCCCACTTCGGTTGCTCAAGTGATCGCCTCATATGCTGATTCAGCATACACACCAATACGAGCTGCCAATGCAATGCTCGCCAGTCCTGCTGTCTTAAGTTGTAACGGCTCAAGTTCTCAAGGACAAATCCGAGTATTGAATGGATATACTGCATCGATCGAACGGACAGATATCATTTCTTCTTCGGGTGATTTGGCAGCAGATGCTACGCGTCTTAAGCCATTTTTTAGTCAGGGATGGACTGCTCTTGCGCGAGTAGCCTACAAACGAACCATGAATACGAATACTCGAGGTCATTACGTGTGGATTACACAAATTGATGCGAATAACAATATACTTGTCTATGACCCATACTTTGTTAATGATTCCATCATGGGGCCGGGTGCACGCCCACCCATAAATCTTAATGGGTTATTGCGCGGCCAATACCCCGATAGATCATTTACATCACTCGACATTACCCAATATATCTTGGTCCGAAAAAAATAATCAATTATGCAAAAAATCAAACTTTTCATCGCCATTGGTGTTGCGCTTTTGCTCTTACTTGCCACTGTGTATGGGGCTCTTATGATAAGAAGCAGTCAACCAAAGACACCATCACCCCAGGTGAGAGAGTTTGAAACATCACCCGCCCCCCCATTAGATGGTGAAATTGATCAATCATTTCAAGGCTCGCCATTTGCATATCCCAAGATGCAACAACAATTAGACAGCACCGGTGCGCTCGATGAAGAGCTCACCGAAGATGAACGTGAATCGGCCGATGCACGAGGGTCACTTTGGGATGCACTTCCTATTGAGACAAATACATTCCGTATCAGTGCAGACTATAATCGTGCAAAATATGCAGTGACATTTTCTGACTCCAGTAATCCTGTCAATCAAGATGCGTTTGAGCAATGGCTGGAAGATACATATCCCGCAATTAGCTTAGAAGAGTTTATACTGGTACCATAACTGTATGCGAAACATGCACATTCACACCACCATATCAACCAGTATTTGCATGGTTTTCATGACAGTGCTTCAATTGAGTTTGGCCCATCATGTCGCGAATGCAGCTTGCGGCACACAAGTCCCCGGCTCAAGCGACAATTGTTCGTCTGTATGCTATACCGCATGCAGAAATCAAGGGAAATCGGATTGCACTGGTGATGTTTCTACATGGAACAACTGTTGTTACCAGCCCGGCATGGACAATAACGATAGATATGATCCGGTCAACGAGCGGTGTAGTTGTGATGATGTGCTCGATGATGATCCAACTAACGACCCATACGTGCCCAACCCTCCTGTTTGCGCAAGCGTTCCTGGTCAAACCGGATTACTCACTGTCCCACCATACATATATTGTGGCGAAGGATTTTCTAATTTGTGTTGTGCTACACAGGCCGAATGCCAATCAAACCTTGTGGGGACGCCGACACCCGTTGTACCGCCAAACAATACAGGGTCGGCATCAGTATTTGATTACTTTCGTAAATTGCCAATTATGCAAGTATTGCTGCCAGCAGATGATGGAGCAATCGATGCTGGGGGCTCAGCACCCCAAGAGCCGGGCGCCACTATCCCTGTGGGAAGTGTAACTCCTGTCGTCACCATCACACTAGGCCCCACAATTGCCGCCCCCGGCAATCCCGCATATGCTCAAGATATAGTCAATGAGGTAAAAGCAGTGCATGGCGCAACATTCAATTGCTCAGCTGCCCCAAGCATGCAATGTATTTCTGTGAATAGAAATAATGTGAACGGTATTACTTCCCAGATGACCCGAGTGAGCGCAACATTTAAGCAAAACGTAAATTGGTCTGCCACCACTTATAACAATTTGCAATGCGTCGGCGCCGCATTTGCACTCAGTCGTGAGCTCAACGGCGTTGTTCCAGCAGTAGGTCATACGGCAGCATGTGAGTTTGTAGACACTACCACTGTTCATCAATATTACCCTTATGGCTCGGCAAATTTCAGCCCGCAAGCAGGAGACTTAGTCATTTGGAACTCTTCAAATGGCAACTGCAATCCAGATACAGGGCATTATGGCCACATTGCATATGTGTCGGGCGTTCTAGGATCAACGCTCATTCAGATCGCAGAAGGAAACTGGGCACACCCAGGTGATTTTAGAGTGCGGACAGTCGATGTCAATTTGTCAGGAAAAACCCCAAAGGGATTTTTGAGAAAACTTTAATTATCAATCCTCTCTTCATAATATATGGATAATTCAATCCCCGAAAAACTTGTTCAACCAAAGCGACTGCTCGTGATTGGGATTGTTGTTTGTTTGGTGTTACTTATAATATATGCGCTGCTTCGCATGAATCAGAAGACACCTGACACCGAACCGCCAGACAGCCCAATACCCACCCTCACCCCCGCCCCATCAGTTCCCATTGAGCAATCAGAAAGCCCACGGGATGATAAGTTTGTGGAAGAATATGTCAAAACAGAAGCTGAACTGCGTCCCGACCTTGTCATACACAATAGTAGTCCATTTGAAAATGAGTACTTTATGGTAAAAACAGTTTTTGTGGACGAAGACACAGAATATTTCACAATTATTGTCGAGGCAAAAGAACAAGATATGGCAGAAGTTGAAGCTCAGTTTGAATTATGGGTTTCCTCTCTCAATATCCCCGATGCATCAATGTCTAAACTCAACGTAGAATACATTTTGCCCGGCATACCAAAGGCATTTGAATGATTTAAGTTATCGAATTTTATACACAACGCTCTCGCCGTCGCTTGTGCGAAATACCTCGGTGCCCAGTGTCTTAAACTTTTCTTCGTTGATTGTCCACTCATCCACCGCGTATTTTTTGCGCTCATTAGAGGAAATAATGACATATTCCACTTTGTATTGTCGAAGGAGCTTGCGTGTCAAATTAACGTCTTCAGATCGATAGATTACTTCAATATGAGGAATGCGCACCCCCACCACATCAGAGCTCCCGCGCCACAGCCACTGATGCACCCACCAACCGGCAACGGTCGGCAAACCGGTATATGCTGAAATCACATTGTAATCGGTGTAGCTGTCGCCTTGTGCCTCAAGGATGACCGGCTGACCAGATACTTTTGTATTAAAGTATTCAACAATTTCATGCATATCAGCGAATTGGTCTTTCAACCATCGGGCACCGTCAAGCTGAATAGGCTTTGACAGGTTGCCATAATAAGACTGAACAGCAAAATTCATATACATGAGATTAAGCGAGATAAGAATCCAAGACAGCACCACAAGCACTCTTCGAACTACCTTATATATCGGTGGCACCATTGAAAGCCTCCACAAGCTATACACCGATGCTATCGTCATGATGATATATGCTTGATACCCCATCTTAAACATAGTGTTGGCACGAAAGTGCGTGGGGTAAATGTCTTTAATATAAAAAAATTCAGGAATAATGAGCAATATGGTGCCAAACACAAAAAACAAAAGCATAAACTTATCAACTAGCATCATGTGGCCGAGCACTTTTTGCTCTGCGTGGTGAGCTGCATCTTTCAATCTGCGGGTGAGATACATAACGACTGCAAGCACCAGGGCAAAAAACCAAAAGAATCCCCAGAGGATAATCACCTGATAGAGTGGTGATCGTTGGCAATTTCCTTGTTCAAATAAAAATGGCCCCACCTTCAAACTTTCAGCGCCCTTTGCCCATGCTTCAACCAATGGAAACCCACAATTGACCCCAACTCCCGAAACAAACGGCTCAAAAAATACCGAAAAGGGAAGTGAAAAATATATGAATGAAAATGCAAGAATAACCAGATTAATAACAAGCGCGATGCTTAACCCATGCAAGACATATAACACTCCTATGCCCAAAAGCAAATATATAGGCCCATCAAACGCATTCGTCATAAAATGTACGGCAGTCAAAAATCCAAAGAGAATAGTTAGAGGAACATACGAATCAAAACACTTCACGAGCAGTGTCCCGAAAAATCCTCGACCAAAGAAAGAATAAATGGATTGATAGAGTTTGCTGTTGTGATTACTATGAGCATCAACATGCTTAACATGTGTATCGTGCTTTTGTACGTGGGAGCCTGTGGGTGCTTTCTCATCTCTCGTTCCAACCCATCGAGCCAGCACCAAGGGCATAAACAAAAATAGCACAACGGCGATTGACAAAAGCACAAAAGGAATATCAAACACATGGCCATGCAAATCTGCCACCACATACGAGTATGAGGGGAACTCATGAATAGTATGAGGGATGAAACGAGTCGCGTTTGGATACCAATATCGCGAGTACTCCCCCAATGCGCCTAAAAAGTTGGGAAATCGTTGACCAATAAGTTTAAATAGCTCGGGGATGTTGGGAAGCACTGTCCATGGAGGCACCGGACTTTCATTTTCATATCCTTTGGTAAACAGGTAAATCGTGTGAAGATTGCCGGCGAAATTAACAAGCAATGCCCCAAGCACCCCATATAATGCCAAGCGTAGCAAACTCAAAGTTTTTCCCATGTGCCCGACAAATCGGCGCGTATAGTCAATGAGGTTGACGACTATGCCAAACACCGCAGAAAGCGCAAGCCCTAAAATGTTTGCGAGAACCAAATTATATCCAACTGCTGCAGGGACGCCCACTAGTTTGATAAGAAGCGCACCCGATAAGTGCCCAAAATAGTAGTAATTTATGAAATACCCACCCGGTCGAGTTTCAATATCAGCGCTATACCACATATCAAGCGGAGGAAAATATGAAGAGCGGCCAATTGACTGCATAAATCCAAAATCCATAAACTTCTCAAGGCCCCGAATGCTCGGCTCTTGCCCTCGCACGAGAACCCAAAGAAGCAGTCCACCAAAAAACAACACCTCTTCTATGATGATAATGCGGATAGTTTTGATATGCGACAAAATCAAAGCAGGAAAATCTTTGTGAGGATTGATGAGATACTTGCGATAGGCAAAAAATCCTACAACCAGCAATATGCCCACGATCTGCAATTTGCTAAACGGCACCAGACGAGTGATGCCCAGCAGAAGCGACAAATACGTAAGCGCGATAATACCGATTATTTTTGAAAATGCATACCCCTTATCTAAGGTTGTGCCAAAGAGTCGAGCAGAAAACGGAAGAAAGACTAGGCCGATGATAAACAAATATAGGTACCATGATAAAAAGTGAAGAAGCCAATCCATAATCCTCCTATTCTAGTATCAAACTAAAAAAATGCAAAGTCAAATGGTGTCAGAGTAGGTTTAAGCACTGCTATAATAATCACCGCTATGGATAAATCATATATACCTTCATATTGGGAACCAATCATCCGAAAGAAATGGGAATCTGAGAAACTGGGGGCGGCAGAGATGCGGCAAGACGCTGAAGCGTTTACTGTCATTTTGCCCCCACCAAACGCCAATGGCAACCTGCACACTGGCCATGCGATGTATGTGTATGAAGACATTATGATTCGCTATGCCAGACAACAAGGAAAAGTTGCCTTGTGGCTTCCCGGTGCTGATCATGCAGGCTTTGAAACACAATATGTATATGAGAAACATTTAGCAAAAGAAGGAAAAAGTAGATTTGATTTCGATAGAGAAACGCTCTACCGCAACATCGAAGAATTTGTCGCACTGAAAAAAGGTGCTATCAATGAGCAATTTCGCGCTATGGGCTTCAGTTTAGACTGGGCAAAAGAGCAATACACACTCGACCCTTCTATCGTTGCTGTGGTGCACCAGACATTCAAAAAACTCTATGATGATGGGCTCATATATCGATCAACACGCTTAGTAAACTACTGCACCAAAGATGGCACGAGCTTTTCAGATCTTGAGATAGAACATGTCGAGCGAGAAGACAAATTGTATTACATTAAATACGGCCCATTTGTGCTCGCAACAACCAGGCCTGAGACAAAATTCGGCGACACCGGAGTAGCAGTCCACCCCAATGACAAACGCTATGCGCAGTGGGTGGGTAAAGAAATCACCTTTGAAGGATTGGCGGGGCCGGTGCAGTTGAAAGTTGTCGCCGACACTGCGGTAGACCCTGCCTTTGGTACGGGTGTCGTAAAAATAACACCCGCACACGATATGACGGATTGGGAGATTGGAAAAAGACATAATCTTCCCGCCAAACAAGTTATAGGATTTGATGGAAAACTTACCAAGCTCGCTGGACCATATGCAGGAATGCGGGTCAAGGCGGCCCGGGAGAAGGTGGTTGCAGACATGCAGGCACGAGGCCTAATTGATCATATTGATGATCACTACGTGCATACCGTCAACACATGTTACAAATGTGGTAATGTCTTGGAACCTCTCCCGCTCCCTCAATGGTATATATCAGTGAAACCACTGGCCACTCGTGCCAAGAAATTAATCACTTCGGGGGAGGTTCAAGTTCACCCCAAACGCTTTAAACGTATACTCACCCGCATCCTAGATGATTTCATTGATTGGAATATTAGTCGGCAAATTGTATGGGGCATCCGCATACCGGCGTTTCAAAACATCAACACAGGAGAATGGTGTGTGGAGCTTGATTCTGTCAAGCAAGAAAAGCTTATTGCATCAGGAATGTGGAAACAAGACGAAGATACGTTTGACACATGGTTTTCATCAGGTCAGTGGCCATTTGCAACACTGATGAGTGTGGCAAGCGCAAAATATGAAGTGAGCAGTGCGCAGTTGTATGCAATCATAGCGAATACCAATGAAGCGCAACATGAGGAAAATAACTCTGCGTTATCTCAAGCATATAAGTTTTTCAATTACTTCTATCCCACAACCGTTATGGAAACCGGATACGACATCGCACGCGCATGGGTCGCGCGCATGCTTATGCTTGGTGTGTACGTCACCAGTAAACCGCCATTCAAGCACATATATCTGCATGGTATGGTGCGCGACGGAAAGGGACAAAAAATGAGCAAAAGTAAAGGAAATGTCATTGATCCGCTCAAGCTCACCAGTCAATACGGCACTGACGCCCTTCGCCTTGCGCTCATTTTCGGCACTGCTGCCGGTGCAGATGTAAACATATCACCGGAAAAGGTTGTTGGGATGAGAAATTTTGTAAATAAAGTGTGGAACATAGGGCGCTTCATTACACTCATGACAGAGCCCATGGAAGGCGCGCCGTTGAATCAAAAACCGGCAGATGCCCATACGCTGTGCGCAAAGATGCGCAAGGAGCTGGAAAAACTTTCTCAAACCTACACAAAACACATGGATGCCTTTGAATATGCTCACGCACTTAACGCACTCTATGAATTTATCTGGCATCGATTTGCAGATGTATATATCGAAAAGCTGAAAAATGACGCGCGTGCAGGAAATACTAGAGTTCAACAGGCACTCAGCGAGACATACACCACATGCATCACGATGCTTGCGCCGTTTGCTCCGTTTGTTTGCGAAGCGGTGACTCAATCATTTCCATCGCGTAAACCAACCAATCAGTGATATAATGCTACCCGTCTATAGTGTCACTATATATATTAGTATTCTAATTATTTTGTATGAAACGCACATTTCAACCCAAAAAAGATAAGCGAAAGCGCAAACATGGATTTCTCGCGCGTATGAAAACTGCTGATGGCCGCAAAGTCATCGCCCGCAGACGTCTCAAAGGTCGAAAACGCTTGACCGTCTAGTGTCTCCGCATTCATTTTCATATGTTTGACACACTCATCATTAACCCGTTTCTCAACGCTCTCGTATTTTTCTATGGAGTATTTTCCTCACTCGGTACTCCCGGTGCATTTGGGTTTGCGATTATCGCACTGACCGGAGTTTTCCGCTTGGCGCTTCATCCATTCTTTAAACAACAGATAGAAAGTCAGCAGAAAATGACCGCACTGCGCCCCAAAATGTCCGAATTGGAAAAAAAGCACAAAGACGATAAAACGCGCCTGCAACAAGCGCAACTTGATCTCTATAAAGAACATGGAATAAACCCCGCATCTGGATGTCTTTTTGCACTGGTGCAGCTTCCGATTTTTATTGGGCTCTACCAAACACTCAGTCGCTTTGTCGATGCCGCCGGAAATGCAAGAGCCGTTGATGCGATCAATAAAGTTTTATATTCACCTACGCTTGCACTAAAAGCACTTGATCCGTACTTTTTTGGATTTAACCTGGCAGTAGCCCCGCAAACGTATAAAATTATTGATGTGAGTTTCTCAAGCGGTATTGCTCTGCTTCCTCAAAACCTCCCCTATGCTCACTACATGCTTATCCCCCTTATCACCGGACTTTTGCAATACGTGCAGGCTCAAAAAACGATAAGCGCTCAACCTGCTCCGGAAAAAAAAGATGCTACTTCAGCCGGAGATAAAAAACCCGAAAGTTTCTCGAGTGATTTTCAATCGGCCATGAATACGCAAATCAAATACTTCTTCCCCATCATGATCGCGTTCTTTTCCTACCAACTGCCGGTGGGTCTGAGTTTGTATTGGAATATTTTCTCGATATTTAGTATAATTCAAGCTATACGGACAAGCCAAAGCACATTACAAATCGCAGCAAAAAAATAAAGGAAGAATGATGGTAGACGTGAGTTATTTCAGCGATATTTTCGACTGAGATTATTTTCGTTTACTATTTGCTTTTATTTATGGACCACACACAAAAGATCCAGGAGATGACACAGGTCATTGTTGACTACATGGTGCCTGAGGCGACCGTTGAGGTTATGGAAGAAGACGGTATGGTGAAGATACTCATTCAGGCCGGCGAACAAGCTCCCGCCATTATCGGCAGACACGGAGACACCATCAGATCACTGCAAAAAATTCTTGAGGTTGCATGCTTCAACCAGTTGGGAACGCGCGTAGAGCTTGTCGTTAATGTCAATGATTATCGAGAAAAACAAGTTGAGCGACTGCAAAACATCGCACTTGAAATTGCGCAAAAAGTCCGTGAACAGCAAAGATCTATGCCGTTTCGAGGGTTAAACTCCTATGAGCGTCGCATTGTGCACGAATATATCACACACAACCATCCCGATCTCACCACGTATTCAAGTGGCGAGGGAAGATTCCGGGAGCTTGTCATTGACTTGCAATCAGCAAGCACGCATGCATACAATGAACATGATGCAGCACCCACCAGCACAGATGAAGAAAGCTAAATTCGCCCAAACTATTGGGCGTGGCGGTGGTGTGGTGCGCGCTATTCGATTGGTTACTTCATGGTTATTGGTACTATTGTGCGTGCCGTGCCTGCTTCTTCTTGATATACTGCTTTTTGAATTCACTCGTCCCGGTTGTGCCGGATGTGCGACATTTAGTGGTTTTCTTATGAAAAACTCAACCACGCTGGCATTTCTCCAAGCAAATGAATCAGTAACTCAGACATTGGCAATTTTCAGAAAAATCATATGAACCCCGAAGTCGTAGACCAAACTCAAGAAGATGCAGTCGAGCGACATGCGATTGATGCCGGTAGTACGGAAGGCTGGAATGATTTGCAAGATGTCAAAAAAGCTTCAGGACAAAGCAAAGAAGGTCAAATGGAGCAAGCGATTAAAAAACTGCTCGGCCCCGGAGTCAAAGGTATGACCCTTGAGGATATTATGCGACTGAGTGATGAAGAAATAGAAACCATGATCCAAGGAAGAAAACGCAAGATGGAGAATATGCAAAAACTGGGGAAATATGTGGGCAAGCTCGTGCGATCGTTTGGAGAAAAAGAAGGATCCGACCCAGTCAATATTCTGCTTGATAAGCTTAATAAGGTGCTCAGCACCAATCCCGAAAAGCTGAAAAAAGAGCTGAAAAATTTTGACGCAAAAACGCGTGATGAGATTCTTGCAGTCTTTAGTGCGTTTATCGAAGTGGTATATAAGGAAAAGATTTTCGCGGCACTCGTACCAATGTATGCCCTATTTATCACTCGACTATTTACTGATAAGGAATATCTCGCCCTTTATAAAGCAGGCACAAAGCAACGCTCTAAGCTTGAGCAAGACCTCGAGCGATTTGGAAAAGCGCTTGGCCCCAACGGACCTTATGTGCATAGCGTGTTTAAAGCAATATTTGGTAAGGCGCTTGAGGGGAGAGGCAAATCAGGTGTTGCCGGACAGCGCAATTTGCAAGATATTGAGCGTAGGCTTGTTGAGCTTATCCCCTCATCAACCTATACAGGGGATGACGTGGGTAATGGACAAAAATTAAGCCTGGATGCCGAAGTGAAAGCAAGAGAAGATAGAAACATTGGTTCATTTGAAACTCAGCGAGTCAACAAGCTCTCTGCTGATGTTGGCAAAACACTCAATACCGCGATTGATGGGTTGTTTGGCAGTGAAAGTCGTATCGTCACTGCAGCGGGCGAGACAATTGAAAAAGATGGAGAAAACGGCATAAAATACAGCATCATCCGCTTTGAACACGATGAACATGAGCGATGGGCGCGTGTTACCACCACCCTCTATCGATACCTTGAAGAGCTTGAGGCACGCTCAACAACAGGACTTGAGCGTCAGCGCAATGCCGAGCAAATCGCACGGCTCAAGACGGTCATCGCCGCACGCAATTCACTCGATTTCTTGCGCAATGCAGGAAGTGTGACGGGTGGGTTTATGAATATGTATGAGCGACAATTCCGCTACGCTGTGGCTGAAGAAAAGGCGCGAACCGCCGGGGGCAAAGTTGACAGGGCAACAATTGATTTTGAAAGCGCAAGCATTGACGAATATCACACTAGCTTTTCTGCTGAGCAAAAACAGCGAGTCGCCGCAACTGCCGCAACAAGGGTACGCGAATCGGTGACATTCACATTAAGCAACGTCTACCGCAACTATCTCAACATGCGCGATGAACCAAAAACTCCCTATGATCAAGCACTTTCAGAGGGAGGCGACCACACCACCAATCCCCGGGAAATGTATAAGCAACTTGAGAGTATGCTCAAAAACTTAGCGCATCAATCATCATCCGTTGACTCGGGCAAATTGGACTTCACCGTCACGACTCTCGGGGGCATGCAAACGCTCTACGATCCGACGCTCGGCAAGGAATTAAGCACCTTTAGCTCACATCGAAAACAAACAAACGGTAAATCGGTATATGATTTTTTGAATGAGCTTGTGGAGGAAGTCAAAGCAGATGATGGATTCTACGAAGCAGGACATCAATATCGATACCTTTCACACATGGGCTCACCCGATTCTCAAAAAAAGTTTTTTGATAGTGTGGGTGAACATTTGCGCTATGCCATGACCAGTCGAAACATGGACCGCATTTACTCGATGGATGGCAATGTATACATTGCTCGCGCCGCATCATTTATTGAAACGGTGCTGAAAAAACGCATGGGCGAAAAGGGTTGGCTCAATGAAGATGAGGGTAAGTTTTTTAATGAGGTGTTTCTGAATAAGGGAGAGGGTGGGAGAACGCTTGTTTTGCAAGTGCAAGAATTTCTTGCAGATCACTACCCCGAACTTCCCGACTGGCAACGCAGGCGCATTATGCAGCATGCATTTACCATCGTGTTTGCCGGGCGTTTCCGCTATCAACAGATATTTTCATATGCCAATCCAACACGAGGATACCAAGGACAAGCAGACGATAAACAAATGTTTAATAATGTCTTTGCCCCCTTCCAAAGAGGGCTTCGATTTGCAGTCGACTGGCGACATGATTTATTCCTCAAAGGTGCTTACTGGCAGCCGATGTATAACATGCCGGGCATCAATCAAAAAGGTGTGTGGGATCCGTTTGAAATGGGCAAGGAAGGATTTGCAGTGTTTGATTCACAAGGGCACGAATCGCAAGGGAGGCTTGCATGGGATATGACGCAGTATTTTCAGGGAGATTTGCCGGAGGTTTTTGCGCCCGTTAATCGATTAAAGGTGGGAGGCTACGACACACTGCGGGGATGGAGACGCATGGCAAATATGGGAGTTATGGACCGCAAGCTGTACGATCGACTCATCGGTGGCGGGCAACCACAGTTTAAAGCAGTGTATGTAGACCATGATGATTTGGATGAAAACGGACAGCCTCGCAAAAAACATGATGGTATGACGCGCATTTGGAAATCGGTTGAAAATGTCGGAGTCAATGAAGTTAATGCATTCGTTGATGAGAACATCATCGCACTATTTGGATACAAGGATGGGAAATTAAAAAACAAAGAAGCGGTGGATCATTTTGTGGGACATTTGTACGAACGATATCTCAGTGATGAGCATGAATTTGGCAAACACCTCCCTCATAATTATCTGTATGGTGATATAAACGGAGGACTGCGCGGAAGCTTAGACCCTGTGGCGATAGGCGCCCGGCCCTTTAACGCCAACATGTATGGCAGCGAGCTTAGACGTGCCGAATCAAAAGCAGATTTCATTACTCAATTTCATGCACGTGCACAAGCAATATTTAAAGATGCCGAACAACAGGAAAGTCATAAACCTGCAGGCGATAGAAAACCGGCTAAAGTTGCTGAAACTGCTTTGAAGCGTCAACTGCTCAAACCCATGACGTACGACGCCATGATGGTAATGGTCGCCGAGCGATCGCCCATTGAGTTTCTCTACCGACTCCGCAACCAAGATGAACAAAACGGTTTGCGCTTGAGCACTCAAATCAAAAATAAATATTTTGACGATGTAAACGACTTCAATCAACGGCAGGGATCATTTGGTCAAACGCTTAGTGCGCAAGCAGCGCTTGACCAAAAACTCGCACGCAAACTCTCTGGCACCATTACAGAGCGACAAGCCGCTAAAGATGCCATATGGGATGAGGTGACTGATGACCTTGCCTTTGTTCAAGGAGAGCTGCGCGGCGAGATTGATGAAGAGATTCTCCAAAAGCGACAAGTATGGGAAGCGCAAACAAAGGGCCTCAATATTTATGGTGAAAATTGGAACAGTATTCGAAGTGAAGTAAATGGTGGGCGCGGATACGTGATGGATGATGATACGGTCGTGCGCATCATGATAAAAAAATATCAACCACAAATGGCAGAGCAAATACGGACTCATGCGCTTTCCGGCCAGCAAGCCATTGCTCAGCTGTTGGCATCGCCCGAGCCTAATTTCAAACTGCTGGGGTTGCGTGTACAACGTGCAGTGGCCTTGCGTAATGACATATTAAGTGAAATGGGGAAAGAACCTGACATTAACAACACCGGTGATGCTTCGGATCCCAAAAAACAAACAGAGCATGTGCTACGCAAAAAATATTTACTTGATGACGGAAGTATTCGGCCCGACCTTTCCAAAGAGGATAAAGAAAAAGCAAAACGGTACCTTGCCAATCTTGAAAAACGGGTGAATCGCGCTCGATGGATGCGTCGCATGTGGGACGAAGGATTTTTGGGGTCTATTCCCTTTATGGCTGATAATAGTGAAGTACACAAAGTATTTCTCAACGGTGACGACACGATGGTATTTCGTTCAACGGGAGAATGTGGTGTGGCTGAACAATACAAGCTCATTCTTGATGGGCGCGCGCCGGAGGGGCCGATGAGCAATATGCTCCTCATGCTTAAAAATGTTGCGCGCAAAGGTAATAAGCCTGAGGACTGGGGGAAACTTAAATCATTAGGTAATGGGCTGAAAAAAATTGCAGCCGACGAAGTTGGTGACCCTGAGATATTTATGCCTGTGGTGCTTGGGCTCACCAAATTGCAACTTTCCGGTATGGCCAATAGACAAGAGGTGCGTAATGCCCTTGGGCGCTGGCGTATGATCTTTGATAAGGAAGGGCAATCACTTTTTTCACGCGCATGGACGAATTTTGAACATTACGGCATGGACGCGGTGACCATTCGACAATTTTTGTTGCAAGTCACCAAAACCGGAGGACTGAATCCTGATCAAATGGAGGGTTTCGCAAGCTTTTTCAAGGCAAGCTGGTTTTCGGTGGCCAAAGAGCTTATTCCCGAATATCTCACCTATATCCTCGCATTTGCCCTGGTGTCATATGTCACTGATGCAGCAAAGCGGGCGACCACAAAAAAATAGGCGCTATACAAATACTGTGCGCTTTGCTATCATGAAACCATGAGTGTTTTTGATACAGATGCACGCAAACATAGCGTCACTACTCTTCTTCAAATAGCCGTTTTCGTAGTGACTGCAATATCTTTTTTCACCTCATTCGTTCAACCAATACATGCGACTGATGATGAATGTGCAGCGTCCGACGTTGAAGGACTCGCCGTATCTTGTCAACCTTATATTGATCCAGCAAATCCCGCGAAAATAATCCCTGAAGCTCAATACTTAAAATGCTTAGATACCATAACATGCGATGCTGATGCGGACGGTGTTGTACGCAAACGTTGTTGTGTACAACCACTCAAAGGATCTTATGGGGGTGAATGTTTTCTACCACAGGAAATAGATCGAAAAAGTTTAGGTGTAGAGACCGGAACGATGACGTTTGCCAACTTTAAACCCAAACAATGTGGAAAGGTTGACGAAGATGCACTGTCTCCAGCAGATAAAAATGTGTACATTGTTCCCCCAGAAATTATTCGAAATCCCGATGGTTCGGAAACAAGGCGCCCTCAATCACTCAGTGACGTATTTAAAAAAGTAGGAGGACGCACAGAAAAACCACCAAAAGGAAAAAGCATTGGCGGGCTTCCTGTATACGAAGAAAGTATCCAATTTGAAAATTATGCGCACCGACTAGATAATAAGCCGACTTACAAAACATATACCTATTATTATCAAATTGAAGATGACAATACGAAGCGATATTTCATCACAACTGGTGTTATAAACGCTGGGTGGGCTATTGGATTACACAAATTAAATGGGGTCGAAGTAGATGGAGGGCCAGTTGACCCCAGACCAGATCAAGGTGGAGGGCCATTAAAAAACTTGGGATGTAAGTTGGGTAACGTATTTATGACACCGCTTTACAATGGTGTCGCAGCGCTGGAGCGTCGCTTCACAAGCCAAGACAATCTCCCCGACGTTGCACTGTTATGCGCTAAAGGAACGCCCCAGTTTAGCGATCCTGGAGCACTCACCTTTAACCCAGATGGTTCAATTGATGGGCTCGATCGAACTGATTGCCACTGCATAGACACCAATTCAGGCCCTGGCACCGCAGCAGTACTCCTGTGTACTCGTTTTATCGCTGGACTAGATGACGTTTCTGCGCCGTGGCGCATCCTTGTGCCCGCTCCCGATGATAATAATAATGGTAGTACCCGATTTGTCGGGCTACTTTTTGGCGAACTGCAATCCACCGCTGATATTGATGAATTTCGAAGAAAAATTGATGAAGATATCGAAGCGTTTCTTGGATCTTCAGTTGATTTAGGAATATGGATGGATCAACTCAAACATATCGGCAATCAGACGCTGGTTTCTCGCCTATTTCTTGAACGATTCTTTGGAGTTGATGATGCAAGAAATATCCCTCCCAATACCCCCGCAACCATAGATGCATTCCGACAAAACAGATTTGTTCGACAATACGTTAGCTGTATTGCATGTGCTAAATACGGTGGATTTCCGTCGGGGCTTGGGTGCATGCCCATGGATAAAGTTGAGCGGTTTTTGGCAGAAGGAGTGCTTGGGTTTGGTATCACCCTTGCCGCAGCAGCATCTATCTTTTGCATCATATATGGCGCCATACAATTCCAATTGTCAGCAGGAGAATCTGCCAAAGTTCAAAAAGCCCAAAAGCTTATTACTCAATGTATTGTAGGGCTTTTGATTATACTCTTCTCCGTGTTTATTCTTCGATTTATCGGGGTAAATCTACTTCGTATATATGGACTCGGATAATTGGGGCACGCACCTTGCACAATCGTGGCCTCACAGTAGTTAAGAAAGATGGAGTAATGTCACATCGTTCACGTGCACATTCTATTTGTTATGCTATGTGAGCCATCGTTTGAACATCAGATACTCCGGGGTCAGATAGAAAGTTGTAAGGTACTCATCAACGCTCACTAATTTAAACGAATGTCGTATAAACTCCATACACGGGTGATACGAGGTAAGAGGATAACCTTAGGAATGATTATTTGTTTTGCCATTTGCCAGTAGTTTCGTTAAAGGTCTTGCCCATAATTTTACCGAGCGGTGCTGAAATTCGTGTAGCCATAGCACCAGTCAAGCCGGATGCACCCATGATGGTTGAACCTCCTCGAAGTATCGGTGCCGCACCGACAAAAAGCGAGCCCACCCCAATACCCATAGATTCGGTTAACGATGCGGGCTTGAGTTTTTGTTTGTATCCCTTGATAATATTGGGCAGCGAATAAATAAGTACTGCCCCTACCAATGTTTGTAGGCTTGTTTGATCAGTAATGTTAACGATAAAAGGCGGAGACCACATGGGCACCGTCGCGGCGGAAACATTCATGATAGCACGCGCAATAAGGACGACAACAAGCACGATGGGATACACGCTCAAATTGACAAATAGACTCTTCATCCAATTCATAAATGCATTTTGACCCGGTATGGCCTCAAGCATAAGCGCAAGAGGTGCGACAAGAATAGAAATAATGATTTCCACATAATTAACCAGAAGAGTAAAGAAAAGGCGAAAATAAATTACCACCATCCCTAAGATAAGTAGAAACATGAGGGCAGTTCGCACAAGCACACTTCCTAAAAGCGAGCCTACAATCATGCCCAAAATAATCTGAGCAATATTGGCAATCGTGGAAATTGGCAATGCTCCGTGACCTCTGCTCGATAAACTCGTCAGTAAGTCATCAATCGGACTAATTCTTCTTACTACATTTGTTAAAGCTCTGCCGATATACGTAAGAGAATCGCGTACATTGTTGCCCGGAGTCGCGGTAGCTCCTGGATACACCGGATTTGCATTAAAATTTGATGTTGCTCGCCAGTGGCCTATCACTCCTATCACGAAACTATTCAGCAATCCATCTATGACACGTTGCATATAGGTTGGCACGAGGCTATACAGCGAACCCGCCAGATTGTAATAATTACCATCCGACTGACCGATGTTTCCCATGAGCATGAAAAAAAGATCTTGAGATCCACCCGTTATTACCCCCCCAATCATCTTCGTTTGAGTTGCTGCATTCATTCCTGAAACGGGCCCCATCAAATTTATGATGAGTGCAACCGATATATACATGATGTCTATAAAAAGCCCCGCAAGGGCATACGACATAGAAATCGCGAGAAGCGCAATGACAAGTTTGGGCAGTGCCGATTCAAGCGTTACTGCATTTTTCCCGCCCCCGCCCACCTTAAACATCACCATAAATCCGACAATCATGATAACAATGACAATCACGAGATATGCAATGTTGCGAAACACCTTCCAAATGGGCTGAAAGCTCGTAAGTGCCGCAAAGCCGATGCCTTGCGCATATGTCTGCGGGACAAACCCTGCATTCTCGAGTGTCCCCCGCGCCCAGTAATAAAATGACGAGGGTGGATGGCGGAGTGTCTCACTCAGTAACCCTGAGGCCTTGAAGGTGAATGATTGGTCTTTGTATAAATATGCCTCTTCTGGATTGTCGGTGCAGAGCTCACCGATGGTTGAGCACATAAATCCGCGCATGAGCTCACGCCCCAAGACTGCATCTTCGTCATTAACCGGGTCATGTGCACTGCTATAAGCGTCATATAATCTGAGTCGCCGCGCTTCCTCAATTTGTGCCGGGGTGGGCTTGCCGGCGCTATTTCGGGCATTATCCATGCTGGAAAATGCCGCAAAAACGTAGAGCACCACCAAAAACGTCATCACTACAAAAAACACCTTGCGAAACGTGGCAAAGTATCGTTTAACCCCAATCCAAACAAGCTGAAGTGGCATACCTTTATGCTACTGATTTATGTGGGAGAAGTCAATGTCAATGGGGCTTTGGATCCTAAATCTTAATGGAGGGATTATTCACATTAGCAATGGGTCATTCGCTCTGTTTTGATTTCAATTCCGCTGCTAAAGTTCTCAACACTTGCTGCACTGCGTCATCACTTGCAACAGTGCGCATTTCTGCAGCAATAGTTGAGTCATTTGATGCTAATGCATGGCCTAATATCTGCGCAGCTGCGTGCACTATTCTGTCAGTAGGTGAGCTGCCCGTTGTGCGGTTCGCTACCTCAACGAGTATTGATTGCATGGTTTCTCGAGTTAGTGAATCCCACGAGATGGAGACACCTTCTTCTCCAGATTCACCCTCATTCGCTAATGTATTGATAAGCGTGCTAATTATGGGCGCAGCTCTCAAACCTCTTAAAAAAGGAAGAAGTTCCGATGAGGCCACGAGATTGTGTCTGATCCATCGCCCGAGATGAGGACGTAGCACAGCCAATCTGTCTCCAACATTTTCACCGTTACGCATCGCAAGTACTCCCAACAAATACTCGCTAAAGCCCGCCACTGCCTGTGATGCAACAGGAATGTTTAATGCTACAGCCCTTTGCTGTATTACTTCAATGACGCTCTGCTCAACCGCCGCTCCCCGCCAGCCCAACTCCGCGAGTGCGACAAATGCTTGTCGTAAACTATCTTGATCTGACAAACCGAGATCTGCCATTGCAAGGTCTATTCGTTCCTGCGCCCACGCTGGTAGTGCATTGGTAGACTCAGGCATTGTCACCGCAATTTGTGGAAGAGCAGCAATCCTTTCAGCAACCTGTGGGTATGTCAATTGTTGTTCGAGAAGGATTCTGATATTGGCCAAAAGAATCATCTGTGCTCGAGAATATTCCCGAGGATAACCAGCTACAGCAGTACTCATATCAACACCAAGCTCAGTGGCGAAGCGACTCGTCCAACGCCGAAGAGTTGCACCACTTATTACTAATGCATCAGCGACCTCAGATGGGTTGCTTGCTGCCATACCTAACGCCATGACCCTCTCCATTACTTCTCTCGGTATGGGAATTTCAGGGATATCGGTGCTTAACGCAACCGTAGTAATCTCAGCAGTTCCTGTGCGAGCAGCACCTGGATCAGTTTCAGCTTCCAGAGTAAGGTTAAAAGCTACTCCATCATCACCATCTGATTGTATATTTGTTACTACAAGGTAATACGGTGTGTCATCAACTGTCTTCTCAAATGACAAGTCCGTCGAACCATCAACCAGATAAGACAACCTTGATTGAAGCTCAGGTTTCGTCCCTCCTTCTTTATCAGGTATATCTTTAAATAAATAGACGCAAATTTTTCCTTCATTTTTAAACCAATATGTTGCTATGTAGCAATTAGGTATTTCTTTGTCCTTAATTATGATATCGTGCGATGTTGCTTCACTTGTTCCACCAGCCACATCGCCCCGTAAACGTACCGCAACCGTCTCACCAGCCTTAATCGTTCGTGGGTTATGTATCAACTCACCTGCCTCTGCTTTTCTTGTTACAGTTATAGTGAGTGGAAGCAATTCTCCTGCAATATCCCCAGCTTCGACGGCTACATCCCATATTTTTGTAATATCATCAGAACCATCTGTAATATCATCGAACTGCCCTGTACCATCGATTTGGCAATATCCCTCCAGTGTCTTATTATCACGTTTATGGAGTAAGTTTACTAGTAAGCCATCATTGATTTGGTTACGCCAGACTACTAAATATACGTTCGAATCTCTTTCCAAAGGTATTTCGTGCTGAGTGCGCATATCCCATACCAAATGCAAGGGTTTACCTATTTGAAACTCCGCTGGGATAGTCTCTCCCCCGGATTGTCCTTTCTCTTTTAGCTTGTCCTCTATATATGTGCGCATTTTATTTGCCCATTCTGTCAAAGCTTGTAATTCAAGATGAGATATGCCCAATACTTCTTCTGGTGATTCTTGATACCAATTGGTGTAATGGATGAAGTCGATGATGTTATATAGTGCATCACTCAAATTATCTACATCGGCAAACATCTGGTCTAAACTACCCATCGTATCCATAGCCCTATAGTGTTCAATAATCGGGATAACGATTAAGACCCGTTCCTTCTTAACTTGAACATCTGCATCTGGATAACGACTTAGTATCGTGGAAAGAATGCGCCGCTCTTGCTCTAAGAGCCTTTGCAAGGCGCTACTATATGCAGGATAATTTTCCTGTCGTATAGAGGCTAGTGAATTACCTGCGAGTCGATAGTATCTTACAATAAGCCCGAACACATCAAGCGTTGCTTGTTCATCTGGTAAGACATTATCAAGATCGTGGGCTCGTCCGAAAAGTTCAAGTAGCTCTGCCGGAAGCCCAGTAAGTTCTGATTGTTCCCCCTCATTTACAACATTTTGAAGATATGTGTTGACATCATCGACGGTTTGTATAGATGATAACAACTGTCTTCGCCTATCCGAAAGTTCTTGCATCATCTTTTTGGCTTGTGCTAAGGATTCGGCAGTCGCAGCATCAATTTTTTTTTAGAAGCCCCAGCCTCTGTATCAGAACCATTAGACCTTGGCCGGGGTGGAGGCACTGCTGGGGGATTGTCTTGTTGAGGCAGTCCTTGTGGAGCAGGAGGAGGTGGGGGACCCTCAGAACTTCGTGGTGGACCAGGTGTATATGGTGGAAGTGGGGGCTGAGGGGGCCTATTCAACCACGCAACAGCGTCAAGTATTTGATCATATTGTGCTAAAGCGAGTTGAAGTTCGTTTGCCCATGTTTCGCACGCCTCCAAATGCTCAATAAATTCTCGACGGGCCTGGATATCACGCGCTCGATCTGACCTTCTCCCTATTCCCTCGTCATTTAAGGCTTTCGCTCTTGCGATTAAATCTTGAGGATTGCGGAGTACTGCTTCAGCTGCTGCACTTTTTTCTTTAGGTGGAAGTAATGCATCAATGTCTCCTTCTTTCTCAAGAACAATAACCATATCGGCGATTGCCTGTTTCCTAGCATCCTCAACACCTCTCCCCAAATGCAACATAGAGACACCCTTCTTCGTATCAGCTTTTAGTGCAAGCTCTCCAAAGAGAGTGGATGGCCTCCCAAACTGTCTTACGAGTCCTTCGATTTCTGCAACATCAAGTCGCCTCTGGTGCCGCCGCACATCTTCACGTTCTTCTTTAGCCATTTCTAAATCATGCCTTAAGTCTCTCAATGCATAGTCTGCATCACGCAGTGAATCGTCGGTATGACCAAAAAAATTATCACCCTTGAAGCCTGTGTGTGCACGAACTTCCGTATGACTCACCGGCAACTGCAAAGTTCTTTCAATAGCAATACGTCTTTGTTCTACCACATCTCGGACTTCCTGAATATAGCGCGCACGCTCTGACCGGACCTGCTCTAATAACACGTGAACCTCTTCTGTATCTACGGCATTTGACTCTGCCTCTTCTTGTGCTTCCTGTTCTTCTTCATCATCAGCGCCGGTATCAACGACTGGGCTCAGCCCCATATCTTGTTCCCAAGATTGTCGTTCAGCTTCTACTTGTCGCTCCATCGCAATTTGCGCTTGTTCAAGAGTATTCTCGATACTGGCCGTTGTAGTTTCAGAAAAAACCGTCTGATGGCGTATTAGCAAATCTACAGTCACCTCACTCAAACGATATGTATTCATTACCTCAGAACGGTTATCGGCAAGACGATCGGTATAGCGAGTGAGTATCGCTGTCACTACATCTTGCGCAGATTGTAAGCGGTCTTCTGTAGTAAGCGGTGGAGGTGCATCTACATCATACATCGGCCCGGCATTTTGTAAACGTCTATAAAAATAACCATCTCTGTCTCGGACTACCCTTCTATATATGATGTGTCTTCTGTCCAGATCAGTTTCTGATGACGCAAGCTCTTGTTCCGCTTGTTGCAGTTCAAAACTCAGCGCCTCTGTGCTGGGTTGTGCGCTTGCCTCTGTTTGAGCGGGAACTGCGGTGAGCCTTGTTGCTTGTGATCCTCTAATAACTTGCGCATGCTCGCCCTGCCTCGCTTCAGTCTGGGCTGCCGGGCCATTCGTTTCTCCACCTTCTACATCTTCGTTTCTTGCTCTTTGTGCTCTTTCGGCTTCATCCTGGAGTCTCTCGGCTAGCGCTTCAAGTTCTTGTATTTGGGTATCAAATATACGCACTGTCTCGGCAGGGTTAATTTCATTTATGCCAGTTGTCGGATCTTTTTGCTTCTTCGCTTCTTCAAGAGCACGAAATCCGGCTTGTATCTTCGCATCTTGCTCTTTTGTGCGTGACGACAGCAGCATCCATGGCTCTTTAGGCTTGAGCCTCATAACTACTATGGGGGTGTGTTCTTGAGTAGTCATATCTTTATGTTGGGGTATCAATTAGTGTGCTCAAACTCTTGCGAAGCTCATCCAGTTTGGCAGAGGTGACATCTCCTTCGTATCTTTGCATAATGAGCTCCTCTGTCTTTTGCTGCATGGTGTCGTGATAGTCATCTGGTAGGGGGCCTGGATTATCTTGCACATGTTTTTTTATCACCGCTTCATACACCACGTCATAGTATGCATAAAATATGCGCCATGCTAAATCTTCAATCTTCCCGCTTTCCGCAAGTGTCACTTTGTCCGGGTAAATATCCAATAGCTGA
Source organism: bacterium (assembly GCA_029573715.1). Taxonomy (GTDB): domain Bacteria; phylum Patescibacteriota; class Microgenomatia; order UBA1406; family GWC2-37-13; genus JAGOLU01. The sequence continues at coordinate 55,791 of JAKQDR010000226.1, read as the reverse complement.
GCTCTGATATCGTCACTTAAGGGAATAATGGTGAGCACATCTTTGGTGGATAGATCTCGAATACGCATTAGTGTGTATATGAATAAGTAAATATGTCAACGTTCATATTTAGAAATCAAATTTCATGCCCTTCAACTTTTGCTACTGCAATGTTCATAATGTTTCCTACGATGTTCATCGTTTCATGATGAGTGATGGGCTGAGGTGCGGGCACCCAGACAGCTTCGGGAGGGCGTGCATATTGTGGGTTTGCACGATAGGCAAGTATCGACATGACTTGAGTAAAACTTAGATTTTCAGGATTAATCATTGGCGCTGCCGGAAGTGGCGGCAACATAAATTCACGAAACCCTTGTGCGCCTTGCCCAGAAGGCTCTACTGCGCGCACGATGGCGCGTGCGACAATCTCTTGTGCGCTTGGGCCACCAAGTACATCAAGGAGAGTGTCAAACAAGATATCTGAATTAACGCCATCTATTGCCACTGCATCAGCTCCTCTGCCCATCTCATGATATTTGAATATGTCACGCAAAAAATCAACAAAGCCCTTGGGAAGATTGGGGAGGCGCATCTCGGCACGAGAATATTGTCGCTTATCTTCTTCCCTCATTTGATTTGCAGGGTTACCCACGCTATACCCGACAAGATATCTATTCAATGACGCGAAACTTCTCATGTGTTCAACCTCCCCATATACGTGCGCTCTGTCCTCCAAATACTTTTTCACTAAATGTATCTGGTTAAGCTTTCTGTCGGATTCCTTATCTGCATTTTGGACTGCTTTCTCAAGGCCGGTCACAACGATACGTTGAGTATTAATGGTCTCTTGAAGCCCCTTCTCACGAGCCATATAACACTGAGTCTCATGCGTTTGTGCAGCAACTATGGCAGCAAGTTTGGCCTCAGGTGTATTCGCAGGAGGTCTTCCATAAACTGTAAGTGTCGTTTGGCTGTCTAATATTTCCCGTATCCGCGCCGGAGGAAGCACCACTAGCTGTTCGGCAGTAAGCACGTTGAGCATGTCCGCATGTACGCCGGTTGGGGGGTTGAGATATTCGTCTTTACCCGTATTTTGATGGTACACTTCTGCAGCTCTCGCTTCTGCGACAGCGAGAACAACCATCTCCTGTTCATCATATGAAACTTGAGCAAGTGACAATGCAGCAGTGCGTGGAGCTTTCCATTTGTTTATCAACGTCAACATATCATGTCCTGTTTGGCCATACTTCTGAAGATCATCTTTTGTCACAGGTGGATTCGGGGCTAGTGTAGTGGTGGTCACATCCGTATATGCCTTACGCATTGCATCTAGCGTCCGTCGAATTACCATAAGTTCAGCTCGTGTGGACTTGAGCTCAGCTTGTGCTGTCTCTAATTGTTTTATTTTGGTCTGAAGAGATGAGATAAGATCAGTGAGTTTTTGTATTCGTTCATTCCGCCTATCGTATTCTGCTTTTATCTTGGCCCGCTCTCCTTCTCGTATGCTGTCCGCTTTTTTAAGATCTTCTAACAAAAGTGAGGGATTATCTTGATACTTCTTTGGAGGGGGTGTAATTTCGATTGCTGCTTTGGCTGTTTCAAATGATTTCTCGGCCTTTTGGTATTCCGCTCCATTGGGTTCTGTATAATCTGAAATTGAAGACTCTACATTTCCTTTCTCTGTTTGAATTGCTTTAATAGCGCTCAGCACCGAATCTATCGTGTTATCCCTATCTAATATATCCGCCTGAGTTCGAAACCCAGCATTGCGCAATTCTGAGACTGCATCCTTAAAGGTTAATTGCACGTTCTCTTGACGTTTAAACAGTCCTTTGTCATCAGATCCTCTCAGCGCTTCCTTTCTTGCTATGAGCCCCTCCCGCGCTGGATTACCGTCTTTCACTCCCACTCCGTCTATCAGCTGTTCTGCCTGTTGTTTCACCTTTTCAGCTTCTTTTTTTGCTTCTTGCCTGCGTGAGCCCTCTTTGGTAACTTTCCCATCCGCTCCTTTGGTGCCACGCCCCCATTCTTCTACTTTTTGATCAATCGTTTTTTGCTTCGCATCTATACCATCAGTCTGTGCGCGAGAAGCAGTTATTTCAGCAAGCGTCTGACGAAACATAGGTTCCGCTCTTCTTGCAAGCACCCGCTTGCCTGCTTCGATATACAAAATCTGAAGGCGGGCCGCATTCGCTTGCTCAAGCGGTGTCGGAATATCGATATGGAGGTTGGGCGCTCCTTTTTCTCGAAGAAGGGCAAACTCAGTGAGCACCTCATGCTCATACGCTGAGCCTGTTTGATTGACAATCATGCTATCAACACCACTGCCCGCTTTCCTGCTAACACGACGCGATCCACCAAGCCATGATGGTCGTCTGCCCCCACGCTGCCGTGGATAACCTTGGGTGAGAAATTGTTCAGTAAGTGCATGGGCACGCTTCATATCTACGCCAACCATATCCACCAAAAAATGCTCACGCAGACGAATATCAGCTTCCAAATCATGTCGTACCGCCACCCAACTTGCAGAATCTGTACCTTTGACAAACTCAACCGCCCCCTGATTATTGATTTGTATTTGGCGCGGATCTATGTGATACACATCACGCATATAATCTGCGATGGGTGCATTTGCCTGTATTTGTCGTAACGAATTTTGGCATGTATCGGTGAATACTCTAATTTGCCCATTTGCTCTCAACCCATCAAAAAGTGTCTTGAGCCCGCCTACCGCAATTTGCTCAACTAATGCAGTGCCCGTCATTCCTATTGCTGCCGCTCCGAGGTATCCTGCCATCATACTTACCAGTGCCGGAGGTAATGCAGTTCCTGCGGTTGCAGCGGTGAGGGCGATGGTGCCAAGTGCGACAGCAAGTGCTGCATCGATCTCAAGTCCTGCTACAAGTAGCTTGCCAAGATCTGGTGTACTTGCCCCAACCGTGTCTGTGCGCAACACATTTCTTGATTTGAATATGCGGTCGAATTCTTTGCGAACACCAAGTGCATGCATCTTAAGCGTGGCTTCATGTTCAATAAGCATCATGGTGGTGTTGAAAAAATCAGGATCCATGAACGCCTCTTGTATCTTAGCCACTTGCACTTTGCCATGTTCATAAAACGAGCGGGCCATCTGCCATTTGAAATATATGGGGCTCTTTTCACCAGGGCCGTATGGATATTGCTCAGGAGGGTAAAGCTTCATCATACGCGTCGCAAACCCTTCCCACCATTCTTCAAACTTGGGATAGACGCGATCAATATTGGCCCTGACTTCTTTAGGTTTACGATGCCAGAGTTTAAATCTGGCTGTTTCATTGCCTTGTGTTACATCTCTATTGTGAAGATTAGTTCTATAAACACTCGCAAGCACATCTGCATTCGCCTTTCGCACATCAACTGGGACAGGATCTTCTTTTTTACCAATAAGTGCATTTACTACTTTGGAGTCTCTGATGCGCTCGGAAGCCCCGCCTTTAAGCCATGGTTTTTTTGATCCAAGCGATGTTGCTCTTCTAGCTTCTCTCCTGGCGAGTGTACCATCAGATCTATGTAATACCTGTTGTTGTCGTTCCACCATACTCACAATATAGTTGTTTTCAATGGTGATATCAAGTATATTTTGAACTGATTAGTCATCATTACCAATGACTCCGCTCATGTATCATGACAGAATCTGAAAATCCGCCAGCACCGGCATTCGATGCCGCAGATGCAAGGAATGCATTTATGGCTGGTGTAGCTGAGTTGCCACCGCCGGCAACCACCCCAGCTGAACAAGCACCGGGGCCCATGAGTCCGCCAGATGTGCAACCTGGACTCGTGTCAGGTCAGTCTGGGGGGTTTGATGGCAATCAACGGCCAGACGCACAACCGCGATCTGAATCTCGCGAGAGGCCGCCAGCGTCGCCCGAACAAAGACGTCAAGCACTCTATGCAATCATAAAGTCACTCGGGAAGGACGCTTTCAGAAATGACCGAGGTCCTGAGAGTGTCCCACTTTCAGTAATTGGACTGCTGTGTGAAGACGGCGTATTGGAAGAACCTTCCGTGGGTATTCATCTCAAAGATGATCCTGAGAGTCCATGGTTTGGCCCAAACCATCCCTTGCCTCGAGTACGCGCTCTTGCCGACGGCTCGTATGCACTCGCATACGACAAACGAAGTGAGCGCATGCCAAATACCCCTTCCGGATTGCCACCCGGCGTCATTGAGCTCAAAACATTTCGTGGTAAAACACAAGGCCCCAAGGGGCCAAATGACTTACCGCTTGTACACTTCTCAGGCACTGATAGTGCGGGCAATCCTGTGCTTGATATTGCGCTCCCCATGCAACAGGCAACAGAATTATTAGTCTTAACACAGTATGCAGATCTGAAGGCAAGTAGTAACGAGAATACCAACCCTGCCTTAAAAGAAGCAGTAAACGCATGTGAAAGATATGTAAGTAGCATAACTCCTACCAAACCATATGGGAATGAGAACTTAGACATTACAGATGGAATTGCTGACAAAGTGCTCCGAGAAGCCCTGGAAGTTACTGCTGTTTCTGCAGTAACCGCAGACACCTTTGCTCAAAATATGCTCGATTACATCCGATCGGATCAATGGGGTGGTAGTCCAAAAGAAATGGAGAAGTTTGAGCAAGATATAAGCGCCATAAGACAAGCGCTAGAAAGCGGACTCCAGCCAACGGGTGCTCAACTACAAGAAGTACTTCGTATGGCTGCTCTTCCCGGTCTTCAACGCAAAGCAGGGGATCTCGAATTACGAATTGCAGAACAAAGAAAAGCAGGTAAAGATACTACTGAGCTTGAAAACTCACTCAAGAGTTTGCGCAGTTTCCAGAGTGGTGAAACTGATTCTTTATATCGCCGATATCTTGATGCTGTGGTTGCTGGAGATGTTGATATGGCAGACGCTCAGTGGTTCACCAATCAAATGCTAGAAGCAAAAGACCCTTGGGCATTTCTGAAAGAGCATGATTGGCAAGATGATAAATGTCTTGCCGGAAAAGCCTTCAAGCATATTATGGGCGGACTTAATCCTGAACAGACAGCACGAGCACAAGCATGGCTCACGAAATTCTTGCAAGAACACGGCCAAGACATCGCACTCATGGGTATTTTTGCACTGTTTCAAATGATGTCGGGCATTATTGGTGATGCAGCACGTAAAGCATAACTAGTGTGTGAATTAACAAACGCACACTACCCCTGGTGATTGACACACAGAAAAACGGCTGATACGATGTGCACTATCGATACGGAAAGATATCGATATAAGAAAGAGCATTATTACTCGTCGTCCCCAATTTACGAGCGGTAATGATGCTCTTTTTTGTTGGGTTCTAGTCACGAGATTTCATACTCATCCCCATCATCACGCAGCATAACTCCAACCTCTCAAAAAAAATAAAAACTGCTCACTAGCTTGAAGCAACGATCTGAATGCGAGAATCAAACATAAACAAAAACATGGTGTGTTTATATTTGGTGATACTACTCTCAGCCACTGTGCAAAACGACACACTGCCACACCTTTTCGCGTGATCAGTGCTTGGCTCGCCACACAAAAACAAGTCGGGTGGGCCCAAGATACAAAAAAGAGCATCGTCGCTCGTCAAATTTTGACAAGCTCAACAATGCTCTTCCTACAACCAATTTCCTAAACCTTACTCGTCCCCAATTGAGCGGTTTATCTGATGAAGATTGTAGACCCTCTTTTTTCACTTGTCAAGCCTATATTTTATTTCGTGTGTACTATAAGACAACCTATATTATTGTATTAGTGATTTAGATTGTTGCACCAACCCATAATTTTTAATACATTCTATGTGGATAATTTGGGGAAAGGGCGTTTATCGACTATTTATTACCAATAATTGGTACAATGGTGTCCCTTATGCGCGCATCATTCACCCATAACTTACTCTCTCTCGTTCATGCGCTTGATGCCAAACCGTATCACAAACACCTACTTTTCGCATTCTTAACCGCTGTCGCTGTGATGCTGTACGGCTACTACGTAGGAACATTTGACCAAGTAAGCCACATCCCTTTTTTAAAGCAATCTGTAGACCCAACACTCTATCCGAATGACCGATATTTTGATTTGCGCCTCACTCACTACTCTTTCTTTTGGCAGTTTTTCACTCCGTTGTATCAGGCGGGTTTACTTGAGATTGCACTTTTTGTGGTGCATGTGGGAGTCGTTTACCTTACGTTTTGGGGAGTGTGGACACTTACACATACAATGTTTCGTGACACGCTGGTTTCTTTTCTTTCCGTGTGTGCGATGCTATTTCCTCATTTCGGATTTTCCGGGTTTCCATTTTTGGAGTTTAGCCTGCTTAACAGAACGTTCGCTCTGCCATTTGAGCTATTTGCGCTCAGCTGGTACTTTAAGAAAAAAACATATCGGGCGATGATATTGCTTGGATTGCTATTTAATATTCATGTCATCTCGGTAAATTTTGTGATGGCGATGATTATGCTTGATTTGGTGCTCCGTGTGAAAGACTTCGGCTGGAGAAATATCATTAAGCACGGAATCCTCTTTACGCTTTTTGCATCACCGGTGCTTATATGGCGGCTGAGCAAACCAAGCGGGGGAATTGCAGCTAATTGGGAATGGTTTGACATCTTAGACAGAGGAGTCTTTGCGCATTTGTTTCATTTCATAAGTTTTGAGGCGATATATATTCCGCTTATCACCCTTGGAGGTATTGCCACCATAGTGCTCACATTTCTTTTTATTCGTGAGCGACACACACAAGACAAAATCACAGACATCGACACATCGGTGCGCCATTTTATGTTTGCAGGCATGCTCATTCTGTGCGTGCAACTGATTGCCACATACATTACCCCTTCAGCACTCATTATCCAAGCACAAATCACGCGCGTAGGAGTATTTTTGATGGTATTTTGTTACGTGTATGCGTGCGCATTTGTGGCTGAGCGCATGAGAAATTCACCCACCCGACACACCGCATCTCTATGGTTTCTTATTCTCATTTTTTCTTTCACTCCATTTTTACTCCTGCTCGCCTATTGGCTTCGAAATTATGTTACTCGGCTTCGTGACGTGCGCCCGCTTGTCATTGTATTTGTTGGGGTATACGCATATGCGCTGGCACTCGCTTACCATTTTGCACTGTGGCGGCCCGGCGTGTACATCTATCCACCTGACAATGCGTTTAACCAAGTGCAACGATGGGCAAAAGACAATACCCCAAAAAACGCCATCTTCATCACTCCGCCACATATGTTTTGGCTTTATGATGTGGAATGGCGCGTGCTTTCGGAGCGTTCAAGCGTTTCAACCATTTCTGAACTTTTGGAGGCTGCGTTTGACCCGGGGTATATCCCCTATTGGAAAGAGCGGTTTGCAGATGTGGCACCCGGCGCGCTCGAGAAATTCAATAGAAATTTTTATGTCAATTTAGCCCTCACCGCAGATGCCTATCGAAGCCTCACTACTGAAGATTTGGTCCGTATCGGAAAAAAGTATGATGCTACATATGCGGTGACAATCAAACCAACCAAATACAAATTGCCGGTGGCATACGAAAATGATCAATATCATGTCTATATTTTGTCTCAGACTCAATAGGGTCTCACTGAGTTAACTACGATGTACAATACCATTTATAAACTATGTATATCTCTATCATTATTCCTACCCTAAATGAAGAACACTTCATAGGTGGGCTCATGCAAGATTTACAACAACAAACTTACAAAGACTTTGAAGTCGTACACGTCGATGGGGGATCGAAAGATAATACGAATTCAATTGTTTCAAAATTCAAAGAATCAATGCATGTGGTGCATGCGCTCTCACCTGAGCGAGGTGTTGCATTGCAAAAGAACATGGGGGCTTTGTTGGCTCATGGGAAATACCTCATATTTGCCGATGCTGATACACGTATCCCAGACACTCATTTTTTAGAACACATCATTCAAGAAACAAAAAAAAATGGATGTCTTATGTACTACCCCATCATGGAAACTGACACATCCGATGTGGGAATTAAAATTGCATTTAAAGTGTATAACAAAGCAATCGAAGTCGCGCGCATGCTCCCTACACCGCTAAATACTCTGGGAATTGCATTGTTTGAGAAAGGGTTATTCACTCATATCGATGGATACAAATCTTCACCCCGACATCAACAAAAAAAACTATTTGCAGAAGATCACGATATATTTATCCGAGCAAGACGTGCTGGAGTGATAGGCGCAGTCGCACGTCACGCGCATTATATTTATTCACTCAGAAGATTTGAGAAAGAAGGATACATTACTGTCGTACCTAAATATATCCTCAGTATGGTAGAGCGCACACTCGGCAAAGAATTTATTGAGCTAAACTACGAAATGGGCGGGCACATGTATCAACCAAAAGATAATCCAAGCACTCCACACAAAAAACACTAGTTTTTCTGGCTGACTGCAAGAGTATCTATCTCATCTTTTGTTGTCGCATCATGTGGGCGCTTATCCGCTCGAAACCGCTCCAAGCGAGGAAACCGCAAGCTCCAGCCACTCGTATGAATCTTGGATTGGGTGATTTCATCCGAGCGCACCTCAAGAACGATGTGCGGATGTACCCATACATCACACTCCATCTCTTTTGCAACCGTGTATTCATCCGGTTTGCTTTTCGCTATTCGCTTTTCGCTATTTGCTTTGAGCGTTTTCCATTCTTCATCGGTCATACCAGTGCCGATTTTAGCTATGGTGAGATAACGCTGAGCACTTTGCTCATACACACCCACAAGCACCGCGCCAATGCCAAACGCAGCGCGCTTGCCCTTGCCCGCATCATACCCCATTACCACACAATCAACAGTATCATTGACTTTGCTTGAATAACTCCGCTTCAACTTAACCCAAGAAAATTCACGTGCTCCCGGCTTATACACGCTCTCCGGTCGCTTAGCCATAATCCCCTCCAATCCTTCTCCAATATATTGGTCAAACAGTGCCTCTAATCTATGAGGGTCAGTGACCTGCTCATGAGGTGAAAGTCGAATGGTCGATGCATCAGAAGCGATAAGTGATTGAAGTTGAGCTTTGCGCTCCACAAGCGGTTTATGTAAACAACTCTCCCCATTCATATACAACAGATCAAAGGCCATAAACCGCAAGGGGATACGCTTTGCCGCCTCGGCCACATCGTGTTTGCGTTTGCGTTGAATGGTTTGCTGAAAAGGTAAAAACGTATCGGTTGTTTCATCGTATCCCAAAGCTTCACCCTCCATAATAGCATTTGTGCAACCAACTTCTCTCTCTACCGCATCAACAATATCCGGATACATATGGGTTACCAACTCAAGTCCTCGCGTATATATCTCCACAGAATATTTTTTATCGTTAGGCACTTGCTCTTTGTGTTCTGCACCTTGTACTTTGTACTTTTGGATATGTACCTGCAAGCGGAGGCCATCATATTTTGGCTCAACCATACACTGTCCTATCTTTTTAATTATTTCAGCGCCCGATGACAGGCGCTCTGCCTTCATCATAAGTATCGGAGTGCCCACCTGTGGAGAAATCGTTTCGACCACGTCAACACCCATCTTTACCACCTGTGCACAGATATATCCCAAATTGGGCCGCACTTGGTAGGCTTTCTCAATTTTTGAGCGCAAAGACTTATCGCCAACGAGCATCCATGAAACCGCATCAAGGATGGTGACATCAGATGCTCCCAACCGTAGTTGCCCCAGCGGAATGCGACACAAATATTTACACGAAAGCGGATCAAGTTGGGTGAAAAGAAATGCGAGTATGTTGGCTTTTGATTCCTGACTGCCTTCACCGGTAGCTTGAGTGATGCGATACAGCTCGCCATACACATGAGCAATGGAAAGAGTTTTTTCTTCCATAGACATGAAGGCTCTCCGCAACGTCTCAACACTTTCGCCCAAGTCGCCGGTTGTGCGCACATGTCGGGCCACATCTGGCAAGTCAAGGCCAAATGCCTGTGCAGCAGCTTTAAGCAGGCTCTTTTCAGCCATGCCAAACTCAAGCCCACGGTATGCCGGCGCAACACGTCCTTGCAACAGATAGGGCACCACCGCAAGCTCATCTGTGTGTAGCTCACTAAATAGTTTAGCGAGCTTTTCGGTAATTGCCAGGCGTGAAGATACCGTCTCAATATCATGCAAATAGGATGCAAACTGTGCAAATTGCATAGTGAAAAATATTCTAAATGAGTTCGTAGCGCGCACCTTTTGTGCTCCCCACTTTTCGGATGAGTCCTTTTTGAGTAAGTTCATTCACCTCACGAAGCACCGTGTCATCGGACACATCCGGGAAAAGCATCGCGAACATTTTGTTTTGGATGTATCCAACATCAGTCATGTACTCAACGATTTTTATTTGACGCTCTGTAAGAAATACCTGCCGACCTCCCATCTTGGTTTTGAGTTTGACATCTTGTGATAATTTGAGAATTTTATCGCGAATCCTGTCAAACTCTACCGATGCTCCCAGTACAAAATATTCAAGCCATGCCGTCATATTGCCCTCTGAAGCTTGTTGGAGCGCCTTGTAATAGCTTTCTGCATCTTTGTCATAAAACTCTTCGAGCGAAAAGAACTTCCGCATGTCGTATCCACCAAGCATCAGCACTATCGTTGCGGCAATGCGCGACACTCGGCCATTGCCATCAACAAATGGGTGAATGCGGGCCATCTCATGATGTGCGATTCCTGCTTTGAGTATGGGGTGTAATTCATCTTTGGTGGTACGATTGAGCCAAATAATAAACTCACTCATGAAAAATGGTACCTTGAGTGGCTCCGGTGGGCGAAAAGTAATTTCACCCGTATGCGAGTTGCGAATAATGACCGATTTTTTTCGATATGCGCCACATAAGTCGGGGGTGAGTATCTTGTCCATGAGCGTCCGATGAAGTTTGAATATAAACATTTCAGTTATTTTTTCGACATGCCGCTCATGCACATCATCAAGAATCTCAATGACTTTGCGATAATTGATGACTTCCTGAATATCGCGCGGACGCCCGACCACATCCTTGCCCATGAGCACATCTTTGGCATCTTGTAAACCAAGTTGGTTACCTTCTATGTGAGTACCATGATGCACTTGGCGAACAATGGCATCTTGGCGAAACTCCTTCTCCCACAAAGGCACCACAGGAGCTTGGTGAATAAGCTCAACCGCAGCCTCAATACGCCCGATACGGTTTAAAATGGTATTGGTGATGGTAAATTGCGGATTAAACACAACAGCAAAAATGAAACTTGGGAATAGGAACTTACAACTTATTTATTGTACTTTTCCCGCACCCAACACACAAGGGCTTGTGTTTTTGAAGCTGATGTAAAGAGTTTTTGCGGTGGTCGAGGCCTCCTATGATGAGCAAAAACGTGTTCCTCTTTTGACTTTGAGAACTATTGAGTACAATGAGAGTATGCGAAGAATACTCTTCTTTCCGATTTTTACGTTGTTCTTGATACTTTTTACCCCATTGGGGCATGTACGTGCAGATTGGTATTGTGATCAACCTGGCACCATCGATAGTAAATGTATTGAATATGACTCGGCGGTTCCTCCCCCGCCTCCAAACACATTTAAAACATTGCGAGAATGTCTCACTTATACGACACCTCAAGATACAACTGATGATCTGTGCAAAAAAGACCCTCGATATATCATGCGCAATTTTGCGGCACTGAATTTTTGGAGTGTAGGAAGAGGATTAAGCTTAGCTGTCCCACTTGCCATCGCATTTGGCGCAGGGGTGTGTTTATTGTTTTTGCTGTACGGTGCATATACTTACATTATGTCCGGAGGGGATGAGAAAAAAATCACCGACTCCATGCATACGATGACATATTCTGCTCTTGGGCTTATTGTGATTGTGATATCATATGCCATTGTCCGCACTATTCTCTTTATTACAAAAATAAATACATTTGGTTTTTAATATATGGGAGCAAACCAAGTCATAGGCACCATACAGCCCGGACCATTTGGTGAGCTCAACTTTTCTGATGTTGCCTCATGGGGAGTTCAGCTCTTCTTCTTTCTCATTGGCATGGTCGCACTTGTTATGTTTTTGCAAGGTGCGCTCAACTGGGTGACATCGGGGGGTGATGATAAAAAACTTGCAGACGCCCGCAAACGCCTCACTTCGGCCGGTATTGGGCTTGTTATTGCGGTAGTTCTTTTTGTCGGATGGAATGTGATAGTCGGCCCTATTCTTGGCATATTTAAAAATGGGCAAATCACTGTACCCACTATCCAGAGTATGTGCAAGCGGCCCGGCCAGCCGGCCACAAATATCAATGAATGTTGTGCGGGTGGTGCTCTTATTCCGGGCCCCGGTGGAGCCCAAGTATGTCCATAATATTAATTTGCGCGCGGAGACAATATACCTCTTGGGGTAGCTCGAATTCACACTCTCACTCTCCTAAACTGTAGATCTTGTCTTCTGTCACCACAAACACAGCACTTTCTTCTGTAGCTCCACCGGCAATCACCTCATGTGGCACACGCCATACACGCTTAAATGGACCCTCCTTTGAAAGCTCATAGAGCACCTTGTGCACATCATCAAACACATAGAGTGCATCGATCTCGGGGTTGGTATACAATGCCGAAAAATTCCCTTGTGCATAAGGAATAGAAAGTTTGAAATCGACGCGTTTTCCTACTGAGAATTTACGTATTGATTGAGTGCCAAGCACATATATTGCGCCATCAATCATCATGCCTTTTGTTTCTTGAAGTGCGCCTTGTAATTCCGGCACCAGATACGGGCTCACGCTCCCAAATGTGCGCTCATCTACCCCCTGATACTTGACGATCGTTCGCTTTGCACTATCCAAAAGATAGAGGTTGCCGGTATATGCTTTCATGTCAGTAATCGTGCCCCACGATGGGTCGGGAGGCACCACCTGAACTGAAGAATCTTTGTCTACCAAATAAATACCGTCACGCTGGGTAAGGACATAGGTGTGTCTGCCCGTTGAAGTGACCTGCGTGGCACCTTTGTACTTGTCGGATGTGAATTTGCCTTGTGCTCTGTTGGTGTCGACCGTGTACACACTTCCCTGCGCCCCATCAAGGATATAAAAGGTGTCATCGATAAAGTCAATATCCTGTGCTAACGCACCCTTAGCGAAAAGCCCAAAGTCAAAAAACTCTACAGGTTCCTCTTGCACGATTTTCATAAGCTCACGTTCTTTTTGTGCAATGGTTTCTTGCAACTGCGCAATTTCATTGGCGTATTTTTCTTGCTCTTTTGTATCAAGCCCATCAAGAAGAGCGTGCATATCGGCAAAGATCTGACCGAGTTGAGAAACTTCTGAAAAAGAGCTTTCTTTCGCATCTTGCATTCGCTGTGCGATCTCCACTTCAATGGGGGCAAACCCCGACGATCGATTCTGTTCCCCTGCCAACCAGCCCATGCGCCCCCCCGCAAGTCGCAAACCTACTCCTAATAAAATGACCACAAGAACTATAAGTGCCACGTACCTTCGGCGAGGAACTGTAAACTTTATTTTTGGCATACGTATGCGCTCAAAGTGAGGAGCACTTGGTAAAGAAGTAGTAACAGCGTTTGAATTGGGCGATGTTTCAACCACAGTTTCTTTTTGAGAAGAGGAAATAGGAATTTGAGTATCAACATCTAGCGCGGAAGGTGGCACTATTTGTTCATCAACCACCAGTACACTTGGATCTAGTTTTGGAATGGTGCCATATTGCACCGAAACAAAACCCCGTACCACCGATTGATCTTCAGACGTTTTCATAAGCTCAACCACTTCAGGCCCGGTGTAGTGAGTGAAGTAATAGGCAAACCCCTCAAGCCCACCCGACACATCAACAAACTCACCACTAGTGAGCACGTACTCATCACCGCGCATGGGCGGGCCTTGTGCGATGTTGCCTTCTGCGACAAGTTCAATAATTTTTTCATTACGTTTTAAAAAAATGATGCCCGATCCGGTGGTTGCGAGGGTGAGAGTTTGCTCCTTATGTACTAATAAGGCGATATCAAGTTGATCTCGGTATGGAGCGAGAAGTTTAGTGGCTTCATTCACGGTAAAAGGAGGGTGCGCAGTGAGCTTTTGATGAAAAGAAGTTGCTAATGCTTCAGACTCGGTTGTTAAGCGCTCTGTGCGCACAAACACATTTGCATGATGTGTTGCAAAAGCTTGTGCTAAGCCAATTCCTCCGGCGGTATTGATATAGTGAACGCTGTGCATAAGGGGTGAGGTTTGTGTGCTCAATATATCAGGGATATGACAAAGACTGCAAGTGCTACAACCAGCTGCACCGTGCTCACGAACTGAATAAGGTCACCTTGATCGGTAATAATAATCTTACGCAGTGATCCTATTTGCCCAAGCATGAGAATGCTATAGAAAACATAAAAGACACTGAGTGAAACAATAAACAGCTTCAAAAGTATATTGATAAACGGAACGGTAAGAAAAAATTCTATGACGCTTATCATGGTGTTGGGGGTGCAGTGCTAATTTCGCCAGCTGCGGTGGCCTCTATGATAGCTATTGCGCGATCGGGATTGGGCACATTGGTGAATGTAATATTTTGAATATATCCTTCAGTTTGTACGTTTACCACACCAAAATCAAACACCTGACCAAAATATCCACTTGTTTTAGCGGTGACGTCAGCGACTTTGGCAATGGGTGCTTGAATAAGTCGTCGCTTGCCGACTCCATAATAGTCGATGTCAATGACGCGCCTATTAGTGACAAATCCAACCGTGTAGTACCATAATAAAAAGTTGTACCATGCATAGGCGCCGACTGCGATGACCGCGAGTGCATTCACCCAAAAATACGCACGTATGCTTAGTGATTGTCCCCAAATGATGTCAAATATCAAAACTAAAATGAGAATTACTACCGAATTGATGACCCAAGAAATTTGGGTAAATGGATGACCACGTAGAAGAAGTATGGTGCGCTCTCCCAGTTCGGCCTCACCAAACCGAGTATCGGGTAATACGCAAAATGAGCCCAGTGTTTGTTTATCTGGTCTAAGAGTAAGGCGAGTCATACGCGTACTTTTTGAAAGTATAGCATACACACACCATGAGAGGTCACGCCTTGAAAGATTGACAATGCTATGTTACACTAGTCGCTCCTGGTTATTGGAGCGACGTGGCACCAACCTTTCCCATCTCGAACAAGGTCTTGAAACGCGTCAGCACCGATGATACTCCCGCCAAAGCGGCGATGGGGGAAAGTAGGTCGTAGCCAGGTTTTTTTATTGATCTTAAAAGATACTCCACATATCATCTTCTAAGTTGGACTCTTCCCATGTTATATTTTGAGGCACAGTGAAGACGTCGCTTCTGGGTGTTTGGGCAACGCATGATGCGCGAAGCAATTGGTAGAGCTCAATTTGTGTTGCGTCATCTTGGGCCATCTGATCTGCGAGCAAATCGCCTACATCAAAACCATCAGATCCCATCATTTCATCAAAGAGCGAAAGATACGAGCTTAGGCCGCACTGTTTTCCCCCTTCACTCCCCTGCCAATTGTACAAACAATCACCACGCAATAGAGCGTGTGCGCTTTCTGTGCCTGAGGTGTATGAGAACTTCATATTTTTATCAGCGATATACAACTGTGCCGAACCTGCGGAATTTTGTGCGTTGCATTGCCAAGGACCATTTAAGTCCAAGATAGGATAATCGACCGTGTCAATATCAGATTCTGTGAGAGCACTATTTGAAGCTGATGGCGTTGCAAACGAAGCCGAATCAGAACTCATTTCTCCATTTGCCTGATCCATAAGCATGCGAATACCGACTTCTGCGACAGGAACTTCTTCAAGCACCTGGGTAGGTGCAATTGAAGGAAGCAGTGATTGTTCTGTCTGCGTGCGGGGACCTCCGAGCTTCCCTTCTTTCCAAAAAAAGGCACCCATCACAAACAAAAACGCGAGAAAGAAGATACTCAGGTGTCCAAGAGTGCCCAGTGTCTCACCGACGCGGGCCTCAAACGCCTCCATGGTATGCGCCATCATCTTACGGGCGGATGACTTGGTTTCAACCGGAGTGTGCTCTTGATGAAATATCCGAAATAAATTAATACTTCTCATATACGAGAAACGTGGTTTAGTGTAGCAGAAAAATATGCAGACACCAAGAAATACTTATGCTTCCGACACATTTACGACATACTGTAATAACCTCATGGTTTCTTGTATAGCTCACCAAACACCCGTTTCAAAAAGCGTTGAGTGTCTGACCAAACAATGTGCTCTCTTTATGTACTGAGTATGTATCAGAGGACGCTCACCTAAGTGAGTTTTAGAGATGTCATAGATGAATCTATAAGCCCAACCACAGACGAACATTTCTTTTAAACGGGTGTGCTGAGCGGTGTATGCGCAAGAATTGAGCGCAATGTATCTACATAGTGATGATCGCAAAAGTCTTGAAAGAATCGGGAAATGCATCACTCAAGCAGTCGGGTGGGGCTGGGATCAATTGGTTGATCTTGAAGTTGGATCTTATCAACAATACGATTGAGTTTTGTGGTACGAGTTTGTGCGACCTGTTGAAACTGTTTGTGGGTGCTGTCTATGCGATCTCCCAACTTATCAAATTCATCAGAATACTTGGCGAATTCATCTTTAAATGTTTGGATATAGGTTATGATGGTGCGCAAATTTTTCTGCACACTGAAATATTCATATGCCTGCCGTACCATGCGCAAAATCGCAGTAAAACTAAAGGGCCCCGCAAATATCACCTTTTGCCGAAGACCTTCATTCCAAATGCTTTGCATCTCATCATAGATGTATGAAAATATTTTCTCATTGGGAATAAAGAGGATGACAAAATCGACGGTATTTTCTTCATGATTAATGTAGTCTCGAGTGGTAACTTGTTTGATTTTTGCTTTGATGTCTTGTTCGAAAAGTTTTCTGTGCACGGCTTTTTGACTCTCATCTTGTGCCTCTACATATTTCAGCAAATTTTGATAAGGGAATTTTGCATCCACATTAATTTTCATACCATTGGGAAGAAGTACGGTAAAATCAGGACGTGACCCTTGTTGTTGCTCCTCTTGCACCAAAAAGTCGACTCCTTGCACAAACCCAGCCATTGCAAGCAAATCCTTTGCCACCTGCTCTCCAAACACTCCTCGTTGTTGGTTGTTGGAAAGAACCGATTGCAATTTGCTGGTTGCTTGAATAAGGTTATCTGTTTGCTTTGTTTGTGTTGCTATTTGCTGGCGCAACCCTTCAAATGAACCAATGCGTTCACGCTCTGCTTTCTCAAGTTTCTCATTAGCTTTCTGCAGTTCGTCATGAAGCCGTTTGATTGTTTCCCCTATTGCATCTTGTTTATTGGCAAAGTCTTGCTTGAGATGTGCAGATGCTGATTCAAGCTTTTCTTTCGCAAGTAATGCAGTTTGCTCGCCCGCCGTCTGGGTTATTTGGGGCAAAAATTGCGTCAGGCGTTCTTCTAACTGTTTGGAAAAATTATCTGTCTGATTTTTGCGCGTCAAAATATATGCGATAACAAAGCCAGCAACAAAACCAACAACAAACAATAGTAATGATAGTTCCATACAAAGAAAATATTTGAAACACGTATCTTGGCTATTTTACCAAAACAGCCAATGTAGACTGTGTAAACGATACCAATGCACCATACACAATAGCCCACAAAAGTCCGCTTATCACAAATCCACCCGGTACAAAGATATTCACAATATACGGAACAATCAGCATGCAAATGCCATTGACAATGAGGCTGAAAAACCCAAGGGTAATGATGTTAATGGGCAGCGTGACAAGCTTAAGCACCGGCTTAATGAGCATATTCACCAGTGCAATGGCGATGCTCACCCCGATAGCAACTGGGTAGCTTTGCACATACACCGGAAGCACTGCGGGAAACAGCATATTGAGCACAAGCGCCGATACATAAACTGCAAGTCCGTTAAGAAGGAGGGTGATGAGATGTTTCATATGGCATATCATACCACCTCTCATGATTTACGAGGGTGTCAAAGCCTGACGCAAAATACTGACAACTTCTTGGCTCGCCCGAGCAATATCTGGAGGGAGAGTGTAGAGTGCCTTATCAGGCAAACCGTTGTCGGGTACAGGTAACGAATCTTGCTGTGCTGCAGTCTGTGGTGCAAATACCGGAGCCACCTGGCCTAATGCCACCATATACCTCCATGTATTGCAGGCCTTTTGAATCGTATCAAGCCACTTGACGAATGTATTGTGCGCACCCGTTTGTCTACTGGCATCTGATATTGTGTATACATCTCGCATCACTCGAATGAGTATGCGCAAATCATGTATACCTCTATCAGTGATCGTTGGTTTTTGAGATAACGCATCTATGCGGTCAATCGCATGAGAGAGCCTCTCATGCGCCAGGACAATGGGCACAGCTTGTATTGCTACTTCTTGATTACGTGTTGCGCGAATCTTATCAAGTTTAGGCACGAGACATTGAGCAGTTTCTTCTTTGCTCCCTTCAATGCCCAATACCGCATCTTTGTACTGTCCTAATCTGTATATGAAGTTCTCCTCATACTGCGGCAAGCCATAGAAGGCAGGATCGAATTTGCTCTTTCGTGTGCCGGATCCACATAACCACATGATCGACCGATACTGCACCGCCTGCTTGCGAAACGTGACTACTGTGTTTACAAGCACCTCGGATGGATTTACGAGAGCCCCTGGTGTGGTATCAAGTATTCCACTTGTGGTAAGTTTGGAGAGGTACCGAGTACGTGCATACATAAGCATTCTTTCAACGTCGGCATCAGTTTCAAACGGGGGCCGAATTTCACCAATAGAAGGCCGCTCCGGAACATCGATGTCTGGGAGTAATTGTTCAGCCATGGACGATGTTATACCTCAAGGGGAGGTAAAAATCAAGGATCGTATTTTCTGTCGTACTTTTGAATCTATGCGTACCAACAAGCCTAGTTAACATATCACAAGTCAATGATGGAAGATAACGCTATTCCATGTAACTGTGATCGACTATTGACGACTTAGATATCAAACAGATTACATCGCGCCTCACTTATAATGATAAGGGTAGAAATTATGTAGTACTTGCATTCTGAGCTCGCATTTCGTTAGCAATAAAATGTGCGAATTCATGTCTAGAAACACGTTGCATCTTCATTGCAGCCTGCAAAACATCCCACTGACCATCAGACATGCCCATTTTTCCTTCTTGATAAAAATATCTAAATATTAGTTCAAAAATCGGAGACGCTGACCTTGCAATAATTTTCTCAAGCGTTTTTTGCACACTGATGTGAATAATGTTTCCATCTGGTGTATGGATACACATGCCGCTGTTTCTTATTTTATTGAGACTTTTTGAAACCTCCAGACGTTGTGTCATAAGGCTTTCAATATGAGTGCTTGGACTTCTCAGACCCTTTCCACTTCTCGTTTCCTCATATGTCGTTTTGAGCAAATCGTAGTCACCTGTGAAATATGCTCTCGCAATAAGTGACATTACTCGATCCACATCCTCATTGCTCATATCATTTCCATTGCCAAGCAAGATCAGAAATAACCACTGATCAATGTCATCCGCATTCTCAGGAATGCGTTTAATATCCGGGCTTTTTACACTTCCATAAAGCCAAGCAGCTTTCATAAGTTGAGCGGTCATCTGAGCAGGTGTAATTTTTCCTGCGCGCATATCATCCACTCGCTGAGTATATAATGTAATTATTTCTGTCAAGGTTTCGTTCCATAAGTCTATGGGGCTGGTTTGTCGAACCTCATTCCAAACTGACACGGCTTCAGGACTGTAGTGGTAAGTAAGCGCAACCGATTTAAGTCGCGGACGAGCAATACTAGAAAAATCTATGTCGGGAAATGCATTGCGATATGCATCCATGTGGCTCCTAAAGAATCTGTCTACGAGCCATTGAGGCAGTTCAAATCTACGTGTGCCTTCTAATATTCTCTCTGCTATGGTAGGTTGAGGATTAGCTTCTTGCTCTAACATGCCGTCTTTAATAGACTATGTCTATAATTATAATCGAATAACATTTTCAGATAGGTATCTAAATTTCATGCAGAAGCGTACTAAACCAAAAAAAGAGTCAGCAAAACATCTCATCGATTGCAATACAAGCGAATTTAAAAAAAACCGTCTCAACTGGGAAGCTGCGCCGACACATAAACTGCAAGTCCGTTAAGAAGGAGGGTGATGAGATGTTTCATATGGCATATCATACCACCAACGGCACTACGAAAGATAATAAATATCGTCACAAAATAGAATCAGCTGTCATAACAAGCTCAATCTCTGCAACAACTCTGTATAAGTACTTCTGTTCGGAAGAATATCCAGGAGTTTATTAAGTGTTTGGCTAGACGCAAGATTTTGGTATTTCCTCAATGCCCGGACAGTCTGTTGCAGTCTGCTCTGAGCATATTGGGTGTCTTGCTTCAAAAGATAATCAACTTGTAACGATGCTGACATGCCAGTCATCTGCGTGAGGAAATATTGGATAGTTCCATCCTGCAATAAAGTATTGAGGAACACAAGCGCAGCGACATCCGCTGCTACCTGTGCTTCGCGCTCTTGCAATTGGGTCAAAAGTGCAACCAAGCTATCCGTGATGTCAGTACCACTTGTCCTTAATGTATCAATCTCTTGCGTAATGCGTTGGAACTCAAGTACAGAGCGCTCTCGCAACTTCTGAATTTCTGATATAGGCATTCCGGAAGTGGTATATACTTGTTCATGGGCAATATCGTAGGCACTAATAACATGTTGGATCGATCGGGGAATATCAGACCATCTCTGCCAATTTCTATTGGTTGCTAATACAGCTTCTGCCAATGCGCGCACTGGTGCAGATAGACCTGCTGGTATCCGCTCGGGTAGTGGGGTTGCCTTTGCTTTAATCTCCTCCTGAGTAGGAAGAGCCTGTGTTTCTAGACGTGGAGTTTTTATCACCTCTACAGCAAGATCTCCTGTTACATCTGGACGGCGCTGTGGTTTTTGACCCGCTGATAATGCGGTATAGCGATCTTGAGTACTTTCAGGAGGATGAGAAGGAGTTGGTCCCGCAGCTATACCTTTTCTTTCTGCGGATCGATAATCAGGCCTCAGCGTTGGTTTGTCTACGGGGCTTTGAGCCCGACCTTTACCACTGCCAAAACCAGGAAGTTCGAATGCCATGGTTAAGTTTGAATAATATAAACTACTCATTATCCCTCACATCTTCAAGAAGTGCAACCATTTGGTGTAAAGCTCCGCAGTTGCTTTGAGGTCTGCCGCGTTATAGCGTGCAATATCCATGTACTTTCCATCCTGAAACATGTCAGCCACTTGATGCCCATTGACGTTTTCTGACTTGGGGCTTGCAATGCCAAACGCCCGCGTCCACATATGCATACTGCCCTTGCGCCGCATCGCGCCATAAAATGACAGCTGATCGATAAGATCTATGTGGCTTTTTCCTCCCCTTTGCATGGACAGATATCTGTTTGAGAGCAAATTCACCGTGGGGCGAATGCCATGTGTCGCTGCGCGCACCATAAGATATGGCACATCGAACTGATAGCCATTGAATGTCACAAACACCTCGTATTTTTGAGCAATATCCCAAAAGGTGTGAAGCATTTGAGCTTCTGTCATGGCTTGATAGCTGACTCCATCTTCTTCGAGTTTTTCACTTTTTCCCGGATCTTGATAATATACTGCGCGCTTGTCGCGCTCATAATCAAGAATGCCAATTGCGACAATTTGACCGGTGAGCGGAGAAAACCCGAGGCCATCCTTAAGCATTTGCATGCCATGCTCCAATTCAGCATCAT
Organism: bacterium; assembly: GCA_029573715.1. Lineage (GTDB taxonomy): Bacteria > Patescibacteriota > Microgenomatia > UBA1406 > GWC2-37-13 > JAGOLU01. The sequence goes on along the minus strand of JAKQDR010000226.1, from coordinate 33,955 downwards.
TTTTTGACTCCTGGCGGACCCATGCGGAAAGATTGTTTTGAGTAAATGCATCGAGTGCGTCCCAATGCTCACCTATCGTTTCGATATCAAGAATTAGAGTGTGGGCCATGCGTTGAAAAGAATTTATGATTTAAGCACCGCTTTGACTTTACTACATAACATATCCAGTGACATGCGGCTCTTCAGTATATACTCGCGCACACCCAGCTCTTTGCATCGGGCCATGTCTGCTTTCTCATCGCGGTTAGTGACCACCAAAACCGGGACACTGCGCCACTTAGGATTTTTCCTCAATTCTTCAAGCACTTCAAATCCATCTTTCACCGGCATAATAAGATCGAGCATAATAAGGTCGGGCTTTTGGGCAGAGATATAATTTAATAGCTCCTGTCCATCGGCCACAATCACCACTTCATACTCCGAATTACACAACTTCATTTGATATGCACTCGCGAGAAATTTGTCGTCTTCGGCGATAAGTACTTTTTTCATAGGTGTATTAAAATTTGCAATACTAGACACAATATTTCCGAAGCTGAGTAACCACATCTTCCAAGCTGTATTGAGTTTTAAGCATATAGAGCTTGGCGCCCTGCGAAAGGGTTGAGGTAACACTCTTTTCTTCATCGGTATTACTCAACATCAAAACCGGCACATCTACCCACACGTCTTTCGATCGAAGCATGCGCATAAAATCATCTCCCGTCATATCGGGCAGATAATAATCTAAACAAATGGCATCTGGCAGTTGGATGGTTTTTGTCAGGTGGGTGAGCGCCTCTTCACCGAGTGCACATGCAACAACTTCAAATCCGCTCAACGTAAGTTTTTTTTGAAGCGCCTCACGAAGCATGCGATCATCTTCAACAACAAGAATAGTCTTAGGACGTGCCATATATATTAATTGGAAACCATTATAGTACTAAGCGTTGATAAATACACCTCATGAGCGACAAGACCTATCGGATAGGAAGACTAAACGAAAAGGAGCTCCCCTGCCCTGGCTCGCTCTCAAGCCACATAGTGCCCCCTGAAGTTTCAATGATTGATTTCACCAAGTACAGCCCCAATCCACTGCCCTCTGCCTCAGCTTTAACCGCGCTCTTTGCCCGATAGAACTTCTCAAATATATGCTCTCTTTCGCTTACATCGATGCCATACCCCTGATCTTGCACTGTTGATATGATCATGCCTTCTTTGACAAATACATACACGGTGATAGTCGTGCTGTACGCCGAATATTTGACCGCATTAGTTAATAAATTCATATATACCTGACGAATAAGGCGAGGATCAATGGTGACTTGAGGGAGGTTATCTGCAATTGCAATGGTGAGCGTTTGGTTTTTGGCTTGCATGAGTGGCTCAAGCTCATGGCGTAGCCCCGTAACAAGCTCTGTAATGTCCGTTGGAACCGCATCAATCACCAACCGACCTGATTCTATGCGCGAAATATCAAGCAGCGTATTGACTAAGTCAATCATGCGCTCATTAGATGCATTTATGTTGCGCAACATATTCGTTTGTTCGGTTGATAAATCGCCCAAATCACCATCCAAAAGCATCTCAAGAAACCACTTCATGGCAGATAAAGGTGTGCGCAGTTGATGCGATGCAAGTGATATAAACTCTGTCTTCATGCGGTCGACTTCACGCAGTTGAGTGACATCGCGCTCAATGCCCACAAAATACAGCACCTCACCTTGTGCATCGAGTACCGGCGCGATTTTTGCTTCAGCGGTATACATCTCGCCATTTTTCCTGACGTTCTGGAACTCGCCATGAAAATGTCGTCTGTGGTGTTTTATTTCATTCCATAAATGTGTATATACTTCATGCTTCATGCGCTTTCCCCACTTCACTCCGGCCTTCGTGCCCATGATTTCAGAGGGAGGAAAGCCGGTAATTTTTTCGACTGCTCGATTGGCATAGAGAATAATTCCATCTGGGTCAGTGATTACAATATGATCTGAAGCATGCTCAACCGCAAGCTGGTATTTTTGCATGTCCTCCTGGACAAGTGGTGATGACCTTTTCGCGCGATTGGTTTTAGTCTGGGGTTTATGAGTGGTGGACATAGAAGGTGTGCGCATTATGTGGTTACATCGTACTTGAAAGCGCCGCAAGTGCTGTGGTTATTTTTTCCACCATGTCTTTGGGTGACTGATATTGCGCGAACACTGCGCTTATGGCACGAAGCGCCTCGGAGGGCTTTGACCCTTCTGCATACATGCATATGATGGGTATCTGTGCTGCATCAGCCCACCCCAGCTCTATGCCCAATCCTGTTGAAGGATATGAAACTTCCGCAAGCACTAAAGTGCTACTTTCAATAATCTCTTTGGTATTCACAAAAACATCGGCACGTTCGTGAGGAAATACAATATGATGTTCTGTGTTTAAATGAGATCCGCGTATCGGAGTGTACAACTTCTTTTGATAGTCAAATCCACTGCTGTGAGCGACGTAAATGTGCATATGACTTATTTATTGTTGTGATGCAACATATTCCAAACATACGCACCGACATAGCCCACCACATATCCAAACGCAAATGCGAATGATACAAACATCACTGCACGAGTCAGTTCAAACATTTGAATGGTAATGGGGTTGGTCATGAACGCGAGCCAGAACAGAAAATCCAAGATGGGCTGTGCGAATCCGACGAGCACAAGAAGCGACCATACCCCTTTACCAAATGCTGCAAGACCACCAAAAAACAAACCGATGTAATGAGGATTTGCGTGATTCTTTTTCATAATAAGTGTTATTAAGTAAATGCTAAAAGTTCCTTTAGTATTCCAAATACGTAAAGACTTGTCAAACGTATCCCACTAACCAAACATCAGAAGATCCGGTCGAAATATAAGCAGAATCCCAACCAAAAGCATCACCACACCACCCACCAGATGGGAAAAGCGCGCATACTTGGTGGTCACGCCTGCAAGATGCAGTGTTTTCATAGAAACAACAAACACGAATAAATCATCAAGCATGAAGATGACAATATATAAAAACAGATATGCATAATACTTCCAGGTGGGGAGATCGCTTAACGCGAGGATTTGGGTGTACACCGCAGGAAGTCCCGCCGAACAAATAAGTTCAACCAGATTTACTGCAAATGCAAGAATGATGATTGCCCCCAACGCGATGATAAACGATTGCTGTTGAGTGGCTTCCTTCATTTTTTCAAAAAAATGCTTTCTCTCTTTGACATTAGTTACCTTGCAACTTGCATCTTTCTTTAACATATATTCACGCAAGTTCAGTGCGCCACCAAAAAGCGCAACGACACCCACTCCGATGCGGATAATCCCAATAAATCCAAGGAATAAAAATAGATTAAGCCACGCACTTAAAAATAGAAAGTATACAAATGCCGATGCGGCAATAAACGTAAATCCATATATCCACATGCGCTTCTTGTCCTGCATGCCGATAAGAAGACTTATGAGAAATATAAGTGTCCACATGGCACAAGGATTAAACCCATCAATCGCGGCAATTACAATCGTGATGACAGGAAGAGAAAGTCCCTTGAGTGAAACGGTGCCCAAAATTGGTACTGCTATTGAGTCGGGATATGGAGAAGAGGGTTTAGGCTCTTCTGCCGAAGGTTTCGCGGCACTTTGACTTAGGGCACGAGTAGTTTCGGCAACTACATCGGGTTGACCGCTCATACGCGCCGTCTCTATTGCTTGTACGATGGCATTACCCGTCGTTTCATCAGAGCCATATCCCATGATGTGCTGAGTACCAATGACGGTAAAAGGAACTCCTTGTACATTCACCCCGAGTGTTTGAGCAACCGCTTGCAAAAGGGCAACGTTTGATTGGCTTTTGGTGACTTCATATTCCGCAACTTCAACTCCAGGCATTTTGCTGGATAATGATGTGAGAAATGTCTTCTCCTTCATGCAGTGAGGGCAACCATCGGCAGTAAACACATGCACCGTAACTGATGCAGATTCTTGTGCATGAGTAATCGGAGCATAAATCGAAAATGCGAAAAATAAAAATGCAAAGCACAAAAAGATAAGGGAACGTATTCTCATGACCATAGTATACAACCGCAAAGAAGAAATGGAATGAAATTACTGGAGATAGAGCTCAATTTTTTGTTGATCTTCGGGTGATATTACTAAAGAAAGATGTGTTTGATATTTTGCATAAAAACGACGCACATCATCTTTATGCGCGCTTAGGTTCCCTTCACGTCCTGACATTTTACTCATATTGGTTGGATGAAATCGATGTAAATACAGCGGCCCCGGAACGTACAAGGGTGTTTCTCCTTGCAATGCAAATCGTACAAACAAGTCAAAATCCTGCGCCCCATCAAGCGACTCATCAAACCCTCCGACCGAATCAAAAAGTGTTTTATGATACAAACAATTTTGCTGAAAAAAATGTTCGCCGGTAAAAAGCGAGGTAAGAAGCTGAGGAGCACTCGTGAATGCATGGCCATAGTAGTCATCTCCCATACGATAGGTCAAATCTTCTTCACAGCGAAGAAAGTCTCCATATACCCATTCTCTGCCGGATGCTTGTATCGCCTGATACAGTGTGTGGAGTGAATTTTGAAACAGGACATCGTCTGCGTCAAGGCAAAACACATAATCAGCTTGAGCACAGGATACGGCGAAATTGCGGGCATGCCCGGCGCCTGAGCGATGATCCAGTCGGTGGGTGCGCACATGCTCAAGGTGAGCAAATGATTGAATCGTCTCCCACGATCGATCGGTAGATGCATCATCAACGATAATATGCTCAATTGTGAACTTCCCCATTGTCACGCTTCGCGCAACAGATCGAATGCATTGTGCAATAAATGAGGATGCATTGTGTACCGGAGTGATAACTGCAATTGTGTGCATGAGAAGTTGACATCAACAAACAACATTCGGTGATTTATGGTCTATTCAAATAAGCGCGCCCTACCTTGTTTGGATTAAAAACGAACTTATTGCACGTCGGGTACAGGTATTGTAACAGATAGTGCAGTACGATTTGGGTTATAATAAGCACATGAATTGGATCAGCGCAAGCATGCTTATGTTCGCAAGTTCGGTCGGGCTGTATCTATTAATCCGCGCAAGCCATCAAGCGAAGATGCCCGAACCTCTCAACAATCTAGCAATGTTTGCGGTGCCGGTGCTTATATACCTACCAATTGCACTCAACACGCCCACACGATTCGCACTCCAATGGAATGAGTGGGCTATTATCATCACACAGGGAGCATTCTTAAGCTATCTTGGCAATAAAAGTTCACTGCGAGGCATGCAGCTTGCACCCAATCCGGGGTACAGCTTGATTATCTCAAAAAGCTATGTCGTATTTACGACGCTGGTCGCACTATTTTGGTTTGGTGCACGAATATCAGTGCCGTCAATGATTGCCATTGTTCTTATCATTGTGTGCTCTACCCTTATTATCATTGAAAGAAAATCTCCTGCGTTGCACCGAAACACGGCATGGATTTGGTATACACTTGCAGCATTTTTCTGTTGGGGTTTTCTGACACTATTTTCAAAATATCTCTACGAGCTTGGTGTGCCAATTCTTACACGGCTTATCTACTCTATGGGCATTGCATCCATATTGATTGCGCTTGAAACAAAACAAAAACACATCGACTTACAAAAACTATCGAGATTACAAGTATTAATACTCTTTGGCATCGGCGTTCTGGCGACAGCATTCAATTACTTTATGCAAGTTGGGATCGACTTGGCACCAAACGTGGGATATGTTAATGCGGTAAATGCCGCAAGCATTGGAGCGGTCACTTTGGGTGCGTGGCTATTTTTCCGCGATGAACTCACCCTGCGAAAAATGGTGGGGGTAGTTGGAGTGATGGTGGGGTTGGTGTTACTGTTTATGAACTAAACATTTTGTGGTACTTAATGAAACCTTTCGTTATTCCATCACGCATAGTATTTCAAGACAAATTTGTGCAGGTTCTGTTAGAAGATGTGCAAACAGAAGAAGGCTCTATTATTCGTGATTATTCTATAATCCGAAAAAGGGATGTGGTAATGATCGTCGCTACAAATACTTCTGGCCAATACGCCATTATTGAGGAATATAAATATGGTGCTCAAAGCAAATTATGGACGTTCCCTGCCGGAGGTCTCAAAAAAAACGAAAATGGTATTGATGCGGCAAAAAGAGAATTAGCTGAAGAGACAGGCTGCATGGGCGGCATTTACACCTATCTAGGAAAAGTATTTGACTACCCCTCAAAAGATAGACACACTGTTCATGTGGTTCGTGCTAATAATGTCGGGTGTGTAACAAAACAAACATTAGACAGCTCAGAATCAATTCGTTTGAAATTCATAGATGAAGAGGATTTAATCCGTCTGATTGCGCGCGGCGAGTTTGGAGTAACAAGCGCAATCGCGGCATATACATTGTCTAAATGCTCATCTCTTATTTAACGCAATCTATTTCAAATAATAATGTTTGTTTCTCGTGCTATGATACCCTCCCATGAAAATAGTCCTGTCATTCATTTTCACTTTACTTCTTGTGGGGTTTGTTGCCCATTTAATGTTCTCTCAGCATATCGCACGGGTGAATATACAAAACGCATCGGCAACTACTGATACAACAAATACTTTGGATGAGGTGTCATATGTTTCACCCATAAGCATTGCGTATCTTCGCTCTCTCATCTTTGAAGCAGATGCACCCAAAAACGTGCAAACCCTTGATCCGGGTTCAAATTATTCCCGCACCATAGTGTCATATCAAAGTGAGGGAAACACCATATACGGCTTACTTACCATTCCCCAAGGCCCCATGCCGCCGGGTGGTTTTCCTGCTATTGTTTTCAATCATGGCTACATTCCTCCACAGCAATATCAAACAACTGAAGGATACATCGCATATGTCGATGCACTCGCGCGAAACGGGTTTGTCGTATTTAAAATTGACATGCGTGGACACGGCCAATCTGAGGGCGTAGCGACAGGATCATACTTTTCATCTGCATACACCATCGATGCCATACATGCATTAAAAAGCCTGCAAAAACATCCGCAAGTAAGCCCCAAACGCATCGGCATGTGGGGACATAGTATGGCAGGCAATTTGGTGCTTCGTGCACTGCTTACATCAGATGAGATCCGCGCAGGGGTGATATGGGCTGGTGCTGTGTATAGTTATGAGGATTTTGCAAAATATCGTCTTAACGATGGCAGTTACGTACCCCGCCCCACAACAACAACCCAACCGCAACCAAACCGCGAGGCAAGTGTCAACATTCAAACACTTCGCACATCACCCGAATCGGTCGATTTTCAAAGCCCCTTTTGGAAATCTATCTCCCTCACTGCAAACATAAACTATCTCAATGCCCCCCTCCAGCTTCACCACGCTACAGATGATGCAGTGGTGTCTGTCAGATATGCGCAAGATTTGGCGGAAGCACTTGAAAAGAGTGACAAAGTATACGAGCTACATACCTATTCAACAGGTGGGCACAACATCACCTCTCCTTCATTTGAACCTGCTATGGATCGAACTATTGCATTCTTCTCGACTCATCTTGCACCGTGAAAATGTATAGCGAAGCACAGATTATCACTTGTATTTTCTCAAAACACTTCTAAACCAGATTCACTAAGAGTGAATATGTAAGCCCAACGGTAAGGTTGGTGCTGTTTCTAAAGAGGGTTGTTAATACTGGTTGTCATGGGAGATGAACGGTGGTATTATATGAACATGCGTTCATATAGTTGTTGTAGAGCATCTTCAACTTCATCAATCAACATCGCAGCGCTTGTCCCCCTTTTAAAACTTATTGCCGAGCCCAACCGGCTTCGCATCCTTTGTATTCTTGCGCAAAATGCGCATTGTGTATGCGAGCTTATGGAGCACACGGATCTTTCACAAAGTCTCATATCACATCATTTACGAGATTTGAAAACCGCAGGTCTGGTAGCTGATACCAAAAAGGGTTTGCGTGTGTACTACACGCTCACCTACTCCGGACGAAAACTTATGCGATCGCTATTACCCATTCAAATTCACTATTCATCATATGGATATTCAAGTCTTGGGGAGCGGATGTCCCACCTGCAAAAAGCTGTATGAGCTTACAAGTCAAACCGTAGAAGAACTCGGTATAGATGTAAAAGTCAGCTATATTACCGGTGCTGAAGGAATGGACGCAATGCTCGCACTAGGTGCGATGGGTAGCCCAGTACTTGCCATAAATGGCAAGATAGCACTCGTAGGATCTACTTCATCAAAAGATGAGATACGACGCATCATTGAAAACGGTGCAATAACACCACCGAAAACAGGAGGGTGCACATGTGGGGGCAACTGTTAACTTAGTGAAATATTTTTCAATGGACATATTTTACCCGTTCGAACTTATTGCAAACGTACTTACCTATCAGATTCTTGGAATCGGAGAAGGTTCGTATCTGGGTAATGCAGTACATTTCTTCATCTACGACACGCTCAAGATATTTGTGCTCCTTTTGATCATCAACTACCTAATGGCCGCAATACGTCATTACTTACCTGTTGAGTCTATCCGTGATTTTCTCACAAAGCGTAAATGGTACGGGCTCGATTATGTCCTTGCAGCCTTGTTTGGTGTGCTTACCCCATTTTGTTCGTGTTCTTCTATCCCCCTTTTTGTTGGATTTCTATCAGCGGGAGTACCACTGGGAGTCGCTCTATCTTTTCTTATCACCTCACCACTGGTAAACGAAGCGTCTATTGCGATATTTATCGGCTTGTTTGGCCTAAAGATAACCGCGTTATATGTGCTAGCGGGGATGGGCGTTGGAGTGATTGGCGGCATGGTGCTCTCACGACTCAGGCTTGAACGGTTTATCGATGATGAAATTCGAAACATCATCGCACAAAGAAAAGTAAGCACGTCATATGTGAGAGCAAAGAAGTTCAGTCCTGCGCTTATTGGACAATTCTGGCATGAAGGATGGGATCTGACACGCAAAATATTTGGGTATGTGCTCTTGGGTGTTGGCATCGGATCACTTATTCATGGCTTTGTACCGACAGGGTTTTTTGAATCATCACTGAAGGGCTCAGGTGTTTGGGCTGTACCTGTCGCGACCCTCATCGCCATACCTTTGTATTCAAATGCAGTCGGTGTCATCCCTATCATGCAAGCATTGGTGGCAAAAGGAGTTCCATTTGGCACAGCACTTGCATTTATGATGGCAACAGTCGGACTCTCACTTCCTGAGGCGTTAATTCTTAAAAAGGTTATGAAGCTACCACTGCTTATCTCATTTTTTAGCATTGTTGCTATCGGTATTATTTTCATTGGCTATTCATTTAATGCATTCATGCGATAAGTCTTGTAAGAATGGAAAGAAACGAAGTGATATCTTCATGTGTATGTGTCGCTGATATCTGAACGCGAATTTCATCCTTCCCCCGAGGTACCACCGGATAATTGATACTCGTGACCATTATTCCTGCCTCAAAAAGACCTTGTGTTACCGTGCGGGCTATTTGTGGATCGCCGATAAGTACTGGCTGTATAGGGTGATTGGAGTCTGCAACAAATGGAATGCTTCGGGATGCAGCTTCTTCTTTGAAACACGCAATGTTACTTTGGGACTGTGCAAGAAGGGCTTGCCCCTGGTCTGAGTCAACTACTTGCACACCCGCGAGCCCAGCAGCTGCAGTTGCGGGTGACACTGGGTTTGAATAAATGTAGGTAGCTGATGATTCACGCAGATAATCGATTATGACGGCATCTGCTACTACATATCCACCGTCCGCACCAAAGCCTTTCCCTAGTGTGCCAATGAGAATGTCTGCACGGCCACCTGTTAGCTCTTCTGTACCCCGACCTGTTGCGCCACATGCAGCAACCCCATGACAATCATCAACTATAAGCCACACCCCATGAGGAAAGCTATCATCGTACGCATCAATAACAGAGCGCATTGCATGAAGATTTTGCATCTCCCCCAGCATGCTAAATACCCCATCAGTCACCACCACAGCTCTCTCATACTTTCCCACACATGATGCAAGCACTGCATCAAGCGCTTTCATATCAAGATGATTAAAAATACGTTTATGCTCGGCATCTAAATTTGCAAGACGAATACCATCAATGATGCTTCGATGATTTAATGCATCGGAAACTACAACAGTGTTATCCGCAACCAACGAATCTTTACTTTGTCCTTTGAGAAAAGAAAATAACACCGCAAGATTTGCAGCAAATGCGGACGAAAAAAGCATGGCAGCTTCTCGACCATGAAAGCGAGCCAAAGCTCGCTCCAGATCTTGATGCACTTTTAATGAACCAGAGATAAATCTTACTGCTCCAGGGCCCGCTCCAAAACGCTCACTCGCATCATGCTCCGCCTGCTTCAAACGGGGGTGGTGACGCAAACCCAAATAGTCATTGGAATTAAAGAGTATGTATCCTCTTCCTTTCATTATGGCACGTGGTGATGGATGGTTCGTAAACCCGTCAATCACACGTTCGTGACGCTTGGACGTCTGTGTTTTGTCAATACGAGATACTTCATCAGAAAGGAGTTTGATAAATGTGTTTTTTGACATGCTTCATTATCGTGTAATGGAAAACTTCTTTCTGAGCTCACGAATCATGGTATGCGTTAGCAGTGGCACATCATATGCATGCTTCCATCCCCAATCAACTCGTGCAACAGAATCGTCAATAGACTGTGGCCATGAGTCGGCGATGGCTTGTCGGTGATCTGGCGCATATGATACTGTCAATGGAATGTGTTTTTGTATTTCGTGGGTAAGTTGTGCAGGTGTAAAACTCACAGCCGCTAAGTTATAGCTTGTTCGGACGGTTAAGGCATCATCCGGAGCATGCATAAGCTCAAGAGTCGCACGAACAGCATCATCCATGTACATCATAGGAAGCATGGTGTCGGACTTAAGATAACACATATATTTCCCCTGTTTAAGCGCTTCATAGTAAATAGCAACGGCATAATCAGTTGTTCCTCCACCTGGCTCTGCCTTATAACTTATTATTCCGGGATAACGCACACTTCGTACATCGACTTCATACTTCAAATGGTAATACTGGCAAAGAAGCTCCCCCGCTGTTTTTGTGACACCATACATGGTGGTTGGCTCAAGGATAGTGCGCTGAGGAGTGCTTGTACGCGGCGTGGTGGGGCCAAATGCTGCAATGGAGCTGGGCCAAAACACACGGAGTTTGTGTGTGACAGCAATGTCAAGCACATCACGCAAACTCTGCATATTCACATGCCACGTGAGTGCAGGGTCAATCTCTCCTTTTGCAGAAAGCAATGATACAAGATGAAATATGGTATCAATTTTATACTTCTTCACCAAGGTGTTGAGCAGTTGTGCATCGGGCAACCTCCCCATCTCCACGATGCCCGTAAAGTCATGCGGAATGTGTGTATTGCCAAGAGCCACGACCGACTTTTCTCCATATGCATTTTGAAGTGCAGGCACGAGCTCGCTTCCGATCTGGCCGAAAGCGCCAGTCACTAAGATATTCTTCATAGAGGTAGTCTCAATGAACAATTTTCACAGTATAACACTGAGATGGAGAGATGCATGCGTATGCCCTTATCGCGCTTATTTTTTGACAGCATATATCCCTGTGCTCGGCTCAAAAGAAACATGCCTTGCCTCGGATAGTTCATTCAATATTTTGGCTGCACGCGCGTAACCCACCCTAAGTCGGCGCTGAATGAACGAATGACTCACCCTGTCTTGAGCCTTGACCAATTCGACTGCCTGAGCAAACAGAGAATCATGACTATGCACACTGTCACTTTCTTCAAAAGGAACATTAAGTATTTTTAAAAGCAGATTAAGCTTCTGTTCGATGTCGTCAAGTCGCTTCAGAATAATATTAGTATCTGACGTCATGCACACACATCATACTATATTCATTCCAAATTTAGTATACTTCTAAGATATGCTTCACCCACAAACACCACTTGAATTTGCACGTGAACTGATTAAAGGCAGAATCGCAGAAACTGTGTTTGAACAGATGATAAAACATGAAGAACGCTTCATGGTAATCCCTTTTGGCTATGAACATACAATGCCACTTCTTGCGCAACACCAACACCATGTGCAACTGAAAAAAGTAATGAACAATATTAAAGATGCCCCTGATTTCGCTTTGGTTTCAAAAGATAATTCACAGGTGTATTTGGTTGAAGTCAAGTATCGGAGTGCACCCAATAAAGATGGGATGACACAGCTCGCAATGCGTCTCTTAAAACGCTGGGATCCTTCTTGGCTATTTATCGCTACTCCTCAACAATTCTTTTGCACGACCGCCCATACGATAGTTAATAACCACGGACACATGGATGATTTGAACGAATCATGGGTAAACTTAAATACTCAAAACGAGTATCTCAAATTGTTGGGCGAATTTGAAAAACTGTAATCACTGCAGATATATACAGACTAATTCTAATCACCCCCCATACCCTGCCTGGAGGTATAAGAATTGTATAGCAAGGGCTGTGATGTTTGTTGCGATATGCATGAGGGTTGGAATAGTAAGAGATTGCGTATGATGTACAACATATGTTTTTATGACACTCTCCACAAACAACATAACAAGCACACTCCCCACCACATACTCAAAACCATAAAATACATCTACATCAAGATGCAGTATGGCAAAAAATAGTGATGGCACCACATATGCAGAAAGTGCGCCGAACTTTCGCAAGAATACAACGAACAATACTCCACGAAAAAGAAACTCTTCCCATACAGGAGCAAGTATTAGGGATGTGGCTCTTGTTAATATAAACTGAAAAAACTCGAATGACACTAATTGGGGAATCATTTGAACAAGCCACTTAATATCTGTCCATCCATTAGTGATCACTATCCGCGCGACAAGAACTAAGAGTGAAAAAATTACACATAAAGGTGCTATCCCTATATGTCTCAATCCATAGAAGGCGCGTACATTTAATTTGTACTTATAGATTAATATCAAAAATATCACCGACAACCCTATAATGTCAAACATGGTAAGAAAAGAAAGCTGTAGGCCCGTGAGAACCAACTCATCTACTATTCCTATTCCCAATGAAAGAAGGCTGATGAGGACCATGGCAAAAAATATATCTCGTGCGCGCCAGGATGTTAGAGTGAGCATAAAGAGATTGTTATATGCTTGTGCGGATGGTAGTAGTCACCAGTAGTGTCAATTATTTAACACAGTTATCGTAATTTGTAATACGGTCGCAAATGCTACCCACAGCAAATAAGGGATATTGGCATACACCGCCCAACGCAAATCAGGAGCCGCATGCCAAAGCACCCAAAGAGCCCACACCAGTGTGATGAGCACAAGCACAATGTCAATGGCGGCGAGCAGATTATTTCTGAGCTCAAACTGCAAAGGGCTAAACGCAGAATTAAAAATTAAATTGAGCACAAAGGGCAGCATCACTATCGGTGCGAGTTTTCCAGTAAAAGTTCGATATAGCACTGTACCAAACGTAACAGCGATTACTGTATACAGAATAGTCCAGACCGGCCCAAAGAGCCAGGAGGGTGGCGCCCATGCGGGTTTCACCAGTTGTGCATACCAAGAAAATGTATTCATATACTCATGATAACAGAGAGTGAATATCGTCCGGCATACCATCTATCCCGTCAAACTCCTTCATCACCCATGATTTGATCGTTTTTTTGATCGCTGGTTGTATGTGAGTAATCGTCATTTCATTAACACCCCCGATACTCTCACAATCATCTTCTATCAACACATCCGGCAACACGCGCTCAGCGATGTCCGCATACGTCTCGCCGTGACGGCGATACAACACGTCTCCCGGTGGGAAACTATATTTGTTTAACACTTCCTTGTCTTTCGTGACATCATCAGCCGACTCATGCGAGCTAAGATATAGTATCTGCGCTCCCTGCGCGCACCAATTATTAAGCTTCTTCACTGCGCCTTCAGTTGGAATGTACGATAAATAATCACACACTGAAGGGTCCCTCTCAACAACCTGTTGTACCCGCTTGGTGCGCGATTGACCTGCAGCGCTTTTATGCATGATGGTTGTGCCATGTAAAAAAACAAGGATTTTCATATATACATGACCTTGTATCAACAATAATGTATAGCGGTGTCTCAACCTTACTTATAATGTGTCCTGTTTCCCGTTCAGCTTGACAAGTGGCTCCCAAACACTTAAAATATCCGTATCACCATGACTGGACTAGCCTAAGGCTTCGGCCGAACGCGAATACCAGTCTTTTTCTTTCTTAACGACTCTTTTAAACGATCAAGTCGCACAATATACTTGCTAAACGTGCGAAGTAGGCTGGAATAATGTTGAGTTGGGGTCATAATTTTCCGCAGTTTACCTTGCTGATGCAGATACTCCACCAAACAATGAAAATCACCATCACCGGTGACGATAATCGCCTTTGCAAAATGGGGAAAATGAATCATTGTGTGCAGTACAAGCTCCGCATCCACATTGCCTTTTACCACTTTTTGATCTTCTTCGAGATGATAGAGCGTTGGTTTGAATATGAGTTCAAATCCCGATGCTTCAAGATACGTATACAGTGATTCATTCCCTTCAACTTTTCCGATACAAACAAAGGCACGACTCACGTTATATTTGCTTTTTAAGTATTGCCGAAACACACCCCAATCAAGCTGCCACCCCTGGCTTCGTATGCCGAGGTTTAAGTTTTGACTGTCAATAAAAGCATACACATCTGAGTTTTTTGGATGAGAGGCTGAGATAGATTTTGAGGCTTCAGCCTGCGTCGACGATGTGGTGAGCGAGCCCCGTGACCGACGCGAGTGGTGGGATGTGCGAGAAGTACGTTTATTATTCATGGAGCAACTCAAATATTGTAATTCATATTACTATCTGCGAGGATAATACAACAATCTCACTTCAAAATATCATCCATTCTTCGCACAATATATTCATAAACGGGATTAGGATTTCCTTGTTGAAGATATTCTTTGAGTACTTGAAGATCGCGCAGAGGCAATGGCAAGATATGTTTGTTCCTGAGGAATATACCATTGAGAAATCTCTTGATCCCGTTGATTTTTTTATCAGCAACTCCGGTTTCATGATCTGCCAATAACGCCGCCAATCGAAAAGCAGACCTATGTGGATCACTGACTTCTGTCTCTTTCTGACTTACGAGAGTGCTTCCAGAATAGAAAAAGGAAGTGAGACGAGGATTCATTGCTGTGGCTGCTTTTACACTTATATCCTGATATATTGGCACGTCGTATCGAAAAAGTGTCGAACTAGGGCTTAAAGGGTCAATCATAGCGATAGACTCAATAGGTCTCCGAAGTGATCCATTAGGATGTTCAGGTGACTGAGGCATAACCAACACACCATCTATAGAACCGGGAGAAATAATTACGCCATCATAGCAGCGTACTCCAATGACGTCCTCCATTCTAAATTCACCATGTTGTATATTTCGCCATTGATCACCTGAGAGCAATGCATCCTCATCTCTCAAGTTCATGCCATAAGTGAGATCTATTCTTCTATTAAATATTGCTGACAAGATATTATTCATAGCTTCAGCACGCTGCTTATTAAACATTGTTGGACTTATGCGAGGTATGTCACGAAAATTCCTTGTATAAATCGCTTCAACTAGTCCATCGAGAACTGCAAACTCCTCACCTATTGGTATGGCAGTGGATAGAGATACGCGAGGTGCAGAAGCAGCGCTGCTTAGCTCCTTTGCTGAGTTGTAGTAGTGACGGAGCAGATCTCCGAACCATACTTCCTCACCACTGCGCGACCATTTAGCGTCAAAAGGGTCAGTTCCTCCGTATGGAATAAAATCAGCTTGGCTTGACGATAATGCGCGTATACGCATCAATTGCAAGGCATCCTCCAATAGGATTATTTCTCTAATCTTTCCTTTTCTGGCAAGATCACAAAAGGAGCATTTCACCGTACATCTATCAGTAAATTCAACCGCGAAACCTGTCGCGCAAATGTACTTACGAACTTCTGAAGGAAGCCTGCCGAGAGCACCCTCGGGTCCAAATACACTCACTTCCGTAGCACTCAATCGCGATTCAATTAACGCTCGGAGCCCTTCGGAAACTCGAATACCTCCAATTGATACCTGTCCCGATGAATCAAGTTTTGGAGTAAGCACATCAAGTCCCGCTAACGCCTTTTGATAGGTATCAATATCTATCTGCTCCATTGCCAAAAGCTTGCTCATGTGGTCCAAGAGCCTTTCAAGATAATATCGAGCCCTAGGACTTGATATAAGTTCTTTTCTTGAAAGAAGGTCCGCAGAGGTAATTACGTTGGCCAATACATCTACATCGCCTTGATATTCGACAGACATATCGATCATCATACCATCTTATCTATTTCTCTGCGTAAAAAGGAGCCAGATGATATACATGCTTGGAATTGAGAGGATATATGCATACAACAGAGCTTTGGTAGGGCCATATGCATCTGCCCACACGCCAAGTACAGCTGCAAAAATTCCAAAAGCAAGATTTCCCAGAAGCGAGTTGAGAGAGCCAAGAGTGCTGCGCTGTGCATCGGTAAACTCATCCTGCATGAGCTTACTTTTTGCAACAGTCGATACTCCATGAAACAATGATGTGGTGGCGAGAAGCACAGGTGAGAAAACATTCGCCAACAATATAGCACCAATGTTAACTACTTTTCCATAAGTCGTCGCAATGAGCAATATCCGCAAAGCACCAAACTTTCGAAGTATTTTTCCACTATACCAATAACTTGCTGTTGCTCCCATACTTGAGAGAACTTTAGAAAAACTAATTGCCCAAAGTGGCCAAAACAAATTCACGAAGGCAGCACGAAATTGATATGTAGACTCTCCGACTGCATACGCGATGACATGATGCAAACTTAACAAGCGGAGTTTTCTATTGTTTAACGTCTTGCCCACAGCTTCGCCAATATGAGCATATACATTGCCATTGTCAGCACGCCTTCGTTTTGGTTCGACAATGCGAAATGATATGCCAAGACAAACAAGCTGAGGTATAACTGAAAGCCACATGACCAGCGGAAACGACCATGTGGCAATAAAGCCTCCAATGACAATCCCTACAGTTGCTGCAACTTGAAACAGAGAGCTTGTTTTACCCAGATATATCTCGTACTGATGCTTCTGCCTGGTTTCGGTGAGTGATTCATAGAGCAATGCATCGTTATTACCACTATAAAATGCACGGCGTAATCCTTCGAAAAGTGCGCCCATCACAAGCACTAAATAGCTTGTCCCGACAGCATAAAGTGCCACAGACAAGACAGAACAAATTGCCCCAAGAATCATCGTCTTTCTCCGGCCGATATAGTCAGAAAAGATACCTGTAGGAAGTTCAAAAATCGCAGATGACACCATCGCAACAGAAAAAATACTCATTGCAAGTGCGTACGATTCAACTACTTGCACAAAGTAGATGATGAGAATGGCACTATACAGATGAAAGTCTGTGAAGAAGTTGAACAGTGCAAGTAGTCGAATGTTTTTCTGCATAGATATCATGTCTACCTCGTTACCATTATTTGGGCCACAGAATCATAGCACTCGGGAATCAGGGTTGATGGAAACTCCGGATATGCCGCAAGAACGCTGCATTCGATAACGCCGTTCCCATCCCAAACAAGCTGCCACATGCCATTCACCTCTGCTGCAAACCACATCCCGCCCCCCATCCCTTCAACACTCGCTCCTCCTTTGGCATATCCGCTGTCTATGATGGCAACACTTATGTTGAGCGCTTCAGCATCAGGGCCATGCTTGGCAATAAGTTGTGCACGCACTGCATCACGCACCTCCTCTTCTTTGTTTGTTTCGGTGCACGATTCCTCCCAAGTTCTCAGGCACTTTTGTTTTGCTTCACACCATGAATATCCCGCGGAGCCTATGCATCCATGCTCATCAGTATCTCCTCCCAAGGGTTGCATTGTCGGTGATACGTCTGCATCGGGGACAGGTATTGTCTGGCGAGTTATTTTAAAAGAGAAAAATGGGACGGTAACAATTACCATTAGTATCACTGCTCCCACACCAACGATGAGCCATTTACTTCTCATGCGCATAGTATACTCTTTTGCCTGCCCTTGTGCTCAGCCCGTAAGCATCACTCATCCTCTACCCGATAACAAAGTGATCTTGGCTGAGTATGTTATTCTAAGCTCTTTCAGTCCATACAAATTAGCAAATCGCAGATCAATTGTTATACATTCAAACAAATACTGATTTCAAAAATGATTGGGAGCGCGATCTAAACTACACTGAGGAAGGTTACAAAATCAATATTACTTTATCCAAAAATCATGGACGAGTTTATCTAATTCAGAACAAAGCAGTAGATTAATATATCTAAGAAGTTAGAATTATTTTACTTGTTTTAAACTGCTGCCGTCCCATTCAATCACTGGCTCATCACCATATTTTGCATTAATTTCTACAGAATGATTTTCCCAAGTTCCATAATCAATCGTCTTGTGTCTTGGTCCTTCAAAAGGCGCTATCGCTAAATAGATAGTTATTTTATAACTGTTTGCTGACATTTCCTTTAATTTACCTGATGCTTTTACTTCTGATGGACGAAATCCACTTCGGAGACTTTCTCCACTCGCAAAAACCTTACCCATGGTATAAATTCCCCCCAAATCTCTATCTTCAGCTGGATTAGCATCCAAATCATCCCAACAAGTTGACGAAAGACATACATCCATCATATAAGAGGAGCCACTCACATTAATTATTTTATAAATCTGATTTTGAGTAATGTCTACATTATTGCTTGCTTTCTTTTTATTCTTAACTTCCTTAGACTTTGTTTCTACTTTAACACCATCATTTTCTTTAATACCACCTTCTTGTTTCATTTCTTTAGCTGGACTTTTCAAAAATTCTTCAATTTCTTCTTGAGTCACTGGCTCTTTTTTCACATTAAGACTTTGTAACCATTCTTCAACTTCGGCTTTATCCATTTCCGCTGCCGATATCTCACCTGGATATTTTGTTCGTTTTATTACTTGAAATGGCGGATGATATTCAAAATTAGTCAAATCTATTCCAATAACTTTTCCTTCTTGAGCTGATTCTCTAAATTGTTCCAATCCAACCATAACTGATTCGAACTTGCCATAGGCGGTTCCAAGACTATTGGGAATATTTGTTATCGTTAAAACACTGGCAACCGGTTCAGTAACAGTTCTAATATCCTTAACAAAAGAGGAAACTTTATTTTTGTCACCAAAAGCGATTTGCGCGGAATCTTCAGTTACTTCTAATGCTAGATCCACACCCACAACCACTGTAGTTACCTGAGTTAATGCTCCTGCAGCTGCAAATCCTCCAGCAGCCCCTGCAGTGATAATCGTTCCCCCCACATAACCCGCTACTTTACAACCATCTTTTATCACTATTGCCGAAGTTTCTAATTTTTGAAGGGTGTCTCCAGCCTCATTCCAACCTTCTGCCGTTGTCTCATCCTGAGCTTGATTAAGAATTAACTGAGCTCTTTTAGCATCCACTCCTAAATGTTTAGCTAAAGTCGCAATTCCTTTAAATCTTGGGGCCTTGTCATAAATATCAGTTATTTCTTTGGTGGTATAGGCTTGAGCTGATTTGACTAATTCAAAATTAATAGCAATCTTTTCTGATTGTTTATAGGCATCCACTTCCAATTTTTGTACTTTTTGGTTTAAGCTTTCCCAATCCTGAATTAAGGCCGTCATTGCATCATCCCAAGTCGTATAATCACCGTATTCTTCTGCGTTTACTAAAAGCATATCTGTTCGGTATCGCAGAGAAAGGTACTCTTTTGAAACATCGTAAGTCGATCCAAGAACTTGCTGTTCGAATCGATCTGATGTTCTAAACCACAAAAAAACAGCCATAACTGATAACACAATTAGTCCGGCAACGAAAAATATTTTTGTATTCATCTTACAATTCAAGCAAATTACTTAATGATAAGCATTATGTGAATTATAAAAGTCTAATAATTAAAGCGCTTTTTGCTGGGAGACTTGGATTCGAACCAAGATAAACAGATCCAAAGTCTGTTGTCCTACCATTAGACGATCCCCCATTCAATGAGATTATATCAATATCATCTTCTGTTTTAAAGCTGGCTGTTCTTTGGTATAATTTAGCGCAAGCTCTTGTTCTTTGAAATTTTGCCGAAGTGGCGAAATTGGTAGACGCGCACGGTTCAGGGCCGTGTTCCGAAAGGATTGTGGGTTCAAATCCCACCTTCGGCACTCTTTGGTCTTAAAGTGCAGGGATTAAAAGTTATTTATTTTGCGGACGTGGCGAAATTGGTAGACGCGCATGCCTAAGGAGCATGTGGCCTTAAAACCTTGGAGGTTCGAGTCCTCTCGTCCGCACACATTTTTGTTGAGCTCGTAGCTCAGTGGTAGAGCGTTCGGCTTACATCCGAAAGGCCGGGGGTTCAATCCCCTCCGGGCTCACAGTTACGATTAAAAAGTGGAATTATTCCTGAGGACCAGAAGACTCTTTTACTAATTTTACCGAATTGACCAATCTTAAAATTTCTCCTTTATTACTTTCAATTTGAGTAGCGCCTGATTCTTTTTGGTATTGAATTAAAAGTTCGGAAAGAGTATTTTGCATTCCTTTAAGATCAGTTTTACTATCGGCAATCTTCTCGGAAATTTCCGCGACATTCCCCTGCTTCAAAATTTGCGCTTTTGTCGCTTGGCGGATTTTGGAAGCTTCCTTGACTTTCTCGTCATGTTCTTTAAAGGTCGTGTCGTTTTGGAAGCTATCGTCATACATTTGCTTTTGATTCTTAATTTCTTCCTTTAGGGTATCAATCTGGTCAATTAAGGTTTTGATTTGATTTTCCAAATTTAAATAATCGTTGGCGCTTGTTGAATCCATAAAGGATAATATATCTCCAAAAGTGAAGGTAAATCAAGAGCTAAATCACTCTTGAATCGTTTTGTGGGCAATGTTACAATTTGCTTTAGGCCGGGATAGCCAAGGTAGTCACGGCGCGTGTCTGAAAAACATGAGATCTCAGTGCAACTCTGGGTCCCGGCACTTTTCGGTTTCGCTCAGGGCGAGTCAATAATTAAAGAATTGTTTCGAGAATTTGAAGGATTTTTCTAGATGCGGAAGTAGTTCATCGGTAGAACGTCTCCTTGCCAAGGAGAAGGCGGCGGGTTCAATTCCCGTCTTCCGCTCAAATTATTTTCTTTCTATTGAAGAATAGATTGGATAGTAAAGAAAGACGGCCGGAGTTTCTTCAGCCAAAAATCTTTGAAAATCAAAATAAATTTTCTTTCTCTCTTCTGTTGTGAGGGTTTTTCTTCCGTCTTCAAGTAATTTATCAATTCTCGGGTTGGAAAAACGGGTAATATTGCGTGTTTGTCCGGTGTGCCAATAAGAATATTGGTCTGGGTCCAGGGGGATTGTCTCGATTGCCAGAAAAAAATCATATTCTTCTTGAGGCAAAGAAGAATATTTAATCTCAGTTTTTAAACCAATTTTATTCAATTCTTCCTGAATAGTTTTTGCCTGTTCTTCCAAGGAAGGAAAGGAATAAATAGAAAAAACTCTCTCTTTTTCAATTTTAACCTTCTCCAATAACAATTTTGATTTGGCCAAATCCATTTCGTATTTTTTTACACCCGGGTTAAAATAAATTGATGAAGGAGAAATCGGCGAAATCGCTCTTTTTTGATCGGGAAATTTAGAGAGAGCATAGGCAATCGCTTGGCGAAAATTTTTATCTGAAGAGGGATCTTTGGCAGTATTAAAAAATAAGGCCAGATAGCGGTCGTTTTTGGGAATATTATCAATTTTAAGGTTATTTATATCAGTAAAATATTGTGGATTTTCAATTTCTTTAATGATATTTATCTCTCCCAAAGCAAAAGCAGTTTTCAGATAGGATTCGTTTGTATAAAACTTAAAATGAAGATTTAGCAGCGGGCTGCTTCTGGTTTTAGGCTTAAGAAGAATAGATTTTAAGGTTTTTCCGGAAGTTTCGACTTTGTCGATCCGATAATCACCTAATCCGATAAGGCCTTTCTTAAAAATTGGTTGTGATAAAACCGAAAGAAGAGGAGAAAAGGGCTCGTTTAAAACAATTTTTAAAAGATAGGAATCTATAGGCATAACTTTGGCGTCCTTAAAGTTGTAGTTGATATCGTTAGCGTTAAATTCCATCCCGTCATGCCAGAAATACTTCTTCTTACCAAAATAGAAAGAATAGATTTTTTCATCTGAGGATATTTCCCAACGATCACAAAGCTTGGGAACAACTTCGCCTTCAGAAGTAATTTCCGTCAAGCCAAAGCTGATATACTGTAAAATTTCTTCGGGAATATCTTCTAGCGAATATTTTCCAACTAAACCGATCTTTTCCGTTTTGCGGAATAAATTGTATTTTTGAAAAATATAGGAAAGAAAAAAATAAAACGAAATTCCGATTAAAATTCCCGCAAAAATAATTAAAAACCTTTTCTTGAGAAAGGCGGAGCTAAGCCGGAAAAAGAACCTTATTTTTTTAAAAAATTGCATTTAAGGCTAAAAAAACAGGGTCTGGGCCAAAGAGGAGATCAAAAAAAGAACGGCAATGATAATGGTTAATCTGAAAAACGCCTGGTCAATCCCTCTTCTTTTTAAAAAATTGCTTTGGCCGCCGAAAGACTTGCCCAATCCTGTTCCTTTCGGTTGCAAAATGACCAGAACAATCAGAAGTAAGGACAGAATAATTTGGACGATTGTCATTAAGTTCTTCATCGCTATCAGCCTCAAGCTATTTAAAAAGTGAGTATATGATATCAGAAATCACAGAAAAAAGAAAAGCAATCAGCAGATAAGTAAAAATGAGATTGAAATAAAGAGGCGGCAAAATAAAGCCGCTGGAAGAATATCCGGCAAAATGAAACGGAGTAATAGAAAACTCGGGAATAAGAACGGTTACCAGATATAAAACAATGATGTTAGTAACCCATCTAAAAGTTCCCAGGGTAATTAAATTTAAAGGCAAAAAAAGAATGTTTAAAAGAGGTTTAACTAAAAAATTGACCAAAGACAAAGTTAACGAAGCATAAAATAAAACCACAAAATTACGGGAATAATCAATGGCGGGAATGATTAAAGAAATGAGCCAAAAACAAAAACAGTTTACCAAGATATTCCTGATTATTCTCTTCATAATTAAATATTATCATAAAAATCGTTTTTATTTCTCTTCCTCAACAACTTTCTTAATAAATAAAGCAGAAAGAAGACAATGATCACGGAAATGATAATTAAAAATAAACCAATGATCAAAATTGTTTTTTCGTTTAAGAATTTTACCCGGAAATTAACTTCATGGGGATCATTGTTCACATAAACAAGAAAGTTGTTATTAATTTCCTTAAAGAAAGGTCTTTGATTGGTAGCGGTAAATTTAATTCTTTCCGTCGCGAACGGAAGAAGATGAGTAAGATTGTTTTTCTCCAGATCAATTGAAAGCTCTGAATTTTCTTTTTTTTCTTTCTGGCTTATAGCTAAATTAAGATTGTAAACGGCAGCGGGCCCGTTATTTTTTAAAACCAAATAACCGTCGGTTTTTTTGGACAAAATTTGAAAAGGACTTATTTCCAAAGAAGCCTGTATTCGGCTTTCCTTTGCCTCAATAGCTTGGCCTTCGCTTGTTTCACCGCTTAATTTAACAAAAATGTTTTTATTTTTATTGTTGGGCAAATGATATGAGCCGGCCGGATACGGATATTGGCTGGAAAGACCATGAATGGCAAAAGTAAAATGGGACATGTCAAAATTCTGAAAATAATCAAAACCACCTGAAGTTTTTCCCCAGGTCGGATCAATCATTTTCCAGGAATTATTTTCAGAATCAAAATATTCAGGCCAAGAATGCAAAATATCCTGAACAAGACTAAGCGGTCTTAATTTCGGATTGTCGGTAAAGGCATACCCCTCAATCTCCCGGGCGGGAATTCCCTTAATTCTCGAAAGAGCGACAAACAAATCGGTAAATTCCGAACAAAGGCTATCCAGGGGCGTTTCCAGGGCCGAGAGGGCTCCTTTTCTTTTTCTGTTTTCCTGTATGCCGTCGTAATTATATTCAAGATTATCGATAACGAATTGATAAATTTCCCGGCTTGATTTTAGGACGGAGGCAGATTCCTTTAGTTTTTGATTGGAAATTTCCCAATAAGGCAATTCAACTAAATAATCCTGAAAATTGAAATCAAATTTGGGCAAAATATTGATCGGATAAGGGAATATTTTTACCCGGCCCTTGGCCACGATATTTAAAACCGAACGGGAAGGAATCTGGTATTCGGCCAGCCAATTGCCGTCTTGGTCGCGCCTGACATTGTTGGGATTGGGATCAACAGAAAGATAGCTGATCGATTGGTAATTGGTATCCGGAGGAAGGGCGATTTCTTTAAGAACAGAAAAATCATCATTGTTCGCCAATTGATAAGATAATTCAAATTCGTATGTTTGGGAAACGCCAAACTCCATTAAAGCGCCGTTTCTAAGCAATTCTTTTTTCCCAAAAAAATAGTTCTTGGAGTAAACTAAATCTTCGGTTTTTTGCGGATAAGGAGAAGAAAAAGCCAAGGGCCCAAACGACGTGGGGACATTGACCTCCAAATTGTATTCTTCGGGTATATTACTGGCGTCAATTTTCGGCAAATAAATTCTCCAAACGTTCCCTTCTTTCTCGGAAAATTTGGGGATTTCATAATTGACGATAAAAGACAAAGCCTGATTGATACCGACAACTTTTTCATTAAAAGTTAATTTAACGGTTGAAACGCTGTTTTGGTTGTCAAGGTTATATTTCAGCTCGCCGATTTTATCCCAGGCGTTGACATTGATAATTTGGCCGCCGGAATAGGAAATTGTATATTCGGAAACATAAATATCAGGCTTCAAATTGATTAACGAAATTTCTTGGGAAACCTTAGCGTTCCCACCGGGTAAAAGTTTGTATTTAATTTTTTGATAGGTTTTAAAATTTTCTTCGGCAAAAACCTTTGAAGGAAAAAGAAAAGCAAAAACGAAAGATATAAAAAAGGCAATCTTCAAAAAATATCGGTAAATTACCCCTTGACAGTTGGGGTTTTCTTCGGGTATGATTTTTTTAATGGCAATCACTATTTATAAAAGGCAAAAACAAATTTTGGATTATATCAGTCAGTATATCCAAAAATACTCGGTTTCGCCAACTTTAAAACAGATAGCCGATTCCCTGGGCGTTTCCTCTCTGGCCACGGTTCATGAACATTTGGCGGTCTTGGAAAAAAAAGGTCTTTTGAAAAGATACAAAGGAAATATCCGGGGAATTAAATTAACGGACGAGCCGAAAAAATATTTGACCGAGGGTTTTATCAGTGTTCCGGTTTTGGGCTTTATTGCCGCCGGAAAACCGATTGAACCTTATACTGACCCCAACGCCTCTTTGGATGTCCCGCCGGAAATTGTTTCCGGAAAAAAACGTTCCTATGTTTTACGGGTCAAGGGCGATTCCATGATTGAAGACGGAATACTTGAAGGCGATTTTGTCGTTATCGAAGAACAGGAGGATGCCCGTAACGGCGAAATTGTGGTTGCCCTTTTGGAAAACGGCCTGGCGACTCTAAAAAGATATTTTAAAGAGGCAACCAGGGTCAAGCTTCAACCGGCCAATTCCAATATGTCACCCATCTATACTACTAATGTCCGTATTCAAGGAAAGCTGGTCGGCTTAATCAGAAAGTATTAACCTCTTCTTTCCGAAAGAAGTTTATTCTCCACCTGGTAAACGTTTTCCCGGACGCCGTCCACAATATCCGGATTGACCGAAATACTGGTTATCCCCCACCGGACCAGCAACTCAACCAGATCGGGGTATTCA
Source organism: bacterium (assembly GCA_029573715.1). Taxonomy (GTDB): domain Bacteria; phylum Patescibacteriota; class Microgenomatia; order UBA1406; family GWC2-37-13; genus JAGOLU01. Next base: position 8,013 of record JAKQDR010000226.1, on the reverse strand, counting down.
CTCGGCGCCTGGCCGCAGATAGAAGAAGTCACTTTTTCTTTTTGACAGGTTTTAATCACTCTTTCCAGGGCCCAAAGCACAGTCTTGTCCATCTCATTAAAAATATTGGCGACTTCGCTGTTGTCGCGGTCCGTTCCCAACAAAAGCATGGTCAAATCGTTGGAGCCGATGGAAATTCCGTCTATCCCAATCTTCAGAAAATCTTCCAATCTAATAACATTGGCAGGAATTTCTACCATCAACCAGATTTTAAAAGAAGGTGAGCGCAATAAACCTGCCGAGACAATAATCTTTTTAACTTCAGCCAGTTCTTCCGGAGTTCTGACAAAAGGTAACATCAGCCAAAGATTTTTTAATCCCAACTTGTTTCTGACCATTTTAATTGCTTCTAGCTCCATCTCAAAGACTTCGGAATTGATAATATAACGACTGGCTCCTCTGAATCCAAGCATTGGATTGGGTTCAACCGGCTCAAAATCTAGCCCTCCTTTTAAATTCCGGTATTCGTTGGATTTGAAATCCGTTGTCCGGTAAACAACCGGCCGCGGATAAAATGCAGCGCAAAAAGAAGAAATTTTTTCGGCCAACTGGCTGACGTACTCCTTTTTTTTGCCGTCTTTAATCATCTTTTTGGGGTGAATACCGATATCGGCCATCATGAATTCCGCTCTGAGCAATCCGACGCCGTCAACGTTCTTTTGAGCCACTTCTTCCGCCAAGGAAGGATCGCCCAAATTAACATAAATTTTTGTTGCGGTTCTGATTTGGGAAGAGACGGAGGAACGGTTTGATTTATCGTTGGAAAGCAATTCTTTGTTTTCCGCTTCTTTTATTGTTTTTTTAGCCCAGGAAAAGTCACTTTTATAAATTTTTCCCGAAGTTCCGTCTACAGTAACAAAGCGGTATTTACCCAAAGTTTTTGTTGCCGATCCTGTTCCGACAACGCAAGGAATTCCCAATTCGCGCGAGACAATCGCCGCGTGAGAGGTTTGGCCTCCTTTATTGGTGACAATGGCAACCGCTTTTTTCATTGCCGGAACAAAATCCGGTGTTGTCATGTCGGTAACTAAAATATCGCCCTTTTTGATTTTATTTATTTCCCTGACAGAATTGATGATATTTACCGACCCGGTAACAATTCCCGGACTGGCCGCCTGGCCTTCAAGAATAGCTACTTTTTCTTTAACTTCTTCTTTAATGGTTTTTTCAAAGTGGGTTTCTTTTAATTCCTTTATGGTGGTTACCGGTCTGGTTTGCAAAATATATATCTTTTCTTTTTCAATTGCCCACTCAATATCCTGGGGAAAGAAATAATGTTTTTGAATTTTTTTTCCTATTTTGGCCAATTCCGTAATCTGGCTGTCGGATAATTTTTGTTTTGTTTGCCATTTTGAAGGAACGCCAACGGTTTTATTGATATTCCCGGATTTGACGTATTGAATTTTTTGGGGAGCCAAAATTTTATCCAAAATTTTAAAAGAGTCGGAATCCAAAGCATAATGGTCAGGAGTAACAGTACCTTGAACGATAAACTCGCCCAAGCCGAAAATAGCTTCTATAATAATCCGGTTTTTTTGTGAGGTAACCGGATCACAGGTAAACATCACCCCTGAAGTCTGGGATTGAACCATCTTTTGAACTGGAACTGCCACGCCGACGCTAAAATGATCAAATTGGTTTTGCTCGCGGTAAAAAATCGCCCTGGCCTCAAATAAAGAAGCAAAACATTCTCTGACCGCCTCAACCAAATCTACCTCTCCTTTGATATTTAAAAAAGTTCTTTGTTGGCCGGCAAAAGAAGCTTCCGGCAAGTCTTCCGCCGTGGCCGAAGACCTGACTGCCACCAGCGATTCCCCGAAAACGCCGCTTAAACGCGCATAAGCTTTGAGAATATCATTGGAAAGCTGGCGGGGAAAATCGCAGTTGTTGATAATCTTTTTAATTTTTACGGAAACTTCAAGATATGATTGCGGTTTTTCCCTGTCGATTTGCTTTAAAAGCTCTTTTAAGGCCGGTTTAACCCCGCTATTTTCAATAAAATCAAAGTAGGCTGATGCGGTTACGACAAAGCCGTTGGGAACCGGCAAGCCGATCTTAACCATCTCGCCCAGATTAGCTCCTTTGCCGCCAACCAGAGCCAAATCGTTTTTACCGATATCTTTAAACCAGACAATGTTCGGATTAGTTTTATTGTTCATTTTTTGCAGAAAGGTTTTCCGCTCTCTCTTTTTTACCTATTTCTTCGGTTTCGTCCGTTCTTTGATAATCGTCTTCCAGGCGGAAAGTTGTTCCTTTTTCCGGAGTTGAAGATTCAAAAATATCACAATCGGTAATTGCCTGGAAACGATGAATAAGCCCGGGAGTTATTAAATAACCCTTGTCTTTTTCCATTTCCTCTTCTGATAGATTATTCCGATCGGATCCGTAAATAATTTTTGCCCTGCCGTTTGTTAAAACCAAAACTTCTTCTTTTTGTTCGTGATATTGCAAAGAGCATCTTTGCCCTTGGTTAACATGAAGAATTTTAGCCATAATGCCGGCGCCTTCGGGAGCCAAAATTAATTCGTAACCCCAGGGTTTTGTTTCTTTATTCAAATATTTATTCATTCTTAAGGAAAAAGTTGAGTTTTAATCAAAGATTATTTAATAACCATTTTAACAAAAGCTACCCCTTTTTGTCCCAAGTTCTCCGCTTCGGTTTTGGTTTTTGCTTCACAAAAAACCCTGAATTCGGGAGCGTTGTTTGATGGCCTAAATAAAATCCAAGATGAATCGCTTACCCAAATTTTCAAGCCGTCAATTCTTTCTATTCTTTTTCCAAAAAATTCCTTTTCCGCCAAAGTCAAAACTTTCTGATTTGATTCCCTTGGACAATCAACCTTGGTCCTGAATTGAAAATATCGGGGCAAAATAGCCACCAAAGAAGAAAGAGACCCATTGTGTTTTTTTAAAGTGTTTAACATTTTTACCATGGTTGTCCCTCCGTCCCTGGTAAACATTATTTCACCGGAAATACCGCCACCGTTGGCTTCAAATCCGAATAATGAATTGTTTTCCTTCATCGCTTTAATAACAAAAGGCGAGCCGACTTGGCAGCGAATAACCTTTTTGCCGAGTGAATCCACCACTTGGGAACTGCCTACTGGAGTTACAATGGTTGAGGAAGACGAGCTTCCGGCAATTAAGGAACAGGAATAGTCTCCGGGAATAAAATTACCTTTTTCGTCAATGAAAACAACCCTGTCTCCGTCAGCGTCAAAAGCGATTCCCAAATCGGCTTTTTGTTCAACGACCGCCTTTTGCAAGTCTTTAAAAACCCCATCCTGCTCGGTATCGCGGGAGATAAAGGCAAGATCCAAAGAATTATTCAAGCCAACGGTTGTAAGGTCGAATCGGGAAAGCAGTTTGACGGCAAATCCGGTCCAGGCGCCGTTTCCGGGATCAACAACGACTTTCCAGGAAGGATAGGGTTTGTCCGCCATTCCCCATAGCAGATTTTCATAAAAACCGAACGCTAAATCGGAAGATAAAATCTTAGCCGAAAGATCCTTAAACAAAACCTGATTTTTAATCTTCTCGTAAATAGCCGTAATTTCCTTTTCTTCTTCCTTGCTTATTTCCTCCCCCAAGAAAAAAAACTTTAAACCGTTCATCGTCTCCTTGACATGGCTGCCGGTAACCATCGTCGCCGCACCAAAAGAAGGATCTTTTTTCAAAAGATAATTTAAAGCGGGAATCGGAACTATCCCCATTGAATGGACTTCCCTTCCCTCATAAATTAATCCTGAAGAGTAAAAATTTAAAATGTTTTGACCGGACAACCGGGGATCTCGGCCGACTGCAACTTTACCATCTGTCTTGTGAGCCTTGAGAAAAAGAGCAAAAGTGCGGCCCATATCAAAACAAAATTGCTCGGTGAAAAAAGAAGCTTCCGCGCGAATTCCGCTGGTGCCAAAAAGAGAGTCCATAAAAATATCTTAAAGATCGGAAAGAAAAAGGTCAAGCTCGGAAGATAAGTCAAAAGGAGTTCCTGAGGTTTTTTGCCGAAAATCAATTTCCAAAAGTCGTCGGTAATTATTTTTTAAATCCTGGAGAGAAAACAATTTTGCTTGTAACAGCAATTTGCTTTTTTGCCAGGGAGCCATCTTGCTTAAATAGCTTTCGTTGTCTTTTGCCAAAATTAAAAGCCTAAATTGCCTTATTAGCATCGAGAAAACCATTTCCGCCGGTTCACTTTTTAAGCATTGGTGAAAATTTGTTATATTTTTAGCGGCTGATCCGGGTTTTAATTGGTCCAAAAAATTAAAAAGAAAGGAAGATAGTTTAAACAATTTTATTTGCCAGTTTTTATTCTGGGCCATAGATTTGCCGATTTCTTTGGGCTCCCAAATTAAAACTTCCGGCAAGTCTTGATTTTCTGAGGCAAGATATTTGATGATTTTATCCTTTTCTTTTGACTTTAAAGAGGAAAGAAGATTTTCAATAACAATAGCTTTATCTTGTTTAAATAACGATTTGGCTTCGGTTGCCAAAATCAATTCGGAAAGAGTTAATCTTTTTCCTTCAAAATAAATTAATTCAACTTTTTTATTTTTCAGGCTTTCAACCTCGTCCAAAAAAGCTTTTCGGGAAAGTACGATATTTTCTCCGGCGTAAATTTTAATCATAGCTCAAGTTTGGCGTACAAATAATCAATCGCCCTGGAGTTAATGGCTCTTCCTTTTGAGCGGTGAGGCAACAGAGCTCCGGAAAAGTTTTTGGGAATGTGAAGCAATTCATGAATTAAGGTTCTGTCTTTTTCCGATTGATTAAGCCGGTCAAATTTTTCCGAAATTACCTCAATAATATAATGAGGCTCAATTTTTAAAGCATCTTGCCAGATTTTCGGAAAGGCCCAAATCCTGGCCCTGGCTCGGGTTGAAGTCTCAAAACTGCGATAACATTTAATTTTTCGCGGGTTGATATATTCCAAACCGGTTTTTTCCACGATAAACCTCATCCTTTTTTGGATATCTTCCGCCGATTCAAATTTCATACGCCCTTACGAAGTAACTTTAAAGATTTCATCGCCCTCTGACGCTGCCTTATCCAATTTCATTCCGACGGTCTGGCCTTTTTTGGCTTCCTCTATTTGCTCGTGCTCAACCTGCATTGAACTGACGCTTTGGGTAAATTCATTACCGTGACCGGATATTTTAACAGTGTCTCCGACGGCCAAAGTACCGGAAACTTCAACAACGGCAACGCCGATTTTGTCGTAAAAATGAATGATTTTACCGACTTTTTGATCTGCCAATTTTATCACCTCCTTTAATTGGACTTTTTTTGCTAGCTTTTTTTATTTTTTTTGCTTTTTTTAAAGGAGCCTCTCCGTTAGTTACCTTATTATACATGATTCGGTTTTGTTCTGATGAAAGCAGGCATTTTCTCGCATAGCAAAGAGCAACGGCCAAAGCATCGGAAACATCGTCAAAATGGGTCTTCTTTTTTTTGGGAGAACGGACGTTTAGAATTTTTCTGACTGCCGATTTAACCATGGTTTTGTCCGCCCGGCCGTATCCGGTAATCTCCATTTTTATGGATTTGGGCGCAAATTCGATGAAAGGAACATTTTCCAAAGCGGCGGCCAATCTGATAACGCCTCCCGACTCGGCAACCGCCATCGCTGTTTTGGCATTAATAAAGAAAAAGAGCCTTTCAATGGAGACAATATCGGGACGGTGTTTTTGAATAACCGAGCGGGTTTGTTCAAAAGTGGAAATCAACCGCTTGTCTTTGCCGTCGTCTTTTGAAGTAGAAATCCAACCCGACTCAATGACACAAAATTTTCCCTCTTCACAGGTGATAACACCGTAACCGGTTGTTGCCGTTCCCGGATCAATTCCCAAAATTTTCATCAAAGAGAGTATAGACTAAATCAGGAGTCTTCTTCAAGAAGGGGAAAACAGGTCAAAAAAAACCCTCAATGAATGAAGCCTTGCGGCAACTTTCTTGAGGGTTATTGAACCAACCTTACACTGTCAAATGAAATCTAAACTCAACTCCTTCAAGTTCGGAGATACTACTCACTCTCACATTCCAATTCGCGGCTTCGTATCTTGCAATTAAAGCTTTTACAACCCTGACGGAAATGTCAAGGCGACGACAGTCGCCTTTACTTCCGAAGACAACCCTAACAGGATTATCTATCGTTGAAAGAGATCCGGTGTTATTATCTGGGCCAAAAATGTGCCTCAGCTTCGCATCAATGATCTCCTCTGCCCTCTTCAGAATCTCCTCGTCTTCTTTACTTAAAGTTAGAACTTCCTCTACCTTGATCACCATTCTCTTCCTCCTTTTTCATTTCGGTCTCAGATAGGTTTAGTCAAAGAGCTAAAGAAAATTGAACATTACTAGAGGTTAGCTAAGCTATCTAAACGCAAAGATCACACTCTTGCCGTCCCCAGACCAGGAGATAGTTACGTTCCATCCTGCTTTTGTGTACAAATGGATCAAAGACTGGGCGACCCTAAAATTAATGCCAAGAATGCCGTCTTGAGAATTGTCTTTATTGAAAACTACATAAAGAGGTTCGCGGAGTAGATCTACCGGCAAAACGACATCCGGGTTCCCATACTTGTCATCCATTCTTGTATCAATAACCATCCGAGCTTCCGTTTCCGTCTGCTGATCCTTGTCGTTCATCTCTTCCCAAATTCTCGATTTCTTGTAAGCCATTCTTCTCCTCCTGTTGGATTTTGGTTTTAGTCAGATCTTATTAAAGAGCAAAACAAAATGAGAAAAATAGCCGCTTTTGGCTCCTTTCTGCCCCATTTGTTGTTTGGATTGTAACACAAAGAAGAAGAAAAGCAATATTTTGGTAGGGTGAGCCCGGGCCGGATCGAACGGCCGACCAATTGCTTAAAAGGCAACTGCTCTACCACTGAGCTACGGGCCCAATGAATTAAGTGTTAAAATTATACCAATAAATTGGTTATGAGGCAATCATATTCTTTGGGACCATTCGATCTTTACTATTACGGCCTGTTTATTTCCCTTGGAATCGTGGCCGGTTATCTCCTTGCCAAAACTAGATTAAAAAGATTTAATTTTGCGTCTAAAGACCTAGATGATTTCCTCTTGGTTCTTTTTCCCTCATGTTTATTGGGAGCCAGGATTTACCATGTTTTAAGCCTAAAGTCATATTACCGTTTATTTCCAGAAGAAATATTATTAATAAATAGGGGAGGTTTGGGAATTTTTGGCGCAATTATTTCTGGCTTAATTTCCCTGGCAATTATTGCAAAAGTAAAGAAAAAACCCTTAATTAGTGTTTTAGATCTTTTTTCCTTGCCCTTATTGGTCACCCAGTCAATTGCCAGGTTAGGAAATTATTTTAATTATGAGGTTATCGGCCCGCCAAGCCAATTGCCCTGGGCACTTTATTTGCCTCAGGAAAATCGTCCGGTTATTTATTTAAATAGTGCTTATTTTCATCCGGTTTTCTTATATGAATCACTTTTCTGCTTAATTTTTAGTTTTTTCTTGTTTATTTTGGAAAAGAAATTTTCTAATCGTCGTGGTTTTTCTTTTGGATTTTATTTAATATCTTACGGAACAATTAGATTTTTTTTGGAATTTTTAAGATTTGATACCTGGGTTATTGGTGAATTTAAGGTTGCTCAAGCAATTTCATTATTTTTCATCGCAATAGGCCTCTATTTGATTACGAATGGAATAAGAAAGCGAAAACTGGTAAAATAAAGAGGTAGCAATTCCCTTTTCTAATATCCAATATCTAATATCAGGTCAATCTTGGCCCCGTCGTCTAGCGGCCTAGGACATCTGGTTTTCAGCCAGAGAATCGTGGGTTCGATTCCCACCGGGGTCACCCGTTTAGGAAATATCCTTAAGGTGGTTAATTTTCTTCAGCTTAAAATTCTCTTTATCTTCTTCGGCTACAATTCCGATAAAATCAATTCTTAATAAATCCGGCAATTCCGGGTGGAGAATTTTAAAGTATTGAGCACCTTT
>JAKQDR010000193.1 GCA_029573715.1 bacterium | reverse complement strand
AAATGAAAGTAATTACTGTTGAAAGTCCGCAAGGGCATTACGAAGTTCCGTTAGGCACGCGCATTCTTTTTGATGGCGCTACAGCCCCGACCAATTGGATATTTGACACCACTCTTGATGGCTATTTTGTGATGGGTGCAGACGAGCCCGACTTGACTGCACGAGGCGCTGCAAACCACACCCATACTACGCCTGATTTAGCCAGTAGTGGAGCGCATACCGACCATCCCGTGATTGTGAGAGGGAGCAGCAGTGTAAGTGCAGACACTAATATTAATGACATTGAATATGGTTATAATTGGGTAGGAGGTCATTCACATTCTGGCACTGGGACTTGTGGCTCTGCTGGGGCGCATACCCATACAGTCGGAGATACTGGCACAGCTTCCAATTATCCGAAATATAAAACCCTGAAATGGATTTATTCAAATACAACTACAGTCATTCCTATTGGTGCTATTGTGATGCACAATGCCAGCCAAACTATTTTTGGAACTGGCTGGCATATATGTGATGGAACTGGGGGAACGCCAGATTTAAGGGATTATTTTGTCTTTGGGGGCGCGCCAGGAACAACAGGAGGGGCAAATTCGCACAATCATACTACACCAATTAGCGGAGCTGCCAGCGCAACCCATCAACACAGTATAAGCATAATGTCAAGCACGGCTGGCGGTACAAATAGCGCTCAATATGGAGGGACAAGACAGATTACACAATCCCACTCTCACTCTGGCAGTGCAACATCTCCTGTCGCAGGAGCGCACACGCACTCAATCAATAATGTAGCCAGCGCAACAAGTATTCCGCTATATATTAATCTGTTTTTCATAAAAAGGATCGCCTAATATGGATGTACCTTCTGGAACAGTAATTTTATGGTTAGGCTCGGCGGCGAGCATCCCCACTGGCTGGACAAAATATACATCAGCCGTTGGTAGAATTGCACGCGGTACGCCTACTGGGCAATCTGCTGGTGCTACGGGCGGAAATGCCCCTACCCATACTCATAATATGGGCAGTGTGCTTACGGG
>JAKQDR010000191.1 GCA_029573715.1 bacterium | reverse complement strand
TGGTAATATGCTGTGGCGAGATCGGCGTGGCTATTCAATGACTTTCTGGGCGGTATTCATTGGGTTGGTGATGATTCCTGCCCTGGCATTGGCTATTGAACTCGGACGGTATTTTTATGCCATTTCAGAAGTGGCAAAGGCAGCAGACGCTGCAGCAGTTGCCGCTTCCGCTGAGATCAATCAGCAAGTTTTTCAAGATACCGGAAGTCTTGTTCCCACTTCAAGAACCTGGGGGAACGCTCAAGGTTATGTGACTTCAAATACAGCCAGTTTATCTGCTAAAGGGGTCCATGCATTTGTTACAGGTATTCAGGTCAGTGGGGGAGACAACACTGTGCGGGTTTCAGTATCTGCAGATTTATCTATCCTGTTTCCATCAGTAGTTCCCAAGGTGCTTGTCACTCAAACGGGGGTGGCCAAACTACGCGTCTTCACACATTGATGTCCGCATCAAATTATATAACCTACAAGGGCAGTGAAGCAAAAACGATTTATGATAATAAAAGTCAAAAGTTGAAAAAATAAGTGTTAATGAAGGTGAATTTCACAAGTGTGCTTGGTTAGCACCCACCATAAATTTACAAAGCGGTTAAATTCATCGCATTAATATCGCCAAGTTCCAATCTTATCCCACCAAAAGTTGAGCCGTTGGTAATCAAACGGTCTTCTTTGCGTGATAATCCCCATGACACGCTTCATAAGCTCAAAACCGCCTTGATTATTCAGTAACATTCCAAAATCGCGTGCTCTTTGAATAGTTTCTTTTCTGGGCTGCTCAAACGGCTTTTCCTCGTCAAGCAATATGCACAATTGATCCACCATATGTTCCATGGATCGAATTCTCGACTTGGCTGCCAAATTACCTTGGTGGTCTCCAATCGCTAATAACGCCTCTGTCGCTGCAATACGAACCTGTAAGGATTCATCGGTCAGGGCGGTCACAAGCGCCTCCACAGCTCTCTTATCACCAATTTTTCCCAAAGCAGTGGCAGCAAGACCTCTACTTCCATTGTTCTTATCTGAAAGGTATGCTACCAATGGATCAATCGCGCGGGCATCACCCAAAATCCCCAAAGCTTCTATAACCTCCAATATGACTGTTCCATCTTGATCACTTATGGAATTGATGAGAGGTACCACTGCGAATTTATCACCTAATTGCCCCAATGATTTTGCAGCCAAACCTCGCACCATGAAGTTTTCATCGTTTTTCAGGGCGGAAATTAGTCCTTCAATGGCTTCTTGACAACCAATTTCTCCCAGGATTTTCGCCGGTAGTTGCCGGATATCACTATTACTGTGAGTCATTAGGTCCATCAAGGCGTCGCAGTTTCGTTGCCCGATATTTACCAAAGCTTCTCTTACGAGCAAAGGCATCTGCCAATCATTTGTCTCGGTCAATGCGATTGCTATTGGCAAAGCTGCACGCCGGTCACCAATTTTCCCTAAGGATTTAACCGCGCTCCATCGCACATTTATATCTTTGTCCTTTAGTGTGTCGATCAATGGTTCCACAGCGCTTGTTTCACCTAGATCACCCAATACCTCCGCTGCCCAACTACGTTCATGTGAACCATGGTATTTTAACGCTTTGATCAATCCCTTTACATTTTTATTTTGCTTGAATTTGAGAATATCGGGTTTAAACAACATCAGTTATTTTCCTTTTTTCTGCTTGCAAGTAATAAATAGAGTTTACCTGGGTTGTTATTAGCTAAAGTAAGTTTTATTTACTATTTTCAGTATTGTTTTATCCTGAGTCAGTTTCTTAATGGTTTTCATATCAGCATATCGAACAGGGTAGCAAGTGGATTCGATATTTTTTTCCATCAGAGTATCGTACAAATCATATTCTTAATGTGCTTATTTAATACACGAATTAACAGTAAGTGTCAATCACAAATTCGGTGCATACAGGTCTGTATTTGTATCTAATACTTTCTTCATTTGAACGCATGTAAGAATTGAATGCTATTTACCGTGGCTTCTAACTCAAACCGGAGTGGCCAAATTACGTGTCTTCACACATTGATCCATTTAATATCCGAATATACGACTCGGTCCGGAAATAAGATGTGAGAGATTCAACGGCTTGCGTTACTTAATGGCGGGAGAGACGAGGTAACGCCTTTTTGGCGGAACCGGCTGAAGCCAAAGAAAATGCCTGAAAACGCGGTGCATACTCGCCAGTCAAGTGCACGCTTTGTTCGGCGGCAATCTTATTGTGACAACCGTATGATGATCGGATAATCTTTCAGCAGGAAGTCACTGATAACTAAATTGCCATTTTCATCCTCGGTAATAAGCCCTTGTTCAAAGCCGTTGAGTACATCAATACCCGTGGCTTTCCAGCCGGCGAAACCAGGGATTGTGATGGTAGATGGAATACCTGGATCATAATTGACTGCCACACCGTCAGCCCACAGGGCAACCAACCTGCTTCCATCTGAACCTGCGAAAGTGAACATTTGATAGGTCGCAGACTCAGTCTGGGCTTCAACAGCAAACTCATCGGCGCGCATGCCTGAAAATACATTAGCAATATTGCGAATTGTGTTGAATTGAATAAGCCGTTGAGATGACATCCCCCCCAGGCTGACAGCTACATCATTCCCAAAATGCAAAATGATGCCTCGAGCCGTATACTTTGCCCATACAACTTCCGTGTAAGTGGGATCGACAACATCACACCCCCCGCATTGCGAGCCTCCGTAGCTGATCTCTCCGGCGATAAATTCGCCCTGAAAGCCGTTCTTTCTGGCTGTATCCATGATATCTGCCAGCAGGGATGGATAGGCGGCAAAATATTCAGGATATTGTCCGCTATCGGGAATATTGCCATAGAGTGGATGCCATGAGACCACATCTGCAAATTGCATCACGTCTGAATTGAGGATTTTAAATAAATACTCCCGAGACTGAGGATTAACTGTGCCCGAAGTACAGCCAACTACGACTCTTGCTTGAGGGTCTATTTCTTTTATTACTGGAATGGTTCGTTTGGCAAGGTCAACGTAATCTTCAGGCTTGATATATTGTAACGGGAACCCGGCATCTGGCTCATTCCATAATTCGTAATATTGCACACGGCCCTTGAATTGGTTGACAATGAAACGGACATATTCCAAATAATGGGCAATGTCTTCCTCTGTTTCAAACCGGTTCGCAACTTTCCAACCATCGGGATGGTTGGCTTTGTCCCAAAAGTTCAGCATGTAATAGATGTTTATCTTGTTTGAGACAAGCTGGCTGATCCCAGAGTCAAATTCTGGGGAGATGAATAATTCAGGTTTATCCCAATAGAGTTCAACCCCACTTTGCTCGGACGAATAGTACTCGGCCTGATTCATCGTTATTATTACCAACTTCATGCCGGCAGGCATAATTTCAGATTCTATCGCGGCTTGAAAGTCCTGGGCCTGCCAGAAATCCGAAAATACGTTGCCCAAACGATTATCTTCCAATTCACCGGATGGTCTTGTCACCAAAATCATTCTCGGCTGTTTATTGTCCAATTGGATCTGCATTGTGAAGTTATTTCCTGTCGTTGGAATAGAGAAACCACTTGTATTTCCTTGCGGATCCGTTGCGGTTGCAGTTAAAGACGGCCCACTGAACGCGGAGCCTTTCTCGAATGTAAAAGTTCCATATTCATCAGCGGTGGTCTGACCTTCGTAGACAGCCCCTTCATCACTTGCATCCGAGTAGAAAAATACCTCACAATAGGGGCATGCCATACCATTCACGTTCCCTATTACAAGGTTAAAATCCATCAGGATGGGCGTAACCTGATTGTTGTTTCCGCCTTCCCAAATGGCGATTCCGGCCATAACGTTGTCATGAATGCTGTTTTCAATGATTGTATTTCCGATTGTGCCAGCCTGGAAAATTTCAACACCGCTGCGGCCGTTGAAAGCAATATTGTTGTCAGGACCAATTAGATTATTGTGAGCCTCTTCCATAAGGATTATCCCTGCGGTTTTGTTACCTAGGGGTGTTACTCCATCCGGCATGACACCCAGATAATTGGCTATGATTCGGTTGCCAATTGCGTTCGCTCCCCACACACCAATGCCAAAGTCATTGTTTCCCATGACGTTATTCTGAATCAAATTATTCTTGCCGCCACTGATCTGCAATGCTGCGCCGGAAAAGTTTTGTAATATCAAGCCCTTAATCGCATTGTTATCCGATAGAACCTGAATCGCACTATCCCACCCATCTGGGAACATGCTACCATCCAGAATCACACCTGCTGTGTTTGCATCTATCGTCAAATATCCTTGTTCTATATTTGGCAGGGTTGAGTGCAGATAGATGGTCTTGGGGTTATCTTGTGGAAAGACTGATTCATCAAATGCAATAATATCTCCAGGGACTGCTGCTTGCATTGCATCTCGCAATGTGCCAGAGCCTCTATCTTCTGCGCTGAAAACGACTAAAGTCTTTCCTTCTGGTGTTGGCATTAGTGTGGAAGTAGGGGGGACTATTGTCAGTGTAGGAGGCGCTATTGTTGGCGCAGGAACTGTCATAGTCCTTGTGGGGGATGGCTTTGGTCCACAAGCACCTATTGCAAGTAATAGAATCGCTGATAGATATTGAATAACAACTTTTTTCACCATTTTCTCTCCAAAAGCCGCCGAAGGGTTTGCGTTAGCCGCAAGTGGGCGAGACGGGACTCGACTTGAGAGCAGTATAAACCCGAAGCAAGGAAAATGTCTGTAAATCGCGCAGAATCCCACTTGTCGCTGCACGCTGTGATCGGCGACCTTTCATTATTCCGCAACTTTATCTTTGTTAAAATTCGATTGGCAATAACCTTTCTTGGCTATAGTACTGGTACAAAACGTTCACGTTTTACCCAGCGCACTTTTTCTCGGTAGTGCTCCCTTTGGTAGAACGCATGCCACTGACCGGGCGGATCAATAAAGACAACATCATTGCCCTTGATAATGAGTGTATAAGAAACACCTCCAATAGATGTTTTTACAGTGCGCTCGGAGATTGGAAAGGTCATGGTTACAACATTCCCGCTCTCGGCAGATTCTATTTTTGCATAGCGTCCTTGAAAAACAAGTTCTCGGGGTACGTTGTTTACAAAGCATGAGACTTCTTCATGTTTTACCCATTCTGGGATGCGTATCTCTACATTGCAAGCTGTCTTCATCACTACATCTACCCGACCATCGTATGGCACATAACTATTCAAGTCTGCCCAAGGTGAGGCTCGATTGAATAGCAAATGAATCCTTAATGTTTCATTGTTGAACTCAAGCATATTTTCCCAAACGTTGAATATGGCACGAGCTCCGTTCCCTGTACAACAACCAGATATTATTGGTGACTCTTTGTTCGCGCAGTAATCATTGGTTGAAGCCCAACCCGCAAAACTGCCTACAATCCGCTCAGATACGTGATCTCCATCTTCATTTGGTCCAACCGGAGTGTCCGGATAGTCTTTGGCAACATCATTGATCCAATCGCCACTCTTCATCTGCATTTCTGTGAACTGATTGCGCACATAACGGTCTACATCGTCCCAGTAATCACCCTGATCA
>JAKQDR010000154.1 GCA_029573715.1 bacterium | reverse complement strand
TGATGAAGGGTAAGTAATCATGGGACACGGATCTTGGACTGCACGCGCATATTCAACGTATGCTAGTACAACTGGTTATACCGACAAATCTGTTCATGAGGTATTTTCATCTCGAGCTGTGAATAAGTCTCTAAATCCCTTTGGTGTCACTGTTCGAGAAAGTCGTGATAGCGATGAACATCCCAATTCAATTCCAATTATTCTTGGGCTTGATGTCACGGGATCCATGGGTATCTACGCTCACGAGATTGCAGTAACACATCTACCCAAGCTAATGAATGGCATTCTTGAAACCGTAACTGATCCGCAGATCATGTTCATGGCAATTGATGATGTTCATGCTTCTAGTCCAGCTGCACTTCAAGTGTCTCAATTTGAATCAGATATTCGGATTCTTGAACAACTTCGTGAGGTATATTTGGTCGCTGGAGGCGGTGGAAATCGATCCGAGAGCTATGACTTGACTTGGTATTTTGCTGGTAATCGGACCGTTATTGATAGTTTCGAGAAGCGCGGTCAACATGGATTTCTATTCACCTTTGGTGATGAAGAAGCTCCATATCAAACTGTGACGACTGAACAACTAAAGAGTGTGTTTGGTCCCGGCGAATACTCCTCGATGACACCAGAGCAAATGCTTAAACAAGCTCAAGAAATGTATCAGGCATTTCATATCGTGATTGAGCAGGGTAGCCATTATCGGCGATATCCAGCTGAAGTTAGGTCATCTTGGACTAATTTGATGGGTAGCAATGTTCTCTTTTTGAAAGATTCGGCATATCTTTCTGATCTAGTTCTAGCTACTATCGAAATTGCGAATGGTAAGGATATGCAAACCGTTATTCAAGAGAGTGTTTGTCCAGACATTCTAACGTATGCTTTTACAAACAGTCTAGGGTGATCTATGTCTAAATTAAATCCACTTCATACGCCAGAGATGATTGCGTACGTAATTAGCACAACTGGCGAGTACTTTGATTCAAAACGGGGTTCCGGTCGCAGTACAGCCCTGGCTCTCCATTACATTTCAGACGCGATTGGACATCCGCGAGTACCTATTAGAATCAAGGATCATCATGATTCAGTTCAAGCTGATAGACAGCTAGCAGAAATTGTGAAAATGATGATCTCCAAACTCGAACTGAAACATATGTATGTCTGGGATCAAGTGCACCAAGGGGATAGACCAAAATTTTACGTTTCATTTGGTAAGTCACCCAATAGATAGATAGATGTGAAATTTGGTGTACATTACTACGATTTGATGTTATATCACATTCTCCGCAAAATGTATAAATAAATAGAAATAGTTAAAAGTTCGTATAATGATCACCATAAAACTGCCTATTACATATCATTCATCTGAAGACGCCGATCTTATTATAAGCATCCAACGTCTTCAGTCGTCTATGATTCGATCTGCATATAAAGCCGCATCGTTTGGTCTAGCGGAGATATCGGTGCGAGAAGAGCTTCGTAATAGGTTTAGTTCAACTCAGCTTGATTCTTGGTTTCAACAGTCGGCTGTTAAATCTGGTATCGGTATGTACAAAGCCGATGTTGAGTTAGGCAATTCAATAAGAATCTTTGGTGGCAAGCACAATTTCATTAGGCGTTCTAAAGGTCTCATTAGTAATGAAGAGTGGAAAGAGCGCCGATTACTTCCATTATATCTAATTGGAGAATCTCCGGCAAAGGGTAATCGCAAGTTTAACTTTTTCAATGATCATATTGTATTCAAACCGTGGCACGGTAAAAAGATTGAACTGCAACTTCCGACACTAAGAAAAAATTGGGCCAAGTTATGGAGCCATGCGGTTCTATTGGCAGAACAGAAGAGTCTACCAATCACAGTGTCTTTGGATTCAAAATTTGTATATCTCACGTTTGATGATGAAAAAGTTAAACATAGCTTGAAATCAACGCCAAAATCAATTAAGAACAGATATGCCGGCATTGATATGAATCCAAATTACATTGGCATATCGATTTTTGATAATGACACGTTAATCGATACAAAACTATTTTCATTATCAAATCTAACTGGTAAGGAATCAGATCCTGATAAGCTTAAATATGAAACAATCCAAATCGGTCATGCTATTGGAAAATGGTTAAATCATCTACGAGTGGATAAGCTATTCATAGAGGAATTGAGCTTTAAACAAGGCTCTCTTGGCAAAGGTAAAAATCTAAATCGTTTATGTAAGAATCAATGGAAACGTACGACATTAGTATCAATTCTTAAGAAGTACTACCCAAAATTATTTGAAATCAATGCGGCCTATACATCAACAATTGGCAATTTGTTGAATCCAACTTTGCCCGATCCGATAGCAGCATCGGCCGCTGTGGCAAAACGTGGATTTGAAGTTGTGATTAAAAAGTCAAAAAAGTTCTATCCAGAACTTCCAGTTAAAAAGGAACTAGAGGACCGATGGAAGGAAACCGAGTTCCCTGACTTTAAGACCTGGAAAGAACTTCATGACTTTATCAAAAACATGGGACTGAAATACCGTGTTCCGATACCCGATAGGGAAGGTTTTAGAATTTTCCAGAGCCGATCAAGTTTGATTGGCGTTCTATAAATTTGTATAGTTTATACATTTTTATATTGAAAATTTATTTTAAAATGTGCACCTCATCACTTGGATATGAAAATAGCTATGAAAAAGACTACTGGAATGATCAAAACCTCGTTTCTGTACATCGGCCATGCATTTAGAACCGTGTTTCGATTCTATCAAATGCCACATTCGAAAGAATGGGATACTGTTCTGAATGAACTTCTAGATGCGCTAGAAAACGGAAAATGTTCAGCAGAAATCCACGGTTGTGTTCTACGAATTAACTGTGAAAAACAAATATATGATGTTTGGGTTGCTAATCGTTGGTATGCATATGGCGATTTGTACGCAAAGCACGAGGTTGATGTTCATTGGGGTAATGGTATTCCATGCGCATACCAATACCGTCCCAAATTTTCAACTATGATTCGACTGAATGATGTGGTTACAAATTTGAAAACATTGAGCGAAGGGTGAAAATCAATCAACTTTACGATAGCATTCGTGAAAATCTAAAATGAAAGCATTTGTCGTTATCGGCGCCGGCTATGGCGATGAGGGTAAGGGTCTAGTTACAGACTATCTTACTGAGAAAACTGGTTCGAGGGTCGTATGTCGATTTAACGGTGGCTCTCAGGCGGCCCATACGGTTAATCGTGCTGGATACAGACATGTTTTTAATACAATGAGTTCTGGATCTCTCGCCGGCGCCGATACATATCTTTCTAATCAGTTCATCGTGAACCCCTATGTACTTTTTGATGAACTGGTAACCATGTCAAAGAATCGGAAACTTCCTAAAGTCTATTGCCATCCAAACGCTAGAGTGACGACGATCTTTGATATGGCTATTAACAATATCTTAGAAATGTCGCGCGGCGATGGCCGTCATGGGTCATGTGGATTGGGTATCAATGAAACCGTTGTCCGATGTTATGAATCAAAATACAAATTGACTGTTGCTGATCTGTATAACAAAGACACACTAGTTCACAAACTCGAGCTAATTAAGAATGAATGGGTTCCACATCGGCTATGCCAATTAGGTTTGAGTCATATTGTCGAAAAATATCATAATTGCACTAATCACATTCTATTAAATGATGATTTTCAGTTTCATGCTGAGCGGCTTCGCAAGATTTGTAATCATGTTCTTCCAGTTTCAACAAAGCTTGATCATCTAGTTGAAGATACTGTTATCTTTGAAGGTGCTCAGGGGCTTGGTTTAGATCAAGATTTGGGTCATTTCCCTCATGTGACAAGATCGTATACCGGTCTATTTGGTGCTATTCATGCTATGGGGTATTTTGACGTTAAGGAAATCCAACCAGTATATGTCACCAGAGCCTACGTCACTCGGCATGGCGCAGGACCTCTAGAACATGAAGGTGAAATCGATTCATTAGCACATTTTGATGCGACTAATGTGCCAAATACATGGCAAGGTTCACTCAGATTTGCACCCCTTGACCTTAGTGTGCTTCGTCACATGATCACAAAAGATTGGATGCGGTCTGTTGATGTTTCACAGGTCAAAATTCTACCACCTCAAGTTGCGATCACATGCCTTGATCAACAGGATGCTATTTTTAGCTATGATGTAAATGGTCATCATATGTGTCACGCCGACCCGATGAAATTTGTTCAGTATGTTGAAGACCGGATTGGTTTCAGGGTGAAACTCGCAAGTTTCGGTCAAACTGCTAACGACGTTCGTGAACTTTAAGGCGGTAAAAAAAAAATGCAAAATATCAATTGTCGGTGTTTCAAAAACGGTGAATGTCTTCACCAGGCAGCCCCAGACGACTATTTGGCCCCGCTTGGTGCATTCTGGATACACCAAATTCCGATCCTAGAGTGGTTAATGAATGCGCTCTTAGGGTTTCTTATGGATCTCGTCTTCCATTGTCACCAGCATTCCCACCACCCGGCGATGAATGATGAATCCTTGAAAGTGTTTACTTTCCTACCAAACTTGATATAATAGTCACATCAGCTAAACAACCGAGGTGATTTAAAAATGGTCGACATCAAAGAACAGCGGCAGCGCCGCCGCTGACTCCTATGTCGATAAGCCCGAGCACACAAGTAAGTAACCACGTCTAGTTTGAACCACTTCCGTGGTTCCTTTAATGGAGTCAATCATGAACCAGGAGAAAAGCATGCAACACCTGAAAATCGAAGTGAAAGTAGATGGGAAAGTTGTGTGTGAATACAAAACCACTATCTCTACCCCTGAGAACGCTTTCGCAGAATTCTGGGCCCTTGGCCAGCTATTCCGAGATGACGGTCCATTGATCCACACCCAGCATCTGGATTCCGATGGTGAGTGAACATAATCTGAGATTGCCGCTGAAATCTAGTTCAGCCCAATTGTTTACTTTCCCGCCAAACTTGATATAATGACTCCATCAACCCGGAGCTATTAATCATGACTTACGATTTCAGTGTTGAACAACTCCACAAAATGAACCTCTTCCATGAAGACAAAGGCCCTCGTGGTCTGTATGAGTATGTTCATGGCAAAAAGCCCGAAACCACCGAAGTTGTAGAAGATCTGGCTATTGCCTTCTATAGCCAATTCAATTCCAAAGTTCGCTACACTTTCTAAGGGGTTCATCATGTTTAGCACCATTGTCGCTGGTGTCGCGTTTGTCATTACTACTCTCGTTCTTTTGTTTTGGGTCTATGACGAATGAATTCGTCAGAAGAGCTCCCTTGAGTTGACTTTGATTGCTCATGGAAAGCGTACCATCAATTGGTTGAATGTATGGATCGTGATCGGAGTCTGGATCGGAAGTGGCGTCTATCTTTGGGGTTAAATAGCCTCTTCAATGTTCATAGGATTTTAGAATGACAGAAACTTTCAAAGTTCTCGATGATCGACAGCATTGTCTGCTGCGCCCTCAGATGTATATTGGTTCGGTTACACCTGAGCCTCATAGTGGGATTATCAATTATCAATATCAGACGAAAACCATTGTTCCGGGTCTGATCAAGATCATCGAGGAGATTCTTCAGAATAGTGTTGATGAATATATCCGCACTAATGGAGAATTTGCTAACAAGATTGAGGTATCCATCGACAATACAGTTCAGGGAATTGAAATCACCATCTCTGATAATGGGCGAGGTATTCCTGTTAAGCTGATTGGTGACACATATCAACCAGTTCTAGCGTGGACTAAGCTCAAGGCGGGCTCCAACTTTGATGATTCAAATCGAGTTGGAGCTGGAATGAACGGGGTCGGCTCTTCTCTGACGAATATCTTCTCCACCAGTTTCATCGGCACCTCTTGTGATGGCTCCAAGAAAATTGTCGTGACGTGCTCGGATAATATGGCTAACGTCGACTTTAAGGTTAGCAAGTCATCCCATCGTGGGACAGAGGTCAAGTTTGTTCCTGATCTAGAAAAGTTCAATCTGACCGAGTTCACGCAGGATCATCTGGACGTGATTCGTGATCGGATCACCAATCTCGCGATCATGTTTGAGGGTATCACCTTTGTCTTCAATGGCGAGAAAATCAAGTTCCGTAATATCAAGCAGATCGCCAAGCACTTCCACGAGTCAGCAATTTCTGTTCAAGATGATAATGTGGCACTAGTGTTTGCTCCATCCGGCAATGATGAGGAATTCCGCTGTCTCAGTTATGTTAACAGCATTTATGTCAAGAACGGCGGTAGTCACATCGACTATGTTTTGAATCGCATTATCGAAGACGTTCGAGCATTTGTCAAAAAGAAACATAAAATCGATGTGCTCCCTAACCAGATCCGTCAGCACCTTCTGTTTGCATCGTGGATTCGTAACTTTCCAAGTCCCAAGTTTGACAGTCAAGCTAAGGAACGAATCACAAATTCAACCGGTGAAATCTCAGGCGTTCTTGGTAATCTCGACTATGAGAAAATCGCCAAGCAGATTTTGAATACACCGGAAATCATTGATCCGATGATCGCCGCAATTCTCTATAAGAAGGAACTGGCCGATCGCGCAGCACTAGCAAAGAAACAGAAGGGTGCGGCAAAAGTTCGTGTAGTTAACCATATCGCGGCGACGGATCCGAACCCAGAGAATCGAATGATTTTGCTGGCCGAAGGTCTTTCGGCAATCGGGGCTTTGATTAAAGTTCGTAATCCTAAGACAACTGGCGGATATCCTCTACGTGGCAAGCCATTGAATGTTCGCGGAATGAAACCCCTTGATATCGTCAAGAACAAGGAAATGTTTGAACTGATGAGTATCCTTGGTCTTGAAATTGGAAAGCCGGCGGAAAATCTCAACTACGGTAAAATCGCCATTTTCACAGACAGTGATACAGACGGGGATCACTGTTTTTGTTTACTTCTAAATTTCTTTAGCCTATGGCCAGAACTGTTTGAACAAAAACGTATCTAT
>JAKQDR010000151.1 GCA_029573715.1 bacterium | reverse complement strand
CCCAGTGCCTAAGTATAATTTACTTGCGGAAATGGTGAGTCCGCCTATTTCCCCAAGTTCAGCATACATACTGCCATCTTGGTACACCCTGAATTTTGCGTTGTTTGCGTTTTGTGCGGTAGTTGATCCTGCAAAAAACATAGGGCTTGTAATTGGTGTTTCACCGTCAAGTACAAAGTCTTCTCCTGCCATCCCTGCGACAACCGCATCCGTGCCGTCCAATACTCCGACAAAACTTGATAGAACAAGACCGCCAGCAACATAGGTATCTCCATCTGCAAATGAATTGTAGATATACTCTATATCTGACGCATCAAGTATAACAGGAACCCTTGTCCTCCACAATTCCGTCGCTCCATCATAAAGGAAGAAGTCCACGTAAGACGCTGTACCTATATTCACGGCCTCGGTGTACGTGGTTAAGGCGCCTCCAGATAGTTGGTATTTTATTGTTTTATCCCCGGCAACCGGAGCAGCGTTCCCGACAACCTTATATTGTGCGCAAGTAACTGAACTTGGTGTAAGCGTTCCACTCATGCTTTTTACTACATTATCCACAGAGGGGGTAAGGTAGTATATTACAGAGGCAGCCCCATCTTCCCCGTCAGCACCGTCTACACCCGCATAAACCTTGCTTATCCTGAAAGTAGCCTGCAACGTCGGCTTATCCGCTTTTGTGGCGGATACCGTTACTGTGGAATCGTCAGCGGTAAGCCCAGTTATTGTTATGACACCTGTGCCCTCATTTACACTCCCCGTACAACCCGATAATTCCCCACTAAAGCTCCAACCCGTGTCCGCGCTTGCACCATGATACACTATTGCGGTAGACGTCGGGAGTGTCCCCGTAACAGTACCTTCGGAATCGCAGGCTACCGTAGCGACCTGACTTGTGAGGTGTAACAGGTAGTTATTGACAAGGGATCCCGTCTCGTCTTGCATGCTGGAGATAAACAACTCATTCGCATACAAACTATTCACCAATGCCGTCCCTGCACGCAGTAAATCCACATTCACGACGTGTATGTCCTCACCCTCCTCATTAATCATCGTGAATAGACCCTTGTCGTTGCCAAGCATTTCCAATAGGGTATCCCAGTTCGGAAGGTGTAGCGACAACGCTATTCTGTTCAGCAAGGCGGTAAGATTACTGTCCTTTGCTGTCGGGCTGTTGATAATCCCCTGATCCCGTAACATATTAAGACTCCGTTGGGTAGACTTATGTACGCTATTCATAAAGTTATCCTTGCCCGTAATGTCGGCTACTTCAACGGAGTCTATGTCAAAATACGTGTCTTTCAGCAAGTCGTAAGTAACGCTTGTTACACGTATTGATTTATTTATCTCAAGTGCATCGTGTTTTATGGGTATGAGCCAGCCACAGGATATGTCTACCTCATTTGTGCGGAGAAAAAACGGATCAGGTGTCAGCGAGAATGATCCGCGTGGATTTGTCCAATACTCCATGGCTTCCACAGCAGCGGCCTTAAGACTTGTCTTTGCATCCACGACGTAAGAGTCCGGCAGCGATATGCCAGCAAGATTGTACTTCATGCCCTCTGCGAAGCGGAAGGTTTCTTCTTCTTCATTCGGCAATACCAGACCGTTGCTATCCGAGATTTGCTTGATGGTTATTTTATAAGTCCCGGAGTGGAATCCTATTATCTCAAAGGTGTATCCCATAAGGTTGCCGTCAAGAATATGCACCGTACCACCAACGGGGTTCCAGTTGGGTTGTATCGCTATAATATCAGATAAGCTCGTATCGTAGAACGCAAAGATATTCGCCTCCGGTAGTCCTGTTATAGTGGCGGTACGTGTCGGCTTTATATCTTCAAATACCAACTCCATCCGCTTCCTACCCCAACGTGTGTATTTGCTCTCATCAACCATCAAAGATCCGGCATACACGGGCGGCACCCCACCCAAGTCCTCATCCAGTTGCAGACGTTCATGCGGGTACCCACGCGGCAAGTTCTCTGAACTTCCCTGCACTATGAATTGCGTATACACATCCTCGTCTGCATAGTCCATTGTCAATTCGGCAATGCCCTGTCGTTTTCCGACCATCAATGTCTCAGGGAACGTGCCAGGCTCAACACCTATGTCCACTATGTAGTCCGAGTCGGGAGTCTCATCGGTGTTCACGCGTATTGTGTAGAATGTCTCAAATGTCTCACAACTCTGCTTCAGCGCAGCCCAGCAATTCTTATCCGAGAAGTTCACAACACGATAGTCCGTAGGCACATCCTCGCTGATTGTCCCCAACTTGAACACACGTCTGTTCAT
>JAKQDR010000142.1 GCA_029573715.1 bacterium | reverse complement strand
AGCAATTGCAAAACCCAACGCCGCAGTAATGACAATCATAAAGCCCAAGGCGATATTGCGGTTCATCGACCATATTTGCTTGAGTGACAACGATTGGTCAACAGCCTGACTCGTAATGGTCCAGTAGATAAATTGACGCGATCGATCAACCGCTTTGCCCAACGCAGTCACCTCTTGATCTTCAGCCCAAAAATGGAGACTCCGCGGGTCTTGAGTGAAATATTTGGCATCGGGTTCTGGGGTAGGGGGAGGCTCATATCGATTCGCACAGAATTCGTCTTCTTGTCTTCGGATAAGATCAGTTTTAAATGTATTGTATGAAGAATTTGGCTGTCTTGACGGGTCAAAGTCTTTGTAAAACTGCTGAAACGAAAGATTCGGATCCACATCAGGACCATAAACTAATGGACAAGTAACCGTATCACTGGTGCTACATGGTATGGGAGTGATGCTCAACTGGATGTAGTCGTAAAAATCAAGCGCGTGGATATGAGGGACACCACGTGGTGAACCGAGATGTAAGATTGTCAACAGACACAGAACTAATACGAAACGCAAATATCTCATACGTTGAATGCTAAACTGTATCAGTATTTCTAAGTGTTGACAAGTATATCCTAATGATGCACAATGAAACAGATTTTTATTGCACACATCGTGCGGTTAGTTATTATTTGAATTCATTTATCATGAAAAAAACACACAGATTTTTTCTGCTTCATCTGCTTATGTTAGTAGCCGTTACATTCAGTGTCTTTAACACGACTTCAATAGTACGCGCTGAGGATATTCCCGGTAAGACAGCGCACACTGTGTGTCTTAAGCCCACCCGATGTGATGATGCCAGTGCGGCATGCGCATCCTATGACACAAATCCTCTTATTAAGGTACACAGAGCCCTTCTTGAATTTGTGAGCCAAGTGAATTCAAGCCAGGTATATCTGCAAGAGTGTATCCAAGTGTTTGATGCAAATGATAACCCTGTGGGTGAGCCCGGGTGTATTCCGATGCCTATTCAGCGTAATGGCAGTGCGCTTACTGTCCGAAATTATTTTGCTGATGGCACTACGAGCACGAAGTGGAATGAACCGACACACAAAGAATATTTTAAAGAAGCTGCATATGAGCAATGTCTTGCTTCTTCGACGCAGCCAGATAATCCACTGGTTATAGCTGCCTGCGATAACGCATCAAGTACACTAATAGGCAACACAACTCCACTATCTCGATTCTTGTCAGACAAAAATTATGAATTCCATGGTTTGTATGCGCAGGGAGACATATCAAACGCTGGCGCCAAGACCCAATATCCGATAACTGCCAATCTGGGAACGAAACTTGAGTGGGGCAGTTCTTCAAGCCATTTACTTCATTATTTTATCGCAACCGCCTACACAAATCCCATAGAAGGGACTTCGGGGGATGATCCTTCAAGTAAAGTTGGCCAGCTGGGTTTTCCCGCAGGCACTCCCGAGTGTGAATGGGTAGACTATGATCCGTATGGTCAGGTGTTTGATCGGGAAACTATGCAGCCAGTGGAAGGAGTGCGCGTAGCGTTATATCGAAATGTGCCACTTGTGGCAACGCCCAATGAGCCAAACTACGAGCTATTTGATCAGAGTGTCGCGACACAAGTAATGGGCCCAGGCTACACGTTGCCCTCTTGGTATCAGCCAGTAGTGCAGACAGATGCAAGAGGATATTATAGTTTTGTGGTGCCTCCCGGCAGATACAAAGTCATAGTGTTTGAGGGTGCGCGTCCCACGCCAGGTGCAACAGGCGATTTTGTCATACCGGTAAATGCAACCATTTTTGACACGGATGCTACAGCGTTTGGCGAGTCGGCGTCCGCCAGAGTGAATGGCACAACTCAAACGCTGTATCCAAAAGTGTATCAAGTGGCGGTCTCCGACGACGGCTTGTACGCACAAATCCCACCGATTGACGAAGGCACGACCCCAGAGCGAAGAGATATTAGCGTGCAAAATGTTCGAGTTGCAGACCCGAAAGTTGTTGCATTAAAGCGGGATGTGAATACCCAAGGTGATCTGATTATTCAAGGTGCAATAAACAAGCCGTTTGGCACAGTTTCTATTATGAGAAGAACAGGCGGACAACTACTTACCATTAAGTCATCTCAGGCCGACAAAAACGGTAAGTTTTATGTATTGATTCCCTTTAATCAAGTTCCTGTGGGAGAGAATCTTGAGACTTCCGTAGCAGCAACAGATTTGGAGCCTGTACTGCCTGGACCGCAAGTGCGCGGCATTATGCAGTGGGTGAATGGCATACTTAATATGTTCAACAAAGAGGTAAACGCACAGTCAACAGTGTCAGGACCAATTATTGAGTCAAGGCTCAATTATCTTGAGGGGTACGCATATGACTCTTCTAATAAAGTCATTCCAAGCGCTCAGGTTATCATCATGGATCAAAGAACCAACACCATAACCTATTCAATAAGTGCTGATGAGAATGGCTTCTATCGTGTGCCTAGTGATGGGTTGCCGTCAGGGGGATATGACATCTACTATCAAGGGGCGAGTGGAACAAAACCCGTCATTATCGATTCCCAGCAATTTTACGAGCAAAACAAAGAGTATTTGGAAATGCAAAATATTGATGTACGACAACCACGATATTCTGAGCAAGCTCAAGCATATCTGACACAAAACCCACAAAGACCAAATGAACCTGCGGTCACTGGTACTCAGGGCACA
>JAKQDR010000138.1 GCA_029573715.1 bacterium | reverse complement strand
ACGAAGCCACTCATTGGCATACACTTCATTTTCACGACCGAATGACATGGGTCTGGCATCAACTCCCACTATCGGGAATCCGCGTAGCCTCTCGTATTGCAGCTTATATAGATATGTTATTGCGGTCTGACCCCAACTATTACCTTTCTTCCCAGATGTCAGCAGGTCATCCAGTTTTGATGCGGATATGTATCCCGCCTTTTCAGACAGCCATTCATATTCTTTTTGGCTCAATTCTATCATAATAACGCTTGTTTAAGTGTTTCTTCCATGGCGTTTGATATGGTGTATTTTAGACGCAAATCGTCTATCGTGCCACCATTTTTAAGATGGTCCACACACTTGCCGAAGTTCTTATGTGCGGTGGTAAGCGCCTCCAACTGCTGTGGTTGTGGCTGTGTCGGCAAGGGCTGTTTTTGTCGTGGCGGAACAGGTGATATTCTCAAACCATCACCAATCCTTGTGGACTCCCACGTGAGTGTTACGGGCAAATTTTTCACTTCAAGAATATCCCAAGGGCCTTTGGATGCCAATTTCAGTAACCGCTGTTTGTTGACCTTATTCAGTACCATAGGAAGTTCCGTGTATGGGTTGGGCTTGAATATGGCTACAAATTTCGATTCCACACGACCATTTATCTCCTCTTTCTCACGCCATTCCACGTGGTCTATGACAATATCTATATTATTTCCGTTGGGCAGGATAAACACTCCTGCGTGTGACGGGTTTCCACCTGCCGTATAGTGCTTTTTCTCCATGACTATTCCTCCTCAATATTTACGTATATAGCGCCGTATTTACCATTTATCTCCTCGCATTTCCACCGTAAGACATTTTGCAAGTCCTTTGTAGCTGCTATGCGTGTTTTCCCGTTGCGTCTCAGGTAACTCTCTATGTTCACCACGCGACCATCTCTGATACGCGTTTCAAGTTCTTTTAAAAATTCACTTGTTGTCATCTTCGGTTTCCATTTGTGTTAATACTTCTGTAAAATCATTGTCGAGTTCATTTACGATCAATTCAATTTCGTTTGTTTCCATAGTTTTGTTTTTAAGT
>JAKQDR010000120.1 GCA_029573715.1 bacterium | reverse complement strand
ACTGGTGAGCATGGATTTTCAGTGCAACCTCCAGGCCCAGCAACCTTTACAAGTGTGCCGCAAGACGCTAATCATATCCATCTTGCTTATGTTGCTAATGATAGTCCTGTACCGTATACGTCTAAGTTTTATTTTACAGATAGGGAAGTTCGACCTACTCCTAGCTTGTTGATCAATTTCCACGCGATTTCGAATCTTGATTTAATTGATGTGACACCTGGCAATCCTGTTTCTGATAAGGGGGCCATTGCTCATGTATATCGAATAACTAGCACCAGTAATCGTTATGACACGATTTTTGGTTTTTATGGGCTGTTTGTTCAGGCTGCAAATGACAGGTCAGTATTATTCGCATATTTGAGTACGTACAGAGATTATCATTACCAGGGCTATAGTAAAAGCCTTACTTATGAAGCTGCATACTATGATATTCATCGCACTTTGGTGGAGGGCCCACATGAGATTACTGACAAATATTATAAAGGTGAGCTGGTATATGAAGGAGACGGTCACTTTACCTACATCGACGATTCGAGAATAGTTGTGTACGGGTTACCTGATTTAGACGGTATTGTTTTATCAGCTAAAACCATCAACGTAACTTATGATATGTCAAGTGATTATAAACTTGGCGTATTTAGCCGTAATTGGCATGCGTTTGTGCCTCGAAGAAATGATGCTCCAGGATGGTTTGATTGGACTGATTTTGTGCCTCGAATAAATTTTACCCCACTTGAATACAATACCCCACCTAACTGGTTTGTAGCGTATAATTATTATGGTGCGCCGTATTTTGCAACAAATGTTGATTGGGGGTCTAACCAGTTGTATGTCAAAGGCAGTTTGTCTGTTGCGCATGTACCTGTCGATGCAATGTTTTTTGGTATAGTTACGTAAAGATTGTTAGGGGGTGTTATGGCAGAGAACACACAAATCACCGAATCTTTAGGGGTGCATACGCAAATTCGAGCGCGCCCTATCTTGTGGTTTGCAGATGTAATTGACGTACACACCGCGGCTTTCGCAATTGTCTCACCTGCGCTGGTTGATGTTATCGGCGCGTCGGCAACGTTATCTGGCAGCGGCATCGGTGTAGTTGCTGAAATCGCTAAGGTGGATGATGTCGTTACAACACAAGCTACGATTGAAACTAATGTTTCAGACGTACTAGCGGCTAGTAGTGCTATCAGCAGTCGGTTCTATACTCAAATTTCAGATTCCATTGTAGTGACAGATGCTGCACGTATTTCATCCAATCAGTTTGTGGTTGATCATATTCGCTTTAGCAGTACTTCTACTGCAAAGGTAGATTTGTTTGCAATTACACAAGATGCTTTTTCTGCAAAAGATAGTAGTAAGTCGATAGTAAAAGTTAAAATTATTGAAGATTTGTTTGCTAATTTTAATGTCGCATCTCACAACAATTATGTTGTGCAAGCTGTAGAGATTTTTGCAGTTGGTGATGCGCTCAGTGCTTCTGGAAACTACACTACCCATGTTTCTGATCTGTTCAATGTTGCAGATGCAATCATCGTTAAAGGCACTATCACAACGTCAATTCGCGAAACGCTCGACGCTAGCGATAGCGTAAATGCATTGTTGCCACGTTCGTT
>JAKQDR010000119.1 GCA_029573715.1 bacterium | reverse complement strand
TAAACTGCGCCCTTTTGTCAACACATTTTTTATCGCAGTTTAAGGTGTATTATGCTGCTTGATTCGCCAAGTCACCGACCTGGAAAGATTGATACATTTCATCAGGAGTCCGATAGTCAAGACTCTGGTGAAAGCGCTCTGTGTTATAGAATCGGAAGTATCGGGCGACACCATCGCGAAGCTCACGAACCGATTCATACTGTTTTATATAAATATCTTCGTACTTGAGAGACCGCCACAGTCGCTCTACATAGATATTATCCAATGCGCGATTCTTGCCGTCCATGCTAATGGTTATGCCATATTCATGAAGCACGCTTGTCCAGCAATCGGATGTAAACTGACATCCTTGATCAGTATTGAAAATTGACGGACATCCATATTGCTCGATTGTTTCTCGTAGGCACTGTGCAAAAATCGGGGCATCAAGCGTATTCGTGATGATCCAGTTCAAGACTCGCCTTGAGTACAAATCGATGATAACCATCAAATACACATGACCTGAAGGCAATTTGATATACGTCAAATCAGTCGCCCATACTTGGTTTGGATATCGTATCTTCTTTCCGGCAAGTAGATACGGATACTTCTTATGCTCCTGCCGGGCTTTGGAGAGATTTCGTCCGGGAAATATCGCCTGTAATCCTGCTCGTGCCATGATTCTCCTGACTTGCTTCTCGGTAACCGGCATGTGCTTCACGCATATCTCTCGGGCAACCTTACGATATCCATAAAACGGAATCCGCTCAAGAACAGAACGGATATACTCAAGTACAATCAAATCTTGTTCCTGTACGGTATGCTCTTTCTCGTAATATGCTACACTACGACTGATACCCAGTGCTTGACATTGCCATGTGATGTTCATCTTTGCATGCACCCTCTCGATTAAAATGGATCGGTCCCGTACAACTGTTTGTACTTTTTTTTTAGGAACTCGTTCTCGATTTTCATAGCACCAAGGGTTTTCAAGGCTTCATCATAGTGTTCTTCAGCCTGCTTTTCACCTTCGGTTTTCTTGTTCGGTCTTTCAAAAATATCTGGCAGATTCTCAATCGCCTGCTTTTTCCAGGTGCTAATCTGGTTGGGATGAACGTCGTATTTCTTCGCAATTTCCTGAAGAGTCATTTCCTCTCGAAGTGCTTCTAGTACGACTTTCGCCTTAAACGCCTTGTCAAAACTTTGTCTCTTTTTCATAGTGTCCACCATACCTACTTTATCGGCAAACACACCTTATTTATACCGTCTTTTGTGTCCTAAATTCTGGGCTCATTATACTCCTTCTGTTGCTTGAGTTTGATTTGCGTCAAGGCGTTCAACTCCGGTTGCATCAACGGCAACAATCGTAATCGTATATTTACCGGTATCATCGCCAGAGGCAGGATCTGAACAAGCAACTAAAAAGAGAGCGGACAGAG
>JAKQDR010000088.1 GCA_029573715.1 bacterium | reverse complement strand
TGATGATAACGAAAAAATTGCACGAGAGGTTATGGATGAATACCTTGCTACTCAAAGACGTTAAGCCTAACGCTGAAATCTACCAGCTTGCGCTTGCTGACTGGACTGCGCAGTTGACGCAGTTATGGGAAGCGGTTGGCAAGCCGGTAGATAGAAAACAATTGGCCGTGTATGTGAAACAGTTAGGGCGCGTGCCGTTAGGCTTGTTGGAACAGGCCATCAGCGAAATATTGCAGAACCACACCTATAACACAGTGCCAACGTTAGGCGAGATTTG
The DNA here is from genome assembly GCA_029573715.1 of bacterium. Taxonomy (GTDB): domain Bacteria; phylum Patescibacteriota; class Microgenomatia; order UBA1406; family GWC2-37-13; genus JAGOLU01. The sequence continues at coordinate 745 of JAKQDR010000088.1, read as the reverse complement.
GAAGGCGATAAAAGATATTAGTTATCGCTGGTACACGGCCGAATCCGCATACTGGGGCACTGAACTGCACCTTGATATTGTGGATCACGCTGCAACGGTGCAGATTTGCACTAATCCAGACCTGCCATCCGCTTATGACATGGTAGATACCTGGTGGGCTAAATACGGAAAGGGAGTATGAGATGATTGACGGTGAAAAAATCTTCAAAGCACTTAAGTTAGGCAAGGTGACAGGGTTAGGCTGTACGTTAACATCTGCCGAATGTGATTATCTAATCGCGCACGATGATGTCCTAACACAATATATAACTTTGCTTGAAAAAGAGCAACGCTGGATATCAGTATCGGAGCGGTTGCCAGAGAATAAATTTGAGCAAGTTCTTGTATGTACAACATACGGTGTAAGTGTACGGCTTGCGCTTGAGATTGGTGAAGCGGTTACCCACTGGATGCCACTTCCAGAACCGCCTATTGACCAACTTACCGCTTATAGTGACATCGAGCGGCAGGATGATAAATGGATTCTGGAGGTGAAATAATGTGTCAATTCTTTAGTTTCGTAACAGACCCAGTCAATCACCCAGCGGAGTATTACTACTTCGATTGGGAGTATCGCAAGTCACATCTTGACGACGATGGAGTGGACAGCCATTCTCATATCTGTGCGCACTTCAAACTCAACGAGGACAGATGTAACAAATATGAGTTCAATCCGCTGACTGGAAGATTTGATATTGACCAAATC
>JAKQDR010000085.1 GCA_029573715.1 bacterium | reverse complement strand
TGATGATACTCCGGGATATGAACGTATTCATACATATCACCGATCTGGTACTTTCCAAGAGATTGATGCAAATGGTACAGAAGTACGCAAAATCGTCGGAGATGGGTACACGATTATCGACCGTAATGGATATATCGCCATTGACGGAGAATGTGCTATCACAGTCGGAGGCAACGTTAGTATTTACTGTAGATCAGATGCAAATATTGAAGTTGCTGGATCTGCTGAGATGAAAGTTGGTGGTAACTTTGATATTGGTGTAGCTCGTGATATGAATATCGCAGTCGAGGGAAATTTCTCTGTCTGGGCTAATGGTGCTATGAATCTTCAGGCTGCCAAGAAAGGTCACATTCTTTCCAATGATAATCTGCACGTAGCTTCAGCCAAAGAAATTCATGTCAAGTCTAGCACAGATATGTTCATCGAATCATCGGGAAAAACCAATACAAAAATCGGCGCGGATCATATCATGACTATCGGTGGCGGATATGATCTGCAAACCGGCTCTATTATGAATATGAAAATTGGTAATGATCTTAATATTGACGCATCACCACAAATTTATCAGAACTCTGGCCGAGCCAATCCGGCCACTGCGGTAGCGGCTATTAAGGCACTAATTCATGGTATGACACCACCAGCGCTTGGTACGCCATTATATCCAAACATTGAACGAATGTCTTCACCGGTTCTAGCTGGAGAGGAAAACTTTATGTATGAACTGCCGAGTGATGGAACCAACCAATCCAGTAAATCTTATATTCAACAAACTATAGCTCAAGAAGGTAAATCTAATACGTACGTTGGAGATAAAACATCGGCCAGCGGTGGTGGCGGCTCAATTATTCCAAGCAAGAATCAAGAGATCATTCTAGCCACAGATAATTTTACAGCCGATTTCCGTCTATCAGAACATTTTACACTTGGTATGATGTTTGATGGTGGATTTAACGTTCGTCATCGACTTGTTGATCAGAATGGTTTGACTAAGCAACAAATCGTCGCTAACTTGGCCGCCCTCTGTGAGAATATCCTTGAGAAATATCTCACAGTTCTACCCGGTGGAATCCATGGGTTGGGTAAACGATGGAAAATCAATTCAGGTTATCGAATGGGTGTTAGCAATAGTGATCACGCAAAGGGTCGGGCTGTTGATATTGGATTGATTGGTGGGCCTGAACGTAAAGCGCTGCATCATGAGCTCATCCAACAGTTAGATAAATTGGTTCCATATGATCAGTTGATCCTGGAGTATCGTGGACCATCTTCAACATGGATTCATACTGGTTTCCGCGGTACGGGTGGTGAGACGTTTGGTGGCGGAACCAATCGTAAAATGGCGTTTACCATGTCAAACGACAAAACGATTGGCCAAGGGTTCATTCTCCTGGGTTGAATGAACTAATACACGTCTAAAGAACGTGTATTTTTCTCACGAATTTGAGTATAAATACCAAAAAGAGGTGATTTATGTCAAGTCAAAAACAGGGTAAAGTTGGTTCTATTGGTATAGGAACATGTCCATGCCATGATGGATCTGTTAATTATACAACCGTGATCGCTGATGGGGCTATAACAGTGACATCTGAGGGCGTCGAGACTGCTATTGTTACATCGATGGGTATTGCATCATGTGGACATCCAACAATTGCAACAACTGGGTCTTCTACGGTATTTCATGAAAATCAACCAGCACATCGTGTTGGAGACTTGGGTCAAAACTGCGGTCCATATACGTTAGTAACTGGCTGTGATACCATTAATGTTGGTTAAGAGAATCTATGACTGAGCAAGATTATAAACAAACATTAAATCTTATTGAAAATTCCGTATTTGCTAATATGCCACTCCAATGGGTTGAGACATTTCAACCCGGTATTGGTCAGATGATTGCTAATATTGAGCGAGAAGTTACGGAATGGGCCGATTTAAATGCACCAGTTTGGGCTGTAGACCCTTTACAATCTGGTACATATAATGCAGTAAAATCTGAACTGCTGGCTTTTGCTCAAAATCTACAAAAATATAAAGATGACCCCGCTAGGTCAGAAGTCATTTATGATTTTATTAATGCGGCCAGATCGCTCTATTCGTTCAATAAAAATTATGGTCTAGATAGAACCCCATTGACTAATGCAGAGAACCCATTTAAGTTATCCATAGTTTCATCT
>JAKQDR010000080.1 GCA_029573715.1 bacterium | reverse complement strand
AACGTTAGGGGTGAGTCTCCGGTGTTCCAGCCGCAGGCGGGGCACCGGTAGACTCCAGCCCATGGTTGGCCTTCTTTATTTTTGATTTCTGTTGTCTATCCACATCCATGCAGATGCGCGTGCATCGCACCTGTTCGCCATTTCACCGGATTTGTCGTAATGAACACCATCTGGTCCCCATACATCCACGATATTCCAATCAGCATCACATTCTACATTGAATCCCGCACGAAGTAGTCCATACATATAACTGGTGGGGGTAAATTCATCACCATTACCAGGTCCACGAATGTTGTGTGATTGAGGAATAGCAGAGTTCAGATCGGTCATATGATACGCACTTAAAGAATAGTCGTTAGAGAGATAAGCAATACGATAAAAGGGAAATGAGCAATTGCGCGTACATATTTCACACATGGTATAACCAGCGGATTCAGCATTAGTAAGGGGAACGTAATATATCTGTGTATATGGTTGTTGAAGACTCATGCAGTCCGTACTTAAATGGTAACAACGTCCACCCCCTGTGACAATCACGCGGGTAATATCGCGGTATTCAACACTATCATCAATCGCCGAGCGATTATGACGGAATGAAATATTAGGCCCATATATATAATAGAGGCCAGTTAGGACAACGGCAACTATCAGTACCCGTATCAGACATCCCAGCCTGCTTATATCGTCGGCAGGCAAATCGCCAGAATGTCTATTACGCGCACGTACTGCCAGCAATTCCTGAATTAAGAATGAGGCCTCTCTTTTTGTAAGACCTCTATTGGGCACGCCGCCCAAATCTTTAATGTAAGCGATTTGTTTTTCAGTAGCTAAATCAGTCATATTAACTGTGTGTTATTTTATGGCCAACGTTAGGGGTGAGTCTCCGGTGTCCCCGCCGCAGGCGGGGCACCGGTAGACTCCAGCCCGTGGTTCGGTGGTCTATTGTCCATGCATGAGTAGAGATTCTCTTGTAACATCGTTAACCTCTACAAGGAAATGACCGCCAACAACAATTGGAGGTTTCATTTCAAAAAACACCGTCCATATATTCTCATCCCCGATATACTCATAATGACAACCCGTCATATCGAAATCTTCAAGATCAAACCCCTCTTGAATTGCTTTCGCCTTGGCAATCAAGAGAACTTCTTTTTTTGTGAGGCGTGTTGAAGCGTCAGTTATCTGGCGAGCATTAACACATCCGGCAAGTGCAAGGCACATCAAGAGCAGTGATCTATGTATAATGCACTTCATATATTTTTCACCGAACGTTAGGGGTGAGTCTCCGGTGTTTCCGCCGCAGGCGGGGCACCGGTAGACTCCAGCCCGTGGTTCGAGTTATTTTCTCCGAATTGTTTGCAAAGCCCAGAAATGCCCTCTCTCACTTGAACATGACTGATAATGAGGTCTCTTGGGGCGGCAATGACACACCACGCGGTGTACTTCTTCCCTTCGAGTGCTCGATCCACTTCCACGCGAATCCCCTTGTCGTGGAGGTCAAGGTAAAGCCTTGGAGAATTTGTGATGGATTTGTGCTTCAGGCCATCGCACCGAACCGTCCACGACGTATCAGAGAAGCCGACGATCAGGAGGTATTTCTTGAAGATACCCGACTTAATATCGCATCGAATCGGGTATATTTCGAGAAAGTCTTCCAATCCTTGTTGGTCGTAGATCACAGCCGAGTAAGTATTATCACCCTTGTCTCGGATAAGCGACTCGCCCTCGTCAATCGTTGTAAATGGGACATCGTAGTCATTTGCAACGACGATGGGGGTAATCAGAATCAGGATGAGTGTGAGTCTTGTTTTCATGTTGCTCGAACGTCAGGGGTGAGTCTCCGGTGCTTGAGCCGCAGGCGGGGCACCGGTAGACTCCAGCCCATGGTTAGAAGAGCATTTGATTTCTGCTCCAAATATTTCAAACCCGTTCAAAACCCTCGATCTCCTTTTATGACGCTTGCGCATCTGGATTTCTGAAACAATCAAAAGCGTAAAATATTTTCGAGCCTCGTAAACTCGGCACCCCAAACAAGATCTCATTCATTGAATTTTGACTTCTAACGTTAGGGGTGAGTCTCCGGTGTCCCCGCCGCAGGCGGGGCACCGGTAGACTCCAGCCCGTGGTTGGACTTTATTTTGTTATCAGATTCCGTGATTCTAGATACAGGTTCCTGAAATACTAATTCTTTGATTCGCCTTGAGACCAGTATCATTCGCAAAAGAAACAAGACCAGAAACGACGAGAGCGCACAAACAAGTGAAAGGGATCTAATATAGTTTACGCGTTCCACTGGGCTGTCCATTCCCGGAATCATCAGTGACGCAATAGTCCAAAGAACCGAAACAACTATGCCCGCTAACAGTGCGACAAGGAGAGCATACCAAATGGCTACTTTAATTAGTCGCTTCATGCAATTATTAGTCCAACGTCATGGATCAGGCTGAGGCGACTTGTCGCCGATAGCCTGCAACCGGTTGTTCGATGTTTCTTGTTTGAATTCTTTCAGATTTCCGAATGCCTTGCAGATAAAGAATCCCGGAAGACAAAAGAGTCGATACATATAGAGTGGGAGCGTTAGCCATATTCTGATTGGGGTGGGGTGTGAAGAAAGTTCCTTTTTGAGGTCCAACTCATTTGAGAAACCCCAAGATATCGGGAGATACACAAGCAGCACCACCGGAATGAACAAAGCATAGAGGGGAGAGCCAAACGACGCCAAGAGGAAGTAGAGGCCTATACAAAGGGCCACAAGCATGACCAGGGCAGTAATGGCTCTTAATATGATGCTTGTTCTTGTCATTTCATTTTTACATCGAATCGCGGCGCTCACCAACTTTGGCTCGAGCCTAGCAGGCGCAGCCTGCGACGGCCAGCCAAATGTTGGTGAAGCAACTTGTTCCGAGGCGCGCTTCGCGCCGAAGGGGCAAGTTGCGAACGAAGTGAGCGCC
>JAKQDR010000077.1 GCA_029573715.1 bacterium | reverse complement strand
CTTTACATAATCCCTTACAGCACTCTGGCAAATTTCACTTACTGGACTTCTATATCCGTTGAGAACTTCATTCATTGCCTTGTTCACGGCATCGGAAAAATTCTTTCCAAATGTACTATCCAAAATTGTTTTGGCTACAGCTGCATTCACATCCTCAGGACTTACTTTAATTTCAAACATAATTACCTCCTTTATTCATCTTCCGCCTCCTCCAACAACCTCACGCCGTCACCTCGGCATACTTCGTTTTAAGTGCTTCTTGTTGTTCCTTAGTTAAGAACAACTTCCCATCTGGGCCGCCACTCATGCCGTCATAGGCCGCTATAAATACTTGTGGCACGTTATCGGCGAGCCACATAAGTAGGTCGTAATAAACATATGCTGCCCATATCTATTGGTAGCGCTTGGCCAACTAGAAAGTCACTCATTCAATTTCACCGTCAAGCCATGGGGCTCTTCTTTCGATACGGCCTTCATGGTCTTCAAAACCAACTGCGTATTTTGGACCCATCACCCCATCGCCAACAGACACCAAATAGGCAAACATCTTTGTCTTGGGCTTGGGTGGGATGTATAGCTGAAAATGAGGCCCCGAATTAGACTCGTAAGTTACGTCCTCGGCTTCTGGTTCAACAATAAAAGAATAATAGCTCTTGCCGGATAAGCGGATGGTCGGACCATACACATAAAGCTTGTGACCGCCCGGGGTGATTGCCCAAAACGGCTTCTCTCCACTCTCTTCCCATAGCTGCTTCAGTGTCTTCACGACTTCAACTCCCTTCCCACAAATAAAACCAAATAGCCAAATGAAAAAAGCGCAAGCCCCAGCGGCAGAAGCCAGAATACCAATACTGCCCAATGTAAAAATTCCAACATACTAAGCTGTAAGCTCCTCGTACTTAGCCGTGAGCGCGTCCTTCTGTTCCTTTGTCAGAAAATTTTTCCCATCAATACCCTCGGGGAAATTCTCATAACAGTGAATGAAAAACGCTGGCTGCTTGTCGGCCCACATAAGAAGCATGCTTACATAGTACTCAGATACTTTACTCGTTTCATCGGCCATTTAGTTACTCCCTTTCGGACCCGTTAAAACTTCCACGCGCTCAACGGTTATGCCCGTTCTTTCCTTCATGTACTCTAGTGTGAATGTAAGAAGAGCTATAAACTCTTGCGCGCCAAGCTTCTCACCTTGCTCAGCCCAAGTGCAGAGCTTATTCATCAACTCTTCAATTCTATCTCTACGAATTATGTAATCAGGTACGCTTTGCATTTTTCTTTTCCTGCTCAATGAAGGCGATGTTTGCTAAGAGCCACTTTGCTAGCTTTTTCATATCCCGAAGCTCAATAGCATTGCCGTCCCCATTAATTTCAATGTAATTTCTGGCCCCATTATAATGCCCAGCCGCATCCATGCCCACACACTCAATTGTGCCAAGCATATAGTGCCTTCTAGGCCGCCGTAATTTTTTCATAAAACCCCTCTATTGTTATCTACTAAATACCGATTAGAATTAACCTATGGACGATAAGAAAAAGGACTACACTAACGATTACCAGGGCGAGGCTGGCCGCGACAAACTTGCCAAAGGATTTAATAAAGCTGGCGAGCTTCCCGCTGGCGTGAAAAAAGCGGGCCGTATGCTCGGCTCCGCGTGGCAAGGTCTGGCCCGAACGCTCATACCTAGCTCTTCCGCCAAAGACAAAAAAGAGTCCGGGTACTAAGGATTTTCCTCGCAGGCGCTCGGGAAATGCTTGCACGTTTCCTCTTTTGTCATGCACCGACAAGTCCCCTCCTCGCACTTCCACTTGCAAAGTATCTCGGTACTTTGGCACCCTATTAATTGCATACACAAAATTAACATTAGAATAATGGCTTCCATGAACCCCCCGAATGGGATTCAGTTTACCAGGAAATTTACCTTTCGGTGCTCGCATGAAACGACTTCGCAAAAGTTTCTAGGGCAAACATAAGGGCCTCTATCTTTCCCTCTGCCCGCTCGCACCTGCGTAAAACATCATTCAGCTCCTTCTTTGTAATCGTCACAGTCTCAGCCAGCGGGTCTTTAGTTAAATGCTCAAACTCACTCCGCTGTAGAAAAGGTAACTTTGATGCCGGGAAGCCGCCTATAGTTTCATCAATCATAAAACCTCTAGCTCCTTCACTCTACCAGGACGAGCAAGGCGCTTTTCTAAACTAGCTTTCAGAGCCCGCGTGTAATCCATACTCCCATCAGCGTTGAACGCTCTCGGAAATTCATCGAGCGCTGACAAATCTATAGAGCGCTTTGCATCGTCAAAACGGATGTAGGAAAGTACACCGTTCCACGCAAATGCTTTCATCTTATCTTTCTTGGAGTTTACAAATATCACTGCCTCGCCCTTGCGCAATTCCTTCAGCACGATGCCGCGAGATTTTGCAAGCTTTGTAAGTCCAGGGTGCCCACTCCGTAAGTCAGCTCCCAGGAATAAATTGACCGCCTTCACACGGCCTCCACTATATCTAAGTTATCTGCGACTATTTCATAGAGATGCCACACGTAAATTCCATGCATGAAGGTAGCCATGTGCCGAAACTGAGCATCATCTTCAACAATGGCTTGGCCCGTCCCAAATATTCTCACAGGTATAGTCATCTTAGGTTGTGCCGGGTCCACTTCAAACCAAGCAGTGGGTGTACCATCTTGCATCGCTGCATGCAGAAAGCAATTAGTATTGGGAAGAGATATCTCCTGCACAAAATTACTCAACTCTAAAGGAAATTTCCAAACTACTTTCATGTTTCACTTGCCCGGAGGTCTTTTAAAAGGGCATCCTCTATTTTCACCTCAAAAGAATTGTCTTTTCTACTATTCATACATGGAGTGCATAAACCGTAAGCAACAGCCTCCATTAACTCTTCCTTAGGTATCCCAATATTTAACATGGAGGCCCATATTGGGTCTTTCCCGTCCTTACAAACAAAGACTCCGATAATAGTAACAGGTTTAGCCCCGCACAAGAGACAAGGCCTCGCGCGTAGTTTAGAAATCTCCGCCTCTCCAAATCCGTGGCCATTATAAGACGCTTCACTCATACTCCACCCATTTCTTTTAGCAGAGCTTTCAAATCACTAACCCTACCTACAAATACAAAATTGTCCCTCGGAGCACGCTGCACTACGGGAATAGGCGCCTTATATCCAATTTTGCGACCAGGCTTTTTCTTTGTTACATCGTGCACAACAATCTTGGTTTCTGTGACGGGCTCAAATGCGGCTAAGCTTTTTTGTTTTTTCTGCCACGCCCAGAATCCTGTGTAGCTAATACCAGGCTGCGATAGAGCCGCCTTTCGAATAGAACACTTATGCTCTGCTTGATAAAGCGCAGCTCGTTTATACTTCTCTTCATTTACCATTTATTTTTCTCCCGTGAAAATGTTTAGCTTCCGCCTTAGCGAAGTACTTGCACTTTGTAAACAGAGAGTTTGTAATTAAACAGGGCTATCGGCTGCCCAAGCTATTTCTGACACGCGCACATTGAGGCCGCGCTCTGGCGACTCACGTGTATCAAAAAGCATTTCCTTACCTTCCGAGCCCGTGTCTTCCACCAATTCTATTAAGGAAGTATATGGAATAACCTCGCCAATGTGCACCCAGTCTTTATCTATTGCCTCGGCACCAGTGAAGAAAAAGCATTCCCCAGTTCTAAGACCTAAAGCAAAATGGAATGGCTTGTCGACGCACGCCTTTATCAGCGCAGGCGGATACCCCAGGCTGTGGAGCCTTAAATAATTTGCGTCTGTAACTTGCTTGTGAGTGTACAATACCTTTTCTTCTGACATGTGAATCTCCTTTGTTCCTCGTGCCTTCATTGACAACGTGGCTTCATCTTTTAGGACAAATATTTTTTAACACAGGAAAAGTGCAAGCACAATGGGGCCACGACTGTGACCATACATTGCATTGTATGGTGCCATACGTACCTACTAACGCACCCCGCGTGCCATTTTACAGACCACGCCTTGGAAATTATCGGCTTCTGATATTGAATGAGGCACTTACATAAGTTCAAAGTCACACCGAAGGGGATTTTCACCACATGGAAACAGCAAAAGCTGAAGAGCACAAATTCATCCAAATCAGAAAAGTTAGGGAATACATCAAGCAAAACTCAACCGACACGGGCAAAACCGAAATCCCACTCGAGCCCGACCAAGTCTTCACCTCGCATGAGCATCTATATAGAGAGTTCGCGCAAGTACTTGCAAAAATACCAGAGACCGAGCGCTATAATCTATTCGGCACACTCGGCTACACCGCTGGCGAAACCCCCGAGAAGCGCGTGTCCCGAAGCTGGGTCGGTCAAGATGTCATGTTCTTTGATATTGATAATATCGCCGTCCTGCAAAATGGCTCAATAGCAGAGGATAAATACTTAGAAGCCGTGGGAGCCGCTCTAAAGCTCGACCCCCACAGCTTCTCTACATTTTTCACGGGACATGGCCTTCATATCCTAGTCGGAATGAAAACTCCAATAGAGAGTGCAGCCTATTTTAAGAAAAACAAATTCCACTACCAAGTTGTCTGCGCCCGAATCAATGAAGAACTAGAAAAGCGAGGCCTCAAAGGCCGCGCTGACACCCAAGTATTTGCCCCCAACTATATGTTCCGACTCCCAGGCTCGCTTAATAAAAAACCAAACGAACCAGTCCACACCGTGCGCGACCTAAACATCTCCTATGAACGCCATGACTTTGATTTGAAAAAAATCTCTGGTTTGCCTGACATCGACGATAAAGCCCAAATCTCCAAGCGTGAACTATCCTACTTCAGACTAGACCACGCCAATATCCAAGATGGCTGCAATTTCCTCAAATGGTCCCGCGATAATGCTAGCCGCGTTGATGAACCACAATGGTATGCCATGATTTCAATAATAGCCAGACTCCCAGGTGGACGCGAGCTAGTCCACGAGTACTCCCGCAAACACCCATCTTATTCTGAGGCCGCTACTCAACAAAAAATAGACCAAGCCCTCAAAATGAGCGGCCCCCGCACCTGCGAAAATATTGAATCCATGTATCCGGGCTGCGTCGATTGCAAATATTACAAAAAGGTACGCTCCCCCATCCAAATCAAAGGCCCCAAATTCATAGCTACAGAAGATTCCGGCTTCCACACCATGGACCGCAAAGGCCAACTCGTACCCCAATTTAAAGACCTCATGCTTCACTACGATGCAGAGGCCCCGTTCATAAGTGTGGCTGAAACCGGCGAGAACTACAGGTGGAGCGGCACCGACTGGCAAGTAAAGAGTGAGCTATGGCTAGAAAATTACGCCCAGGAAAAGTTCAACCCCTTTGTCAAAACCCACGTCACTCGCGAGTTTATGAACACCATACGCCGCAATAACCTACGCCCTCATGACTGGTTTCAAACTTCCACCTCCCGAAAGATAAACCTCTCAAACGGAGTTCTAGATATAGATTCCTTAAAACTCCTCCCACACTCACCAGAGATGGGCTTTCGCCACACTCTCCCCTTCATCTACGACCCCTCCGCAGAAGCCCCTCTCTTTATGAAGATGTTAACTGATGTCACCTGCGGCGATGTCTCAATGCAAATGATTTTGCTTGAATACATGGGTTACACTCTCTCGGGTGATAAGTGCTTCTCAGATAAAATGCTTGTACTCACAGGCGAGGGGCAAAACGGAAAGTCAAGATTTGTCCAAATCATGCAGGCACTCATCGGGGAAAGGCTTGCAAAATTCTCCTTCTCGCAAATCAAATCTGACTTCATGAAAATCATGCTAGACGGCGCCTTCATGTGCCTCTTTGAGGAAATCCCAAAAGACGGCGACCGCGAGTCCTGGGAAATCCTAAAGGACTGGTCCGCAGGCGGCATCGTCTCTGCCTGCAAAAAACACAAAGACTTCATCCATTTTGAAAACCGCGCCAAAATTGTCATCACATGCAACAAACTCCCCTATGGCACCGACCCCTCCCACGGCTGGTTTAGAAGACTCCTCATCCTCCCATTTGAGGCCACCTTCTCTCATGAAGCAGGCAACATAGACACCGCTATTGCAGAGAAGATTATCGCTTCCGAGCTTCCGGGCGTTCTAAACCTCGTTTTAGAGGCCTACGCTAGGCTCAAATTGCAAGGCTACCAATTCACCCAAAGTCAGGCCGCAGACATAGCACTTGCCGATTACAAGGCCTTCGGGGACTCTGCCCTACGTTGGTTCCAAGATAACTTGTGCATTGCGCCAATTCCGGAGCAAGCCGACCCATCCACCCCAGGGATTGGGAGATTTATCGGCACCACTTCGGCCGGCGGACGTGGCCTAAAATGGGATGAAATCTTCAAAGCCTATAACGAACAAGTCGAGTCCGATGGCGAAAAACCGGTCTCAAAGAAGGAGTTTATGTCAAGGTTTTGGAGATGGCTAAAAGGTGCCCAGCCACACGCCAAAATGATCGAAAAAGGCATAAATCGTAGTTTCCGCTGCGGCGCGGTGGAATATTCTAGATGCCGTGTGTCAGGAAAACAAGAGTATTTGCTCTTCGGATGCTCATTTTCTGAGATGTCTGGGCACTATGTTGGGGTATGAAAAACCATGGTGCCCACATGGTGCACAATATCCTGACACACCGCGGTCGCTATGAAAATGCAGTGGTCTGTGCAGCTGGGCACTGTGGGCACCATTTTATTGTAAATAGTATTTCACTGGTGAATATAGAAAAATGCCAAAATTCCTGGAATTCTGGTGGTGGTGATTAATAGGGAAAAACATTTTTAAAAAATGGTGCCCAGGCAAATGGTGCCCAGCTTGGATTGTCGGTGAGCGTTAGACGCTGGGTGTTGTGATGGCTTAGGAAAGGTTAATTTCGAGAAAATTTTTGGTCGGGGTTTGGTGGGAAAAATGTGGGAGTTTGGCGGAATTTTTGGGGCCGAAATCTGGTGGGAGTTTGGTGGAAGTTTGGGGTAATTTTGGTGGGAGCTTGGTGTAAGTTTGGGGCCTGGCTGGGATTTGAAATTCTGGGTTGTGATTCCCCCAATATCGTCATTATAGGTGCTTTTTAGAGGTTATTGGTGGGCTGCCTTCCCTGGCTTGTGTTAAGATTGCGCTAAGCGTTATAAATTCAATCACTTATAATAGTCTGGGCACGTATAGGCGTTGCAATTGCGGGGCGCTGGGGCCTGTATGACAACTTGTGGCCTCATTGGGGCCGCTGGGTGATAGTTAAGGGCCGCATCGTTTGCCTGCATCTGTTGAAACATGAGGTATGCCGCCGCATAATTGGGCGCTTGGGCCATTGGGCGGTTCTCGAAATCCTTTGCGTGCCTGTCATAGGAAGACGCGCAGCCTGTAAGGGCCGCCATGGCGTAAAGTAGACCTACAATGATAAGTACCTTGGTTCTCATATACTCTCTCCTTCATTCGTGACGTACGTTTCCTTTACGGTGAGCGTTTCAATGGTGAAACCTAATTCTTTTAAAATTTCCAGCTCTGGAAGTGTAAAGGTGTCCTTCTTTTTGAGTTTGCAGAGTAGCTCTGCTTGTTTATTTTTCGGGTACGCAAGTTTGCGCCCAAAAACGTCTTTTACAAGTACAAGTATTCTAGTTTCCATAATTCTCCTTAATTAAGTCACTCATCCCCATCTTGGTGAGCTTGTCCTCTAAGGCCTCAACTTCCAACTTCTCTCTAATTAACTTGCGCACAACTTCTGCAAGGTATTCGGCGCCACAAGCCTCTAAGCGTGATGCAAAGGCGTGGAGTTTTTCTGTTGTCATAATTCACCCCTTGCCCTTTGCATTGCCTTGACTGCTATTTCTACATAAGGGCCGTCAATGGCTTGTTTTTTTAGTAGAGTTTCGAGTACCTCAAGCATTTCAGGTGCGGCGGCTATGAGCTGGGCGTTGGCTATTCGTCTAGAATTAGTCTCATCTGGATAGTCCCCCGACACAGTCTCTAATGCGCAAATAACTTCTTCCCATCCTGTCTCAACTCTACCAATTATCGCATAGCCGTGAGTCCTGTTATCCAGAGTAGCTTTATTGAAAATCCAAGGTCCTTTTGTGTAGCCCATGTTATTTCCTTTCCCATTTTTTAAAATGGTCAGTTGCTTTGACAATTGCAATTTCTGCTTGTCTCAAATCAATATTCAATGGGTCCGAGACTTCCATGGTGATTTGAATGTAGTTGTCTTCTTCTTGAAGTTTTGTCCAATACTCAAACCCGCTATCATCGATCCAAGCATACACTACAAAACCGTCACCCTTGACTTCGAAATTATTTACGTCATTTTCCATTTCGTTATACTTAGTTTTTGTAAGGTCTTTTGAGTTTGTGAAGATCGTCTCGGCAAACAAACGATTGTCATCCCCACCATCGTAAGTTAACCCGAGCAATTGGCCGAGTTTTTTAAATGGTGAAGTCTCTACAGATTTTGTATTTGTCATTTTACGCCGCCTTTCCGTTGAGTTTTTGATTGTCTCTTTCCATAGCCTTTCCAGAGATGACTCCGGCTGAAAAGGCAGAGCCTGATGATGTGTTTATGAGGCGTTGAATTGCCTCAAGTTGTGCCATTGAAAGGTTTCCAAATCTAAGATCAAATAAAGCCTGTCTAGTCTTGGCCATGTTTAATTCGGCTTGTCCGTTGTGCCAATTCTTATCCCCATGGTTTTTGAGATGCTCAGACCACGCATTGCTTGTCCTAATTAGTCTCTCCTGCGCTGCTTGTTTTTTGCTCTTCATACTTATTTCTTCCTTTCGTTTGCGGTCTATACCCAATACGTTGCAGCAAACGTGCCACCTAGTGAATCTAGGTGAATCACCTACTTAATTGCGCCACCTAGTGTCGAACTTTGAGACGATAACTTAACGCGTCATTAACATTCCGGAAATAAATAAAAGGGTTCAATAAGTTAATACAGGTGTCGAACTTTTGCAATACCCTGTTTAGGTTTTATTCACGCGAACTATTCGTGCGAACTGGGTTATGCGAACGTGCGAACTAGGTTGTGCGAACGTGCGAACTATACAAATGGCGCCGCGACGCGCGCCGCGGTTGGTGGAAACCTTGCCCCACCGCCTCAAGTATCATTATAAGTGTAGCCCGCGCGCCGCATCTAAGAATATTGCATCGGGCCTTGACAAAAAATCTAGATGATTGGAAATCAAGTACTTGCAACGCGCGATAATTTAACTTATAGTTCACGCCTTGCGCGCCCCTTAGTTTTTAAT
>JAKQDR010000047.1 GCA_029573715.1 bacterium | reverse complement strand
AATTATCCCACACATATTGTAATATTTAGGAGTATTATTGGGCAGTAATTGGAACCTGTTTTTAGCTTGTTCTTGACTTTTCTAGCAAGCTCGTTTACTATACGCTTCAGCAATTTTGCATCCGTATATTTATTAATTTATCATAAAATAATATGGCAGACGGCGTTTTTCAGCGAACGAAACCTCACTTAAACATTGGTACGATAGGCCATGTTGATCATGGTAAGACTACCACCACTTCTGCAATACATTATGTATTGTCAAAAAAAGGTCAAGCTAAGTTTTTGAAATATGATGAGATCGACAAAGCTCCCGAAGAAAAAGCGCGTGGAGTGACCATTAACATTCATCACTCAGAATACGAAACAGACAAGCGACATTACGCGCACATTGATGCACCAGGTCACGCAGACTACATCAAAAACATGATTACCGGTGCAGCGCAAATGGACGGTGCAATCTTAGTGGTTTCCGCTCCCGATGGCCCAATGCCACAAACTCGTGAGCACATCTTGCTCGCCCGACAAGTCAACGTACCTGCAATTATCGTATATCTTAACAAGTGCGATATGGTGCCTGACAAGGAAATTATTGACCTGGTGGAGATGGAAGTTCGTGACTTGCTCACCAAATACAAGTATCCCGGCGACACCGTGCCAGTAATTCGCGGCTCATCGCTTAAGGCGCTTGAGGATGATGCGGAATCAGTTGCTGCTATTGAGAAACTTATGCAAACAGTTGATGAGTATATCCCCGAGCCCGTGCGCGCCCTCGACAAGCCGTTTCTTATGCCTATTGAAGATGTATTTACCATATCCGGACGCGGTACAGTGGTCACCGGCCGTGTAGAGCGTGGTGTGGCGAAAGTGAATGAGGAGCTTGAAATTGTTGGAATTACCGAAACAAAGAAGACGGTTATTACTGGCATTGAAATGTTTAAGAAATCACTTGATCAAGCTCAGGCAGGAGACAATACAGGCTTGCTTCTTCGCGGTATTGAGAAAGATCAGGTACAGCGCGGACAGGTAATCGCCAAGTCCGGATCGGTGACCCCACACACCGAGTTTGAGGCAGAAATATATGTACTTAAGAAGGAAGAGGGTGGTCGTCATTCACCATTTTTCAAAGGATATCGACCACAGTTTTACATTCGCACCACTGATATTACCGGTGAGATTGAGCTCCCCGCAGGTGTTGAGACAGTAATGCCTGGTGACAATGTAAAGATTAATGTGAAACTCATTTACCCCGTCGCACTTGAGGATGGGTTGAAGTTTGCCATTCGAGAGGGTGGACACACGGTGGGTGCAGGAGTAATCACGAAGATTTTAAAGTAAGTCTTTGAAACACACTCTGCCCGCTTTTTGATCAAGCGGGCAGATTTATCTATT
>JAKQDR010000044.1 GCA_029573715.1 bacterium | reverse complement strand
ACGAAGTGGGTTTGTAATAACAAACGGTGTGGTGGAACAGACCCGTGTAGAGTAGAACTCGCTCCGTGGTTTGCCCCGCCAGAAAACTGTCTGTATAGTGCTGGTAGTGCATGTTGGAAACGAGACTGCACCACAGAAGAGATAGGGGCTGCCAAGTTTAAGATGACCGACACGTATAAAGAACTGGATAAGAAAGTCCAGGAACTTATCACTGCCGGACAGGGACAGATGAAACGTATCCAGGAACTCGAACGGGAACTGAAGAACCACTACCATGACACGGGGTTCCCGAAATGACTGAAGAGAAACGTATCTGCCCGTTCTCAATGAGTGGGACCGGAGGAAATAACATAACGTTCCCATATCCTCAACGGTGTATAGAAGAGAAATGTATGGCGTGGATGCCTGACTGTCCTGAGATTGGACGGCGATCATGCACGTTCTCTGATACTCGCGAAACAGGCAACTGTAGCGAATACTCGGACCGCGTATGTAAAGGTCATTGTAGACTCATAAAATAAATCTCTCTTTTAATCACTCCTTTTCAAATATTATGAGAACTCTCGTCTCGTGTCTCCATTCCAATCTCTAGTTAGTGCCGATAGAATCTTCATGGCTCTCTGTGATTTGCGAAGCGGCACGCCAGCTTCCCGAAGTGTGCGGTGAACCATATGGTGACTGCAATTGAACTTCACCATAATCTCCTTGACTGTTGCCTTCTCTATAGTATACATCTGAATTATGCCGCCATGGTCAAGTTCCTCAAATTGTGATGTAGGGACCGCCATACCGTGGATCTCGTTGTGGTGCTTCTTGCACAGCACGCGAAGGTTCTCGTTTGTATTATTCATGCGGTTCTTATCCTTGTGATGAATCTCTAGTCTCTCTGTCTTACCACACTTCTCACAACGCACGGGCCTCTTGTATACTTCAAACGCGAAGAATCGTGCGACGATGCCTAATTGGTTGTTCGTCCATTTGGCAGAATCAACTCGTGGATAGTTCATAATTATAATTCAACGTCTGTGCTTAAATGGTTGACTGAAACCAATCCGTAAACGTTTGCGTAATAATTTACACGACGTTACCGCCGTGAGTATGGGACCCAATGTTATTCTGTGGTATAGTCTAATTTATAGATTTTTGTCGTAGGTACTTGGCTAGGGACCAGGATGATCGACAGACGTCGTGCGAAATGCGTTCATTTGCCAATCCAGGACCAATACACAGGATTGCGCAGAATATACATTTGCCGCAATGTGTGACATAGCATATACTACACACGTGCCGCAACCATCACAGAGTGGGACCAGGATCCAGGGGGCATAGAGCATAGAGCATTTAATAGTTACGGTATCAATAGATTATAGTATATAATGGTATTGCCTAGTGCAGGGGGAAGATATATTATGTATTAGGGAGTATTATGGTATGTAATCAAGCACTACAAAGGAGATGTAAAGAACATGAGACCAGAAACACCAGAAGAAAGAAGCGTGTGGATATGGATGAAGGTATCAGCCATAAAGAGGGAGTACCCCACTATTTCAGAGTCTATGGGGGTATATCTCGCAAAGAGAGCATTATCTGATGAACAGTGGATTGATGGGTGGAGTATAAAGGGTTACTGAATGCGTCCTATTATGGCTGAAGTGAGCACATTTAGTGCCGTTTTATGATTGGTCTCCTTTATTATGAACCATATGGTTCAAAAAAGTAATAGGATAATTATATATAGTTATATGTTTTATTATGATATTGTAACAAAGGAGTGAGAAAAAAACCATGACAACCGAAATGCAGATGAATGAGATGAAAGACATGCGCCAGGTATGGAAAGAACTGCGGGATTATTTTGAAAGCCGTGGCGAAACACTTGATGCAGCATATTATGAAGGAGCTGTCCGGGGAATTGAACACGCAATGGCAAGGGTGACGGTGAACTAAATGCCGTTCCTCTGCGATTGCTACCACTGCCCTGCCCGGAATGGGGATGAATGTGAAGATTTCAATTCACCCTTATTCCAAGCCCAGAAGATGTGCCAGCAGGAGCGCACCTTGTTCATGCAGGATGTGAGAATAAGAGCATAAACCACATGATGATATATCCCCTCACCTAATACTATTTTTATAATAATTTTTATATATGATATGTGTATATAGTTATTTAGCACTGGTGCAATGTGTTTTCTCTGGTTGGGGCTGCATCCCTGACGATGTGCCCAACCTTATTCATGTCGATGTTTCCTGTTTTTTTCGACACGTATTATTATTATTATTATTATTATTATTATTATTATTATTATTATTATTATAGAGATACTTATTATATACATATAAGAATCTGATAAAAGTTGTAGCTAGGGCGATTTTGTTTTCTATATAATATACGAAATTGTTTTCTATATAGAAAACCGGGTTTTCTATATAATATACAAAACGATTTACCCCCCTACACCCTTTTTTCCAAAAAGAATTATGATGCCTTCTTGATACACAGAGTCTGTCCTAAATACTGAAAATGTATTCCAG
>JAKQDR010000034.1 GCA_029573715.1 bacterium | reverse complement strand
CGCGATGGTTATATTTGGCTGCTGCACGAACATGTGGATTGGAAAATGCTAAGGAGATTAATGTAAGTTGGTATACTGACAATTCTGGAAAGGTCGGTATTATTGCAATAATACTTGAAAATCAGGAAATAATCGCAGGATTGTTGCAATAAGTTAGCAATGCTGCTAATCTGATGCAATGAATAATATTTAGTGTCAATAATATGTCAGATCTTGATGCTTTTCTTACACAGAATATCTCGCCGGTGCTTAGTGGTCGGTCGCTTCGTGAGCGATACAACGCGGGTGCGAACCCCGCCATCGGCTTACATAGGCAAGATTATGATAATTAGGATTACAATATAGCTCTTGTTGGTGTTCCTTTGATATACATACTACCAATATTTAGAATAGTAACAATGCCATCTTTGAGCACCTTCACATCCCAGCGTGTTGGGTAGGCTTCGTAGAGCGGAAGCCGAGCTGCTTGTTCCTGTTTCAGGAAGATGCTAATATTGCCCAATGTTGGGTCGTTAATCACAATTCCGCCGTCCACAACAGCAGAGCCAGCGGGCACTCCGTTGATGTATTGTAAGCCGTTGGTGTCAATCTGGATAATGGATTTGCTGTCTACATCCTCAACATTATCTTTTACAGTAAACCACATCTTGTCAGCGCCAGTAACATTCCCAAGATTTACAAGTGAAATCGCAACGGTCGTATCCCGATAGATGACGAGGGGATCACCTTCGGCTGGGTATTCTACCGTACTTCCCGATTGGGTGAGCGTTCTGGTTGGGTGGTTCCAAACTTTACCGGGCATTGCGTTCAAATCATTTGAGATTAAATTTTGGCTTGCCTCTGTTGCCAAACCTAACCCCGATGCATCTGTAAGAGTTCTATTTGCATATCCCCAAACTTCCTCTGCGGTTGAACCATCGCTACCGACCCCGCCAGCTAATATATCGCTGATACCATCAGCAAGTGAACCCTCAATGGTGTGGTCAGCCAGCAATTCATCCAGAACAGCATCAGCAATCTCCTCTTTGCCTCCGCCCGCAGCTATATCAGATATTGTATCCCCAAGTGAATTTTCAATGGCGTGTTCAGTTACAAGCTCATCCAACACAGCATCAGCAATCTCTGGCGCTGAACCCATCTCCGCATAAATCGTATCAACGACA
>JAKQDR010000030.1 GCA_029573715.1 bacterium | reverse complement strand
GATTGCTAAAGTGCCGGGCATAAGCAATTTGACTGCACTGCGGCTCAAAGCGGCTTTAGCACTTGGACGTAAGCTTCTTCAACCAGAAGATGAACGCCCAACAATTCATTCACCTGGAGATGCTGCTCAAATCTTGATGCCGATGCTGGCGCATCGTGAACAAGAATTCATGGTCGTGATGCCGCTTGACACACGCAACCGCATGTTGGATGTGATTGAGATATATCACGGCTCACTTAATTCCTCGATGGTGCGGGTTGGCGAGTTATTCAAACCGGCACTTCAGCGGAACGCAGCAGCTATCTTGATCGCACATAACCATCCCAGCACAGATCCCACACCCAGTCCCGAAGATGTCAGCGTGACTCGTGCCATTGTCCAAGCCGGCAAACTTTTGGATGTGTCAGTCCTGGACCATTTGGTCATTGGATTATCACGATGGGTGTCCCTGAAGGAAAAAGGGTTGGGATTTTCATAATCCACAGGAGATAAAAATGGATCAACTACCTACACTACAACAACTTGAATACCTTGAATCTGGTTTCGAGGTGTCCAAAATTCTGGCGCATGCTGGGTTTTCAATGGAAAAGCCGGCGTTTTCAATCACATGGGGACAAATCGCTGAAGAAATTGCTCACACACTGGCCGATCATGGTTTACCTCCAGATCGATTTGAAGAAGACTTTTTAATCGACTTGGTGCAAGGAATCCAGAAAGTTCTTCAGAATGATGATGTACTTTTCTGGCGCAATTGCATTCGTGCCTATACCTCGGATCAACCCATTCTCAGAGCTTTGATGAACTCGCAGAACGAGGATGATGACGAAGGCTCCCTCACTGAGCAATACGAAAATGCAATTCGCTTAGGGGATGACGAGGCTTATTGGCCAGATGGTGGTGCATCAGCCGATTTATTCGACGAACTTTAATATCACAAAGACACGCAGGGAGTAAATAATCCCTGCGTGTCCTGCGCAAATTGATATTTATGACTTACCTTAGTGGGTGGTGCGCCAGGAACTCACGTAGTTATTTAGCGCATAGAAACTTGAGCAATTTGGTCCACATGAGTAAGAGGGTCCACTGTAATTAGCGAAGTCATAAACGGAGATCAGATTGCAATCGGAAAACACTTTTCCCGAAGCGAATTTATTGTCAAGGTCGCTTGGGAGGGTTGTCTTCCCATAGCTAATCGAATCGGAGCAGGCTGAGGGTCCGTAATACTCAATGAGGAGTGATCCATAGTTGGTATTGTCGTAGAATTTTGCGATTAAAAAGCTGGAATCAAGTGATTTACCATCAATTGAGCTAATGGTCCCTGTGGAACAAACCATTTTCGATTCTTTAGATGTTTCCTCTCCAGGCTGAAGCGGTTCTAGATAGCTGACGCAACGATATGCGGTCTCCTGACTCGGACCTCGAACGGTCTCACTCCTTTCCGTTGGTACATACGGTTTTACCTCCCACCCCTCATCTCCCGGGTGGATCGGAGTAAGATTTTCTTCAACTGCACCGACATCCTGATTTGCAGTAGCAGTTGCCCTGTTCAAACCAACAGCAAGAATTGCTCCTGCCAGGATCAAAACTCCAAAAATGTAAAGTACTTTCCGCATCATTTCATGCCTCCATTTCTGAAAGTTGGTTCTTGGTATATTACCAATTCCAGAATAGCATGAAGGATGTTAACTCTCTGTTAAGATGGGATCAATAGAGGTGGATGCTATTGAAGGTAACCAAATAATAAAAATACTCCCTTCACCTACCGTGCTTGACGCCTTAATATGACCACCATGTAACTTAACAATGTGTTCGCAAATTGCCAAACCCAAGCCTGCTCCACCTCGATAGCGTGTTCTGGATTTTTCGACCCGGTAAAACCGGTCAAATATTCTTGGGAGCTCTTCGGATGGAATCCCCTCGCCGGTATCTTGAATTTGTACGGTTAGTCCATTATCTACACCGAAAACAGTAATTTCCACAGAACCGCCCGAACGATTGTAGCGAATTCCATTGTCGATGAGGTTGCCAAAGGCAATTCCCAAGAGTCTCTCATCTGCCAATACAACGGCTCCCTCTTGCACTTTCATATTGATAATGACATGATATTCCTTGGCAAAGGGCATCAGATTCTGAACTACCTCAGTCAGCAACGCTTCTATATTCACAGGGACTTTATGAACTTCAAGCTCACCACGCGCAAGGAGTAATAAATCGTTCGACAATCTTTCCAGGCGGTCCAAGGTTCGGGTGAGTGTTACA
>JAKQDR010000297.1 GCA_029573715.1 bacterium | reverse complement strand
TGTGGCAAAACTACCACTACAGTTAATTTAGCTGCTTATCTGGCTCTCAATGGGAAGAGAACTCTTTTAGTTTATTGATATATAATTGTTCCAACATAAAGGTCATTTAAGCGTTTCGGATTGGGGTTGCTGTTGGTGGCTTGGATCAGTACCTCCATGGAGGCGGAAATGGTGCTTAAGTTCTTGGGGGAATAGGGAGACAGTCAAGTGAAGTTTGATATTTCCACAGTCATTTGTTGAGGCGGATAAGTGAGTCGCGGAATTCGCATGTTGAGTAGCAAAGCCACACATAAAAACCACCAAATTCTCAGAATCCGAGCCATCGCGCTATTTTTAAACTATCCAATAGATGTTCGACCTGCTCTTCGTCAAAACCTCGGAGTAACATAATGCAGAACGCATCGTCGATGTAGAAGCCCGCCAAAACGAAGGGCATTTGAGGGATTGGTCCATAAGGCGCAGTCCAATAACGCACAATGGCAGATGAGTCACTAATCGTCTTCGTCTCTTCCGTATAATTCTGCTCACCAAGAAGGGCATCCATTATCTCCTCTAAATTGGGGGATGTATTATACATTGGCAATGAAACAAATATCTCTGTAACGGGAACAATACCACGAGGATCTACTTCAATGCCGCTAATAAGCAAGTTATAAATAGTGACATTATCGTCGTATTGTTCCGGCAAGGGTATAATATTATGATCTATGTTCCCATAGTCATATTCAATTGTATAAGGACCAACATACACTCGCTCTTTCTCAGCCAAAGCAGAATTATTAAGCACAATTACCAGAGCCAATACTGCTAAGCAAGTCTTCAAAATTTCATCCCTCTTACGCCTTCAATGATTTAATGGGATAAAGCTTTCACGCCAGTAATCATGATACGCTTTAGTGAAACCCACATGAGCACATTGCTCATGCAAGAAGGATGAAAACCTGATATCATTGCAAAGCCATTAATTGCTTGATATGGGCGGTGAAGGCAGTCCGTCGTTTAGGGGTGTAGACCTCGTTAGTGTCGTTAGTGAAACTAGCCAAATCCGGCGGTTAATAAAACTGGTAGCAAGATAACCATAACATATGTCAGGACTCCCGAATGGCTTGCTTCTAAAGCACAACAAATATCATAATATTTTTTACAAGATATATTTCTTTTTTACTGCAGAATCTTGCAAATTATCGATATGCAGCGAATCGCTATCAGTAGGAGCATAAGGTGTTTTTGGGATGCTTTTTTGCTCGATCATCATGGGGTTAGGCGATGGATCACCTGTATTCTTATAGTATGTGGAATGGACGGGTTAGTAAAAAATTAAATAAAGCATGCTTAATAAAAGTATATTATAATTAGGGCGGAATGAAGCACACTTCAATAAATATGTTTGGCAGTGTTATAGAACTGGGCACCTAATGAGCACGCTTATATATTTGTGAGCACAATATGAGCACCCATGAAGCACACTAGCATAAGGCTATCTGAGGAGCATATAACCAGGATTGAAGAGACTGGGCAAAGTCCTACCGCTATTATTAAGAAAGCGTTAGATGCTTATTTTAACCTGCCTGACGAAGCTACAGATTTGGTCAGGAGGCTAATTACTGAGCATGTTGAGATGTATCACGATATGCGCACACCATATAAGCACAATATGAGCACAGATATCAAAGCAATCTTGGAATACATATCAAGCGAGCTAGAAGCAGGAAGAGAGCTTTTATTATCCGACATAGCAGCAAGATTTGGCCTATCTACGCAGGCCATAGCCAAGAGTCTATCTCCTCATGGAATCAGAACCAAGGAGACGAAGCGGGCAGGAGTACCGGGGAGATACTTCACACTGGATATGAAAGATATGATTGCTAAGACATTATCAATGTTATAATTTGTTTTTTATAAAATCCAAAAGTACTTAAAATTTAACTTTAACTATCTAGCTGAAATAAGACCAAGATGATTCTTTTCTATCTACTTATATACTTCTATTTTTATTTATTCTCTTCTCAAAAGTAACCAATATCAATCAATCTGAGAAATTCACCTCAGATTTTACTATTTTCTAGTGGTCTTTCTGCTGATGCTGATAATAGTTATAGTTAAATTTTAACTACTTTGGATACATAATGAGTGTTCGCTTTCGCTTATCTCCGGGAGCCTTAACTACTCCATATCGACCAGGAGAACCGTCCATGAGGATTTTGATCGTTTGATTGAGCAGCACGTTGTTAATTTGAAGCATCCCTTTCAAAGTTTCAAAGCTAGCCTGGTGATTTGGTCTTGCTGCCAGGTATCGCTCGATCTTTTCAGCTCGGGATAGCTCAGTCTTACCGGGCTCCTTTGTGGGGTGCTCCAGCTTCGCTAAACGCTTCCTATCATAAGCAATATCCACGCACACCCTGGTGATCTCCAGATCTAGTGTGGACTCAAGAGAAGTCGTTCTTGTGCGCAAGGAGTTGATCTCTTCCCGGAGCTGGGCAATCTCAGCTTGTAGGGGCTGTATAGCTGCTTCTATGAGACCTTGGAGCTGTCCATAGGTCAGGGTGATGAGCTGCTCTGAAGGCGATTCGATGGCTTTGGGTGAAGGCCCAAAGGTATTTATGCTAGCTATGGCTATTTGTGTCATAAGCGAAACTCCTAACTCCTACATTCCGGAGTTTATCCTGTCGGGGCATTGTGAGTGCCCTGGCCGGACCTAGTTTTTTATTATTACGATTATTTTCATTGATGATAAAGATTCCTAAGCACAAAGGCATTTATTCTGTGAGCTACAGAAGTATCATCTGGCATGTTAAGTCACCAACTTCAGCATGCTCAAGCAGTAACAGGGAGGCTTTCAAAGTTTCCCTGATTCATCTTTTCGGATCTTAGTGCTTTAAGTTCATCAAAAAGTCGGTCGCATATCGTCGCTAGTGAATCGCCGTATCGTCCTTCAGATTTCATGAAGTCCACGGCTTCTTTGGATACCTTTATTGTGGTTTGCGCCATGGTATCTTATTTATGCTTTAAACTATTTAAACTTTTGGTTTAAAGCTTAAACAAACGTTTAAATAGTATAAGGGCGTATTAGTACTTGGTGACTTAACTTGTCAGGTAAGGTATTATGTGAAAACCTAAAAACGCAAAGCGCGGAAGCGATCAAAAGCCTGCTAACCTGGAAAAAGGTATCCTGCGATCCATTACCTGAGTTCGTGGAAATGGGCAAGGGAGATAGCCGCCTGGTGTTGGTTCTGAACAATAAGAAAGATGCGTACTACACGGTGACCTCGCGATCCTGCTCTTGCCCCGCTTCGGTCTATAATCC
>JAKQDR010000279.1 GCA_029573715.1 bacterium | reverse complement strand
TCGGTTTTTAAAGAAGTCCTCTAACTTCTTTTTGTTGGTTTCGCTGCCTTTTCCGTCAGTGGTGGGTTGGATAACAAAGCCACTGCCGGCTACGTCTAATGCTTTTTGTTTACAGCACCGGTTGTGGTAGACGTTGACTTCAGTTAGGGTGACAAGTTGAGTGGGGTTATATAAGGGTTCTACTATGCCCCGTGCAGCGTAGGTTGATGTGAAGGGGTCTTCGGGTATTTGTTGACTGCCATTGTTGCTACTCTTTATTGAGTATTTTTCTAGTATTCCTGGCCTGACTAATCGGCCCCGATCTGTGTATATGTAACTCTTCATCCGTTATCGTCTCCGACCCGTATGTAATAAGGTGCTCCTCACCTGTCTTTTACCACCAGGGCGACTAATCTCACTAAAAGCACCAGACAATGCATCAACCTGGTCATCATGAATCCCCTCAGTCTGGAAGGATTCAAGTTCATCTAATAAATCACTCGTCCAAGGACGGTTTAATAATCGTATATTCCCCGCCTCAGCATAGCTGGATACGGGTTTGGCTCGTTCCCTTTTATCCTTCTTAGCAGGTTCACCACGGAAATTAAATCCAACCAGCTTCCGCCGGTAATCATCTATAACTATCTTACCCGTGGCACCCCCTTCTTGTTCCATACGAATAGCGGTCTGTTTACCATCGAGTTGTGCGGTTTGTAAAATAAGTTTCTCCACCTCAAGGGGTGTATTCCTGGTCCGTTGAACATCTAATACATAACAAATATTATCACTATCAACACCAAGGAGCAATCCCACCGTGTAATCGGGGTCCCGGCCCTTACCTGGTAGGGTGGCAGCTAAATCCCAAAACCTTACCCGCTTCTTAAATGTGGCGGGTGGTGTTGTGATAATGGGGAACCATTCTCGTTTGAAGAGTCCGCCTTGGGGGTTGATGTCCCAGTTACCGTATTTGAGTTGTTGACGGGTGATGTGATCAAGTTTATCCAGGCTCTTCTCATATTCGGATTGGTCGAGGTATGGGTTCTCCTTGTATGATGCTGGGATAAAAGGTAAATTCCCTGTGATGAATCGGGCTTTAACCCATTCGTGGCCGAGTCCGCCGGGGTTGCTTCCGGCTCTGACCCGGAGGGGTACTTGGCTGTTTTCTTTTCGCCGAAGACGACTAAATAAATATAAATACTGTGACTCTGTGAATTGTGTGAGTTCATCGAATGCTATAAACTGAAACTCTGAGGACTGGTATTGGTACTTGTCATTTTCATGCTGCAAATACCCAAAACTTAGTGTGGCTCCGGAGGGGAATATCCACGTCTTATCTGTATTATTCCAGTGGGCATCTGTGGGTTGTAGCCATTCATGTGCCCGGTCCATTAGTGCTCCGGGTAGTGCCAGGTCTTTGTAGGTACGGCGTAGTATGAGTCCATTGTAGTCTGGGTCTTCTACCCATTGCAAACCAGCCATGAGTAGGGCTTCTGATTTCCCGCCTCCAGCCTGTCCCCCGTATAGTGCCTCCGATTCGGGGTTGGTTATGAAGTGTAATTGTTTACTAAAAGGAGTAGTAGGTATATAGTTGTTATTGATTATTGTCTCCGTTACCACTGCCTTCATCTGATTCGTCAAGTTCATCGAAGTATTCCTTGGCTTTGTGGATACGGTCATGAATACTCACATCTACCTTCTGTTTAAGTTCACCACTGTGTTCTAGTTCCACCCGTTGCCGGCGACCCCACTCATCCGGACACTTCCTCTCCAAATACCAAGCACTGGCCTGCCAACTACCATTCTCACTGGCTTTTCTGATTTGTTGAAGATGGTAGGCTTGAGCTGTTTCTTCGGCCTTTTTTACTGCTTGATAAAATTGATAGTATTTTCCTTTGGACTTGCTTGTTCGGCCTTTTTTGATCCA
Source organism: bacterium (assembly GCA_029573715.1). GTDB lineage: Bacteria > Patescibacteriota > Microgenomatia > UBA1406 > GWC2-37-13 > JAGOLU01. The sequence continues at coordinate 2,399 of JAKQDR010000279.1, read as the reverse complement.
TCGGCATAGTGTTTCTTCGGTGATTCCTGCTATGGCTGCGGCGGTTTTCCGGTAGTTTCCATCTTGTAGGAGGTTGATTATTTTGGTGCAGGTTTCAGGGTTGAATTTAGTCATGTATGGTCACTTAGAATATTTTTATAGATGTGAGTGGCAATGGCTTTCATAAGATTAGGTGGAACACTATTCGCAATCCTACTCCACTGTTCTTTTAAACTTCCTGTAAACTTGAAAGAAGTAGGATAAGATGATAAAACTTGAGCCTCTTTAATATCAATTGCCCTATCTTCTGTTGGCATCACAATTTCTCTAAATGATTGTTTGGTGAGTGTGTTTGCTGGTTTATTATTCGCTAATCTTTTATGACTAAAGAAACTACCTTTAGGGTGATATTTGTCCATAGAATCCCCTTGTTTCATTAATTTAAGGTATGGTTTCATGCAGTCATAGGGCTCTAAAATAGTATCTGGGGTTATATTTTTTAGGGCTTCTTTTACTGTGATCGGCTTACTCTCTGGCTTAGGGTGGCTTGGTTCTATCCCTAAATCATTTCTTACTCCAATAAAAATAAGTCGCTGTCGGCTTTGTGGTACATTATAGTACATGGCATTCATGAGTCGGACTTTAACATTATAACCAGATGCCTTCAATTCAGTTAATATATCTTTAAAGATTAGTTTCATCTTCCCTTTAACTAATCCACTAACATTCTCCATAACAAATACTTTGGGTTGTAATCCTCTAAGTAGTCGGATGTATTCATTGTATAATTGGTTACGGGGGTCACAATATTCCCGTTTCCCTGCGGTGCTGAATCCTTGGCATGGTGGACTCCCATCTAAAATGTCTAATTCGCCAGGTTTTAGGTTACACCTTTTGAGTATTTCATCACTTGTTAAGTTGTGTATGTCCCCATGATAGACAGGAGTATTAGGAAAGTTTAACTTGTAGGTTTCAACTGCGTTATCGTCCATCTCTACTGCTAATAGGACTTTGCCCCCGGCTAGTTGGTAACCGAGTGAACTGCCTCCGCATCCACTGAAGGTGCTTATGACTGTGAATTTATTTTGGGAATTCATGTCCACACTCTGGGCATTTAATGGTTTCAACGTCTTCGGCTATGGTTTCATCATATTCTGGTTCACTGTCGGGTAATTCATAGTCAGGGATGATGGTTTCTGTGTCTTCGAATCCGGTTAGTGTTACGTCGAAGTGTTCGAGTTTTATATCCTCGAAGACTAACTCCAGGTCACTGTAATTCCATGTGCTTTCATCGGTTAATTTATTATCAGCAACCATATACGCCAAGGCTTCAGGGGTGTCATGCTTATGTGCCATCATCCTGTATGGTACCTCTTCACATCCGAGTCTTTCGGCGGCTTCCCAGGCTCCATGACCCGCTAAGATATAATAGTCAGTGGATATGATGATTGGTCTTCCCCATCCCAACTCCTTAATACTCCGGGCTATCTTTTGGATCTGTTCATCCGTATGTGTTCGGGGGTTCTGGGGGTGGGGTTTAAGCTTAGTGATCTTGATAGTGGGGTAATCCATTTTAGTCTTGCTCCTTGTTTTCTATGCACCGGGTTAGTATCTGGTAAAATTCTGTGTGCCGTCTTCTAAGGTCACGTATACCCTCACGGTGGTCTTCATGTGTGACCTGGCAGTTACTCACACTATGGCCTTGGTGATTGGTGCTACTCGTCTTCATCTTCATTTGTGTATTTGCTGCAATAACCAACCTGGGTGCATTCACCGTTTTTACAGCTTTTTAGTTCGTTAATATCACTACAAAGTTTCTCCTCTAACCTTTCAAGGCGTTGTAGGTAGGCTTGTTTTAGTTCTTCCTCTTCCCGGCGTTTCTGCATAACCTTATAAATATCCCCAATAAAATAGACAAAAACCCCGCCTCCGATTAGGCATATCGCAGTTAATGGTGCGTGCCAGACATAGTTGCCAGGTTGCACTATACTATAAACTAGGATTGATCCGCCGATGGTCATTAGGAATGTGCCGACTGTTGATTTGATTAGGCCGGTGATCATCATGGTCCGGAAGTAGTGGTGGTGGATTATGTTTAGGGGGGCCGTCCTCCGTCCTATCATGAAATATTTCTCCCAAGTGGTGTTATTGTGGTTCTTCAGCTTCTGGTAATGGTTGGCGTGGGAAGTACAGGTTATAGATGGTTACCATGATTGCTAGGACTACGGCTCCGTATTGGACGTAGAATTGTCCCATGAATGCTTCCAGGATTTGGGGTTGGGCTATTATTACGGCTAGTACGGCTCCGGCTATTGTTACGAGTGCTGTGCTTATTTGTCCATTGTCCATTTTTAATATCTCCATTATAAAATGATTATAAAGTGTGGGGGTGTATGATGTAAGGGGCCAAGTGAATTACC
>JAKQDR010000274.1 GCA_029573715.1 bacterium | reverse complement strand
CCATCAGGCCGACCGTGATAGCAAATCCGTCCTCTCGATGCTCAAGCCGGTATCCGGTCTTGTTGTAGGGCCCGTCGGCTGTGTCCAGCTCGCACAGGCCCACGTCGAGAATGTTGGTTATTTTCCAGCCGTTGAACATTGGTTTATTGCCTGCCCTTAATCGTAAAGATTAGGTCTTCCATATTGTCTCGGATGCCTCGCAATTCTTCACGGCAGCAACTACCTCCAGGGTGGATTATTTTCATGTCAACATGGAATGCAAGGAGGCGAATTGCTTGTGCTAATTGCACAATCTGCTCGGATTGCATCGGAGTCTCAGAAAGCGCGTGCTTAAGCGCCAGCCTGTCAGCGCCAATTTCGCCACAACATTCATCTCCGCATTGATCTGGTGGAAGTTTGGTTACAAAATCTGGACCTGCTGATGTTGTTTGCTGTTTCTCAGACATTTTTCCCTCCTATCATGGTAGCAATTCGTCCTGCCGCACAACTTGCAGTATGGCCACTCACCGAGTGCCCGCACCACGCACACCGCAATTTCTCGTTAACCTTTTCTGGCTTTGTCGTGGCAAAAAATAGGTGCGGATAATCATGCTGCCTTTGGTCTCGCTCAACGCAAGCGCAACAAAGATATCCATCCTGTCCCGGTACGTAATTCCGATATGCAAGCGCTTTCATTTTCCCTCCTTTTTGGGCATTCGTAGCTGCATGCCACACACCGGGCAAAAGTTGCAATCGGGATACAAAGAATGCCTACCAGACAAAGCACATTGATGTTGAGAATCAGGCTGGGCGATTTGTTGCCGAAATAATTCAACCGCCACAAATCCCGATGTTAGCAAATATTTTTTCGCCTGCTCTGTCGTCATGCTACCCGGCCATGACAATGTTACGTCTTCCATTTCATTTGTCTCCCTTTTGCTTTTCTATGACAGGCTTGAACATGGCACAAACTTGGCCTACAAATGGGCAATTTGGTCTTTCCGCGCATACCTTGCATGTTTTTGAACCATCCCCAAAAAGCAATTTTGTTAGTTGCGGTGATGCTTCGCATCTTGTCATT
>JAKQDR010000264.1 GCA_029573715.1 bacterium | reverse complement strand
AAATGGTCTGTGCCATTATCTTTGAATATGATAATCAATGGTACAGAGCATAAAAGTACACTTATGCCGAACAGTTATCCACCACATGCTCGTCTTGAAGTGGGATATACAAAATATATGACTTCACATTGGCATTTGTATAAAACTGGTTGTTTAGCAAGATGGCCATATTATTCAAAAAATCTATATTTGATTCACTATACTGGTAAGTTGGCTTGTGAAAATTTTCCTGATTTTACCTTAGATTAGTGCTTACTAATTAGCGTTTTGTACGCATGGAGGCGAACGATGAGTGAGGTTTATGTTGTGACATCAGGCAGTTATTCGGATTACCGTATCAGGGGAATTTATTCAACTGAAGAGATGGCTGAAAAGTATAAAAGAGCGATTGGGTATGATGCCAATGATGTTGAAATTTGGGAAGTAGACAAAATATATTCACAAATTGAAAGGGGTTATTTATACTGGGCTGTTAATTTTGACAAGGACGGTAACGTTAAGCGCATCAGAATAAGAGATGCCTTTGAAGATGATTATTATCATTATATTAATGGCCCTACTGAAGGCATAAAGAATAGTGTCACATATTATAACCCTGACTATAAAAATCCATTTAGTTTTGGCGATGAATGTCTTGAAAGCGGACACATGAATGTTTATATTTGGGCTAAAAGTGAAGAACAAGCCGTAAAGATTGCCAGTGAAATCAGGGCGCAGGTATTAGCGGATGAAGTGTTTATAAATAGTGTGAAAGCAAGCGGTAATTACACTGCTCATTTAGACCTTGGCAATCTTTGGGAAAGTGAGGCGAACATTGCTGAATGACTTCATAACTGAATATTCAATCGAGGGGGTGGACAATAAACTGGATATTGAAAAGGCTTTACAGAAATTGGATCAAAGGGAGAGAGAAATACTCTCCCTTTCTCTATTGGGATTCACGCATCAAGAAATTGGTGACAGGGTGGGATATACGCGTTCCAATATTAGCAAAATTGTGAAAAAGATTCACAAAAAGGCTTCGTTAGGCAAGTAGATTATAGGAAACATATATCTATGATGCGAAAATGCGTATGCGGAAAGACGATAACACTGAACAGTAGATTATGTTCTGAATGTGCTGAAATTTATGGACTTGAGCCTAATGAGTGGCCTGAATGGTTGCGGTGGATGTTGAGCGATATACAGAGAGATGTGCAGTATGAACATACCCATAACGACCATGTATCTATTGAAACAGGTGTTACTTATGACAGTTTTGGCAATATGAAGGCAAAGCCTAAATTCGCTTTGCGAGGTTGTCGGACTGAAACGCACCTTTACGAAGATCGCCATAATCATTAGGAGTATAACTTGCCAGCACCGAAAGTAAATAACAAAGTCAAAAAAGAAATAGTAAGGCTGAAACAATCAGGGCGCACCTTCGCTGAAATTGCAGAAGAATTGAAACTGGCCATAGGCACAGTCAAAACGCATTACTACCTGAATCAAGGGTAATTTATCGTACCACAGCGTATTCCTGAATCACGCTATGTTCGTTACGATAAACCCCCCACTTTAGAGGGTGACGCGCTTGTCTTGCCTGACGTGGAAGTGCCTTTCCACCATGCCGAGTTCCTGAATCAAGTGATTGACTTGGCCGATGCCTGGGGAATAAGGCAGGTGATATGCGCAGGCGATCTCATGCACATGGACTCTATTTCAGGCTGGGAGCCGAATTGGTCTGTGGGCACTTCTAAACTTACCGAGCAAGACGAGGCGCGGTTGCTTGCGCTTGCACTCAGCCTACCAGCGTCAAAGCGCGATGCCTTGCTG
>JAKQDR010000253.1 GCA_029573715.1 bacterium | reverse complement strand
TTCTTTTGCTTGCCCAAAAGAAACGAATCAAAGAAAAGGGCACCACGCAGACCAAATAAAAGCTTTGCCTTGTCGCGCTAGGCCTACGCCCCTAAGCCGGCAAACTTTTATTTCGCTCTCTGCGTGGGTTTGCTTCGCGCTTCGTGCAGTTTTATTTTGTTTAGCTTTTAGGTTTTGTTTGTAAGTGATTTTTCTTTTTTCTTTTGAAGTTGAACCCCCTATGTCCCCTCTCGCCTCCGATGGTTATCGGGTCGAGACAAGCTATCAAGGGGGAATGAGAGAGAGTACCGTATTGGGTTTGCTTCCCGCTTCGTGCAGGTATTTCTTTTTTGGGTTTTGGGTGAGTAATTGGATTTTTGGAGGATGGATGAGGGTTTTTGGAGGGTTTTGGGGGTTTTGTAACTTTTGTTTTTGTGGTGGCGTAAGAGTGGGAAATGATTTATTTAATTTTTTAAAAAAATGGAAAATAAAAGATTGTACCCAGGCTCGATGAGCACGATGTATGAAACAGGAAGGATTATTATCCAAAACTGTAAGAATGAACAGGCAACTTTTGCGGCTTTTAAGCCGATGTACACGGTTGCGTATTTTGATTCGATTATTGCTGCGATTGATGCTGCACAGGCGATGCCCAGTGAAGAGGCAAGGGCGCTGGAGCATATTACGCTGCGCAATGGTTTGATGAATAAGGGTAAGGAATGTTTGACGGCCTGGAAGGGTTTGAAGATGTATATTAAGTCGGCAGTGCCAAATACGTTGTGGGAGGCGAACTGGAATGCTGCCGGATGGAACAGTTATGAAGCTGCGAGCAATAATAACTGGGATAAGATGGTGGAGCTGATGAGTGAGGGCAGTGTTTATATTGCTGCACACACGGCAGAGTTGGAGGCGAATGAGAATATGCCTGCGGGTTTTGCCGATACGTTTGATACGTTGGGTACGGAGTTTGGTGCTTTGTATGATTCGTTTATTCATGCGCGTGAGGATGCGATGGTGGGTGCGAATGCCCGGGTGGAAGCGAATAATGCTGTGTATGCCCGCGTGATTGCATGTGGTGAGGATGGACAGTATTTGTTTGAGGACAGTGATGCGATGCGCAGACAGTTTAGTTATGATGCGGTGAGTGAGCTGGTGAGCCCAAGTGGCAGCAGTACGCTGATAGTGACGGTGACCAATGCTGAAACGGGCATGGCGCTAAGCGGAGCGGAGGTGCATGTGGACGGTACGGACCGAACGGTGGTGACGGATGCGGATGGACGTGCTGAGATAGGTGCGTTGGCTGCGGGAACTGCAAGCGGTTCGATTATCAGAGACGGATATGCGGATGCTGCTTTTGTGACTACGTTGAATACGGGTACTACGCGAAGGATTGAAACGGCAATGAATGCGCTGGTGCCGAACCCCGGACCTGAGCCGGTGAGTACGCCTGAAGCGGTGGTGGTTTAGTTGACGTTCTTATTTATTCATATAGTTAATTAATTTGTAATTATCCTGCTCTGTACCTGATGGTACGGGGCAGGTTTTTTTTTGTTTGTGATGTGGTATTAATGCTCATTTTTTTAAGAGGGTAATTTGCCACATTTTTGGTTTATATTTGGGGGAGGCGCTGCGCAGAAGATTTAAGATATATAGATA
>JAKQDR010000244.1 GCA_029573715.1 bacterium | reverse complement strand
GAGTTTATCTTTTTGGGCAGGTCTGCATCTTTCTTCAGTCCCTTGTGGGTCACCATAATCATTGCGCCCCGCGGCCCGCGGAGTGTTTTGTGGGTGGTGGTGGTGATGATATCAACATATGGCGCAGGCGAGGGATACACGCCTCCGGCAACAAGCCCCGCCAAATGGGCAATGTCTGCCATAAGATACGCTCCTACCTTTTTGGCGATGAGCGCAAATTTTTTCCAGTTTATGATGCGTGGGTAGGCAGTGGTGCCTGCGATGATGAGCTTGGGTTTGTGTTTGAGTGCGAGCGCTTCAATCTCGCTGTAGTCCAAGAGACCATCGGCGGTCACGCCATATTGCACCGCATTGAAGAATTTTGATCCTGCGGTGAGCCGGGCGCCGTGAGTGAGATGCCCCCCCGCTGCGAGTGCAAGGCCCATAAATGTCTCACCGGGTGCAAGAAGTGCGGTTTGTACGGCGAAATTCGCCGGTGAGCCGGAGTGTGGCTGGACATTGGCATATGCCACATCGTAAAGCTCCTGTGCACGCTTTGCGCAGAGCAACTCCACTGCATCGACATACTCATTACCCTGATAATATCTTCTGCCCGGGTAACCCTCTGCATATTTATTACCGAGGGGAGAGGAAAGCGCTTCTTCCACCGCTGCTGACGCATAATTTTCAGACGGAATCATCATGAGGGTGTCTGCCTGGCGCTTCATTTCTCCATTGATAAGTTTGAGTATTTCCGCATCAGTTTTTTTGAGGTTTGGGTATGGGTGTTTCATATGAAGGGGATTATAGCACCTGGTGTGGGGGATATGGGAGTGCTGTAGTGAATGGGATAACAATGCATTGGTATTGCATACTAATAAGGCCGAATTGTTCCCATCGTTGCGGTGTATAATCTCATAATCACGATACGTATATACAATTGAATATGGAACAAGAAATTGAAATAATAACTCCTGATAAGCATATTGTGTACGGCACGCTAAATGTGGCGACGGGGAATAATGAGAGATTAATAGTATTTGTGCATGGTCTATCAGGGAATCAGTACGAGCATCAGTACTTTAATGCGGTGCCGTTTTTTAACCAGCATGGATTTGATGTGTTTAGGTTTGACTTCTACGCGAGAAAACCCAATGCACGGCCACTCGTCCAAAGTACCATCACCACACATGCAGCTGATTTACGATCAGTCATTGACCATTTTCGAGGTAAATACCAAAACATCACGGTTGTGGGACACAGCCTTGGCGCATTAGCGATACTGTGTGCACCGTTGCCGGGGGTTTCAAACATTGTCCTTTGGGATCCAACGACTCATTTTCAAGATATCAAAGAAAAGAATGGATCATTCAATGCAAATATTGACAGATATATTTTGCATTGGGGCATGGATATTCTTTTGAGCAAAGAGATGGTACAAGAATGGCAGACGCTGAATCTTGATACACTTATCAAGACACTCACGGTTCCCTGCAAATTCGTCTTTGTCGGTGATAGAAGAAAATATGACATATGGAAACCCTATTTAGAGAAGGTTAAGGTGAAAACAGAAACTGTGATCATAGAAGGCGCGACACATTGTTTTAATGAGGAGGGCACAGAGCAGAAACTGTTTGAAGAAACGCTGGATTGGTTGGTGTGAGGGGCCTTGAGATTGGATGTATAGATACATTCACTCCCAATAAACTTATTTTTCGTAGACTTGGGAGGCGAAGGATTAGTATTTAACAAGTCGGTTATGAACGTGACGGTGCACACATTACATGCGTTTGCTAAATCAGGCAGTGGCATTAAATATCGAACAGATGGAATTAAACGTTTAATCATAATTTAACATTTTCTTTTCTCATGGCGCATCAAAATATTGAGATAGAAATAAAATACCCTCTGTTTAATCCGGAAGAGGTGCGCGCATTTCTTAATACGCATGGCACGATGATGTCTCAGGATGTGTTGCAAAAGGATACGTATTACGTTCCCTCTCATCGGAATTTTTTACGGGTGAAGTATCCGTTTGAGTTTTTGAGAACTCGAGAGTCTGCAAAAGGATCATCAATTAATTACAAGCATTTTTATCCTGAGAATGTGAAGGTCACCGATTATTGTGATGAATTCGAGTCAAAAGTTGAGAATGTGGAGGCGGTGAAAAAAATCTTTCAAAGTTTGGATATCACAGAAGCGGTAGTTGTTGAGAAGGTGAGAACCACGTGGATGTTTGAAGATGTCGAGATTGTTATCGATGAGGTAAAAGAGTTGGGGTCATATATTGAACTTGAGGCGACCACTCATTTTAACAATCCTCAAGACGGCAGAGCACTCCTGTATAAAACCCTTGAGAAGCTCAAGGCGAAAGTAGGGGAGGAAGAT
>JAKQDR010000235.1 GCA_029573715.1 bacterium | reverse complement strand
AAAACTGTGGCACAAATCATTCTGCGCTGGCTGACTCAACGCGGTATTATTGCAATCCCAAAATCTGTTCGCAATGAACGGATGGAAGAGAATTTCAATATTTTTGACTTTGAACTTAACCAAGAAGACATGGCTGCTATTACCACATTGGACACAAACACAAGTAGCTTCTTTGATCATCGAGATCCGAAAATGGTAAAAATATTGTGTGAGTCAAAACGTATCACGTAATAATTGCCCTAACTTGTTATAAAGAGTAAACTGATAAATATAGCAAAAAACACGATATTAACGGTGGCAGCTACACCCTGGGCGGCACCATCGGCCAGCCGGACGCCGGCACCCTGACAGGCGGCGCGTACACACTCTCAGGCGGCTTTTGGGCTGGACTGCCCAGCTACGACCTCTTCCTGCCGCTGATCAATAAATAACTTTCTCGACCATGGGGCGCAGTGCATTGGCACTGCACCCCAAGACTGAATTTAACTTGAAGCTATTATTGGCTTTGATCTAAGACCAGTCTTTGAATGGGAGAAAGTATCCCAATCTTCCCAATTTGTTGACCCATATTCTTAATATATCTTGACTTTTAGTAAAAATATCCTATTATATAAGTAAGAGTCCAAACTAACGTTATTTTGTTTCGATTACCGCAAAAGCGCGTCGATCGCAAAGCCTTCGTGGCTTGTTTTAACATCTGTTCGCTTATTCATATAAAAGGAGTAGAAATGAATACCAAACGTTTTATCAAGAGCAGCGTACTCGCCGTGCTCTTCCTCATCCTCGCTGTCAGCCTGGCGTTCGCCCAGGCACCTCTGGGCACAGCCTTCACCTATCAAGGTCAACTCAAGAGCGAAGGTCAACCCTATACGGGTACGTGTGATTTCCAGTTTGGGCTTTATAACGTACTCACGGAGGGCACATCGCTGGGTGACCCCATCGTTCTCACCGAGGTCCCCCTCACTGAGGGCTTTTTCACCGTCCAGCTTGATTTTGGCGCATACGCATTC
>JAKQDR010000229.1 GCA_029573715.1 bacterium | reverse complement strand
CTAATGGGGCTTTGGTTATTAGTTCATCATTAAGAGATTTGAAGTTCCCATCGATCTCCTGAGAGGTCAGGGTTGCATTCTTTGTTGTGGTGCTAACCGGAGCTTCCTGTGTCGCTTGTCGATACGTTAAATTTGCCATTACTACTCCTTAAGCAGTTCTTTGCCAGAAATAGACAGCCAGATATGGCATGCGGTTTTCGTGGGCTAATCCGCCGCCCTGAGCCGAAATTGAGTGGGTATGATTAGCGGAGTTGCTGCCAGTTATGAATGCATGTGTATGGTCACCGCCGCTCAATGCCCTGTTTGACAGTGTTCTCGCGAGTTGATCACTGCCGCCCGCCCCGACATGTTCCAAAACAGCTGTGGCCGCGGTAACCGTGCCGCCTTGATTTTGGTATAGAAGAATATCGTGGGTGTGAGCTCCAGCGCTCGCAGTGGTTCCAGAGTGGGTGTGGTCGACGCTTTGGTTTCCTGTCGCCCCACCATGATTATGGCTAGGTAGCTCATTAATACCAAGTGTTACACGAGCTGCGCCGCCTGTATTACCCGCTGCATATGTATCGTCACCTAGTGTTCCAACACCGATAAGAGTTCTACCTTGACCAATCTGTGTCCACGTGCCACCTAAGAATGTTCCAGGGTTAGTATTAGTCGCTGTAATATAAACAGATCCAACTGGGAACATTCTATTAACTAATGCGATACCATCAATTGTTCCAGAGAATGTTGTTGTCCCAGAAAAAGTTTTATTGCCACTAATAGTTTGATTGGTATTGGTATAAACCCCATTTGTTACCGTCGAGGCATTGCCAACAAATCCGGCGGCCGTCACTGATCCAGATATACTAACAGACCCGGCGACGCTCAATTTATGATCAATAGAATAGCTAGCACCACCCAATTGTACATTATCAACAATCAACGACCCTCGGGCCGGATTAAACGCTAGTTTAGTTGTTGAGATATCAAACTGAGTCACTAATGCGTTTACAGTTGTGGTCATTAGCGGGTATTCTAGAATATCGGCGACTGTGTTATTACTATTCAGACCACCGATTTCCCATGATGGTGCTGTATTTGGACCATTACTTCTTAAAAAACAACCGGTGGCTCCAGCAGATAACATGGTCGTTGTATTAGCACTTGTTTGATATGGGATTGACCCAGCAGCGCCACCAATGATGTTGGTAGCCAAGTTGGATGTTGTCGCTGAACCATTCAAAGTTGCTGTAATAGTGCCAGCAGAAAAATTACCAGCCGAATCACGCTTAACAATCTTATTAACAACGTTTTCAGATACAGCATCAGACACTTCAACTTTGTCCGTATTCAGATTGCTAAAATTGGCGTCAACTTCGGTATTAGATAATGGGGAGCCCTTTGTTGATCGTAGATAAATTGTGGTCATTCGGTGGTTCCTAGTGATTTTTGATCAGACCGGTCTTTTTGTAATAGCATTTGCACTAAACTCTTTAGTTCGTCAACTTCATTCTTGAGAGTATTTATTAAAGCTTCTTGAT
>JAKQDR010000212.1 GCA_029573715.1 bacterium | reverse complement strand
AAATGCTCAATGACTGCCCTAGAAAATAGCAGTCTAAAGGCTAAGGTGCTAACTTTAGAGAAAGAAGCGGGTGAGAGGTCAGAAAGCCTTAAAAAAGTCACCGAAGAACGAGATAGACTGCGAGATAAAATTTCACAAATTCAGGTTATAGTCCAATGAAAGAACCCAAACCATCGCTTGAAACATCAATCGCCATCATATTGACAAAAGTGAATTACATTGAGTCAGAAATTAAGGCCATCAAGGAAAAACTAGAAAAGGAATACGTTACCCAAGATGAGTTTGAGCCTATCAGAAAGGTTGTGTATGGGCTGGTTTCGCTTATTCTGTTATCTGTTGTCGGGGCAATAATTGCACTCATTCTCAGATGAAACACTTAGAAACACATAGGATACTTATTCTCTTTTCATACCTCACTGTCGGTATGGCGTTTTTGATAACGTTGGTTGTTTTCTTTTGGCTCTTGTATCCGTATAAGCCAGCTACTTTTAATCATCTACCTCACAAGGTTACACCCAGAGTGGTAGAGGGTGGAAAGTTCCTGACTGTGGAGGTTGATGTGTGCAAGCACATGCCCATCGCACCGACTATCACGAGAGTGTTTGTCGATGGAGTCATCTATCAAATCCCTGAATACACGACAGTCAATGATGTAGTCGGGTGTGGTATAAGAAAGGTACAAATCTACATACCCAAAGGACTCCCGAAAGGAGAATACTTTATATCCACTACCTACCGATTTAGAGTAAACCCAGTGAGGACTATTGAAATACAAACAAGGAGTGACAAGTTCAAAGTCGTTGAATGAATGAGATAAATAGAATTGAGAAGCTACTCAAAGAAGTTTCTCAAGACGCTTTGCAGGTAGTAAAGCAGATATACGAACACAATAGGCTACTTGTAGAAGAAAATAAAGAGCTCAAGAAATATATTAAAAGTTTACAAAAATCAAATGGAAGCACTCAAAAAAGCAGCACTTGAAGGATTGAGGGTTGTTGTTCTTGCAGTCATCCCTGTGGTCATTTTAGGTCTTGAGCAGGGCAACCTTGACTGGCGACTTGTTGCCCTCACAGGGGTGATTGCAGGATTGCGATTTGTTGATAAGCTCCTACATGAGATAGGTAAGGAAGTAGGAGATGAAAGAATGCTGACAGGATTGACACGTTTTTGATGGTTATCTGATTTATACCAAAAACTATGCTAATAAAAATAGCCGATGATAAATATGTAGAAGTTGATGACAACGATCAAGCTAGGGTCGTGGTGAAGTCTGATGAAATTGCGATGTGCGAAAACAATTTGCAGGCATTAAAACAGAATCTTGAAAACCTGCCAGCACTAATTACCACAGATGGACTAACTGCTGAACAAAAAGAAGTTATTTATGAAAAAAACGCAATGATTGAACAACAAAGGTTTGCTTGGGAGCAAGAGCTTGAGCGTTTTCAGGTTCAATTATCTAATTTGCAGAAACTTAAATAATGGCATACGCAGTCAACAATAACTGGCAACATTATATCGATACTGGTGCTGATTCCAGACAGTCATCTGTTCAACTAGATGGAACTGGAACTAACCAGAATAATGCCACTGCTTTCGACTACTTTGCGGATACTGCTGCAGCCAACGCCTACATCGCTTTTGCATCTGTTAGAAGATATTGGGGAGTTAGGATTTATGTAGGAACGGCTTTCGCTGCTACGGCTGTTGAGTTTATATGGGAATATGAATACAACAACAATACGTGGGCAACACTACGGGTTAAGAATCCAAATGCATTTCTATCAACAGGTTCACAAGATATTGAGTTTACTCCCCCTTACAATTGGTACTGCCAAAGAGAAAAAGGCTATAGAATTAGATGTAGGATTGTGAGCGTAACAAGTATCACAGAGGGTGGTGCTAACTCCACTAACAAGGTAACTTTCAATCACAAGGCAATTAGGGTCACAGGAACAGAAACCACTATTACAGGTGCTATTACTCTCAATAACGGAAACACCTACACCACTCTACCTGCTACAACATCTGCGACAGGACTTATCCCTATTCAGATGTCTGTGGGTTTGGTTAGGGATATTTCTAAGGTTGATGTGGTTTTGGCAGGAACTTCTGCAGGTGCAGGAGATACAGTAGACCTAACTGGGGTAGACCTTGACGGCAATGCTTTAACCGAAACGATAGACGTATCTGGGGGGAATGCAACGTATACCTCTACTCTAGCCTATGCAGATATTACCCAAGTCGACTGTAACGGATTTACCGATGGAACTATCACAGTAAACCAAAAGAAACTTGGACTCATTGAGAATATTACAGAGAACACCTATGTAATGGGTTGCTTTTTAGAGATTGGCGATGGGTCCACCACCACTGCGGTTACGTGGTACGACTACGCATTGATATTTCTACGGGGTGCGCATTGGCACGTTAGAACAAGTGCTACGTTCACCACTGGTTTAATAACTGGTTCAGGTGAAAATGAAAGTGCTGACCGAGGTATGTATATTCAAGAGGGCAATTACGGAGGAGGTGAATGGGGCATTGGCTCTGACTTGAGGATGAAAATAAATACAGGCACAATCAATCTATATGGTACATATTTCCATTCTCATTCTGGGGCTCATTCAGAGCCAATTATGAGAACATACACAGGAACAACATATAACATTAAGTATTCAATGATTAAGTCGCAGGGGGTGGGGAGTAAACAATTTTATCACAACTACGGAGGCACAATTAACATCAAGGACACGAACGTAAACTTATCATATCAATTCACAGGCGGAACTCTCAGTCTTGACCGAGTAACTTTGAGCAAGTTAAATGCTGAGTTAGGAAGCGTAGGTTTTACTGCACAGGGAACAAGAATACAAAATGCTTGTGCAATCTGGTTTTATAATAGTGTGGGAATAGGGACATATTTAGATTGTCCTGGAATTACTACAAGCTCCTTTGCAATTGGTTGGGACGGTGCTGGAAATGGAGCAGAGAAGATACGAATTGCCTATTCTTACGACTTACTCGTCTTGGATGAAAAAGGTGTGGCTATCAATTCAGCTTCGGTTAAGATAACAAATGGGGTGGGTGCAGTTACGAATCTAACAACTGATTCAAGTGGACTCATCACCACACAATCTCTCCTCGCATATTCTGGAGCTTACACTGCTTTTAATCCAGCAATTACGTGGACAGACAAAAGAGCGCATACGGTTGAAATTAAAAAGAGTGGATACCAAACAGAATACTTAAAGTTTACATTGTCGGAAGCAGTCACAGATATAGTTACTTTGAAAAGACAAGTTATATTTATTGATCAGGAAACAACATGAGGTACAAAATAAGCGAAACACCAACAATACTAGGCAAGTTTGATACAGGTGCAACTGTAACGATAACCCTTTATGATTTATCGGACGAGTCTACAGTAACCTTAATGTCTAATTCGTGCAATGAAGTTGCAAGTACAGGAGTTTTCAGGTGGTCAACGTCAAATATTACAACCCAACCAACAACCAAAAAAGAGTATTTGTGGATTATGTCTGATGGTACGCTCTCAAGTTATGGAAAGTTGGTGCTTGGGGGGTTTCCTGACAACATGGCATCTGACGTCTGGGAAGAACTATCATCGGCTCATACAACAGACGGAACAATGGGCAAAGATAAGCAAAAAACGATTAAGTACATAGTTGACGGAGAGATACCCCTGACATGACGAAACGATCCTTCTCCCCCCCCTACAACGCTGCTTCACTGCTCAATTAAGGCGCTAACATATCCTTTCTTTGAGTTTCTGTCCATAAGACGAATCACGTATTGTCTTGCTTCCATTCTGTTTTTGAACTTCTTGAGTGTCTTTTCCCAATACCCGTTTCGGGGCGCTTCCCCCACCTCACGAACAGTTAAGTCGGGGTCAATGAAGTATGTGATGTTAATCATTTTTATCTGCAATTTATAACTTCTTGCCCTTCTTTTGACCACCAATGTAGGTTTCATCAACTTCAACAATCCCGCCCATTGGGTCGCCACTATCCCTGAACAGTTTTCTAATCTGCTTTGCCATACGCCAGGCGGTTTTGTAGGTTACTCCAAGTTGGCGTTC
>JAKQDR010000292.1 GCA_029573715.1 bacterium | reverse complement strand
GCTTTTTTCTCAGAACCCATTCAACCTCCAATGTTTCACTAATACATGTATTTTAATTAGCAAAACATCGGATGTACACTGAAATTTTAACCAGTGCCTAAGCTGTTGACCTGCTTAGAAATGTTTACTAATTGAAATTAGTAAACATCCAGGAAAAATTCAAAAGTTTTTTTACCAAAAAGCTCCTTCAGTGTTACCTGGAGCAAAAATGCTTGAATTAAAATGGTTTGGTTTCTCCACGAAACGTGTATGTTTCTGGCATTCTTCCTTGATATTTAAATTTTTCAGAAAGAACAACACTGTATCTCGCATTACCATTGTGGCGATCAATTTCAACAGACTCACATTCCCCGAATCCTTGAAGATCATAAATACCACCTTGCACCCTGAGAACACCTTTGCAAGCGCGTCCACCTGCTTCAAAATCACCAAGCGAATACATGGACACGTCCATAGAGCTATTTTTCAGCTGCGCATCATTGTAACAAATATCAATCAACTTAGCGACCCTCAGAGACGACTCGGAGCCAATGGAGTTTTCTTTTGCTATCGCTACGTCGGGATCACCGCCATGCTTACGAACATAAACTTTAACGGGTTCACAAATTTCGCTGGTATTCATCCGAAAGTCCGAAATGTTGTTCTTAACGATTGTCCGCGCTGCTGCACACACATCATCAGACGTATACCCACTAGGAATTTCTTTGGTGATGAACTTTACAGTTGATCCACTAACATTCCTCGCGTCACATTTGTCTGCTACAAATACCTCGGTATAACTCTCATATACAGAAGCAACGACTACCAGCAAAAGCAACCATAAAAGAACTTTTTTCATCTTACTCCTACAAATAAAAAATTTTTCGATACCGAAAAAGAATACACCACCACTGCTTCCCATGAAACCATCCGGAGATGACGGGGATGAACGGGTGAAGCTAATGGAACGGATAAATCAAAAATTAAAGATTATTAAAATCCACGATTCACCTTGATACAGTCAGCGCGAAACTTTCCTGAGTAAAGGTACTGCCTACCTGCAGATGGATTTTCGTAAATTTCTTTTGTCAATGACCAAAAAAACATTCTGGTATCCAGATCTTGCTCATTGTTGAACGCATCCAGTGCATGACGAATAGGAAAGCCTTGCGCTCTGTAATTCAAAATCACATTCACAAAAATTCCCTCGTAATGACGACAGATGTTTTCTGAAATCCCCGATTGCGAGAAAACTGGACGAATCCACAGCATGAGAACAACGAGCAAAAACTTACTCGTTACTGAATTTTTCATTAACCAACCTTTCAAAATAAATTTTTTACGATAAAACGATTTCACATCACTTTCGACATCATATTCAGTTATGAAACGTTTTGTCAAGTTGAACTCGCATTCATCAGTTACCTCATGCTCGTGCTAGGGATAATGATCACTGCTGACCCTACCTTTACCTTGACAGAAGCTTCTGGAAAAGCTGAGAAACCAAACAGCTCTGTCCCATTTTTTCTAATACATACTGTGTGTGATGAGACGGTCACAAGGTGACGCATGTCTGCGACCCCACCATTTCGGGCATCAGCCGACTTGTATCTCAGGTGTTGAGCGGAGAAATTTGATGTCCAGAAACAAACGTGGAAATCTCTTGTTCTTGCCTCTGTGCGCAAGAAACTGCCCCGTTCACTTTGCAGGTTGCTGCGCTTAACCTGAAGCCTGGTGTAGGTTGCAGAGAACCGACTGCACGACCTGTTTCAGTCGCACACTAAGCGCAAAGTATGTCGACAAGCTTCCACAGCATGTGCGTTTGCTCACACCTCACCAACAACCCAGATGACGGTGGACTCTCAATAACGGCAGCTCTTAGCTGACCTGATTGCTTGCAACACTTGCTACACAAGCTCAATAATGAATTTCAGAAAGTTGACAAAGAACTTTTTTTAAGTTACTATTGACAGTAAAATGGTAATATCACTTTTAACCTCAAATCATGAACTTTAAAAACCTTGCAGCCGCAGCTATTTTTTTGTCACTACCAATGCAGGTTTTGGCAGCAGAGGAGAGGTTTGATAGCAAGGCAACGCCTGGCTCAATGGACGAATACTACCGAATTAATTACATTCGAAATTGCAGCCAGCTTGATCACGCGCCGCACATAAAATGTACAAAGCAAAGCATTACCATTAATGGAAAGACCGGGAAACGCTTCGGCATGTTTCCATCATCAAGGCTACCTATGCTTTCCAATGGAACTTTCAAGCACAATCTTGCCAAAGTATGGGTAATTGATGAAGATGAAGGTGGTGGCGATGGGAACCGTTATTTTCTACTTAGATTTATTCCTCAAAGTCCGAGTGAAATTGAAGTCGGGCCCAATGGGCAACAGTGGCCCAAGTACTTTGATGTGGTCACGGACCAGAATCTGATTCCATTGCCGAAAGTTTCTTTTGGCGCAAGCTCTGAAGCCTCTTTGTGGATTGAAAAAAAGAGAGAAGACTCGGAAAAAAAGATAAAGTCAGGCGAAATAGATAACCCACTCATGGTCACAGATTACCTACACATCCTGAGTGACAAGTAACCAGAATTAAAAGTTCAGATCATGAAGCTATTAATTTTAGCATTTTTAATTTTCATAGGATTCAAGCTTTTTGACCGCTCAGTTGATGTCGAATTTTCATCATATGCATCGTACGGTCAGCACGTGAATGTCAGGTGTGAAAATCATGGGTTCCTAATGGGAACTTGGACTAAATGTCTTTTCGAAAACAACACGAAACACAGAGTTCCTGTCCGAAACTTATCTGCATCATGCTACAAGGGCAAGGTAAAAACCGGAGATCGCTCACTATCATTTGTAATCGATCCTAACGGGGCCTTTGAGGAAAGTTTCGTTTGCGGCGGCCGCGGTGTTACCAAGGTCTACTTCGAATAGGAGTAAATGTAAGACCTGTCTCTGGTGGCTAACTGGTTGACAGAAATTAATTCAGCGGGCAGGGTGGTAGTCGCCGACCATGGATAACTTTGTAGCTATCTTATCCAAGGCTTTAAACACCTAAAGTCAGCACTCGCCAACCTCCAGACGCCTTTCCACTCCATTTTTAAAGAACACATCAGCGAATCGATCTCGCTTGTCACCCTCCACCGAAAACCCCGCTGGGTAAAGGACTATCCTCTCGACCACAGCAGCGATTACTGCGGAAAGTTGCTCCCTCAGCACTCTGCGCTCTGTATCACTCATAGTGTTCTTTAGCGCCTTAAAGAGAGCTATAAGCCCTTTCATCCGAGAAGCACCAGCACCATCCTGTGACTCCAGGGCAACAACCTTCAGGCGTTGCCTCTCTGCATCCTTGGACAAGCTGGTAACCGTAGCTTCATGCTGCTTCAGTCGAGAGACCATGCCTGTTGCACCTTCTTCGATCGCAACCATCACACGTTCGACACGACTTTTTACTGAACTTAGTTGGGCCTCCAAGGAGGCCAACTTCTGCTTCTCACTTTCGATGCTCGACCTTTTACCCACGTTCATGATCGTTCCGTAATCAAGGCACGTCATCCAAAATAAAAGTGCTGGTTCGAGTTCATCCATGAACCACATCTTCATCTTGCATTTCGTCGCCCCGATCCGGGCACCATGACACGCTACGTACCTTCGTTCGTAGGGTTTACGCCCCTCAGATCGTGCATTTTCCTTATAACCTGCAATGTTTATCGCTGACCCACAGTAGCCGCATTTCAGAAGACCACTGAAAAGGTTCGTCACTCCGACCCCCTTCCGATTCGTGTTCTTCGTCGTTGCTCGCTCTGCCCTCAAAGCACAAATGAGGTCATATCGGCCTTTTTCAATAAGGGCTGGGTAGTACCCTTCAACAATTTCACCGTCAATCTCGATTCCTCCGAACAAGGCCGGGGAGTGAACCATCTTTTGGATGTACGAAGGCTCCCACTTTCGGCTTTTTGACCAAGACGCAATACCTTCCGCATGGAGTGTCCTGATGATAGTGTGGTTGCCTACACCACGCTCAGCCATTTCAAGGATCCTTAAGACCACTGCACCACGTTCCGGATTTATCGCAGCCTTTCGTTTGTTTGGGTGCTTCTTGTCCAAAGCGTGGTTCACGACGACATCGATCCAATGTGGTGCCTTCGCCGACATGATTTCCCCATTGATTGCACGCCGCTTCTTGTCCTTCCATGCTGCGCCAACAAGCTGCGATTTCCGTGCACTTTCTGCATTCGCCCGTTGCATTTCCATCAGGGCATCGAAAAGTTGGAACATGTTCGCATCGATACTTGCCCTGTTGAACACTTTCGGAGGTGTGGTCAATGTCACAAGGCTCAAGCCTGCACCGATGATCTGCTGAAAAATTCCCAGAGCGTCGTAGGGATCAGCCCGCGAAAGTCTGTCAAAACTCTCCACGATGAGTGTCGTTCCAACCTCGATTTTTCCGTCTTCCACTGCCCTCAGCAGTTGCCCAAGACCACCCCGTTGCACGTTACTTCGGTCGTACGCTGACAGGCCCAAGTCGTTGAACCTGTACTTTTGATCCATCACCAAGCCGTTCGCTTCAGCGTAAGCATTCGCCGCCTCAATCTGACGGCGCAGGCTATCACCTTCAGCTTGACCAGTAGAGCTGAAACGGGCATAAGAAATAGCTACCTTATTCATGTGAAGCATTTTATTTGTGTTTTGCTAGATAGTTGATCCTGATCCAATGTCTAACAAAACATTACTGAGCGAAGATATCAGTCTTCTTCATCGGGCATCACCTCATTCAGGGTCCGTACACGACCAAGATCGTGCACCATATTGGCGCGAGTGTCTGGTGCGCAACACTCGCCTACATTTATTGTCGCTCCACTCCTACCTCAAGCACAACCCAGATGTGTAAAACATATGCTCCCTTCGCCATCTCTCCAAAATATGTTTTACACATCTTCGCCTTTTTCACTCACCACTGAAATCATCTAATCCTGTGTAAAACATATACCCCCATCTCGCGTCTCCCATCGTAATATGTCTTACACAACTTGAACTCCGGAAATTAAACAACGTAATTCACCAACACTTCATGAACACACAAGAAAAAAATCATGCAAAAATCTGCGCAAGAAAAAATACATGTAGCGCTCAGAAATTCAGAGCAGCTCTCACATCCGCGAAAGCGCTCCAAAATCACACCTCGATGAATTACGACAGCTCAATCAGCTCTTCCACGTCGAATTCCGGAGAATCCAACACGCACTCAGAACTAACACCGATCACAGTCTCACTAAACCGAATCGACATCCCTGTCTTTTCCAACACCGCAATTTCCAGAGCCTTGACATCAACCTGACGCTTCACCATAAACCCATCGTGAATTAGCACTGGAGTGTCACCGTACTTCCCCAGTTCTTCCACGACAACATCCATCACCAACCTCTCCAACCTCAAATACAGGTGCATCCGCCGCCTGTTTTCCGCAATCTTCCCCAACGCATCACTGATATCAGGGTTGTCCAGCAAGCTCTGAATCTCCTTATTGCCGAGTAAAATCATCCACATAGTGGAAATATCATCCCGATAAGCTTTCAAGAACGGATCATCATCCAACCGCTGCATGATCGACTTGTCACCGCCGACTAGCTTGAAAATCGCCTGCTTACTGTGAGGGATGAGCTTCGCCCCAAAAAACAGCGCCGTGACAATCGATTTCGCCACCTTCAGATCGACATCAGCCACCTGCGCGATGTGACTCCGAACACTCGCACGATCGTCAACAAGCTGGGCCACCGTCGGATACGGAACGATTTTTCTTTCCCCGCTAACTCGCATGTGAACGTCATGAGCCAACCCATACACCAGCGTTGGAGCAGCCGCTTCAATGTCGTAGTCATACCAGCCCTTGAATACCTGGGCACGGATAGCCTTACTCAGGTTCTGCACTGGATGATACCGCCGAAGACCTGGGGTCGTCTCCTTGTAAGTGATCACTTCAGTGCCATCAGCGATTCCCCCGAACAGCGACTGTGCCACCTGCGTTGTGCTGCCGACCTCCACCCCGATGGCCGCCGCCATCTCCAAGTAGCCATCTCGCTTAACACTGTAAGAAAACGGGCATTTGCCGACACTGTATGAATCCTCCTGCTGCAGCAGCTTATGCCGCAGCCTCATCGACAGCCGCGAACTCATCGCACCGAAGTGCTGGACAAGCACTTCACTTGAAATCCTGCGCGCCCTCTTTTCAAGAAGCATTGGCCTACAAAAAGCGAGGACTGTATCCACACGCTTTATGACCCTCGGATCAGCGAAGTTTGGCTTGTACCTACTTAGCTCTAGCTTTTTCGTCACATTGACTCCTTAGTGTTGTTGACAAGGAGCAACATGAGGTCAACAAGCTAGAAAACGAGGGCGAAAACCAAAAAATCCATCAGTGGAAACCCTTTAAGATTTTTCGATAACGAACGTTGCCCTCTTCATCTGTTCATGGAATCAGGGAGGATCCGAAATTGCGCTCAAAGCAAACCATCTTCGCGCATTGCTCTCAAAAAATCATCTGCTTCAAGAGCTGCACTAACATTGGACTCATCTGCTTTTAAGAGACAAGCTAGCAATTTGGACATTTCCGTCGCTGAAAAATCATAGCCATTAGCCAAGAGTTCATCAATCAAATCCAACGACAGCGAATTCACGTTATCAGCATCACTGACAACTAAAATTTCATACAATCCGCCACTATCAAGGCCCGAGTTATCACGCTCCGTCACTTATGCCCCCTCCACGGAACATCCATATCAAGATCATATTCCTCCGCCCATTCAACCCCATTCCAGCGCTGTGCAAGCGGATTAAAAAACATGGGGGAAATCCTTCGTGGCATTCGACGATTGAAAACGATGGCAGGCTGCTTAAGCGAAACCAACCTTTCCACATTGGCCATCGCTTCAGCAATAGAAACCTCATCTGTTCTTATAAAAAATTCAGAGCCTTCGAAAGGCGAATCTAATGTGAACACACGCCACTTATACTTGAACATCCTAAAATTCTCATGCACATCACGCGCCTGCCATAGAAGAGCATCCTCTTCAAGCAAAATTTTGTAACTTGGTTTGATCACGATTTCTACTCGTTCTAGAAACACAATCCCATCTTCCACGATCCCAACGACCTGCTAAACCCCGCAGTCAACGTCCTCACAAACACGTCTGAGCTTAATAGGGTTGTCATCCACGTATCTCGCCGTCATCGCTATCGAAGAGTGACCCATTAGCGTAGAAATTGCTTTGATATCCACGCCCTTTTCGATCAGCGCGGTCGCAAAGGTACGACGACCAGAGTGGCTTGATGCTGCTTCAATGCCCGCCTGACGATATAGCCGCTTAAAAAGCATCTGCATCGTATTGGGACTGAAGCCCCCACCTTTACGCGAAAGAAAGAGTGCACTCTTTGGGTTCAGAATCACCTCTTTACCGCGTCGCTCTTTAATGTAGTGACCGAGTGCCCTGCGAACCTCCGTATTTGAGAGGTAGAGCAATCTCTGCTTCCCGCCTTTGGTTGTTGTGCGTGTCAGAAGAATTTCGTCCTTAATCCGCCCGTCCGGAAATAAAACATCACGCACCAGCAGCTTGCTGAGTTCTTTGGCACGCAAACCTAGAGCAACGGAAAAGAACAGAAGCGCGACGTTTCGCGCTCCCTGACTTTGAGTGTGCGCAATGGCTACCACTGCCTTGAACTGACCCATGGTCAGAACTGGAGCTTTTTTCTCAGAACCCATTCAACCTCCAATGTTTCACTAATACATGTATTTTAATTAGCAAAACATCGGATGTACACTGAAATTTTAACCAGTGCCTAAGCTGTTGACCTGCTTAGAAATGTTTACTAATTGAAATTAG
>JAKQDR010000277.1 GCA_029573715.1 bacterium | reverse complement strand
AATCCTGTCAATATTATTGAGTTGCTCATCAAGCCACTTCTTATCTTTGGCGCGTTTGTCTGCTAGTATTTCAGCCTCAAGTTGAGACCTCTCCCGTGCAAGTTCCTTATTTGAGTTGCTTAAATCACGTGTTATTTTCTGTACGTCAAGCGTTACGCCAGTTCCGAACAAAGAGGCATCATCCAGCCCCAACTTGCGGAGCTTCTCATCAAGCTCCAATGCGCTGGTTTGTGCGTCCTGCATGTATTTCTCAAAATCCTGAAAGAATTTTTTGGACTTATCACCAGCCGTTGATAAACCCTCTGGAATAGTATCCACTATATCGCGTATCTGCTCAATGCCCATACCTGAAAGGTCAAGCCCCTCATCGCCAAGCGCCTCACGAAGCGCACTCTGCAACTGCTCCTTCATTTGGTAACCTATGTCGCCTGCCTCTACACCAGTGTATTTTATGGTCAGCATTTTCGACAGTTCTATGTCTCCCGTAATGCCGAGTATCTTTTCAAAAAAGTCATTTGCACGCTGCGTCTTTGCGATATTATTGGCTATTCTGCTTAGTTTTGCGTTCAGTTCACGCTCAACCCTGTCAATGTCGAACTTTACGAGCATATCCTCGATAAGAGTTCTTACTGCCGCATAATTCGGGTCACTCTTTATTCTGTCATAAACATTCTGCAAATACTCCCTGTATGCCCCCGCATCCGAAATATCAAAATCCAATCCCGCAAATTTCAACTGGCTCTCCACCGTCTGTTTGGCACGCACCTCTGTCATGGTTTTCAGATATGCCTCATACGCATCACGGGCATCTTTTACCATGTTTATCTCGTCACGGAGAATGTCTTGCGGCGTGGTGCCTTTTGTGTCCCTATTGTCCTCCACAAGATATAGTGCATTATAACGGGCAAGTGCTAACCTGGCCAACTCTTGTTCTGCCCGTGCCACATCAAGGTCACTCTTGTATGTGTCTCTTTCCTTTTGTGTTATATTCAGGTTGTTAATCTGTTTTGAAAGGTATTCTACGGACGTTCCAGCTTCTTTGTACTTCTTCGCTATGTCCTCCAATAAATCAAGGTCTGACCCGAACTTTGAAATATCTTCTTTTGAGTCGTATAATTTTACGGGAACACCAGTGCTTCTTTTTTGCAACGATT
>JAKQDR010000273.1 GCA_029573715.1 bacterium | reverse complement strand
GAATTTCATACGCGAACGATGGAACAAGTGAAGGAAGTGACGAATAAAGCCTATGCAGTCAAGAATCGCTATCTCCGTCCCACATGTCTTGTCATACACTGACCGGGCATAATCCTGAACCGTAGCATCAATCACATCAGTAGTGACGAAAATATAATTATGCAATTTACATTCGGCTCGTGCTATTTTTTCGA
Source organism: bacterium (assembly GCA_029573715.1). Taxonomy (GTDB): domain Bacteria; phylum Patescibacteriota; class Microgenomatia; order UBA1406; family GWC2-37-13; genus JAGOLU01. Next base: position 1,677 of record JAKQDR010000273.1, on the reverse strand, counting down.
GAGCCGTATCAATATCATCTATCGTGACTCTTTTTGCCTTCATCTCGTAAACAGTCACAATCTTGTCGTCGTTTTCAAGTCTAACCTCAATATCTCCATAGGAGCCAGTCTGGTAATCTGCCGCGTTATGGCTATTTAACGGCAGTATTCTTTCACCGAGTTTTGTCGATACAGATCGGTAGGCTGCTGCGACAACAAGAACTGGTAGACGGCTAGAGTGTTTTGCTTTGAGATGTTGTTCGACTAGCGTAACAATATCCTCTGATGATAGAGGAAGCGCATCATCTGGCTTCTGTAAGCCGGCTAACAATGTATCCATACGGGAGCGTTTTTCGTCACGCATTATCAATAAAACACGAATAATTTCTGTCAAAACATCATCTGCCGCGACTTTGCCGGACTGAACATCATCCAAAACTTGTAACGTCGCCTTATACAGTTCCCGCGGACGACCAACAAGCTCAACGTCAGTGGTCAGTGGCTTGTCAATATTTCTGAACGCTGGGGTTAGATATGCAGTTGTGTTGTTTACGGGCAGTTGGTTTGAATTAATAAAATGGTTAATAAATCGTTCGTCATATGTTCGGCCAGAAAATGCATCGTCAGTACCAATTTCAGTATATGGTTTTCTCACATCAATAGCTGGCCTATCAAGTTTCGCTAACATACAGGACATAAGTAAACGAGTGCATGCCCGGTTTGCGATTTGCCTCGTAACAAACTCCACGCGTCTCTGAATGATTTGCTCTTTAACAGCAGGACTACCCAAATCGCCTTTTACCCTAGTTAATAGATTGTCCAAAATTGTTACTGGTGTAGTCACTGTCTCCTCCATTATCCAGAACATCTGATGTTGAAAAACACCCTGTGGATCATAGCTAGTCCACAACACTTCAGTCCTTGTGTCCTTGGTTGAATGGATGGTCTTTTCATCCCCAAATGTTTTGTGCCATTTTGGCTCTGGATAAATCTCATTCATCAGGTCACAATCATAGTTTGAAATAGCAACCATGCCCTCGACGCTATTTAATACTTGGGCCAACCTTCTGTGTTCGTCATCTGTCATTTCAAAGCCGTATGCACTGGCATCGCCTCGCGTAGAGTGAACATATGGCGGGTCGCAATAGAATAAGGTTGTAGGGGCGTCGTACAATTGGATAACATCAATCGCAGGGCGATTTTCAATTTGTACCCTCAAAAGCCGTTCTGCAATTTCTGGAAGATCGCGAACAGCACCCAACCATCTGCTCACCGCCCCCCCCATTCCTGCCCGACTGGTATTCTTACAATTTGCCCAGCGCCCCACAGTAGCCGTTAATGCAAGTCCTGTGCGAACCTGTCTGGCCCTCACGTAAAAGCGACGCGCACGTTCCAGGTTGGATAACGATGGGTCAATTTCACAGGCAATTGCAAACTCCTGCCGCGAAAAAGGTGTAAGACCAATCTCTCGGATCAATTCGTCAGAGTTGTCTCGTAACACCTTGAAAAAGTTCGTGATTTCACCATCAAGATCATTATATGTTTCTACTGGAGAAGGTTCTCTATTGAGCAGGACTGCCGCGCTGCCCGCAAATGGTTCTACATAGTGATGGCACCGTGGTAATAATGGTAATAACCAGTCTAAATGAGAGTATTTTCCACCATAATAACCAAAAACGATTCGCTTAGAACCGTTTT
>JAKQDR010000263.1 GCA_029573715.1 bacterium | reverse complement strand
ATTCAGTCTTGACAGGGTCACTCACTTGCCCTGGCTCCAAGGCGAAGGCAGCTTCTTCAAATTCAGCTACCATTTGGCCTTTTCCAAACCAGCCCAAGTCGCCGCCGTTATCTTTGGTGGCGGTGTCTGTGGAGTAGTTAGAGGCTAAATTATTCCAATCTTCACCATTTTTGAGTAATTCAAGTACGGTATTTGCTTCGGATTCCGTAGCGACTAATATATGCCGGGCGTGCACCTGCAATTGTTTAGGCTCAAGATCCGCTGTGATTGCTTCTTTGACTTTATCACGCAGCAGCTGCGCTCGCACTGATTTCTCGATTACATCCGTTGGAATACCATAACTTTTTAAATTGTCTTGATATTCTTTGAGGTTACTACCAAAAACCTGTGTGGTGTAGACTGTTGGGGTAGGTGTGATCGTTGGCACACTGGTCGCAGTCGGCTCTACAGTTGGGGTCGCGTCAGTTGGAACAGGTTCAGAAGTTGCCGTGGGTGCTAGTGTTGGTGTTGATGGGTTAGTGGGTTCCCAACCTTCTGGAGTACTTGTTGCGGTCGGAAGGGGCGTAGGTGTGTCGGTGGGTTGAATAATCGCTATTTCAGTGAGGGACATCGTGGGTGTGTTTACAGGGGTGGGTGTAATGGTTGGTGTTGGCGTCCCATTAGGATAGAAGTTAAAAGCTTCTTGCATTGCTTGGGCAAGCTCATCGTCCGTGACAGTGATTCCGCGTTTGGCTGCTTCTTCCTCAATTAAGATATCCTCAATCATTGTGTTTAGAACCTGTTCACCAATGGATGTTGGGTTATTGAGAGAAATAACCAAATTCTGTGCACTCGTGAGGAATGACTCACCATAGCTGCCAAACATTTGATAGTAATAGTAGTAATTATTGGCTTGATTAATCATATTCAACCGGGTGTATTTGACCATGGGTTCAAACTCGCGGACTTTAATGGTTTTTTCCCCGACCGTAGCAATTACTTTGTTTGGAGTAATCACAAATCTATCAATGAGAACATAGCCAAGTAAAACCACCACAATTACAGTAACTGCAATAGCCCCAGTGAGGAGAAGACGCGTTTGTTTCGCCTCTTTT
>JAKQDR010000202.1 GCA_029573715.1 bacterium | reverse complement strand
CTCTTCGTGTAGAAATGATGTACATGGGTAATCCCAATTCTCAGAGGTTCGCCTGTCTTGTCTCCTTTAGGAATCGGACTCGTCGGAAACCAATATGGAATTTCACTCTCTTCTATTTTTTCAATCAGCGCTAGGTCAAAGTCATCAGGTTTCTTTTCTGCACGAGTTGTGCCAACTGTGTAATTGATCAGCACAGGAAGCTGCTTTGCCTGCCGCACTGTTTCTTTGATGGCGCTGTCGTATTTGCTCACCCACGCACGCTGCATACGCCGTTTGTTCAACCTTGCACCACAATTCGGACAAGGGAATTCGTCCTTGACTACTCCCGCTTCCTTGTCCACTGCGGCATCCCAAAAGATTACTTCCTGCATGCAATCGGGGCACACAAAGACATCGGACCACACCGTATAGTTAATCTTGCCTTTGGTTTTTCCGTCGGTATGGGTAGTCTCGTACATCCAGCCGCATTCGTCTTCGACTTCTTTAAGGATGCGCTTTGCTTCGCGCTCAAACGCTTGCATATCTACCGGTGTATTGTAGTTGTACGCAATAAAAGTGGCTGCCGGCGAGAGATCGTTCAACACCGCTTTTCGTGCTCCAAGTTTGGAGAATGGTTGCCAAACTTTCCTACCATGCTCATCTATGGCTTGTTCTAAAATCGTGCCATCATTATCGACCTTATAGCCAAGGGATTCTACGGTCGCCTTATCGCCACATAACTGCGCGGCAACGCCAGTCATGCCTGTTCCACAGAATCCATCGAAGACGATATCGTCAGGCTCGGTATAGTAAAGGATATAGCGCATAATCGCTTTGTGGGGCACTTTTGTATGGTAGGAATGTGCGTTGTAAATTGGGTCGTTTTTCCCTTCGCTCACATCTGCTGCAAAAGGCTCACGGTGGTACACATACCCATCTGGTTTTGGCGGTTTTTCTTCTTCCCATGTTCTTACAAACTCATCAATCCATGGATTAGGACACGCTGTGTAGTAGGGTGGATCTGAGAGCGCCAAAATATCCTCATCAGAACCTAACGGAAAGCCTTCGATCTTGCGAAATTTCGGATCTTTGAGCTTCTTTCGCAGCTCTTCGGTAAAATAGGCACGCCGCGCTTCGTCGTCTGGGAACGACTTGCCTAAACAACTTACTTCATTCTTATTCGCTTTTTTATTATCTGTATCGTCTCCGTCGGATTGATCGTTGGAAAAAAGTGAGTCATCACCGATAAACTCAAATTGGTTAGCCATGCTCGTATCCCTTATTG
>JAKQDR010000238.1 GCA_029573715.1 bacterium | reverse complement strand
AGGATAATGTTCGTGGAGAAGTTGTAGTCACCAAGCGCAGAGGTAGAGAGGATATCTATGAGGTCCGTGCCGGAATCGAACCGGCGCATAGAAGTTTTGCAGACTCCCGCGTTTCCACTTCGCCAACGGACCACAGTTTTTACTCAATCAGGCAATTTTATCAAACAGTTGAAGCATTGGGTGGGTAAGTGTCAGGACTATGAATTTGATGCAAAGGTCATGTCAACATAGTTGTACATGTTTTCAGTGGTGATGCGCACAGAGTCATAATCGTGGGACACAATATGAAGTGCCACCTTGCGCACCACACTCTCGATGAGCCGCTCAAGGCTTCGGATGCCTGGCTCAAACCCAAGTGGGCGCACGAGCTTTGGCCACACGTCATCATCAATGACGAGCTGTTCGGATTTAAGTCCGGCTTCTTGTGCTTCGCGGGGGAGTACATATGTTTTACCAATAGCAATTTTTTCTTGATCGTTGTAGGTGGGCATCTCAATAATTTCCATGCGGTCAAGCACCGCAGTTGAAATCTCGCGGGTGTTGTTTGCGGTGCCGATAAACATGACTTGCGAGAGGTTGAATGGATAATCGAGGAAATAGTCGGTGAATGTCGCATTTTGGTTATGATCAAGTATTTCAAGAAGTGCTCCCATAATGCCGGCACCATCATTCCCATGGCCGCGATCAAGCTCATCGAGAATAATGACGGGGTTGCGAGAGCCACAGTGGGCAAGCGCCTTCAGGATAAGGCCGGGCTGGGCATAGGGACTTGTCTTGCTGTAGCCGCGTAAATCTAGTGCTTGCGACAACCCCCCAAAGGGAATAAGATACGATTTTCTCCCCAGCGTTTCTGCAATGATATGAGCAAAGGTGGTTTTGCCGGTGCCGGCAAGCCCTACAAATAAAAGGGAGGGGGCACGAAATATGGCGCGGGGGTTTTCTTTTTTGACGAGTATTACTGATGCCAAATACTCCATCATGCGCTCTTTCACTTTGGGAAGTCCATAATGTTTGGAATCAATGACTTGGTGGGCTTTCGCGATGTCTAGATTATCTGCAGATTCAACGTTCCACGGGAGCTGACACATAAACTCAATGTATTTTTCCACGATTTCAAAACTCGCCCCATTGCCTCCGTATTGCATCGAAAGCGCGGCACGCGCAAGCTGCTCAAATCCACGCATTTTGAGGGCCTCCGGCACATCGGGATGAGCCACGATCATGTCTTGAAGCTTTTTGATGGTGCCAGCGAGGGGGTTCATAGAGTTTGATAGTGTCTGTAGTAGTGTAGTACATTTGCGTACTCACATCAACCACGAGTGTGAAAATATTTCCTAATTAGCACTCGCACATCCCACTTGACAACGTTAGCACTCTACGCTATTATCTGCTTAATTCTGATTTGTTTATTAACAGTTTATTTCAAGTAACACTATGGCACAAACCAAAATACAGCCATTGTTTTCGTATGTTCTGATTAAGCCGTTGCAGGCAGAGACCAAGACTGCATCGGGCATTGTTATCCCCGATACTGCGCAGGAAAAACAGTCGCAGATGGGTGAAGTTCTGGCGGTTGGGCCCGGATTCGGCAGTGAGGATGGGCGCGACAATAAAATGATTGTGAAAGTAGGAGACAAAGTGGTCTATAAAAAATGGGGAGGAAATGAAATTAAAGTAGACGGTGTGGAATACATGCTCATGGAGCAAAAAGATGTGATGGCAATAGTTGGCTAACACAGATATATCATTAACATTTAATTTTAGATCCTTATGGCAAAACAAATGCTTTTTGGCAATGATGCCAGACAGAAACTCGCAGCCGGCGTAAACACTCTCGCTCAGGCTGTTATTACTACACTTGGCCCCCGTGGGCGCAATGTGGCGCTTGATAAAAAATGGGGCGCCCCCAACGTCGTGCATGATGGGGTGACGGTCGCAAAAGATATTGAGCTCCCTGACGCGTTTGAGAATATGGGTGCACAGATGGTCAAAGAAGCCGCTTCAAAGACAAATGATGTTGCCGGAGATGGAACAACCACCTCAACACTCATCGCACAAGCTATTGTCAACACAGGACTGCGCAATGTCACCGCAGGTGCAAACCCCATGATGATGAAACATGGCATTGAGAAAGCAGTCGAAACGGTTGTTGCACAAATTCAAAAAATGGCAAAGCCGGTGAAAGGTGATGAAGTCGCACAAGTCGCAACCATTTCTGCAGCAGATGCCACCATTGGCCAGCTTATCGCCGATGCTATCGCAAAAGTTGGCAAAGATGGCGTGGTGACTGTTGAGGAAGGCAAGTCACTCGTTATGGAGATTGAGCACAAAGAAGGTATGGAGTTTGATAAGGGATATGCATCACCATATTTTGTCACCAACCCCGACAAAATGGTTGCTGAAATCCAAGAGCCATACATATTGATTACTGATAAAAAAATCAGTGCAATCTCTGATCTGTTGCCGTTTTTGGAGAAGTTTGTAAAAGTATCCAAAAACCTCGTCATCGTTGCTGATGATGTGGACGGTGAAGCATTGGCCACATTGGTCGTCAACAAAATGCGTGGAGTGCTCAATGTGCTGATTGTGAAAGCTCCTGGATTTGGAGACAGGCGCAAAGCGATGCTCCAAGATATTGCCGTGTTGACCGGCGGAACGGTTGTGACTGAAGATTTCGGCAAGAAACTTGAAAATGTCGAGGTCGCCGATTGCGGACGCGCAGACAGCGTGTGGGCAGATAAAGACAACACGCGTATCATTGGTGGGAAGGGTGAAAAATCATCCATTGATGGACGTGTTGCACAAATCCGCAATGAGATTGAGGCATCAACATCTGACTTTGACAAGGAAAAGCTTCAGGAGCGTTTGGCGAAGCTTACCGGGGGTGTTGCAGTGATAAAAGTTGGCGCAGCAACAGAAGTTGAAATGAAAGAGAAGAAGGAGCGCGTCATCGATGCGGTTGCCGCAACCAAAGCAGCACTTGAGGAAGGTATTGTTGCAGGTGGTGGTACCACACTGCTTCATGCCCGACAAGTTCTTGTGGATTTGAAATCCAAAGCGCAGACGGAGGAAGAGAAATTGGGCATAGATATTGTCTATCATGCACTCTCCGAGCCGGTGAAGGCATTGGCGCTTAATTCCGGTCTTGAGCCAGGCGTTGCGCTTGCAAAGATGGAAGATGCAAAAGACATTGACTTTGGATTTGATGCGGTGACGCTTGAGTTTGGCAGTATGTTTAAAAAAGGTATTGTGGATCCTGCCAAAGTGGTGCGCAGTTCGCTGCAAAACGCCGCATCAGTCGCCATGACCATGCTCACCACCGAGTGTTTGGTCACCGATATTCCTGAGAAGAAGAAAGATGTTCCGGCCGGCCCCGGTGGAATGGGCGGTATGGACGGGATGTATTAATACATCGTGAAGAGGAAATGTAGTAAGCCGCGCCTTCGGGCGCGGCTTTTCATTGTTTCGGATAGTCTATATACTTTGGATCGGTCCACGTGCTGTAGAGATATGAGTCGATAAATCCGAGATTGTATTCCTTCACACATCCACCCTCGATGCATTTGCGTGTTTCGGATTTTTGTCTGGCGAGCCCTCCCTCCGTTGGTTTTATCCAATGATTTGCTGATGTCCGGTGGGTGTAAAATGCAATAACTACGATACCAATGAGAATGAAAACATGTCGGAGTTTCAAAGAAGATCGCCATAGTTTTTGTGCGAGATATATTGTGATATATATCGCTATGGGCGCATTCAAAAGGACATAGTACTCAGAAGTAGTCCCGGAATACAGCGTATACACACATGCCGGCACCAGAAACCACAGCCCCATGAGGATATTGCGAATCTTCTCTGTGCGAGAAACTTTGAGCGTTACCATCGCAAAGATGACAGGCACAACAAACTTGCCCCACGCAATCGTGTGCGGTATTGCAAGCACGCGCTCAAACTGCACGAATGCATCGTGTATGCGGAACAAGAAAAATCGCACATAAAACCCATCGATGATGTATTCGCTTAGAAATCGCTGAAACCAGCTCGTATTGTCGCCCTTCCACTGCATATCAAGAAATATGAGGGGCACAAACCAAACCAGAAAGAGCGGCAGACTTGCCACACTCATTGTAATAAGATGCCATTTGCGTTTTACAAAAATAAAAGAGAGAAGAATAATGGGAGGCAAAAACACTACCGCAAAATGCAATTGAGTAAAAAGCCCCGTCAGGAAGGCAAGCGGAAACACCAGCTTATACTTTTCTCGCATGACGATTTCATGAATGCAATAGAATATAAGTGCACTCACTCCAAATACGGGCGACACATTCCATGGGGTTTTGGTTATATCTATAAGATACCCATTCACCGCAAAGATGTATGTCGCAAGCAGCGCGAATTTTTCTCCCCAGATACGTTTGCTGACGAGGAAGAAGATAAAGAAATTGCCGATATTTACCACGATATTTCCCCACATTGCACCGATAGGGTCAAGTTTGGTGAGATGATAAAAGGGTGCCAGGTAATAAAACCATAACGGGCCCAAAAAGAAACTACCCACACCGGTGCGTGGGCCATCGAGGACAAACGTTCCTCCAAGGATATCTCTGATTTTCCAGGCATCGCGCGCCTGATCCCATCCATATTCGAAAGCATATTCAAAGTTCCAAAATCGCAGATACATTCCAATGGTCACCAGTGCGCCAAACACAAACCATGCGTAGTGATGGCGAACCCATGTGACAACTGTATGATGTTTTTTCTGGTGTGATGCGGCCATCAGGCCGTAGCATAGCATGGGAGTCTTGGTATCTCAAGCGTCCGTCGGATCAGCGGCGTATGGGGATGGGGACTGAGGTAGGGATATCTTGTGTTTCTGTAGGGATGGCAGTTGGTTCTGCGGTTGCCTTAACAACCGTTGGAGTAGGAGGTTGTGTTGGTGGTCTTTCGGGAGGGTTGGTCGGAGGGATGGGGTCTGGTGTTTGAAGTGGTTGTATCCACGAGTCTAATACGGCCGGGACATATGCCACAAAATCATCATCACCTATAAACACATAAATCGGTTGCAAATAAGGAGCATAAACTGATGGTGCAAGATACGCAAGATACATCTTTCTAATACCCACCCTTTTCTTGCCCCCAATTTTATCAAAACCTTGAATGAGCAACCCCTTGCCGGCTTGTAAATCCGCAAACACCTGATCGCCCGTCTTGAGCGGATACACACTGCTTTGCACTTCTGAATGTTCATACACAGCAACCTGAGCTTTAATCACGAAATCATCGTTCGTGCGCTGAGGGATAAAGACAACTCGGTTGGGTGAGCTGATGAAATCTTCGGTGACCACTTCGACATTGTGAATGGGAGGAAGGAAAAAATCGACATGCACCATGTTTGCTTCTTGGGGGCTACGCACGATTTGTGCAACACTTCCGCCTGTTTCGGTGTCCACCCGATAGGCGATGTAGGTGATAACATGTGTGGCTTGGGCGAGCGCAGGGGGATATCGATTGAGCTTACGCATGATATCTTGCGCTTTGCTCTTAATGACTTGTTCATCGGGCATCACCATTGACGCCAAATAATCATTGACGGTGGAGTCGAGCTCTTGAGCGTATGTAAAGTTGAAATTGTCGATATGCACAATGAGCCGTTTGGCACGATCTACGAGCGTGAACGTTTCATCATCTGGGTTTAATCGGGAGGTCATTACCTCTACATCAAATTGCAGGGCTTTTGCAATTACATTAGCTTTTTCCCGAAATCCCAAATTAGGTGTTTGTTTCGGAACAAAAAAAATGTGCGCGGAGGATGTTGCGGTAAGCGGAACTCCCTCAAGTGTTTCCATCACATATTCCATAGATTGGGGGAGCGCGCGTGCGCTTGCTATGGTGATCGCAGGGAGTTGACCAAATGCCGGGGTTGGGGTGGGGGCAACAGACACAGGAGCCTCAGGGCGTGCAATTTCAACGATTTTGAAGGTTAGGAAAAATATGAGGATGACGATTACAAAAAGCACAGCAAGCGGTGAATATTTGCGCAAATAATATGCGAACTCAGTAAGCGTCATGGTATAATATTAGCGTACCAACGAGTGAAAGTCTAGGCACCCATTTGCTGTTTTGACTACTAGAATCAATATAACTATGTTGGGAATTTGTGCGAAGTGCGTGATATTTTTTCTCTTGGCATCGATGAAACATGAGGGACTTTGTATCTATTTAACCAGAGGTGGCGGAGTGGCCAATCGCAACAGACTGTAAATCTGTCGGGAATTTCCCTACGGAGGTTCGAATCCTCCCCTCTGGACATTTCGACAAGCTCAGTGCGAGCCAGTTGTACAACGTGCCGAATATGTGGCATCTACACTAGTTTTGTCACATCTTTTATCAACTTTGATTTGCGTGATTGGCTGTGTCAAAATTATGGAAGAACAAAAAATTCACCAAAATAGCTATTCGTACACTGTCAGGAAAACACCGGTGTTGCTCGTTGCCCAAATAGTGTTTGTCGAGATACTGGTTCTTGTTGCACACTTGAGTATTCGATTTGTAAGCTTGTGGATAGCCGGAATTCTCGAATATGAGATACCTGGAATTTTCTTTACTGTTGAGCTGGTGATTATGCAGTTTGTGGGGGTGTATCTTATTGTCATGTTTGTATTACAGTGGGTCAACACCTACTATGTGCTTAATCCCAAAGAAGTCATTGTAAAAAAAGGCGTTATAGCAACATATTCAGGTACTTATGAGCTTGCCAATTTACAGTCTATGTCGGTGCTTCAAGGGATTTTTGGCAAGATATTTAACTATGGAACCATAAAATTGTTTAATCCGGTTCTGAAAGAAGATCTGTATTTGTCGGATATTTCAAACCCGAGAAAGTACGCCGCCATCATTCAAGAAATTGAGCCCGAAGTCACCCCAATAATACGGAAACAACGATGATAGGTGTATGTGAAATGAATTTTTTCGAATTATATCTTTGTCAGAAATCTCTATGGAACTCTCTATCCCCATAAAGCTCATCATATCGCTGCTTATTGGGTTTGCAATTGGGCTGGAGCGTGAATCGTATGAGCGTCAGACTGATAAAACACCTACATCTGGGGTTGGAAGCTTGGGTGTTCGCACCTATGCCCTTATCACAACCTTAGGCACTACCGCAGGGCTGCTTATGGTTGATTATTTCAGCACATATCTTCTTGTGTCAGTGGCATTTTTGGTTCTTGTGATGTGCTATTACATCATTGGGAGTCTGTTTACCAAAGACAATGGGCTTACAACAGATATCGCTGTCGTGTGGAGCTATCTGATTGGCATAATCATCGGCCAGGAAATATTTCCAATGGATCTGACCATAGCCATGGTGGTGTGTCTGATTCTCATTTTGTCTTCAAAGCAAACGATAAAAGGATTTGTGCATCGCATCAAAGAATATGAGTTTCGAGGTTTTGTGAGTTTTGCAATTATCGCTTTAGTCATCTTTCCTTTCCTACCTAATAGAGGGGTAACTCTCGCTGATATTCCGTTTATTTCAACGCTACTTGATGCATACGGCCTCAATTCAATGAGTCTTATGACACTTGAACTTTTTAACCCTTCGGGTGTGTGGCGTGTGGTGGTGCTTATCACCGGTATCGATATTGTGGGGTATATCCTTGAGAAAACAGTAGGCCAAAAAGGAGGATGGATACTTACCAGTGTTGTGGGCGGCTTTATCTCATCCACATCAACCACCCAATCATTGGCCCTACAAAGCAAAACTTCACATAATGTGAACCAATTGGTTGCCGCGGCGTTGTATTCCAATATGTCGAGCTTTCTTCAGATGTTTGTGCTTTTGGCTACGGTCAATAGTTTATTCCTCACCCAACAAACGGCATTTATCCTGGTCATTATTGGCGTTGCCTTAGCGACCGGTTCGTATTTTGCCTTGAACCGAAGCAAAAAAGTTGATCCGATGACGGAAACCAAATCGGTTCTTGAGCGCAATAGTATATTCTCATTGGGCCCTGCATTAAAGTTTGCTGCATTGTTTATGGTGATAAAGCTAAGCACAAAGATTGCGCTGATGCTGTTTGGTGATGGGGGATTTGTCGCGGGTAATATGATCGCTTCACTTACTGGGCTTGATGCGGTAATCATCAACACCGCTGAATTGGTGGGCAAGACAGTCACTGCTGAAACAGGAATACTTGTTATTGCTGCAGCCAATGCGGTCAACCTTATGTCCAAATCTACCTATGCATTTTTACAAGGGAGCCGTGAATTTTCCCTCAAGTTCTTTGTAAGCGCATCATGCATTGCCCTCGCGGGACTTGGGGCGGCCATAATCTTGTGACGAAAATAAGAATGTGCTCACCAGCAACAATGGCGACTAAGTGGTCAGCACAATCACTCTTTTATTTCTTACCAAATAGGGAGGAAAATAGGTTTTGCCATCTCTCCTGCACAGAAGCCCGAAATGATTGAAGCGATGACACAATGCCTTGACGGACTTCCTTGCGTTCACGTATGTTTTCCTGCACCATGTCTTTGCGCTCTTGCACTATTGTTGGCATTGCTTCTTTGCGTTGCGCCGGGCTTAAGCCTTTGAGCGTCTCTTTCGTTTTGTTACGGAATTCTTGTCGCTCCATCTTGTTTTCCTCAATCACTTCCATACGCTTTTCTCTGTTTTCTTGCATAAGTCGTTCACGTTCTTGTTGAATTTCTTTGCGCATATTTTGAACTGCAGTAACTTTGGGATTGGTTGCAGATTCTGTGTTCATTTCAGCATTAAGGGTATGCACCAGTGGCCCCGCCAGAAGGACATAGGCCATACACAAGAAACTGAAACTCATTGTCGATGTTCGCATAAGAAGAAGTTTAAATTAGTAACTCACTCTTTGCAGAATTAGCATAGAACGAATTGCTTTGTGTGTCAAGGTGGTCCATTCTCCCAAGACTCTCGTGACAATCATGCGTACATACGCTACGCTCAATGCACGTACATACACCGCTCACCACACCCTTTTCAAAAAAGACGTTCGTCTGCATTTGAGCATTGAAGATACATCTATGGCTTCTGCAAAACTCACTCGGTGAGAGTCCTCTGATTCATACTCTGCTTATAAAGAGTACATATTTTCTGGACGGACTCTCAACGCTTTCTGAAAAGGGTGTTTGGTGAGCTATACAAGTAACCATGAGGTTATTACAGTGTGTCGCGTATGTAGTGGAGGAATTAGGACGAGGAGCCTCTCGCTACGGATCAAGATACTCTATGTTATACGTAATCCACTCGGTGAGCGTTTGGGTGTCAAAAAAGCGATCAGAACTTTTCATGACCACAATGATATATTCATGTCCGGTATAGGGGGTTTTAAAATAGCTGACAAGGTTTTGTCCTGCGGCTTCTGTGTAGCCTGTTTTGATGCCGCCCAGCCCCTCAACCGAGCCTAAGAGTTCATTCACATTTTTGAGTGGGTGACTAATGCGATAGTCCTCATCCATCACGGTTATTTCGCGCACCGATACCATTTTGCGCAAGATGGGATGCTCCAGAAGAGCTCGTGCTGCAAGTGCCAGATCACGGGGGGTTGAGCGTTGCCCTTCTTCATCAAGCCCCGCAGGGTTTTTGAATACGCTGTTTTTCATGCCTATGCGCTCCGCAATTAAATTCATATGGCGGATGAACCCGTCATAGTCATCTCGATAGTGCGCCAGGACATATGCGGCATCGTTGGCTGAATGGACCAGTATGCCATAGAGCAGGTTTTCAACGGTCATCCGCTCACCGGGTATAAGGTTCATAATCTGCCCTTCAGGTGTGGCCACCTTGACCGTCAAAATATCTGATGAGCGCATGATGTCAACAGTCGCCAGTGCCGTGAGCATTTTGGTTGTTGATGCAGGATACAGCTGCATATCAGGGTTTTTCTCAAACACCGTGGTGTAGGTTTTACGTTCAACAATATACACACCCTCTGCATTCACCACGGGGCTTGGTGCACCTTCTTTGACCGCAGGAATAGGGTAGGGTAGGTCGGGCATGCGGGCAGGCTGGGCAAATGCTTCAGGGTGTGCAAGCTCCAGATGATACAAATAATGGTTGCCGGGATAAAACAGTCCCGCAAGTGTGGCGCAGATAAGCAGAATGATGTAGCGTGGTTTCACGTGTTCATTCTACAGCAGCTTCATGCAGAGTCAAACAGACACCAGCTTGCACCAGTCGTTTTTGACCACAATCGCCTGATGATCGCGCAAGAACACTTTTTTGGTGTTTGACTTAAGTGTTTCGGTAAGAAATTCACCGGTATAATCGGCTTCATACTGGCTTTCGATGCAGTGAGGATATATCTCAAAATCAACAAAGCCCATACCCTGAAAATCTGAGAGAGCGGATGCGGCGGTTGGATCGTCATGATGTCTGATGTACGTAACATCAGGTGAACACACACAACTGCCGGCGCTTGAACCGGCATAAATGAGGCCTTTGGGGATCAGTGAGGCAAGAACTCTGTGAAGCCCGCTGCGCTTCATATGGTAAAGGAGATAATAGGTGTTGCCTCCCCCAACAACAATGAGCTTGATGGGTAACAATTTATGCAGAAGCGAAGCCTCCTGCTCTTTTTCAATGTCAATAATGTGGATGGGAAACCCACGCTGTACCAGGCATTGATAACTTCTTCGCTCTTCAACCGGAGGCGGTGACGTAAAGCAATTTTGCGCGGTGGGGATAAAGGCGGTTGGCACATTCGCCGGGTTCATGTTGTACTCGCGGATAAGCAGATCAATCGTTTGATCAATTTTTGAGGCGAGAAATAAATTCATGTGCGTATTGCTCATTATACACGCATCATCATATGTACATGGTCCACATATGTATCACGATACCACATACCTCCGGGCACCCGCCCACACTCCTTAAATCCACACGATTCATAGAGCATCTTGGCATTCTGATTAGGCTCCAGATACCATAACGTCACTATGCGCAAACCGGTGATTTTCTGCTTTGCCTCCTCAAGCGCAATGCGGATTAATGCTTTGCCGATGCCATCACCTCGATATGCGTGATGCACCACAATGCCCAGTGTTGCGCAATGATAGGAGCGCCTTCTGCCTTTGATATCACGCCCTATCGTGATATCCCCCACGAGCACTCCATCAATAAAACAAAAAAGTTTAACTAAATCACCGGCGGCGATACGCATATCACAATCTGCCAAATACGCACGCTCTTCACCATCAGTAAGTTGTTCTCCGGAGAAGGTGAGATAGGTGTCTTCGGCTGATGCGGTATTGATAAATTCCCGTGCAATCACATAATCGTGGGCGCTTGAGGAGCGGACGGTGGCGGTTTTGCCGGATTTGGTGGTGAATGAAGTGGATACCATGTATTAATAGTCATCGCGTTCTCAGAAAGTGTTTGGCTTATGGTGCGAGCCTATTCATGTCTCTGGGGAATAGCGCCGCTTCCTTCACATTTGAGAGCCCAATGATTTTTTGGGTTAGGCGCTCCAGCCCCATACCAAACCCGCCATGGGGTGGCATGCCATATTTGAATGCAGACATATAGTGCCTGAACCCCTCAGAGTCAGGGTCACCTCCTGCCATGGTCTTGAGTTGTTCGCACAATTTGTCATACCGGTGCTCTCGCATGCTGCCCGTTGCAATCTCAACTCCTCGAAAGAGTAAGTCAAAACGCTCAAATATGTTGGGATCATCGGCTTTGTGGCGATGATAAAACTTTGCGCCATCACGAGGCCAATCTACCACAAACACTGCTTCAGACCCAAGATGTTTTGCACTGTACTCACAGATGAAGCGCTCTTCATCGGGCCGCAAATCTTTCTCTCCACGGGTGTCATCAGGGTTTTTCTCAGAGTAGAGGGCATGAATTTTTTCAAGTGAAAGCGCGGGATATGATGCGGGGAGCACGGGCTTTTTGGCTTGCCATACACCAAGCCCTTCCGATGCGCTCGCCCATGTGTATTCAACTGTGCTATTTACCATCGTTGCAACAAGCTGGAGCAATTCTTCAAACTCCACAAATCCCATCTCTGCATCAATGTGCATGAATTCACTCATGTGGCGTGTGGTGGCAGAGGGCTCGGCACGATAGGTGGGGTTTATTTCAAATGCCCGCTCAAACACGCCCACCATGATTTGCTTGTAAAATTGGGCAGATTGTGCGAGGGTTGCCTCTTGACCAAAGTAGTCAAGCTTAAACACTTCCGCTCCTCCTTCTGTTGCGCCGGGCAAGAGTTTGGGGGAGTTAAACTCCACGAAGTCTTGGGATTTGAGGTATCTGCGAAGGCCCTCCTTGACCTCAGCCTGTATACGAAAGATAGCTTGTTCGCGCATGTTTCGAAGCATGACGACTTTGTGATCAAAAAGTGTCTCGAGGGTTTCGGGTTTGTGTTCAAATTTCTTATCAACCTCAACGGGAGGTACATGGGCTACCGGAACTTCAACAGTGATTTTCGTGTCAAAAAGCTCAACACCGCCGGGGGCACGTGGCTCAGCCTTAACTTTTCCCTCAACTCGCATGACGGTGCCGTTATAGAGCCCTTCAAGCTTGTCCATCTCATCTTTTTTATCAATCACCATTTGCACCAGGCCTCCGCGGTCGCGAAGTACCACAAATGCGAGCCCTCCCATTTTGCGCACCTTATACAGCCACCCACGCATCATGACTGTCCTGTCGATGTGGTGAAGTAATCCGGAGCTTATGACGCGGTTCAAAGTCGCAGTGAAGGTGTTTGCCATATATTTAGATTTAATGAAATTTGTCTTCATTATTATACTTGATTGTGTTTATTGTGCGTAATTGAGCTGGACTAATGATACATCATAACCTATAATATGCATTGAAATATAAATCAGTGCACATCATGAGTATATTTGAAAACACGATAGCAATTAGCCGAATAGGAAGGATGACTCTGTTTACAAACAATCCTGGTGAACCTCGTGCACATTGGAGAGGAGCGCGAAGGGGGAGAATCGACATCTCTCAAGAAGGTGGAATTAAATTAAATAATAACCATTATTCTCAAATAGTATGCGCCACCCATCAACCGAATCGAGGTCCGGGTAGATATTCAGTCAAAAATATTCCTAACGATCCCAATGGATATCGAACTTATCAACCAGTTGAAGTAGTGGATCGATCAACAGGGGCAACTTACGAATCGGGAATTAAGATAAGTAAATGAAATGAGGGAAGCTATGTTGATACATGATAATAACGAATTGTATAAGATTATTAATCATCATGAATTGGATAACGACACAATTGTACGAAAATCTCGCTTTGCTTCATATTGGAAGTATGGCGGGGTGACAATTTCACAATTGAAATCCACCCTCGTCGAATATTAGCGGGGATTTTTTTTGACTACCTATGTTTGCCTTTGAAGTTTTTAAACCAAAACATGATCAGCAATCAGTTACTGATGCAATGATCAACTGGCGGATGCAATTAGCAGGAACGGGAATTGAGTCTGATACACTGTTTCCCGAATATACGAGTCAAGACATGAGAAGATACCTGCTTCATGAAAATAGACCTTCACAGCTTGATAACGTGATGCAAGGCCTGAGCTGGAATGACGAAGCGGTACGCAGGATGCGCGTGAACATCGCAAGAGCACATGAGACAGCTGATAAATTTTATATAGACAAACAATATATTCCCTTTCGGACTGTTGCCAAAAAAGAAGGTCGTAAAATACGTGAATCGGCAGTTGCGCATGGAGTGAGGGCATCATATTTTGCGCTAGCCTACATGGGAATCGCTGATCCTTTAGTGCATTTAGCGATTCGTATGCATGATTATGCGAATTATCATCGCAATGCAGAAGGAGCGATAAATGAGCAAGTTGCCCGAGAGACAATCGTACGTACAGTTACACGCGAATACAAAATATCCTCGCAAGAAGCCGATGAATTTGCATCCATGCTCTATGAGATTCGTCAAGATGATGAACGATGCAGGAGTGTGGCAAATCAAGCTCAAGAAGCTGGCCTGTTTCAGGCGGTTGGTGAAAACCAAGACTACACACCAGAAACTTTTTGGGACATGTACAAAACACTTACAACAGACTACACAGATAGAGGCACTGTGCGTGAGGATATCCCTCAATTTCGATCGCCCGCAACCTTATATGAATCGGCCGCAGGAAGAAATGGTGGTGGGGTGGAGCTTAATCAATACAGAAAAAATATTGTGCGTTTGGCGCTGGCGTATGAAAAGTATAGTAATCCCAAAACTAAACATACACCACAGGATCAAAGAAGAGAGGCACTTATGGTGCTGACAGAACTGTGGCCGGTAGCACGAGGACTGGACGAGAGCATAATGAGCAGGTATGCAGGCGAGTGTATTGCGATGTCATTTATGCCGGAAGCATATGGCAATTTGAGAGCCGCAGTGATGAGTAAATACGGTGAACCACATAAGTTTAATGCAGATAGAGCTGCTGTGGCTGATTGGTTTAAGAGTAATGTGGAGCCAGTTATTGCCGGGCGTGGAAATATTCATCTGCTTACCGATACTGAGTTTGCACGAAAGGGATACGATGCGCTCAAACGTGATAATCCAACGCTATCATATGGGCCAAATGATATGTATATACCAGGAGTAACCAGAGACGCCAAAGGAGGAATTATTATCAATACTGAGCGATTAATTGATGTGAAGACAAGAAGCAGTGTATTTTGGAAGATGCTTGAGCTTTGGAATGATAGAAGGCCCGATGGGACAGGAAAATATGATGGACTTCCCGATGAGGCAAAAGCCCTTAGATGGGGGAGCACTGAGTTTTGGCAATGGGCACTCGATCACCATCATGACATATTTCGTACCCAGGTTATATTTTTAGGAAATGCAGTTCAACATCTAGGTTACGCTTATGCAAATCAGTTGAAAGCACAAGTGCTTGACTCCTCACAAAATCATGCTCAAGTAATACGAGGATCACGGCCTGATGCAGTCTGGCTGAGTGAGGTATTTGAAGAAAAACTTGAACGAGGGGTAGTCAACGCCATTTTCCGACCTCCCGGCTGTGGTGCAAACATCGAAGTACAAGTCAAGGGACAAGATGCTTTTTTAACCGATACAATACAGACCAGGCCCTATGGCCATGAAGCGTATAAAATGAGGCACGCTGTTGCATGGTGGTGCAGTAATCATAATCGGGACATCGATGAAACCCGAATTTCTTTGGTTGCAGACGCACATAGATTACGAAGAGCACAACTTGCATTTACCTATGGATTTGAAGATACACCAAACCCTCCACAACACGGCGGGATATTCAGTCTGAAGAAAAAAGGAGGGCAGAGAAAGTAATATTTATACTCATAATTGACAAACGATTACAGTCGAGTTTACCTCACCATACTGTATGGTATTTTGCGCTTGCGCAATTTGTCATAGTTGCTACACTCTCACCCTATGCCAAACTGGCAAGAGATCCCTCGACTGTGGAATGAAACTGCGATAGGCAGCATCTATGAACAGGTACAATCAAGTGTTAGGACGGTTACCGGTGTGCCAATAATCAGTGTAGATAGAATATCAGGCCCACAAACGCTCACTCGTGCTGATCAAGGCAATTCCATACACTGTGCTCTTGGCCAAATATACACAGAGGGCGAAAGATTAGGTGCCATTAATGAAACACGCATCACTGATGATGTCAGTGCAGTTATTACATCTACCTTTCCGGCCTCAGCCCACACCCCATATTTTGTTTCAGAACAGGAGTCTCGTGACAGTTGGCACAAAGTTTTGGATGCTCGTCATGAGCCTCAAAGAGATAGAGATGAACCTCTTATGGTTGACGATGCCAAGCTACCTATGGGGCATGTTCCGGCCCAGCTTATCACCTGGACAATGCTGCGACTGAAGACTGGAGATGGGCCCGAGGATTTTGCCATGGCACCCGTTGATATGTATCAGCTTGCGCATGCTGCCCAAGGGAATCCCATAAAGGTTTCTTGGGGTAATCGGACTCGTGAAATCATCATACCTGAGAATACTTTAAGGCAGATTTATACATCTGTCCAAGAGCATCTTGCGATGCATGAGCAATATTTGTTGAGTGTATATAGACAGCATATTGTGCCGGAGATTAATAGACGAATGCGTGATGAAGGGATTGATATATCACTGAATGATGAGAGTGTTAGGACAATTGCGCATACCATGGCCCTGGGCTATGCAAGAGATTTAAAAGCACAGTGGGGCGTTGGTGGCGGTGCGGCATCTAACCCCACCGGCCACATCCATACGACGCTTCGTCCAAATATAGATGCCATGCGAAGGCTGATATTACACCATGTCTTTGCTCAAACGCCAGATCAGGCAACAGCATTCAGACGAGAAGATGACTTTCAACAACTGCAAGAATCTTCAGTTTTTGATGCTAAAGCTCTTTTTCGTGCGGCACTTACACTTCAGGGAAGAGATCTCAACATGGATGATTTCCTGCATGAAGCGAGCAGTTCGACTGATGTACAAAAACTATATGAGTATTTGAAGGCAACGTGCGGTTGGGGCGGGCAAGCAGACCTTGATATTCATGCTATTCAAAGTGCCATTGCACAAAAAATATTTCAAGTGAATACCGTACTTGGCAAAATGAAATCGGTGTTTGCGCATGGTGAGCCCGTACTGGGCGGGTTTCGGTTTGAAGATGTGGACAATGTGTCCCCCCACATGCTCTTTAAACAGGTTGATCCGTATGCCACGATGTTTCACGAGATAATGGATGAATGGGTGCAACGGAAGTTAGGCAATGCATTTCATGCCTCTGCCGGTGAGGCTCCCACCATAACATCATTTCATTGGGATAAAAAGGAATATCGTTTCGATATGCGCGTTACTGAGGGTTGGGAGATACGTGTGCCTCAAGGTTCAATGGCTGAGGTGCAGGTGCAGCTTAATGCGTTTCTTGCCAAGATGAATGTGCTTTGGCAAGAATCACAGAGCGCATGGGAGCAATGGAAAGTGAGAAAAGATGAGACCCTACTTTGCGCATTGCAAAAAAATCACAATCTGCCCGATACGGCTATTGACGCTATAAAACGCATTCATCCAACCGACCAACAGCTTCGTGCATGGATACAAGATATTGATCCAACCACCGAACCCGATGTCTATGTTCGCTTGACCAATCTTCTTGAGCGAAGGACAAGGCCTGAATTCCGCCGACGCCTTGCAAAAAATATTGTCAACCATCGTGACACGGCATGGCGGGTGACGGCTGCGGGGTTTGGCCAAATTTTTGAAGGAGGTGAACAAGTCCAAGTTGATGGGAAAACAGTAGAATACGTGTTTAATAAGGGGCTCAACATTCCCGGCAGGCCCAGCTTTGGCATTTTTTACGAACACGCCAACGGAGGGTGGATCATACGTATCCATCCGCTTATGGGTGAGAAGGCACTCGCTGAGACAGAGGGCACTTTGTTTGAGCGAAGAGATGCCAAGTGATGCCAAGTGATGGGATGATTGGTTTTACATGGTATCATCATGTGCCTGCGGAGCAAAGCAAGAATGTATGGTAGGAATAATTAGCAGGAATCATGTTGCGATGGCAACAAACTTCCCTTGCGCTTTTTCAGATCCGTAGAATCGATTCATATCAAGAGTATATACCACCCGGTGAGGTTTGGTAACTTGTGCAAGATTTTGAATCTCTTCTGCTTTTCCAAAGGCGACCAGCTCAAAAGAACTGTTGTTATCTGATAGTATGAAGCGTGCATGCGCGCCGTCTTTACCCACAATGCGCACATTCTGGACAACGCCGTGAGATACAAACACCGGTTTGGGGTTGCCAACGCCAAAGGGCGCCATAGACTCAAGTTTTACGGCAAGTTCTGCAGTGGTGACAGTCAGCGGGAGTTCACAATCTGCCGTAACAGTCCGCTCGAGCATTGCATCGGTAATCTTCGTTTCTGCATAGTGATATGATTGTGTAATAAATTCATTGAGTTTGTGTGCCTCTATTGAAAATCCGGCGGCCGCTTCGTGTCCGCCGAATTTCTCGAGCAGTTTTTGGTGTGCCGATAAATAATCAGTCAGATGAAAACCTGGAATTGAGCGACAAGAGGCTTTATATAAGTGCTGAGCGCTCAGCGTTGAGTCATGGTTTGAAACGCTCATTTTGACATCGACTATTTCGTTATTTGCCGGGGATTTATCTTGAGCAGTTCGGCCTTGCTCACGGTTAGCTTTGTCTAAGGGCGATGTGTCATCGTGAGCTATGGTAAGGACAATAGTGGGCCGATAATATTTTTCACAGATTTTTGATGCAATAAGGCCAATAATACCCTCATGCCATGAAGCGGAAATGCTTAGTTCATCAGTCTGGATTTGTTGTTGGTACACGAAAAGAATTTTGGGTAGATTGCCATCTTGATCCATCTGAGCGTCGACCATTTTAAGCGCCTCTTCCACTGCCTCCTTCACCATATTTTGGCGCTGAACATTAAGACGGTTAAGTTTTTCAGCAAGTGAACGTGCCTTAGTAGCATCTTTAGTGCACAAAAGCCTGACCGCATCAAGTGCATCTTCAAGCCTTCCCGATGCATTAATGCGTGGCGCAAGTAGGAATCCTACCTCATAGGTCGTGACCGTTTTTCCAATATGGTCTGCTACTTTTTTTAGGGCCACAAGCCCGGGCCGGCTTGTACTGGTGAGCGCCTTAAGTCCATGAAAGGCGATAGATCGAGAAGCTCCCTGCAACGGGACCAAATCTGCAATGGTGCCAATAGCCGCGATGCCGATGTAGTCAGTGTCAAACATACGTTCCAAGTCCCGAGTTCCAAGTGCCCAGGTATTTAACTTTGAACTGTTGTTGATTTCTTTTGCCACATAGTACGCAGCGCCTGAGCCGGAAAGTACCGGGATGTGAAATACTGCCTCTGCTTTTTTGGGCACTTTTTCTTCTTGACGATGGTGGTGATCGGTCACGATTATCGGAATGTTCAGGGTTTCAAGCGCATATGACACGTATGCATCTGCCGTTATTCCATGATCGACACTGATGATGAGAGCGGGGTCATATTTGCGTTTCACCCTATCAAGTCCTGGCGTTGAAAACCCATATCCTTCAGAAATTCTATTAGGTGTGTAGGGGAAAGCCGTAAATCCAAGCGTATGGAGTGTTTCCCAGAGGATTGTGCCTCCGGTTATGCCGTCGGCATCGTAGTCTGTATATACGACGATAGGCTTGTGCGGTGTCGCATTGTCAGGATGGAGGGGGTGGCAGCGCCATATAAACTCCATTGCTTTTTCAACATATACCTTTTCGAAACCAAAATCAATCAGATTGAGCTGGGAGGGATGGGGAGGAGAAAGATAGTGCTCGGTGGCGGATGTTGGGTGTTTGGCGTCAATGCGAGACTGCACCAAAATGTCAAAGACTTCTTGTGGGGAGGGGTTGGGTGGAAGATGTGTCCGCACTGTTACTTTCATGAAAGTAGTTTAGCAGAATCACTCATCAAAAGACTCATATTCAACATTCTTGCCGTAGCGTTTACCATTGACTCGATATCGAGGCCTCATGTGGTTATGACCTCCCCAAATATATCCCGCACTCTCCTTTCTCCTTCTTCTGAGTATGCTTGACGTCACTCTTGCCATATGATGTCCGTCATAATCCCCCCATACAGAAAAATCCCCCCTCACTTTTCTTGAAGAATGTTCACCTGTTGAGGGATTGGGAAAATGTCTGTGGGGTGCTCCCCGGCGAAATGTGCCTCCTTTCTGAAATCTTGAAGTACGAAGAAGGTGTCCCTTTCCGTCAGAATATGAGTGAATCGCTGGTTGACTCGAGAAATTCGTATGTAATCGTGTGGGGATACGAACATTTTCTCTGGCGACTGGTTGAAGTAGTTCATCAGACATATTGATGAGCTATTATACCTTAGGTAGTGGTCTATACAAACCCATTCCCCTTAAAAATCTTTGGCTTGAGCCAGTCTTGGGGGGCTTCTTTGGGTTTTTGATCGGTGCCACCCGAGGGTGGGGTGGGCTGCTCATCTGCTGGGATTTGCTCAATCCAAGACGCTTCTTCTTGAGGCTTTACTTGAGCGGGAGGAATGTCATCATGACGTGGTCGGGGGGCTGGACTTTGCTGATTTTGACGCCCTTGTGGCGGCTTGGGTTGATTGCCTTGCGTCTTTTGTTGCTGTTGAGCACCGCCTTGGGGTTGCATGCGTTGCGGGCCCTGGTTTTGCTGTTGAGGGTTACGTGTGCGTGCTTGTTGACCGTCTTGAGGGCTTTGATTTTGTGGTTTTGATGGCGCGCCTCCGCTTCGTGCAGCAGCTGAAGGTGGAGGGGTTCTGCTTGGCCCATCTTGTGCTATTGGCTCACGTACGGCGCCAAGCTTCATGAGCTCAGCCACATCGGTAAACACATCGGCGCTTGTGTTGGGAGCAGTAAAATTATTGGTCGATGCCACGATACCATGTAAGATGTGCGTTGCCATAACGGCGTCCGTGCGAATTTGCATGCCACGCAATACATCAAAAGTCAGCTGAGAAACAGATGACACCGTGGGTACGACATAATTGACCGAGCCATACTGTGTGTTTGCTTGATGAGTGTCGATATTAACCAATGGAAGTGGGTCGAGCGTTTGTTTATGATCAGCGTATATCTTGCCCAATGACTCAATGGTAGGGGCGTCAAGTGTGATAATGCAGTCGATGCTTCCACCACTATACGAGTATGCCATTTGCTCCGGTGTGACTTTAGGAAATCCGGGTCGGGGTATGATAATGAGGTTGAAGGTGTTATTTTCAATTCTATAGTCTACTTTGTCTATACTTCCGTCAGTGTAGGGGAATGAAATGACCAGATTATCACCACTTGCGGTAAGTTCAGTGCGAATGACCCCCCCATCTTTTATTTGCTGTTTCACCTGATTTGACGTTGCGACAACCACATTTTTTCCGAGCGTTGAGAGTCCCAAATAAAGCCCAAGCGCAGCATGGAGGGCATCAAGGGATGGATTCTGCGGAAGCAATATGACGGGGCTGGTTGATTGGCTCAAATCTCTGACGATGAGATCGAGCGGATTTATATCCTGGTTCATAGAACTATAGGATACATTTTACTATATCCCCTGCCCGTATGTCAAGGGGTGGAGAAAGCAGCATGCCGCACTCCTCACCCTTTTTAGCCTCGGAGATGGTTTTGGCGCGGAACTTGAGGGATACAATTTTGGTCTTACCAAAGCTGTTTCCAGCTCGAAATACTTCGATTTCATCACCGGTATTGAATTTACCTTTAATTATTCCCACACCAAACACTTTCTCTCCTTGTATCTCAAAAAGTGCGAGCACTTTTGCTTCACCCTTAAGGTTTTTGGCAGCAGCTTCTTTTTCAGCGATAAGCTCAGCGACTTCCTCGAGCTCTTCAATGAGTTCATATATGATGTTGAAGGTTTTGATGACCACTTTTTCTTGTTGCGCAAGCAGTTGAGTTTCTGGGTCGATGCCAACGGAAAAGCCAATGACGATGGCGTTTGTCGCTTTGGCAAGGAGTACGTCGGATCGGTGTACGTTGCCGATACCCGCTAGCACAAGATCGATGTTTTTATTGGTGGCAAGCGACTGCTGCAGTGCTTCAAGCGATCCTTGCGAATCGGTTTTGACAACGAGGGCGAGTTTGCGCTCTTCTTTTGGAGGGTTGAGCACGTCCTCCAAATTGAAGGCTGGCTGCAATGGTTGATTTGATGATGCGTTTGATGATTCTTTCACCAACTCTTCAGGCTTTTTGGCACTTACTATAGTACCAACTTCCGGGATCTCACCAAATCCTAAAACGAGCACGGGAGTGGAGGGGAGAACCTCTTTGACATTTACTCCCATATCATTAATCATTGCACGAATCTTGACCTGCTTACCATCGGCTGTATAGAGCACATCGCCAATTCTCATTGTTCCCTCTTGTACGATGACACTCACTACCACGCCTCGTTTATCTTTATTTGTTTCAACAATCAGCGCGCGCGCGGGGCCCTCTGGCTCGTAGGTGAGTTCAAGGTCGTTTGCCATAAAGAGAATCGTTTCCAAAAGCTCAGAAACTCCTGTGCCGGTTTTGGCCGACAATTTTACTGCGGGCACGAGCCCTCCCTTATGCTCGGTTTGAATGTTGTGTTTTAGGAGATCTCGCTCGACTTTTTCCGGATTGGCATCGGGCAAGTCACATTTATTCATGGCAACGATGAAGGGAATTTTGGATGCTTTGATGTGAGCGATGGATTCGATGGTTTGAGGCATGAGAGACTCTTTGGCGTCAACGACTAAGACGGCAATGTCGGCAGATTGTGCACCGCGACTGCGTAGCTTGGTGAATGCTTCGTGTCCGGGGGTGTCTATGAAGGTGAGATGTGAAACGTGATAATCCTTGAATTTTGTTTTTACTTCATATGCGCCAATGCTTTGGGTGATACCCCCATGTTCTTTGGAGGTGATGCGACTTTTTCTGATGAAATCAAGCAAGCTCGTTTTGCCGTGATCGACGTGCCCGAGTATGGTGACGACGGGTGAGCGAAAGTGAGATGGAGTGGTTTTTTTAGACTGTGCCATGATAATGCTTATGATGTTTCAACGAAACAGATGCGCGATGCTCTTCACTTTTATGCTTCTGGTGCAACAGATTCTTTAGGTGTTTCGGTAGATTCTGGTGCTGCCGCCTCAGTGGGTGATGCATCTGGAGCTGGCTCGGTTTGATCAGATATTTGGATAATATTGATGGTAAGGTTTGTGAGCTCTGCGGCAAGATTCACATTCACACCGCCTTTACCTATGGCAAGGGGAGCCTGAGAAACCTGCACGGTGACATTTGCCACTTTCGCATCTTGATCAATGTCTATGTTTTCAATGACGGCGGGCGCAAGGGCATTTACAATAAGATCTTTGGTTTCAGGCTGCCATTGGATAATGTCTAGTTTTTCGTGTTTGCCCAGCTCATCGGTAACCACTTGTACGCGAACCCCTTTTTGGCCCACGCACGCGCCAACAGGGTCGACACTTCCGCGGGTACTCCAAACGGCGATCTTGGCGCGCTCACCCGGTTTGCGCACAATTGCTTTGATTTCGACTGCCCCCGAAGAGATCTCCGGCACTTCCCGCTTAAAAAGCTGTGCGAGAAATTCGGGAGACGTGCGCGATAGAATGATGCGAGTTCGACCGAGTTTGTCTTCTTCAATTGATTTCAAAAGAAATGTGTAAGAGATGTTGGGGCCGTATGGCTCGGCAGAGATTTGTTCGCTTTTTGGTACGATAGCTTCGGTTCGATTCAAATCCACATACGCATTATAGCCATCTGCTCGAATGATACGCCCTTTGATAAGGGTGCCGAGCTGTTTTTGATAATGGCCCACTGCGGTGCGCCTTTCTGCTTCGCGAATTTTTTGTACGATGACATTGCGTGCGGTTTGTGCTGCGATGCGCCCAAATCCGGGTGGAGTGATATCGACTTCTCCTTCGTATAAATGTGCTTCTCCGGTGTCATGATTGACCCGTGCCACCACCTCTTTTTCTGCGTGTTGCGGATATTCCTTGTGATAGGCGGCGACGATGGCTGCTTCCATGGATATAATGACTTCAGATGGCTGGATGCCGCGCTCTTGAGCGACTTGATTGAGTGCAAGGGCAAATTCGTTTTTGATAATTCCCATAAGGGCTTCATTCTAACACAGGAACAGATGAAAAGGAAGATGCACAAAAACTCATGCGCCCTGTAGCGAAGATATAAAAAATCGAAGATGATGGATTATTCTTTTTTAGATTCTTCTGTGGTTTCTGTCGGTGTTTCGGTGGCAACTTCTCCTTCTGCGGGTTCTTTGGCGCTCGTAATCTCTGTTTCGACACGTTCAGTTTGAGCTTCTGTTGATTCTTCACGATGCGCAACGATCGACACAATGACTCGATCGGCTTCTTCGATGACATCATAGGAATCATCTTTTGGAAGATCAGCAATGGTGTATTCTTGTCCAATTTCTGTTAACAAGGTAGCATCAATAGATATTTCATGGGGAATATGCTGAGGGAGACACTCAACAGAGATTTCTTGGGCTTGTTGCAAAAGCACTCCGCCTGATTTCACTGCGGGTGATTCGCCCACGATGACAACGGGTACATTAGCTTCTACTTTCTTTGCAAGATTAATGCGCTTAAAATCTACGTGGAGCATGGTGTCGTGCACGGGGTGAAATGCCACATCGGCGATAAGGGTGGGAGTTTTGACTCCGTCGATATCACATTCTACGATAGTCGTTTCTCCTGCCTTGCGGTACACATCCATAAATGTTTTGTATGAGAGAGTGACATGCTCAGATGCTTTGCCCTCACCATATATGACACCGGGGATGTATTGCGCTTTTCGAAGCGAGCGATTTTTCTTGCCAAATGTGGTACGAAGTTGACACTCAAGGGTGATGGATTGCGATGCGTTCATGAATAGATAGTTAGAAATGAATGTAATACAGTTTGTCTGAGTCAATCGTGGAATTATACTCAACCACCCCCTCTTCAGCAAGGGGGGAAAAATTCGTTTCCCGCACATGAAATGTTTCGGGAATATCGAGTTTGACAGTGAGCTTACTTGAGGGCACACCCATTTGTTTTTGGAATATGAGCTGAATCTGACTATCGCCAGGTGTGAGTTTTTGAGCACTTCGATAGGCGACGGTTACTTTGCGTCGCGATTGCTCTGGGATTTCAAACCAAAGCCCGATACGCGTGTATTTATCTTTCTCAACGTCGGGGCTTGTGGGAATAATATCATCAATAGCCATCGATTGAATTGCGCTGTCGGGCGGAAGGTAGAGTTGGTAATAATTTTTGTATGGACCACCCGGGTACGTATCCGGATAGCTCATATTATGAAAGGTGGTCACTAATTCGGATGTCACCGTGCCATCTGTCGAGACTCGTATAGTGTACGCATATTTACGAGAAACAAATGAATTTGCTTTATTGACACCCAGATTTGCCTCAACAGGAAACACATACAAAGGCACACAGACAGTAGTGCGGGGAACATTTTGCGTGACACATCCGGGGGGCAATTGTCGTCCCGACCAATAGAGGGTGTCGAAAAGCTCTTGTACGGGTGTATCTCGCACGTAAAGTGCGATGTTTTTCGAATCAAGACTTTCACGTATCGATTCAAGCGCACGAAGGGCGGTTTTTGGTTCGCTTATCTTGATAAACAATTCCGATGCAAGTGCTTGGATAAAATCTTTCTTTTGAATGCTTCCTGCGAACGAATCTTGTTCTGCGTAGAGTTGTGTTTTGATGTATGCCGTTTCAAACCCAATGGTGTCTTGAAATTCGGAAATGTATATGGGTCCAATATCTCTAATGAGAGCTTCAATGCTTGCAAATGTAATAAGCGCCGCACCGTCAATCCCCGCAATGCCTAATTCTTTTTGTAAAAAGTCTTCCGCCAGAAGCATGTTGCTGGGATGATCGGGTGAAAACGCGCTATCGCGCAAAAAGAAAAACGGTTGCTTAAGATGTTCACTGATGGCTTTGGGTGGTGCAACGCGCGCTTTCAGTTGACCGTCTGCATCGTATACATCGTATGTTTTCCATTCTTGCACTTGTAAATTACGTATGCGAATAAGCGCAAAAGAACCAATAAACCCACCACCGGGGCGCAGCTCTCTATCATTGGCGAAAAATAAGGCGTAGAGTTTTTCATCATCTTTTGCAAAAAGCGTGTCAAAAGACGACAGGCCCTGCAATGCGTATCCGAGGTACTCATCCAAGCGCGTGAGCGTTTGGTCGGCGCCATATAGCGAGAGAGCGATTTTTGGAGTTTTGGACAGAATAATGCGAATGTCTGTTTGCATCGAACGGAAACTGCGCTCCAGCGCGATGCGTTTTTCCAAGATTTGATCTTGCGCAATAGTTTGTGAATCAAGCATTTTTGCAAGCATGATGCTCGTGTCGTTTTGAACCGCTTGTGAGCTGTCATAGAGGCGGAATATGCTTCCAAATACTTCCATCAATCCTTCGGGATAGGGTGCTAATCCGAGAAATAACCATCCTTTGCGAACGGGTTGATATGCGCGTTTTGCGACCTCTAGACTTATGCGCGCATATGCAAATGGGTCTTTGGTGGGAGAATGCATCGCTTGAACCTGTTTGGTTGCCTGAAGAAAAATGGTTGCACCGGAGAATGCAAGCGGTGCGATAAATGCTGCATGTGCAATAATCACCATAAGCAGTAAAGCGGCGATCGTGCGCATGGGCTTGCTGACTAAGCTTATGTACCAGTCCTTGAAGCTTCTTACTTTTGGTTGAGTTTTGGGTTTGTGATTCGCATTGCGGTTTGATGTATGTAGAGACTCTATGGGCGTGCTTGCCAAAACTGCATAGTGGAGATTTTGATCGAATGAAAAGTGCATAAGTCGTTCGACAATAAGCGGTAAATGATATTCACCCTTTGGAATAAGTGCGATTTTAATGTGGGGTGAGTGTTTGGTAATAAGCTCGATAGTGGCTATATCTTTTTTTCGCAGTGCTCTATCGATACTGGCGATAAGGATTACTTCGGGCACTTGAGCGAGTGAAGCGGCATCTTCTGCCAGAAACTTGATATTGGTAAAGCAATAACACCGATGTATGTGGTTGCCAACGCGCGGGGGGATGTGGGTTGCGCTTACAACTTGCGCTCCCTGATGGGCGTGATATTGCGTCACCGCATGAGCGAGGGGGTTTCCGGGGTCGCTAATGATGAGGGTGCGTGATGTATCTACTATGATTTCTTCAGAGAGTGACATGATGGGTATATTGTGAACGGAGGCGCTTTGAAAATCAAGACAGTATACCCCGTGCACAACTTGTTAGGGGGTGTGGTGAAGTGAAACGCTCCCTACATGCTCATATGTTTTAACCCCATGCCCAAAATCGGTGACCTTTTGAAGCGACACATGGTGCACTGCAATCTCGGTGTTCGTGACGAGCTTTGAGAGTTTATTTTTCAAATGGGTATATTGTTGCTTTGATGGCACTTTATATCGTGCAAGCAGAAGCATCGGAGGGGCGTTTGAGGTTTTTTGTTCGCCAAAGAACTCGCTTATTGCTTGTGCTAGTGTGCGGTAGTGACGATCTGCTTGAAATTCAAGCACAATATCGATGTGATCACTGATTTTAACCTTATATTGCAATCCGTAAAGCGTGAATGCAGATTGTTCAAACAGAACATCAGTAATTTTTTGTTGCAATTTTTCTATCAAATCGACGGACACATCTTGCCATGTGTAGAGTGGAATGCAATAGTGATTGGGTTCAAGCCACACGTATTCCGGATGCAATTCAAACAAAGACGAGGTTTCATGCTCGATAAGAAGTTTTGTTTCTTGGGGAATGTCAATCGTGCACGATACGACCATAGGTAGTTATTGTGGAACTTGATAATCCTTCAACGATGTCATTAACGACAATACAGGTGCCCCCCACACGCTTTGCATAGTCATTTTTATTTGTTGCATGCGTATCTCCTTTGGTGATGGCGATGACATGGGGTTTGATTTTCATAACTAATTGTTCGTAATCTTTGTCGGTATGCATGGTAGGAAGCAGTATCACCACATCAACACAGCGAAGCTCCGAAAGTATCTGCGCTCGTTGCATCTGTGTGTGAAATGGCGCGCGCTTTTTACGCTTCTTGATAAATTCATCGTTTTCAAGAGCGACGACCAATATGTCGCCGGAGGCTTTCGCTTCTTTTAAATAATGAATGTGGCCATAATGCACAACATCAAAACAACCCCCTGCTAATACGACCGATCCCGATCCAAATGGGCGATGAGTGCTGCCATTGAGCACATCGTTTCCCGAAATGATGCGCGCATGTTTCATGTGTGTGCATTATAACAGTCTTCTCCTGCGTACTCATCAAAATCGAATCAGAAGTATCCTTTGTATTGAAGCGTGTATATGAGCGTGATGAGCGCAAGGATGAGTAGAGTGGTGTTAAATGTTTTATAGAGATCTTTGGGTTCATATACTCCAACTTCATGATTACGACGTGAACTTGCAGGTGAAGCAACCGTTTGCATTTCTGTCTCGCTTTGGTTTGAGACGCTTTGTGGCTGCGGTGATAATACTCCGTGGTGTTTCATACGAAGTGACGCGGCGATTTTTTGGGCTTTTGTTTTTTTGGTCATACCATTTGTAGTGTATCAAGTTTTGACACGATATCAACAAAATGTGGCATCTGAATGGAGAAATTTCCTTCGCTCTTGACGTATGTTTCGGAACGCGTTAGAATGCGCAAACTATATGAACCAAAAAAAGCTCATCATAACCTCAGTTATTGTGTATTTTGTTGCCGCACTCGCCGCATATCTTGGTACGACAACTCTCGCATCAACGGGAAATTCTCGTATGGATCAAGCGCAAGATGTTGTGCAACCAACGGTGCCTTCAGAGCCTCTGACTGAGCAGTGTCCAATAAATGGAGCCATGTACGGCGAGACAGCACGACAACTGTGGGAGACACGCAGACCTCTGGCAGTGGTTATTGAAAATCATCAAGAATCACGGCCGCAATCGGGCATTTCAAGCGCTGATGTGGTGTATGAGGCGGTGTCTGAAGGTGGGGTAACCCGCACCCTGAGCATTTTTTATTGCCAAGATGCAAAAGTGGTGGGGCCGGTTCGATCTGCACGGGTGCACTTCATAAATCTTCTGCGCGAATGGGGCAACTACCCACTGTACGCGCATGTTGGTGGTGCAAACTGTGATGTCACTACCGGAAGCGGGTGTGCAAACGGTGCTCCCGCCGATGCGTTGGGACTCGTTCGTAAGATTGGGTGGAATTTCTACAATGACTTAAATCAATTTTCCATACCGTACCCCTTCTTTTATCGTGATTATGACAGATTGCCGGGAGTTGCTACAGAACACACCATGTATACGAGCACTGCGAAACTCTGGGAGTATGCGGCAAAAAATCGCGAACTAACGAATGTTGATGAAGAAGGGGTGTCGTGGGATGAAGATTGGACACCATGGACATTTGCAGATGATGCACCGCAGGCAAAGCGCGGCAAAGAGACTCCCATTGTCTATAGTTTTTATGATACCAATGTTTCTCAATACGGAGTACGTTGGGAATATGATGCATCCACCAACACGTACAAACGGTTTA
Source organism: bacterium (assembly GCA_029573715.1). GTDB lineage: Bacteria > Patescibacteriota > Microgenomatia > UBA1406 > GWC2-37-13 > JAGOLU01. The sequence continues at coordinate 3,108 of JAKQDR010000238.1, read as the reverse complement.
ATGGAGGTAAGCCCCATACTGATTTTAATACTGATGCACAACTCATCGCTAAAAATGTCATCGTGATTGAAGCGGTAGAGAGCCCGGCAAATGACGATTATCCGGGTGGCCACATTGTGTATAGATTGACTGGTACAGGGCCCATGTATGCATTCCAAAATGGCAATGTCATTACCGGCACCTGGTCTAAAGAAACGTTGGACAGCAAAATGCTTTTTCTTGATGAAAATGGAAACGAGATCTCGATGGTGGGGGGAACGGTATGGATAAGTATGCTCCCACTTGGCAATGGAGTGCAATATGGGAAAGAGGCGCAAGCCACCCCGAAGAAAACACAAACAACTGACGAGGATACCGCAGATGATGTTACCCCGGAATAAGTGTGTCACTTAAGTCTTTTTGAGCATGTTAAAAACGATCATCACATCCAAAACGAGGCGGGCCATTTTGCAACTTTTCTTTCAGAGCCCGTCTGACACCTATTATTTGCGTGATATTGTCCGGCGTACCGGAGAAGAAGTGAACGCAGTCAAGCGAGAGCTTGATATCCTCACCAAAGGAAAGGTGCTTGAGAGTGAGCGCCGCCTCAATAAAATATTTTTTCGTCTTCACAAAAATTATATTTTCTTTGATGAGTTTTTGCGCATGTTTGCAAAGACATCCCGCATCGCGCTTCTTTTGAAAGAGGCAGGCCCAAAACTCGGTAAGGTTAAGGCGCTGGCGCTTTCGCTTAAATATGCGAGAAAACTGGATATCAGAGCCGATGAGATATATCTGCTTGGCGTGGGGACCATTGTGCTTCCTGAAATTGCGCAGGTAATTTCCTATTGCGAACAAGAGTTTGGACGTGAAATAAACTACACGGTAATGACCGAAGATGAGCTTGCATATCGCAAGCGCAATAATGATCCGTTTATTTGGAAGTTTCTTCGAACTCCGAAGGTTATGCTTTTGGGCACAGAAGAGGATTTGCTAAAATAAGCCTTGCACACAGGTAATATGTACATGAGTTTGGATTAATATTCATATGATATTTCGTATTGTAAAAATAGTAATGGTTGCCCTTGCCTTGGGTGGGCTCATATGGATTAATCTTCCATCTCGCATTCCTCTCCAGTTTACCCTGGGAGACATTGCAGTTGATACATCAATAGGTAGTCCTGTCTTATCTTGGCAAGATGGAAGCGGTCAACAATTCACCAAGAAATTTGAAACGAAGTTCGGGCTTGATCTGCAGGGTGGGAGCCATTTTGTGTTTGAAGCTGACACCAGTAAACTGAATGCATCTGATGTTGAAGATGCAATCAGTTCAACACGCAATATCATCGAGCGGAGAGTGAATTTGTTTGGAGTCGCAGAACCATCCATACAGGTTCTTCGCTCCGGTCAGACGTATCGTATCTCTGTGGATCTTCCCGGTGTTAAAGATCACCAGGAAGCAATCAATCTTATTGGCCAGACTGCACAGCTCGTGTTTAAAGAAGAAGGTGAACTCGATCCAAGCATTCCCATTTCTATTGCGACTCAATCTGCCATATTTCGTTTGACGAAAGACACGGGGCTCACCGGCAAAGATGTGCGCAAGGCTCAAGTCACCTTTAACTCTGAAAATGCCGAGCCCAGCGTTCAGCTTAGTTTCAACGATGAGGGTGCTTCGAAATTTGCAGATATTACCAAGCGAAATGTGGGCAAACTCGTAGGAATATTTTTAGATGCTGACTTGCTCACTGCGCCGGTGGTTCAAACAGAGATTCTCGATGGCACGGCGATAATCACGGGTCAGTTTACCGTTGAATCGGCAAAAAGCTTGGCGGTGTCTATCAACTCGGGAGCTCTTCCTGTGCCTATTCAATTAGTGCAAAGCGAGACAGTGGGGCCTTCACTTGGCGCTCGTGATGTTTCGCTTAGTCTATTTGCCGGAGTGGTGGGGCTTGTATGTGTCATTCTCTTTATGATTATCTACTATGGCAGACTTGGGCTTATCGCAAGCGTGGGGCTCCTGCTGTATGGGCTCATCACTCATGGGCTGTTTCGGGCAATTCCGGTGGTGCTCACGTTGCCGGGCATTGCAGGATTTATATTGTCTATCGGTATGGCAGTTGATAGCAATATTCTCATCTTTGAACGTATTAAAGAAGAGCTACGCTTGGGTAAACCGCACCAGACGGCAGTGCGTATTGGTTTCGGGAAGGCAATGGATGCCATTAAAGATGCAAACGTCACAACATTGATTGTCGCATTTATTCTGTTTAATCCGCTCAACTGGGAGTTTTTGCCCCAATTTGGTTTGGTGAAGGGATTTGCATTAACGCTTGCCATCGGGGTTATCACGAGTTTATTCACCGGAGTATTTATCACGCGCCGCTTGTTGAAAGTGTTTTATACTCGTTCGTAGTATTTACATATGATTCGCTTCTCAAAATATAACTGGCTCTACGCACTCATATCGCTGGTGGTCATTGGCACCGGTATCTATTCGATGGTGCGGTGGGGGTATCGTGTTTCCATAGATTTCACCGGAGGCACAGAAGTTACCTATGGCATAGGTGAAGAGTTTGTTGATACCATTAGTAAAGAAGACATTGAAGCGGGACTCAAAAGCGTCAATGCCACATATCAATCACATGAATACCCCGATGACACTTCTTTAGTCGTTCGTGTGAGTGATATGGACGAACAGTCGGAACCACAATTTCGAGAAGCGCTTGCGAAACGCACTTCAGCTCAACTTTCCTTGCTTCGACTCAATGTGGTAGGGCCTGTTATTGGGCAGGAGGCAATACAGAAAACTCTTATAGCGGTGGGGTTGGGCATCATGGCTATATTGGGATACATCTTTTTTGCGTTCAAACGAGCAAGCTTTGCATTTGCTGCGGTGGTGGCACTTCTCCACGATTTGTTGGTGGTGCTTGGAATGTATTCGCTTGTGGGACATTTTTTTGGTGCACAGCTTGACACGCTTTTTGTGACAGGGCTTCTGACGACGCTCACCTTTTCCACTCATGACACTATTGTCATCTTTGATAAGATACGCGAATATCGCAAATCACATCCGCACGAGTCTATCGAAACGCTTTCAGATATGGCCGTTTCGGCAACAATGGCCCG
>JAKQDR010000220.1 GCA_029573715.1 bacterium | reverse complement strand
AACCAGGCGTAAATAATCCTGCCTGTCCACGATTCTCTCACCTCGGTTGTTCCATGGGAAACAACACCTTCCTATCCACCATTAGCGGTGTTTACGGCAGCTTCGCTTTATATCGGAACCTGCGCACCAAAGCGGTAAATCTCTTCTGTCCAACGATACGCGCTTGACCGCCACTATACGGGGGTATGAACGTATGTCCTACCGTGCGCCAGAATATTTCTTCAACTTATATTTCTGAAGGAAATCAGATATTATTTATTAAAAAAACCCCGGCAAATTCATACATATCTTTAACCTATATGTTATCTACGGTTTCTAAAATTATATTCGTTTAAATTATATTGCGTATATATTGTGTAAGTTTAATCATTTTGCTACCAAATCTGGTGTTTTAATAAATCGCTTGATTTTTTCTGCAAACGTAATTTTATTGCCTGTTGCCTCACGGAAAAATCTACTCGAAACGGTATTCGTTGCCTCACGGAAAAATCTACTCGAAGTGGTTTTCGTTGCCTCATTTAAAAATCTACTCGACTTAATGATTGTGTTTTCGCTATGTTGCATTATCGGATAAACGTTCACTATGCTTTTACCGCCCCGGCCGCGGAGGATAGGGCAACGCTGGCGAGCGACCTGAGCGCCGTGCCGGGGGCCAAGACGAAGGTTGGAGGCGGCAGTTCAGTACTGGTTCTGTCGCCTCCTTCGGATTGGCTGGAAACGCGATAAACGCACCTTCATGCATACTTGTTCGCCTAACCCTTGCGCGATGACTTAAACTGCCGTAATAATTTACTCTGTAGTTTCCTTATGCTTCGGTATAACTGCGCGGGGTTTAATGTATCATACTTTGCCCTGAGAGCTCTTTTTACGTGCTTGCTTACTTGGGGAGAGTCCAGCAGCATTTGATAGGGTGTTTTGGGTTCATGGAAGGTGCGCTTTATCTTCGCGCCGTCCCGTGTTTTTTCTTTGAGTCTCATTGAGGGCATGAAAAAGTTGTTGTACTCACGCAACACTTCGTATAGTTCATTTAGGCTGTCGCATTGCTGTTGAGATTCGAATCGAGCATATCCAACGAAGCGCCTTACAATGGACCAGTTTTTCTGTTCGACAAAACAGGTATCATTCTTTCGGTAAGGCCTGCTGCGTGTAAAGGTTATTTTTTCCTGCTCACAATAGCGGTGCAGTTCATGGTTAATAAATTCACCGCCATTGTCCGAATCTACCCCGAGCAACTCAATGGGCAATCGCTTCCGAATTTTCTGAATGGCTTCAAATACATGTATTTGCGCCTTGTTTATCACAGCGATCTGCTCGGACCAGCCAGAAGAAACATCGGTCATGTCCAGTGTAAAACAATACTCTCCTTTTGCTGCGCCGCCATCGTGCCCCACCAGATCCATCTCAAAGAATCCTGGGCGCGCCTCATCCCAATCAGAAAAGGTTCGAATGGGAATCTGGTGCTTCAACAACGTTCCAGGCTTGGTGTGGTGTATGCGCGTTTTAAAGGTGTACTTGTCTCTTTCGCACTTTAAGAGCCGGTCTATTGTTGACGGACTTATCTCGATAAGTTTTTGGCGAACCGGCTTTGTTAGTTTTATTTCCCCACATCGTTCCAGTTTGGGGATAACGTGGGGTAGTGCCGCCGCCAAGCGCTTTGCACTAATGTAATCCATAATTTCCCATACGAACTTCAATGCTTTAAAGACGGCATTGTCATATTTTCGTGCCGGAATTTTCCTTGGTCTTTTACTTGATACCTGACCTTCAAGCACAACCCCATGTTGCAGATAAACGCGTCGCCCATGATTGCGCAACAGGTAGCTTGCATAACTACGCGTGTACTTTGTGGCCTTAACAAATTGTGTCAACACGATACCTTTCTGCTTTTTGGATGCCTTGCGATACTGCTCGCAAAGCGCTTTGGTTAATATCTTTTTCTCTTTCATTGTCATCCTCATTCTTGCTGTCTCCTACTTTGATTGCAACCAAAATGGAGTACAGGTTAGTAAATTTACCCAACTGCTTTGAGTAGATTTTTAGAATGAGTCGACGATAGGCGTTCGAGTAGATTTTGTGGATGAGTCAACGATAGACGTTCGAGTAGATTTTTAATGAGTCAGCTCGGGGACTTGGAAAATGCACACGTCTGAGTTACAATTTCATTCTCATGCTAAATCAAACCTCGGGTTTTTAGCAAACCATGAAACGAAATCAAGAGACCGGAAACTCTAATTTTCCGTGTCTAACGCAGAATGGAACACGCCATGAAAAAGAATAGGATACTTGCGGTATTGGTCGCGTTGGCGTCGTTCTCCGCTATAGCGGCGCAACTGGGATCGCTCAGTGATGAGCAGATCCTGAGCCTGGATCAGGCTGGATGCCTGACATGGTTTGACCAGAATGGCGGACAGCTGTCTGTCGCCCAGGTGGAAGAACTGCGTAACAACGGAACTTTGATCGAGTTGTTACGTGCTGGAACATTGTCCTTCAAGGATGAGTTTCGGCGGAAAGAGCCGTTTGTCTCGGTGCCGGCACCAAAAATCCTGGTCGAATCCGAAGATGATCAGGCGAGCAGGGATCTCGCGGCCTCGTTTGAGTTTCTGGGGTTTGGTGCTTCCTACAATGCGGAAGGTGGTGGTCCATTCAGGGCCGGCTCATG
>JAKQDR010000219.1 GCA_029573715.1 bacterium | reverse complement strand
TATGAATTGTTTTCAAGGATACATCGGGGTAGGCTTACATTGCCAAACAGACGAGAGTTTGAGTGGTAAATATTTGACCGATTTGCCCGGTGTGTCCTTGCAAAACATAGATGCAGCGGCCAACGCAGAACAGGGTTCTTTCATTGGTGTTTTCGCAGATGTGGAGAAGCGTGCCATGTCAAGGATTACTAAGGACATATTGGTGCATTTGAAGTCACAGTACAACCTTAAAAAGTCAGTTGCAACATATTCAACAGGCGGAGAGGTTGGCGGCAGCGTTCCATCATTATCTAAGAAGCAAGGCGTTAATGTGTACACTTACTTTGATGACAGCGAGTTAATCAGATTGCATGTCGGTAAAGTATCGCTGTATGCATTGGAAGCAAAAGAAACAACACTATATATCTACTCTGGTCTTACCTTGTTATGGTCAAAAACATTCACTACTGTTGTAGGTTGGAATGAAATATTAGTTAATCAGTCGTTCGATGCAACGGATATTATAATTGCATACGATGACACGCTCTTTGATAACATACCGACATTGGTATTCGAGGAAGACACTTGCGGATGTGCGATTGATATATGCAGCGATTGCGACATTTTCAAACGTGGTGTATCATTCGAGGATATAGGCGTATTTAACTACGGATACGACACCAAAGGATTGAAGGCGGAAGTATCTATACGCTGTGCGTATGAATCCATTATATGCGCTAATATTGACCTATACGGTGATGCATATCTGTATGCATTAGGTGTTGAGTTGATGCGTGAGAGATTATACTCCGACCGTGTGAACAGATTCACTACTATTGACCGAAAAAAGGCGCAGGAGTTGATAGAATTATTCACACAGGATTATACCGACTTCTTGCAGACGGCGAATAATACGGTATCATTGAAAGATGATGCATGTGTGGAGTGTTTGGAAACATCCGGTTATAAATATATGATGCCATGATAGCGTATAATTCAAATGCAAGCGAGGTTTTGAACGTCATTAGCAACAAGCTAAATAAGGCGATGTCGGAGCAGGAGACTGACAAGATGTTGCGTAAGATTGCAAGCACATTAACGGCAGTTCTGCGAGTGCGTGTACATCAGAATGGCATTGCGGCAGATGGAACTAGAATAGGCACATATTCACCGCAATACATGAGAGTGCGTACAGGTCAATTCGGCAACGCTACACGTGTGAAATCGGGCAAAAACAAAGGTAAAGCAAAGGATGCAGGCGTGATTACAAGGGGAGAAAACAAAGGGCAACAGCGGAAGAAGTATAACCGCACATCGGACACAAAGGTGATACTCTCTTTAACTCGACAAATGGAGCAAGATATGACGACCTGCGAGCGCAACCCGATAAAGATTCCTTTTGGATATGCAATCGGATATGCGAATGAGGAAAATTACAACAAACTAATTTGGAACGAAAAACGATACGGAAAGAAAATATTAACCAAACTAAGTGCAGAAGAAGAAGACTTAGTTGATATAATGGTGGAAAATGCTATCGCAACTAATTGATATCATAAACAGCAGCCTAAAGGCATACTATAAAACCGGTTTGTTTTATAACATAACCGAATTAGTGCCGGAGATAAACGAGGACTTAGTATCGTTCTATCCTGCTATCATTGACGAGTTCGGCGATGCTAAGATAGTGAGTATTGACAACCTTGAATCGGCTATTTTCTACCACCGATTAACAAGCAAGCAAACAACATTAAGAGATACCCAATATGGTGCGAGCAATAAGGAGGTGATTGATACTTATACATTGTCGCTATATGTTATCGGCAACAGAAGGAAACTGAAAGAGAATGCCGCCGACACATCACTACGAGTAACATCAATGATACCAGACACATTCTTACAGGACGGCAGACAGGTAGCATTTACAGTGATGACAAATGTAGACTTTAATAGTTCTGCAATCATTAACGCAGAATTTCCAAACACAGAATATGCAGGCATGTTAGATGTATTTATGATACGACATGACTACAATATACGGCACACTTACAGAAAAAAATGTACGGAGTGCAAAACTGACTGTTCAAATTATTCAACTTTAAATTAATACAAAATGAGTGTTTACTATCCAGGAGCAAGTTGCGAATCAGAAGTACCTGAACACATATGCAACCCTTGCGCAGAATTTGAAAAAGGCAGAGTGAGAGCGGCAGCCTTCATTCACAAAGATTATGTTGCAACCATAAAGGCAGCACCCGACGACACGGTGGCGTGGCAGACAGGAATTGAAGCCAAATTAATCCGTATCATCCCAGAGATTAGCGGCACTTCCAACGGTGGCGAAAAGGTCAGCGGTGCGGGCTATGGTGACGTAAAAGAGAAAGTTACAGGACGTAATTTTATCGTGTCTTACAAAGACCCTAACTATAAAGACAACTGTAATTTCTACACCGAAATGGAAAAGTCACGTGCATGGTATTTTGCTTACAAAACGGAAACATTATTGCACATTTCTGACAAGGCGATATCTATCTTTGCAAATAACCCTACATCGGAAAACGTAGAGGACGATGTTACATGGAATGTAGAGGCTACATGGTTTCAAAAGTCGCCTATCTGCCCTGTTGACACGCCGGACGACATCTTTGATTGTTTTCAATTAGCGTAAGCCCCCCTGCGCTCTTGCAGGAGAACGGGTTTTACCTGCTGCAAGAAAATGGAGGTACGATTTTAC
>JAKQDR010000199.1 GCA_029573715.1 bacterium | reverse complement strand
AAAAATATTCTACCATTCTCGAAGGTGACACTAAAACCAAACCGTGTGAATATTTCTAGTAATACGGTGACAGTGAATGGTGGTACGGTGCCATCATATGATACACCAACAACGTTTGAATTCCCTAGCCCTGTGTATGTTCAGGATAATCAGGAATATGCAATCGTGTTGCTATCTGACTCGAATGAGTATCGAGTTTGGGTATCTCAGCTCGGTGATATTGTTCCTGGAACTTCTCGAACTATCTCTGAGCAGCCTTATGCCGGCGTTCTATTCAAGTCACAGAATGCATCAACATGGACAGCTGATCAAACTCAAGATCTAAAGTTCACATTGTATCGGGCTAAGTTCCAGACAAACACAGTTGCAAATGTGGAGTTTGTAAACACAGTCGTTTCATATGACACTTTAGCAAAAGACCCATTTGAAACCAGATCTGGTGTAACAAAGATCAGAGTTTGGCATCGAGATCATGGTATGCCGGTTGGATCCAGAGTTCAGATTACAAATTCCGACTCAGGGCTATTAAGCACAGCAATCAATGGTATTCCGGCGGCTCAGATTTACTCAACACACGTTATTAGTGACGTTGATATGGATTCATATTGCATCACCGTTTCAACCGCTCCAAACGTCACTGGTTATGGTGGTGGTACCACAATTAGAGCCACTAGAAATGTTCAGTATGATTGCGCGAAGCCTTTGATCCAGATGCAGACATTCCCAGAAACAACATCTAGATTTAGTCTGATATCAGCATCTGGTCGGTCGGTTGATTCATCCCAGAGTGCTTATGAATTATTGACGGCAACAGATGTTTCGGCGAATGAGAATAATTATTTCTACTCGCCTAGAATGGTAGCATCTCAGGTCAATGAAACTAATCTGCTTGGCAATAATAAATCTGCAACATTCCGTGTTCAGATGTCAACCACCAATGATTCGGTGACACCGCTTATTGATACTCAACGAGTTAGCTTGATTCTAGTGAACAACAAGATTAACGATCCGGCTGAAACAACAACAAACGTTGCTTTACTAGACTATAATCCCATTTTGACAGCTGCTACTGATATCACATTCTCTAGCACATCAATGTTTGCTGCAAATGCTTCAAGCAGAGCTGCATTCAAAACTGTTATGATTGGTAAGTATCTCACTATCACAGGATCAACGTCCGGTGAGTGGACGGGTTTAGTGTCGGGTATTGCTAGTGATGGTTCATCAATCGCATTTACAACTTCTCCAGGTAGCATTGTTGGTAATGTTACTGTAGTTCAGCGTGAAGTATTTGTTGATGAGATTGCCCCAGTCGGCAGCTCAACATATAGCAAGTATGTTACTAAGAAAGTAAATCTGGCTAATGCATCAAACTTCTTGAAGATTAGATTTGCTGGAAATATTCCATCCGAAGCAAATGTTGAACTGTATTATCGAGTTGGTAATGCTGGTGGTACCCCGCTTGATACTAAGAACTATACTTTATTGAATCCAGAACAACCAATCGTAAAAGTTCAGAATGGTAGCACTGTATTCTCTGATGTATCATACTCAACGGGTGATATTGAATCATTCAGTGTAGTTCAAGTGAAGTTGGTCCTAAAGTCTAGAAATAGCTCAGCAGTACCGCGTATCAAAGACCTAAGAATTATTGCCTGTGCATAATGGAAATCATTAACATTAAAAATCGCCCTGATTTGGTTCGAGATATGGAGTCTAAAGCCATTCTAAATACCAATCGGGGTGAATATGAAAATTATCTAATTCGTCGACAAAAGAAACAGGAACAGCAGATACTTTTGGAAAATCAAGAAGCTTTAATAAATACTCTCAAGAATGAAGTTGACGAACTAAAGAGTTTAGTGCAAATGCTATTACAAAAAGACCGGTCTGATCAAAAATCACTAGGAACCACCGAATGACCACAATTTATCTACGATCAACAAA
>JAKQDR010000167.1 GCA_029573715.1 bacterium | reverse complement strand
AAGCAGTATGACCAGTGTGAGCACTGCAACCATCACCACAAGCCCGATGATAGCATTAATGATCTTACCTCTGGCGGAGCTTAGCTTTTTATCATCGCCACCCGATGACACCCATTCAAATCCACCCAAGAGAAGTAGCACTAAGGCATAGAGCCCGGCGATGAAAAAGATTAAGCGAATAGCATTGCCGATGAGATCACCCAGAGTGGGCACGCGAAACCACGTGCGCACGAAACCTTGCGTGTAAACATTACAAGCACAGTCTACCATTAGATCACCGGGAGCCCCTGCACCATAACACGGTGGCACAACACCAGCAGGTCTTGAGGGACATGTGGGTTCTTGATCTGCTGGATTGACAGGGCTGACGGGGGTTGTAGTCCAAACGCCATACGCATCGGCAGGAATTGATATGCCTTGACTGTCATATTGCGTCCCAGCAGGTGCAACATCCCTAATACATTCACACGCCGCTTCAACGGTTGCGGTGTGAATTGCGAATACGGCGCCGACCACCGCAAGTGCTCCAATAAGCACCATAAATCTATGTTTCATAATGAAATATAAAAATGAATAGATATAAATTAAGATATCTGCACCCTCATTCTACTCTATCTTCGGCCGGTATTGCAAGGCCTCCGATAGATGTGCTATTTCAATCCTAGCAGATCCCGCAAGATCCGCAATAGTCTGGGCGATTTTTATGATCTTAAAATAGCTCCGCGCTGATATGTCGAGTTTTGATGCGGCCTGTCGCAAGAACTCACGCGATTCATCAGGCACCACACACAGTTTTTTCACATCACTCCCGGACATCTCGGCATTCACGAGTTTCCCGTGAGGTTGCAGCCGTGCATATTGATGTCGTCGTGCAGAAACCACACGGGTACGTATGGCGCTTGATGGTTCGGCATCAAAGGTTCCTGCGAGTTTGTCAAATTCAACAGGAGGCACATCTATGTGTATATCAATCCTATCAAGCATGGGGCCCGACAAACGTTTTTGATAGCGTGCTATGTGTGAGGGGCCACATGTGCACGTTTTTTTGGGATGGCCCAAATATCCACAGGGGCATGGGTTTGATGCCGCCAAAAGAAGAAAGCGCGCAGGAAATGTAAGTGAGCCTGCAGCACGCGATATGGTTACGACACCATCTTCAAGTGGCTGACGAAGCGACTCAAGCGCCCCCCGCTCAAATTCAGGAAACTCATCCAAAAACAACACACCCCGATGTGCAAGGCTTATCTCGCCGGGCGTTGGGTTGGAGCCTCCACCAATAAGCCCAATGCGAGATGTCGTATGATGAGGTGCTCGAAAGGGACGCTGAGACATAATAGAGCGCTCCCCCAGCATGCCCACTATGGAATATATTTTGGTGACTTCAAGTATTTCTTCTTTTTCAAGTGGGGGGAGTATGGAGGGAAATGACCGCGACAAAAGCGTCTTACCGGCGCCCGGCACGCCCTTAAGATGCACATTGTGAAAACCGGCTGCCGCAATCTCCAGTGCGCGCTTTGCTTGTTGTTGGCCCCGCACATCGGCAAAATCATAGGGATATGAAGGAAAATCGGTGGCTGACGCCGTGTGCAGGTGAGGCGCCATAAGCTTAGTGCCCAGTGCATGATGCACAACGTCTAACAGATGATGCACGCCATACACCGTAATACCATCGATATATGATGCCTCATTCGCATTGGCGCTTGGTACAAAAAGGGTGTGTTTACCTTTGGCTCGGGCCATAAGTGCCAAAGGCATCACCCCATGCACGGGCCGTACATTTCCCTCAAGTGAAAGTTCACCAATAAAAAAACACTCTTTCAAGAATGGCTTGGGCACCACTTGCTGTGCAGCAAGAATGCCAAGTGCGATGGGAAGGTCAAACGCACTTCCCGATTTGGGAATGTCGGCGGGAGCGAGATTTATGGTAAGGCGCGAATCGGGCATGTGGTAGCCTGCGTTTGCAAGCGCGGTGCGCACGCGCTCTTTGCTTTCGTTTACTTCTTTGCCGGGAAGTCCAACGATGGTGAAAGTGGGAAAACCGCGCTCGGCGATATCAACTTCAACGGTTATGAGAGTTCCTTCAAGTCCAAATGTTGTACCGGTTGAAACAATCGCAAGCATAAAGAATATTTGCGGGGTGCTGAATATTCAATTCTAAGGGTAAAACGTAACCACTGCAATATCATCTGGAATTGAACAAAGGGTTCTCGACCACCCTTCGCTAAAGCTATGGAGTGGCAGGCGTGCTCGAACGATATTATGATACAAGATGAAAGTATAAAGGACAAAGATGGGTCGTTCTCGATTTCACTCGAACCATATTAAAACAAAGTGCAAAATACTGAGGGTTACGGGGGTTCTCGACCATGCTCGAACAGTATTAAGATAAAAGTATAAAGAACAATGATCTTGTATTTATCTGCTCACATTTCTATACTGGCCCTACATTATCAAGTATTTACTTATGTTTTCATCAAAACAAATACAAAAAGGACTGTATTTCGCACTTGCAACCAGCATCATCTCCGGCTTCTCGGTATTTTTTAATAAGTACGCGGTCGCCGCAATAAACCCACCGCTTTTTTTTACTGCCATAAAAAATATTGGTGTCGGGTTGTTACTTGTTGCAGTGCTTGGTGTGGCATACAAATGGCATTTGGTGAAGACGCTTCGCCCCAAAGCATATGTGCAACTTGTGGCGGTCGCCCTGGTTGGTGGCGCGTTGCCTTTTTATCTGTTTTTCACGGGACTCTCCCTTATACCTGCCGTAAACGCTACCATTATTCACAAGACGCTTGTCATTTGGGTCGCACTTCTGGCGGGCATTTTTTTGAAAGAAAAATTGTCGCCGCTCACCGCGCTTGGCATCGGGCTTTTGGTGCTTGGTCAAAACTTTGTGGGGGGGTTTTTGGGATTTACTTTCTCTATGGGAGAAGCTTTGGTGCTTGCGGCGACATTACTTTGGTCTGTTGAAACTGTCATTGCAAAGCGAGCACTCGCACACATCGACCCTGACATTGTGGCATCGGCCCGCATGGGGCTGGGGTCGCTTATGCTTCTTGTTGCTGCATTGATCACCACACCCCAATCATTTACCACACTCATTGAATTCAGCGCGACACAGTGGTTTTGGCTCGTGGCTACGAGCATTTTCCTGTTGGGCTACGTGAGCATGTGGTATCGGGCACTTACCCTTGCACCTGCCACTATGGTCACGGCAGTATTGGTGCTTTCAACACTTATCACCAATGTTCTCTCGGCAGTCTTTGTGACGCGAGTGTGGAGCGCCACCCTTATGCTTCAATCTCTTGTTATTGCTTTGGCGATTGTACTTGTGTATGTGGGGATGAAAAGACAGGGACATACATCAGAGTTTGCTTCGTCCACAGCGTGAGATTGGCAAGTTCTTCATCGCGCAATATCTTTACAATATGGCCCCAATGGAGAGCTACCCATGAACCCGCCACAGGAGTTGTTAAAGCGCATGCATCGCGTTTAAGCTTTTCTTCATAATCTTCTTTCAATATGTATGCTCCTCCCTTTTGCATGATGCGAGCGCTTCGCACTGAAACGTCACCTGTTGAAGTGATCTGCTCCACTTTGGCCCACCGCACTGCACACTCATTTATTGAATGGATATCAAATGGCACGGATCCACTTGCCTGGCCAACGCCGACATGCAACACCTGAAATAAGTGGGTGGGAATGAAATGAGATGGCCACCGTGTACGCAGTTGAGCAATCAACCACGGGGCAACGCCTTGTGTTTCAAATGCGTTAAGCAATAGCTCATAATCAGCAGAGGTTATTTTGTTCAACAGATTATTGCCAAGCCAATACGCTTCAATCACCTCATAGTCAAACGGGCTGGCTCCAACTGCTTGCGCTATGGTCAGCAGGTACGGATGAAGCACAATAAAATGCGAGAGCTCCGCCACCACGCCGTCACACTCTCCGTTTTTGATGCAATGTATAAAAGCTTTTTGGGCTGAAGATCTGCCGCAATACCCCCGTGCATTTGGAGAATATGCAAAGCGCGAAGCCAAAGCAAGAGCTCGAGTGTCCATACGGTACAATAGCGCAATGATAAAGCATACGATAGACAAACGCACTGTATATGTGTTTGGCAACCCCGATGTTGCTTGTGATTGTGCTCCCTACCAATATGTGAGTCGCCTTGCGGTAGATTTTCCATCTCTACAATTTGTCTACGTTGCCCCAAACGCCGATTTGCCGTTTGTAGGAGAGCGTGATGTGTGGATTATGGATACGGTGCAGGGCATACCAACCCCTCAGGTGTTTAGTGAGCAAGATATTCACACACTTGCACTCTCTCCCCGCACTTCGGTGCATGATTTTGATCTTGGATTTCAACTCAAATACTTACAAAAGATCGGTAAGCTCAAACACATCACCATTATTGGCATTCCCCCAGACTCACGTGATGATTACTGCTCAATCCATGCGATTTTTAAGAAGTTGGTGGCGCAGGACATGCATGGATCATAGGCTCGTATGATTTTTTCTGCATCGCGTTGCAGCTCTTCTTTTGGCCGGTGTAGATTTTCACCAAAAAATTTCTTCAGGTCATTTTCGATGTTAATCTGATTTTGCGACGTAGGAACGATCACATCGTAATCGCGAATACGCCCAGCATCATCAACATCTGCCATATGATACAAAATGCCACGAGGTGCCTCTATAACTCCGACTCCCACACCCTGGCGTACCGGCACTTTAATCGGCTTTTCAGCTTCAATATGAAGTGACGATAAAATGTCTAGGGCCTCATCCACACAGTGTAATATCTCAATAGCTTGTGCGAGATTATTGTGATAAATGTTGTTTGAAGGAAATGCTGTCAGATATTCGGCAATACTTGCTTTGGTATCTGCTCTCAGTAAATCTAAATTCAGATTGATGCGGGAAAGCGAGCCGGCGAAATAATCCTCATGAGTGTCCGAGAACACATAGCCCTCTGACTGAGAGTATGGAATGACAACCGATTTGAGAAACGTGTGAAACTCAGATTCGGGGACCTTTCGACCGGTGCTATTGATAATTTCACCTTCCAAAAAGTCAAAGCTCTTCTCATTGCGAAGTGCCATGTAGTCTGCATTACGGATAAGTGATGCTTTCCAATCAAAAAATGTTTTGATACCACGAATTACCTGAGGTCGTATCTTTTGAAGTTTTTCAATGAGTGAGGGGAAAAGAGTAGGATCTGGCAATTTATGAAATCCCCCTACAGCCGGGTATGGCGCATGAATGGCCGCACCTATCACCACATCGGTTATATCAGAGCCAACGCTTTTTATGTCAAATGAATCGTGCAGGAGGATGTGTCCAACATCTTGAGCATCTTCTGAAATATCAAGTATGGAGTCAATGCCCAACACATCGGGGAGAACAAAAAAGTACAGATGGAGTGCATGATCACGGATCATTAATCCATCATATGCAAGGCGGCGCAGTAATTTGGTTTGCTCCGTCAGCTCAATCCCCTGAGATTTCTCTATAGCTTCAAGTGATGCGAAAAGATGCGCGACAGAGCATGTACCGCAAATACGAGAGAGAAAGCTCGGGACTGCTGCAAAGGGTTTGCCTTTTACTGCATGGGTGTAGAATCGACGATAATCCTTGATGATGAATTTCAAATCTTGCACGGCACCGTCTACCACCTTCACTTCAAGCCCTGCCGTCCCTTCGATTTTAGTAATGCTATCAATGGTTATTTCGCCTGATTGCATAGATAGTATTAAATGTTATTGCACTTGAGGCTCACTGGGGATAACGCCAAACAAACGCAAATACTTATTGACCACTTTGAGAAACATGAGGGTCACCATGGGGCATCCATTGACCTTATCATCAACCGTGATGACATCCTCGAGTTTTTTTACCTTATCACTATAATCAAAATGAGAAAGATACCACCTTATTCGATCTGAAAGCTCTTCTGACACAAATGTGTTGCGTGCTGATGAAGGGGTACCGCTACAAGCACACGACCCAATGGCAACAACATACTTTGCGTTTGCGCGAATATTTTTGACTTCTTCGGCCTGCGACTGGGATGATATCGCCCCTTCAATAAATGCCACATCTAAATCGCGCAACTCATTATTCGACTTGAGTACTTTGAGATGGCGAAATTCGATAAGCGTGCGCCACGTATCAAAATGTTTATTGAGCAATTCGGTAAACAAAATGGTGCTATCTTCACAACATGTGAACGAAAACCAGCCGACAACCAGTTTTTTTTGACTGGTGGGTGGCGTTTTTGCTGAGAGGATGACATCTGAATTCATCTGATACACTATAGCAAGGAGGGAACATTGAGGCAATACGTATTGCACATGTAGACAATGCAATAAATAGCACGTGATACAAAAGCTCTATCAGCTATCCCTTGTTTATTCCCCATTCCTTTTGTCATCAACATATGTGTATCGCAGCTCCCGGTAAAGTCACTCGTGTTGACCCTCAGCAGGTATGGGTTGATTATGGCGAGGTGCATCGACCAGCGATGCGTGCAAGCCTATCACCTCGCGTAGGTGATTATGTTTTGGTTCAAATGGGAGTGGTGATAAAAATACTCTCTGACAAAGAGGCGCGTGCCATTAAGACGCGATGGCGAAAAGAAAGTAATGAACTGCCTCTAGAGTAACATTACGATACAAGACCCTCAAAACTTGGTCGAAGGGGAGCGCAATCACAGGTGCATGTAAATATACGTCCTTCCATACAAACGTCCTCAACCGTTGTGGGGCTTAACCAGCGAGGGAGTTCTTCGTCTGTATCTAGCAACGAATGTGGCACTCCCGCAACTGCAAATCGGTTGGTGTGCCTATTTAACGCCCCCAAAGTTATCATTTGTCCATGCCAGGGAATCTCACAGCCGGGCTCTATGGCGTGATGCGTCAAATGTGCAAGTGCCCTGCGATGACCGCGCTCTACTTTTTGAGTTATTTCTGCTGACATTGATATATAAGTACTATACTATCTTACTTAAAGATATGGACTTGGCATACCATTTTTTCCGACAAATATTTCAATTATTTCTTGGCCTTGTGGCTGGAGTGTTTGCCGTTATGGGTACGCTCTCTTCCTCAGGCCCAACCATATCTCCTCCTTCTCAAGTGCAACACCAATCTGTCACCGTACTCTTTTCTCAAGATGTTGGGCCCACCTCCACCGGAGAAGATGTGGTATTGCTTCAGATTCTTCTTTCCCAAGATCCCGCCGTGTATCCACAAAGAATTGTTTCTGGATATTATGGTGAACTGACGAAGCAGGCAGTGCAGCAATTGCAAAACGCCAATGGCATACCGAAATCAGGAATTGTGGATTATGAAACGCGAAAACTCATTGATTCGATATATGGCGCATATGATCGAAATTATTATTTGTCGCTCATATCAAACACACAAACTCAAGGCGTCTCACCGCCAGACCATGCAACTTACTACGATATGAAACCTTGGGGTCAGGCGTGGAAACAGGAGGACGGATCATACACCATGCGTATCGAACCTGACCCCACTATGTCAACACCCCGGGAACTTGCTGATGCCATAAATGCGTATCGTCAGACGAAAGGAGTTGCACCACTTGCGTGGAGTGATACGCTCGCTGCATATGCCCAAACTCGAGCGGTGTTTTTAAGCGATAATGGATCGGATGACCATGCGGGTTTTAATCGTTATTTACAAGACGAGGACGGATTTAATAAACTTGGCTTTTATTGTCTGGGTGAAAACTTCTCAGAGGGTTTTCGACTGAATGGCACTCACCTGGTGGAATGGATGTATGCACAATCACCCGGACATGATGCCAACCAAGTCAATGCACAATATAAAAGCGTCGGAGTTGGTATATATGACGTGGTATCGGTAGTGATATTTGGTGGATGCAACTAAATACAGAAAGCAAAAAGGCGCCCTTTCGGGCGCCTTTTTTGATGTCAAAGATTTTTCTTATTCGTACAGGTGCGGTTCGTGTTTGCGCTTCATATAAAACATGATAAGAAGCCCTGCTCCCACAACAAGCAAAAGCAGTATGGCAACATACATCAGAAGCACCGGCGAGATGCTTTGATTGGTCGGTAATTGCTGAGGTGGCTGAACAACCGGGGTGTTTTGAACTTCACTTGTGCCCTGAGTACCAGTGACCGCAGGTTCATTTGGTCTTTGTGGGTTTTGTGTCAGATATGCTTGAGCTTGCTCAGAATATCGTGGTTGTCGTACATCAATATTTTGCATTTCCAAATACTCTTTGTTTTGCTCGTAAAA
>JAKQDR010000132.1 GCA_029573715.1 bacterium | reverse complement strand
GGCTTGAAAGCGTTAATTTCCCGCTCCACTTGCGCCAGATCGCGCATATTATTGTGGATTTCACGCAGGAAAACGAGTCCAACCCCAATGCCGTGGGTGAGGCGGTGCGTCGTCAAGCGGTCGGGAAAGCGCATCTTACGGGATGCCCCGTGTAATATCCGCCGTACAGGGTAAGCAAAATCCGTATGCGCAGCTTTCATTGTGGGGTCGGGCTTCGTCGTCAGCACACAGAGCGCGTGCCCGCGAGACGCGAGTGCGTCCATGATATTGCTCACGCGGATTTCGTAGCCTCCGTAGCTATAGGGTGGATAGTAGGCGGAAATTGTTAGAATGCGCATAGGTGTTGGTCAGTTCTCACTCTATTTATGAAACAATCTTGCTTTGATTATAGAAAAAGCTTGCCCACCATAGGCTTTCACTTTCCTGAAGAGTTTTCCAACCGCTGTGTCCAGTTTGTACCATCCGTATAATGGTTTTTGAAGGCGTTTGATGCCTGGCGAAATGTAATACTTCCTGCTAGAGAGAATCTCATCATAGCGGGCGACGATGTTTTCTTCTTTACAAAAATCGGTTTCGACATTGTTGGTCAGGTAAGGTTGGCTAAGATATCCTTTATAAAGCGCCTCATTCTGATCAATTTCTCGGACCAATTCCACGACGTCATCAAAAGAAGAATAATCATGGCAGTTGATAAACGCCTTGGGGTTGAAATCGAGGGATGCTAGCGGGTTTCCCCAATAGATAGGGATTGTGTCTGCAAGTAAGGCATGCATTAGTTTTTCGGTGGAATACCCCGGATAACTGGAGTTTTCAAAGGTGATGGAAAACTTGTAATTGCGCATCCAATCTAATTTGTTTTGTGAACCTCGTTCTATGCGATAGCCAATGTTATTTAGGTATCCACCACCTGAATCGACCTTTTTATACTTAGAAAGGCGATTAAAGAAGTCTATTCTTTCTATTGCATGTGGGTTGGAGACCATAAAGGCGCAAAATTGGCGCTTTTGTGCTGCAATTTTGTCAGGATCCCTTGGGCGAAGGAGGTTTTTATATTCTGGCCACCGACGATAAATGGGCAGCCGATAATTGCGTTGCGTGATTGGTAAGTCGTAAGAAAAGGCGTAGTCGCAGCGATCAAAGCGGGGGCGGATATTCTCTGGAGTATAAAATGTTCGAATGCAGTTAAACTTTAAGTAATCATTACCATTACAAGAATAAAATAAAAAATCCGGATCGGTGGAAATCACAGGATTCCAGTGTTTGCTAATCATCCGCCATTCAAAAGATAGCTCTATATGGCCCTTATTAAAAGGACGTTGCATATCTGAAAAAGCTACTTTGATTAATTTATTATCCATTTGTATTAGGCTAAGAATGTGTGTATATTGATGTATTAAAGAATACCTTGGAATATTAATTTTAGGTGAATCATCGTCTTTAATTCAACGACTATGCAAATAGGGTTTGATATTTTAAAGTTGATCCCAATTCCTTTTTAGCTTTCCTCTTTTATAGCGTATGACTTTGCGGCGCAGTTCATCGGGCAAAAAGCCCCAATGCAAGAAACGCAGCCGGCGAATTTCTCTTTTGACCTGCGTAGCATTCATACCTTCATAGGTGCGGAGCACTTCGCTCATGCGTGGGTTGGTATAGTCTTGGTCCTCGCGGTTGAACGTGCCAGCATAAACCAGCTCGGCACCCAGCACCGCAAAGCCAAGGCGCACATCTTGCGTCTCTAGAAAATGGCTCCAGACTTTCTGAA
>JAKQDR010000125.1 GCA_029573715.1 bacterium | reverse complement strand
CGCTGACCGGAATCCAACGCAGCGCATCGAGCAGGGTGCGGCAGTTGGTGGCTTTATCACCAAATTTACTTGACTCTGGCTCTTGCAAATGGAATATCTTTTCCCAAAATCTGTTCTCTTTCTCCATTTTTTCCAGCCACTTTATCGCCTTTTGCAGTTCACTCATGTGAATCACCTGTCCTCTTCCAAGCCACAATTGGGATGTATAGCGACTGATCGTTTGCCAGACACCGTAATACTTCGAGATATACATCGGTTTTTGTTTCTCCAAAAACTACATACTCTCTAAATTTTCCGCAATACTTTTTTTTATCCTTTCTTGCTGGACAATAAGATTTTTCCCAAGACTTACACGATGGATAGCTATCGTATCCATCAGGATCATGCTCTATTTTCAGTTCGTTATTTCCCAGCACAACAAGTGCGAGAGTTTTTATTTCGTCCTGTACTGCTTTTTTAATTGTTTTATCAGCAAAGCATCTTGCTTTCCAATCATCCATCCTACTTCACCAGCTTTCGTCCGCAGTTCGGGCACCGTTCAATCGCATAAAGTGTATTGTCACCGTCTTTCTGAACCGACATATAACCGCATGATTTGCTTACGCCGACACAAACGCTTTCGCCATGTTCACCCCTCAAACAGTGCAGAGGCTTTTCCTTGCCGTCACAATACTCACAACTGGTTGTTTCCGTTTTGGAAATAGCCACTTCCTCAACTGTTCGATCTTTTCGAGTAGTTGGCTGATACGCTTGCAGGGCGGCGAGTATGGTTTCCTGTATTTTTCGAGTGATATGGTTCCTCATTGGCGCTGTCCATTCGCCAGACATATACTGATTACTGTGACCAGTATTTGTTAGCCACTCAATCGCATCCCGTACCGCTTCCTCGCTCTTGACCGACTGGCGAGCGATGGCTTCGTCGATGAGTTTTTGTAAATCATTTCCGGTCTTAACAATGTTTGCCCTTGCGTTTTTATCTGTCAGCTTTGAAAAGGCGATAAAAGCCATATTGCTTACTTCACTTTTCAACTCTTTCAATCTCTCAATATCCATCACTCAACCTCCCATATTCATAATGCTTTTACAGTTACCGCAAATCATAAAATCAACTTGCCCTGCCTTGTGCGGATATAATTTTTTAACTTTAACTCCACACATACCACATTCGCCTGTTTTGTTTTTGTTGCCTAGTTTCACAGGCGGTACTTCTGCTTTCAGATATTTCTCTGCTGTTTCTTTTGACCAACCATCGTTACTCTTCATTGCTCCCAATCCTCCATCACAACATATTGAGCGCCCTTATTTTTCCTACTGCTGTTCCACTTCTCAATCGCCTCAGCCAGTCTGTCTAAATAAATCCTGCCAAGCGGATTGTCTTTGCTTTTTAGATAACCGTTAGCCTCATAGCAGACTTTTTCAGCAAGAGATAATCTTTGTCTCAACTCTTGGATATACATCTCCTGTTCATCTGATTGTCGGTCTATTTCTTCAAATAACTTCAAAAGTTTGTCTTTTATTTCCTTTTCATTGTCCATGCCGATCCTCCTCCTGATAAATTCTCTGCCCTTCATTTTTGCAATATTCATAGCAACACTCGTGTGTGGCACAAACATAATCGCCGTTTGGCATTTCATAGCCAACATCAAACACATCGCCGCACATACAACATTTCAGCATCACTCAATCCTCCTGCTTAATCATTCCCGTAACGTGCCATTCAAAATTGTCGTACTTTTCCGTTATCCAATCCGGCAATTCAACTTCAACCTCTCGGCACTCTGTCCACATATTTGATTGGTCATAACGTGTCTGTGTAAACAGCAACTTAACTTTCGCCATATCACTCGTCACCACCTTCATTGTATGCGCCCTTAGTCATGCAGATGATCTGACGCATAGCTATTTCTACAACCTCAAACCCTTGGAATACCGCTTGCGTTTCTAAGCAAAAGGCTTCTATCCTGTCCAGTCGTTTCTTGTATTCGTCTGCCATAGACTGTCTTACCGCCCCTGCCGTTATCTCTTCTGACTTATTCATCGTGTTTTCCTTTCCCACTTATTGTGGCAGAACAGGCATTCCCATTCCTCTGTTCCGTTCCTGCACCGGCGCATGATGACCACATGGCTTCCGCACTTAGGGCATGTCATATCACCTTTCCCCCATGCTTTTGTCTGCGCACTTCCCATTGTTGTACTGACGAATGCTTAACGATCTGCGCTATCCATGTCACGTTGTCCAGCATATCTTGAGCCTGTTCGTTATGCGGTGCTTCGTCAACCATCTTTGCGCACTTGGCAACCATAGCTGCCATAAAGTCTTCTGCCTTCTTTTTTCGTTCTTGTCCTGACATTTGAGTCTCCCTTCTTTGTGTGCCTGTGTGACGCTCTACAATGCGTTTTAAGCCTCTGCAACTCTCAAACGTATAGAATGACCTGATTGACTCTGCAACTCCGTAGCAGGCGTTCTGTGCGCTTTGCAGGCTATCCCTGCTTGTTCTCTTCCTTCACCTTGTCGGCTACGCACTTGTCAAGATACTCTTTATGTTTGTTCTTTGCCGATTTCAAAGCATATAACATTGCAAGCCTAAAGCTATTTGCTTCTGAATCAACGTACTGGACTTTCATCGTTCCTTCAATCCCTGTTCCAATGTCACGCACTGTTACTTTTTCTCGTTCAAAAATGATCGTCTTTTGACAGTCAAGTGTTTCATCAAGCATTTCCCATAACTCTTTGTATGTGCGAAGTTCGTGAATTTCTTTTGCTATTCGGCTTCCCCACTCTAATTCTTTTTCGTACTTGTCTTGCATTTCTCTGTATTTCTTATTGCTTACCATCTTTCTCCCCATCCTTCCTCTTTTCCCACTTTGACCTGTTC
>JAKQDR010000091.1 GCA_029573715.1 bacterium | reverse complement strand
AATGGTTGTTGGGTTTCTCCTTCTTCCGTAGCCGCTGTTTTGAAGCTCGCCGATGTGCCATTTACCACATAGACATGCTTTATTGGAGCCGTTTCTATGAGTTTGATTTTTGTGCGTGAAACATACCATCGTGGGAAGTCGCTGTTGCTTACGCTATCCCAGTCCACATCCCACACGTACACGCTATACTCCTCACGCATTGAAAAACGTGCAGGGGTGCTTCCCAAAAACTCATTACGGAACTCAAATAGCTTGTCACGTGAAATGCCGCTGCCGTCAAGAAATGCCAAGTCAAGTTCAATCTCGCGCGGCTCATACCGTTGTCCGCTCCTGTCAAGCAATACCCCGTGCTGACCCGCTAGTGATATAGATTGCCTTTCTTTCAGCGAAAGAATATTGAATAACCCGCTCTTTTCCATCACTTCTATTCCGAATGTGGAAAATGGCTTACCGTTTACAAAATACTCGGTGTCTAAATATTCCTTGCCGTCAAGATAACTTTTTATCATAATTATTCCAAAATAAGTAAATAAATAGGTTCATAGCAATAAAAAACACATAAACAAATGCACAAATTACTCGGTGCTAATATGCGCCTGACTTGGCAAGGGAGTTCTTCATACTTTTAATATCATCAGCCATTTGCCCAAGTCTGGAAGTGTTGTTCACAAGCGCCCCGGTATTAGCCACTATGGTCTGCAATGCCGACAGGTGCGCATCAAGGTTGATGTTTATCGTGCCGTGATTCATGTTGTCCCATATACGCTTCATGATATTGTGCATATCCGTCATGATTATCAGATAGTTCTGATAATATCCCAGAAATGAGTTCGCCTGTGACTCGGTAATTCGGGATATGGTGTTGTATGCTTCTGACGAACTCGCCATATCGTCATAGAATTGTCCGTAATACTTCGCTACCAACTGCCCATCTGCGACAATTTTTGCCAAATCACCACGGAATATATCAAAACTGTCCTCACTTATTCCGCGCTCATAAAGTGCATCCAGCGCTTGTTTCACCTGTGCTTGCAGATGCAGCGACAACGCATGTTTCACGATGTTGTTTATCGTCTGGTCAGTCAGTTCATTCACGGCATCCATCATCTCCGCATAGGAGTCCCATGGTGCTATTAAAATCTCGGCAAGGGAGTCGGAGAAGCTTGTGTAGTCGGTTTGCAAGAAGTCAGCCTTCATAGCCTCATGCAGGTCATCCATCAAGTCCTCATATTCGGCAATCTGTTTTTTCGCCTCTGCAATGGCTTCTTTGTCAGTGCCAAAGCCAAACAACTTAGCCAGCCATCCGTCAGGCTTCGCTTCCTCTTTTGCTATACCCTCATTGAGCTTATCAATCGCCTCCTGATAAGCGTTCATCAGTTTTTCCTGCGCCGGTACTACATTTGTGCCAACTGCTTTTTCAACCGCTTTTTCGGCATTTGATACACGTACACCAATCTCCTCTACACCTGCAAATGGGTCGCTGTCA
>JAKQDR010000086.1 GCA_029573715.1 bacterium | reverse complement strand
CTCAGCTTTAGCAAATTCGATACGATCGATATAATGCGAGAGCTGCAGATTGGCAAAACGTTCGGTTTGAGCGCATTTCTCCAAGAGCAAAGGCAGCGCAGCGAAAAACGAGCGC
Source organism: bacterium (assembly GCA_029573715.1). GTDB lineage: Bacteria > Patescibacteriota > Microgenomatia > UBA1406 > GWC2-37-13 > JAGOLU01. Next base: position 2,771 of record JAKQDR010000086.1, on the reverse strand, counting down.
GTCAGGTTGGTGGTGACTTCGTGAGGAGCGGGTCCGATACGGTCTGCAGCCTCCTGCAAGGTGACTGAGCCGGGTTTATCTAATCCTGGGACCACACCGCTAAAGTCACTATAGGATAAAACCGAGAAAATCAGGTTATCCACTTCGTTGAGCGGATCGAGTGCGAAGGATATATCCCCACGCCAGTCAAGATAGTCAAAGATATTATGCATAGCTGTTACTTTACTTGTTAGATATTTTACTAAAAATTAAACGCAAACCTTATTTAGCCAAACTAAAACGCTTTTGGTTTTTTTACCAAGTAATACAATCCGATTGATTGCCCTCGACAATTTTGCCATTGTCGCAAATGGGGAAACCTTTAGCGTTGGATAACTGCCTCACCCATGGCTTGGCCATTGATAATTAAGCGCACTAAACCACTCGCCTGATTACCCCCTAAGCTCACCACTCTTATTGGATCTGCTGTATTAATATTTACTGAAATATAGTGAAGGTCTTGATAAATGTCCTCATAACTCACCTTTCCCTCATAGGCTCTCCCATCGCATTGTACCCATACTCCAATATTCAGCATCTTCTGGCTGTCAGGTTCTTCGATGCGCTGCAGCTTCTCGCTGCTATCACCTAAGGTCAGCCACAGCTCACACGGATACTTTTTGCCTGCTTCATAGGGTTGGAAAACTAATTCAGTAACTTTTATACTCTTTTCAGCAACGACGATTAAGTTATCCTCCTCTTGCGCAACAACTTGAATTATGTAGGTGTCACCAAACGCGATAATATGAGCCAAGTCTCCTGACCATATCTTATCTCTGTAATATTGAAACTTAGTCTGGCTGACTGTTGATTCTCCATTATATTCATTAATAATTCTCAAACCATACCGCTTTCCTCCAGGAAGACCCTCGATGTGGACTAAAAAACTATCCGATTCTTGCACTGTGCTAATCTCTTGGCCATTGGAATTCTCACTAACGAATGTAATCTTGATCTCATTACTGATATTCTTCGTTATTTCTTCTTGGGGAAGTACAAAATTGAGGGGGAGATAAGAAAAACCAAGATAGGCTGAACTACCTACCAGTAAAAGAGAAACCAGAAAACATACGAAACAGTGACCTTTTTTGGAAAACAGCTTGGCAAGGCAAGAGCAGAACATGTAAACAAATGACAGGGCGGTCAAAACGGACATCACCCAGCCAGCAGCAGAAAACCACGGCTCCACTTCCATGTAGTATGAGGTCATGGAGGCATCCAATTTCGGATAATAAAACCAAGTTAAGTCGTATAAACGGCTGGCTGAAGTATTTAAAGCTAATGCGATTATAAAAAGCAACAAGGCGGAAATAAAATTGTTTCGTTTCGGAATGATGATGATCAGAATTTCAACTATACATACCGCGATAAAGATATCTACAAACATCCTATTTTCTGCATTCTCTAAGGGATGCAGAAAAAGAGTAAGTGCAAAGATTACAAATATAGCGACCCAAACGAGATTAAAAATTCTATGGTTTTCTTTTTCAGGAACTGGCTTAGAATTTTCTTCCATAAAATGAGTATACATCATTTTATGAGATTTTATGGAGGGTTTTAATAAACCCCATCTCTCTCCACTTGACCAATTAGATAATGGGCTAATATAATAGATTATTATTTACTTAGCGTGAGGATTTATGTTGCCTGAATCAGATTACACCCGCCTCAGATGGGAAATGGGCAGCGGCTATGACCTTTTCATCAGCTTGCTCGTGCTCCATCGACCTGAACAACATGGTTTGCGTGCCTCTTGGGCAGCCGGCGTGCGCTCACGCCTTCCCGCTGAAGAACGTGAGACCCTGGAGACAGCCATCACTCTAATGTACGAACCGCTGCCCTTTGTTCATAACGTTCCAATGCCCAGAGACGCCCAAGCCGTTATCGATGCGCTTGAACATTTACCAGCCGAAAAAAGGCTCGAAGTTCTGAGTTTATCCTATAGCACCCCCACGGTAGTACGCGACGTGTTGCTCAATACCACCTCACAGCGTAAATGGACCACTACCGAAAAAAGCATCATTAGCAATAACTTCCAGAACCATGACCGATTGGTCACCCCCACTTATCTAAATTTGCTCTATGAAACCTGGGCACATCGAGAGGAGTTTGGCGAAAAGTACCTGAAGGCGCTAAAAGCCTATATGGAAGCATTCTTTCTTGAAGAAGAGCAGCGCATCTTGCCAGTGCTGCGCCAAGGACTTTCGCATGCACAAATGCGTGCTGGCTCTTTGCAGCTCCCCACCATGCTCGAGGAGCTTTCTTCCGGTGTACGCTTATCTGAGCTAGACAAAGCACGCCGAATCTATTTAGCTCCCTCTTTTTGGGGATCACCCTTTTTATATTACAACCGCTTAGATGTGGATACTTTGCTTGTGATTTTTGGCGCTCGACCCGATAGCATGGCTTTAATCCCGGGTGAGGTTATCCCAGATAGCCTGCTACTCAGCCTTAAGGCACTTGCGGACCCCACCCGTCTACGCATTCTGCGCACGGTTGTGCAATCGCCCCAGACTGCCGCACAGCTTTCGCGCCTGCTGCGGCTTCGCCCGCCTACCGTTACCCATCACCTCCGCGAGCTGCGCTTAGCCGGCTTGGTGCGCGTTACCGTTTCCCCAGAAGGAGATCGTTATTACACCACACGCTATGAAGGCTTAGAAGCAACGCAAGACCTGCTCAAAAGGTTTATTCAGGGGGATTAAGGTGGAGAAAATACCATCAACTGTTGAAGC
>JAKQDR010000082.1 GCA_029573715.1 bacterium | reverse complement strand
TTGCTTTAACCTTTGTAGGGTGATGGTTGAACCAAGAATTGGACTTTGGGCTATTGCCCAGCCTCCTTTTCGTGTTCTGCTCCATGCGTAAGCATGCTCTTGGTCAACACCTAAGCGAATGAGGTTTTTACGCCTTCTCTCAGGTTTCTTCCATTGCTTCCAAATACAATACCGCAGTCGGTTACGTAACCAGCCGTCTATGCTTTTGAGTTTGCCGTAGATACTCGTCCCCCGAAAGTAGTTGAGCCACCCTCGTTGAACTTCTTTTATCTTAGCAATGCGTTCGTCAAAAGTTAGTGGTGTGGTTTTTCTTGTAATCAACTTTAGGCTTTGCTTTAAGCGTTGCCATGCTTTTGCTCCTACCACAAGTTGGTATTGCCCTTTGTTCCCTTTCTGATACGTGGGTACAAAATCAAATCCTAAGATTTGGAATTGCACGGGTTTACGGATGCCACTTTTCTCCTTGTTTATCGGGAGTTGCAATTTAGTAGTGAGAAATTTCTCTACTTGTCGCATGATGGCTTCTGCATGACTTCGGTATTTGCAATAAATACTAAAGTCATCTGCATATCGCACAAATCGGTAGTTGCTTTGGGTCAAAAATTTGTCCAATTCGTGGAGCAAAATGTTTGACAATAGCGGACTTAATGGACTTCCTTGCGGTAATCCTTTGTTTCGCTTTTGCAACCTACCTTTGATTTGTATCGGTGCTTTCAGCCATTTACGTATCAGCCTAAGTGTTTTCGGGCATTTTACCTTTTGGTAAATCAGATTGAGGAGCAGACAATGGTCAACTTCATCAAAGAACGATTTTAGGTCTATATCCACTATATGTGTATATCCTTCATGGATATGTTCCAGTGCCCTACCTACGGCTTGACGTGCGTTTTTATTCGCACGAAAACCATAACTATTTGCACTAAATTCGTTCTCCCATTTTGGCATCAGAACTTGTGATACCGCTTGTTGGAGTAGTCTTTCAACTACTGTGGGTACTCCCAATAGCCTCGTTTTACCGTTTGCTTTGGGTATCTCCACGCCAAGAATGGCTTGAACTTGATAATTCCCCTCTTGAATAGTTTTGATAATAGTCTGTTTATGCTCACGGAAGTAGTCCGTGAGTTCTCCTACTTTCATCTTGTCTATTCCTGCACTGCCTTTGTTGACAATCACTTGTCGTAAGGCTCGTTGCAGGTTGTAAGGGTGTACTACTTGTTCAATCATTCTTCTTTACATTTTACTATCCTGTTTTCGTTTCGGGTGGCTATCTTTTGATTCCATTCCAAATTGAAAACCTTACTGTGTTCAGTCCTTCCTTTGTTTGTGAGACCTCCAACCTTTTCTTCACTCTTCAGTTGGCTCGTTGCTACATTGTACTATGACCTCTGCTGACTTCTTCGCTATGCTAACCCGTAGCTGCAAAAGACCTCCTTTGGTAAGAGCATTTTCCTTCCGTCAATCGCTGCGACATCTACATACAGAAAATCACCTCTTGGGTGTGTTAGCGTTAGTTTGCCAACTTCGGGCTTTGTATTGATGTGCATACTCACCCTTTTCTCTATGCCTCTTATGTCGTTTCTGTTCGTCAGTACCGACTTTTGCAGTCTCGCTTCCTTTAGTGTATTGGTCACCCAAAGCCACCTTGCGACTTGCTACACTTCGGGTCGTTAACCCGCGTGGTTGGGACTTGCACCCTCCGGAAAATAAAAGCGCACGCTAAACTTGCTTATCACAAAATATATTTGCATTTTTGGAATTTTATGATAGCTTGAATTAGCGTGTGCTTATGCTCATGCAAAGCACACATCGAGTAGCCCGCCCCGCCAGCATGTGCTGACAGGGAGAGGCTCTCACACCACTAAGCGTACGGGTCGCGTACTTAGCGGTTCACAGATAGATGGGTTTAGTGTTGTGTAAACATCCCGATACAATCCAACGGACTTCAGCGACACCGGTATTTTTGTGTAGATGGTGTACTTTTAGTGTTTGCTTTTTGGAATATAATGTAACACAATACTGCCGGCCTAAATGAAAATGAGCCGCTGCGCTTTCGCACAACGGCTCGTTTTCTCTCACAATTAAATTACGAGAAAATTATTCTACAATCAGCTTCTGTGGCGACATCAAATTGTTGCCTGAAAGTTGCGCCATGTAAATACCTTTAGCCAGTTGAGAAATATCTGCCTGTAATGTATTGTTGCCTACAGTGACATTTAACGATTGCTGCATCACTACTTTTCCGCTCAGGTCAGTGATGATGAGTTTTACTGTTTCGTTTTTATCTGAATTAAATTCAACATTTACACTACTGCTGGCCGGATTAGGGTACATCTTTATAGCATTTGATGCTTCTCCCTCCATACGACAGCCTAACGTCACAGCATACGATTTAGCACCGCTGCCGCAGGCATTGTGTGCTGTAACCACAACAACACCGTTGGTATTTCCCCAGTCGAGAATCAGTTGGTTTGTGTTTCCACCACCACTATTGTAGGTTGCCGCTGTCGGAGTATAGGTCCATGTCAATGTGTAGGCACCTGTAGTGTTAGAAGTGTTGGCATTGAACTCAACACCGGAAGTGTTGGCACAGATAACAGCAGGATTGCTTGTAAGTCCAATTGGAGAGTTGGGAGCACCTTTAACAGTTACACAACGATAGGCACTGCTACCGCAACTGTTGGATGCAGAAACGCAAACGCTTCCTGTAGTTATATTGCTGAACTGAATACTAACACTGTTTGAACCATTATTATTGATTGTACCGGGTGCAGTCCAGTTATAAGAATTTCCGGCTTGCAACGGACAACTGAAACTTCCTGACTGATTACATAAACCATTTGTTCCACCTGTGATTGAAGCAGGAACTGAAGGAAGACCCGGAGCAACAGTTTTACACTTAGGTGCTGTAGTTACACCACAAATGCTGGTTGCAGAAACACAAATATTTCCAACACCATTATAGCTTCCATTAAAAGTTACCTGAACATTGCTTGTACCTGCACCTAAAGTTACTGATGAGTTTGCAGGAGTTGTCCAGTTGTAGGTTTGAATGCCTGCAAGTGGCGCAACACTGAATGACACTACACCATTAGGACAAGCAGTGGTGTTTCCTGTAATGGTACCTACTGAAGGAGTTGAAGAAGTGATGACAAAACATTTTGCCGGACTGGTGAAACAACCTACCTTAGATGAAACACAAAGCGTACCACTTGTCCATGCAGGACCAAAGTTTACAGTAACACTGTTGGTAGTTCCGCTAACGGTAGCATCACCTGTAATTGACCATTGATAGGATTCTGCTCCGGCAACGGCAGTACATGTGTATGTATCGCTGGTGCTTGCACAAGCAACTTTATTGCCGCTAACAGCAGCAGGTGTTGACACTGCCCTGCGTGTAAATGCAGAACGATAGCTGCTTGTTCCGCAGGCATTGCTGGCTTCTACGCGCACAGAGTAACTGCTGTTAGCTGTTACACCGTATTGCACATCCATTGTGTTGCTGCCATTGGCAGATAAAAATGTTATTCCTGTATTTGCTCCTACCACATACCAGTTGTAGGTGTTGGCATTTGATGCAGATGTTGTTAAAGTATAGGGTCCGGCAGGAGGGCAAACACTTGTTGGTGCTCCCGTTATAACTGCGGGTTGTGAAGGCACACCGGTTTGAATAGTGATAGTAACCTGATCGTTATCTGCACTACACAACACACTTCCGGTAGAAGTGAGTGTAAGCACTACACTGCCATTGCTGATGTCTGTTGTGCCGGGAACATAAGAAGCATTTAATGTTGTTGCATTGGGATTGAATGATCCATCGCCTGCAGTTGTCCACGTGCCGCCTGTGGCATCGCCACCAATTAAACCATTTAATGCTGCACTGCCGTTTGAACAAATTATGTCATCGCTGCCGGCATTGGCTGTAGGTGCTGCTTCTACGGTAGCTGTTACGTTGTCAGAAACGGTACAACCATTATCATCCGTTACGGTAACAGTATATGTTCCGGCAAGAGGATTGCTTACAGAAGGATTTTGTGTCAGGTTGCTATAGCCTCCGGGGCCTGACCACTCATAGCCGGTGATAGTTCCATCGGAACCGCTGGCATTGGCATTAAGATTAAGGTTGGTGCTTGAGCAAATTGGAGAATTGTCAGAGGCAGTAACAGTAAACAAATCACAAACACCCAAGGTTGTCAGGTTGATGACATTGCTGTTGTCTGATGTTAAAGAGCCATCGGTAGCACGAACACGGTAGTAGTAAGTAGTTGAAGCATTCAGTCCGGTAACATCAAAAAATAATCCGGCAACGCTTTGATTTTGTAAAACAAAGTCGCCTTCGAAACCGGTTACAAACAAATCGTCCATACGGCTGGTACCACCGGAAGTCACAGTGCCACCACCTTCTGATGTATTGCTTGTCATAATCCAACGCAGATAAACACTGCCTTGGTTATCACATGCTGCAGGCAAAGCAATATCTGTCAACACCCCGGTAGTAAAGTTATTACCTACAGTAACAGCACCGCCTGTTACATCTGTCCAGGTGCCACTGATGCCAATTTTATATTGCACTTTAAAATCGCGAGGACCATTACTTGAAGAACGTTGTTTGCTTGAAAATGCCAGATTGTAATATCCTGTTGCATCAAAATTTATTTCCCAATATTTAGTACCACTGCCACCATCCCATCCTGTAGCTGTTGCTGCATAAGTAGAAGCACCAGCAACATCAAAAGTAGCTGCATTGGCACCAACAGTTGCTATGGTTGCAGAGATATTGGCCAAAATACCGCCATCGGCAGTTGCATCATCAGGATTGGTTGGAAAATCCCAATACACCAAATCTGTTGTTACAGGAGCTAAAAATGTTGAAGAAGTAGAAACATCCAGAAAATAGCCTGTAGCACCGGAAACGCTATTCCAGTTGGCACGGAAAGAATGAATGCCAATGTTGGTTGCAGCAGTAGCTATCGGTGCATTTATGGCATCAGTAGTAAACGATGCCTGAGCACCATAGCCTGTACCGGCAGTGTTGGTGGCATAGGCACGATAGTAATAAGTTGTGCCTGCAGTCAATCCGCTAAGGGCAGCGGTGTAGGTGTTGCCGCTGATGTTGCTGCTGCTAACCTGTGTACCTGTGCCGGGAGTAAAGTTATTGGTAGTGCTGTATTCAATACCATAATCGGTAACATTGGTACAGCCATTGTCGGTAATAGTTCCTTCGCAGGTGGCCGTATTTTGAGTAATACCTGTTGCAGAGCCTGTGGTAAGAGAAGGAGAAGTATTTATACCTGATGCTGATGAAACAGAGCATCCGCTGGCTGATGCACCTCCACCGGTTACAGGAATAGAACCTGCATAGCTTTGTACAAGCGTTGGCGAAAATTTAACGTAAACAGTGGTGCTGCTCAAAGTAGGTGCTGTATAAGGAAGGTTTAAGGTTGAAGTATAGGTGCCATTAGGAGTAAGGCAATAAGCAAAACCACTTAATGTTCCTACATCTACACTGCTGCCATCAAGGTTTGAACCCGATACCGTAAAGGTTTCATAGTTTGTGGTTGTGCCTGTACAAACATTACCGAATTGATTAGAAAGGGTGCCGACAGATAAAACTGGTGAACCTCCGGAACCAATCACAGCAGGTACTGAGTTATAAACAACAACATTATCTAGAAATAAATTAGCTACATTCGATGCACTTGATTGCCCAATAAAGGTTGTACTCTTAATGTCTGCATTATTAGCTAATTGTGCTTTAGACAAATCATCACCTACTTCTGTACCATTAATATAAAGATCAAATTTATCTACAGCAACTGACTTTGGGTTTCCATTGTAAGTATAATTAATAGTTCCACTTGACTTATTATTTCCTACGATTTCAATAATGTAAGCAGTACCCTGATTAAAAGAAGTAGTCAGAAGTCCAGATGTTGACCAACTGCTTCCATTTCTATATTCCAAATTCACTACACCTGAAGCATAATTAAATTTTAAACCTGTAAATACTTGAGCGCCTGAAAATCCATTGCTATTGGAATACATTGCACCATCACCTTGAAAAAAAGCCCACTCTCCACTGTTTGCGGTATTACTTGCAGAGGCATCTCCAAAAAGAACCTTCATCGAAGTATAAAACTCTTTGCTTGCTGTATA
>JAKQDR010000078.1 GCA_029573715.1 bacterium | reverse complement strand
TTTGGATACGTTAAACCTCGGAGGAATTAACCCGAGTACAGATGTGGAGATATGTAAGTCATTGATTACTATATGTTCTCGATGCTGTGTCGTTGAAGCGTCTAGATTTTCTATATTTTATGGAAAATCATAATTATCAAGTCTAACGAAAACGTAAACACTCTGCAGAAAAGATTAAGGGGCCGAAGCCCCTTTGTTTTAGTCCAACTTGACAGAATATCGATCGACCATCACCGTGTCCAGCATGATCTGCTTCGGACTAAATTCTTCGGCCGAGAGAATAGACTTCATGATACTTGGGCTGAATCCAGACACTAGAGCAACGCCCTGTTCATTATATCGAACAGGAATATTTTTTGTCCGGGAATTCAGATTCCAGAACACGAGCTTTGGAAGTTCATAGCCGGCATCAGCGTACATACTCTTTAGATTTTGGAAATTGGTCACTCCACGTCCACAAGAATCAAATTCCATATCTGAGAGAATGAGAAGAATTTTTGGCATTTCATCTGGACTTACTTGATTCTGCTTAGCGACATTCAGAATACATTGGAATGCTTTACTAATGTCGGTTGACATGCCCCAATTAGCTGATGCCAGATTGCGAATCCGCTCAACGATATTATGACCATGTACTTTATGAAACTGAGGGTCACTGGAGAAAGTCAGGACTAGATCCCTGAATGCACCAGACTGACGCTCAGAGACATAGAGTCCAAGAGCAATAGAGATATCCATTGCTGTCACAGAACCAGAGACGGCACATTCCATCGATCCCGATACATCGGACATCACTAGAATATCAGACGCTTTTCCATTCAGATAGTCTGGGAGAGCTTTCCATTGAGCATCAATCACATCGTGATCAGAGTTACCCTTAGCGGCTCGAATGACATCGTGGGGAAATACAGCAGACGCATTGATCTTAGTTTCACCCTTGATTAGAGAGTTCTTGTAAGCCAGATACGCTTCTGTTGCGTTACGGGAAAACGCGGAATTATATCGAGCTGCAGCAACTGATGGAACATGAGCAAAGTTAATTTCATTCCATTGCTTAGCGCACATCTGTTGTTCAACGACTTTGGTTGCAGACACAATAGTCTTGCGATACTGCTTGGGCGACATACCCCATAGACCCCGCAACTTGACAGCGGTGAAGCCTTTCCTTGGGCACCATTTGGCCGCCAAACCATTGCCAGTAATAACAGCATCTTTCCAGTACTTAGCAGTCATTACTTGGACATACGGAGTGCCAAATTGAAGTAGAACTTCTAGATCATCCCATCGTCCAACTTCGACAATCTTATCGAGCAGTTTTAGTTGAACCTGCTCCGGCATCATCTTCAGCATTTCTCGAAAGATTTCTCGTTCTCCGGCACCACCACGAGCGTCACGCGCCCAGAGTGCAATGCGAACGGCTAGATCTTGATTTTCTGCTAGAGCATTCTTGAAAAGCTGAACAACTTCAGCCGCTTTTCCACGAGACGCACCAACTCGAAAGAATAGATCGACATGGGTATCCAAAGAAGATGCAAAAGTAGCAGCCCCGTTTTCTGTAACGGAATCTGACATCTGAACAGCGGCATTGACAAATTGATTCATCATTACTCCATAATTTAGCAGGTTGAACTTGTTTTGATTTTCAGTCAAATTTTTGAGTGCGGAACTCAACCTAAAACTTCTAACAGGATGGAGCCCTAAGGCATACTCGATTTACCAGATCGAGGTTCGGTTTCTACCGTTCCCACTAGAATGTTTCTTCGAACATTCAAAGCAACTCTGAATTCTGTGGTGTTGCTAACTTGATTACATCTATGTCGTAATCAAGTGATCCCCGCCTTGAGTTACTCGGGATCAATAGAGTCATATGAGTTTAAATTGGTTTGCTGAAACCATCCTTATTGGTATTTTGATACTATATCACATCTAAGCGCTGCTGTAAACTATTTAATCATCAAATTTCAACGATAAGTTGATCATTGAACATCGGATTTTCATTTCGATAACCACGAGGATTGCAAATCACTCGGGTATCACCGATCATCTGGTCACCACAATCATGGGTATGCCCGCAGAACCAATATCCTTCCCAACCCATATATCGCTCCATGTCAGATGTGAAATATGCATTCAGGGCATTTTCCACACCTCCCCATCGAGGGTGAATCATCTTTAGATGGGGAACAAAATGGCTCATGACAACTCGTTTCTTGCCTTCGGTATTTCTTAGCCAGCTTGAAAGCTCTCGACTAAATTTCTGATGCTCATTGATATGGTTTTCAATTGACCATCGAGTGTCATCATCGGGTCGTAGATAACTACAACGAAAATCGTTAATGAAATCCTCAGCCGATTTTTTGGCAACGAACTCACCAGAAAGCCCGTGCAGAAGAAAATCAGTACACATCATCCCGCCAAAGAATTCAACATCATTCAAAGTCATCGATGAGTTATCAAGATAGTGAAAGTTGCTGTACTCCATTTGAAGATCATAGAGATACTTATTAACAGTTTCGACATCACTATGATATGTCTCATGATTACCGCGAACCATGATAATCTGCACACTTTCTGGAACTTGCTCAATCAGCTCATAATGACGCTGACGGGTATGAATATCGCCTACCAAAAGTAGAACATCCTCACCAATTGATTCATATTTGTATCGATGTCCCTCGAGGTGAAGATCAGACATGGGTCGCAGTTTCATTAATTTCTCCACATCACATCAGTTACCCACTCATCCGTTTTGGTATCATATGACATTACCGCAGCATTGATACTTTCGCTTTGATCGATATTGGGCCATTTTTCAACCACTTCCGTCGAGACGATATCTTCACTCATGTGCTTCTGAGAGTATTCCTCAAGTTCGCCCATGCAAACACCATCACATGCCCATTCAGGATCAGGTACCTCAACGAAATAAGTCCGAACGATAGTTTGAACAGTTTTCACTACAACTTTCTTGTTATCCATTTTCACCCCTCGGTATCAAGTTCGTAAAGTTCATTAAGTGGAGTGGGCTTATTTTTCACCGTGTTGATTGCCACTGTATTAATGCAGTCCGCCATTACCAATTTGTAAAATTTGTGTAGCTTTTGTGCAAAATCATCATCAACCCGATCTTTAATTTTCTGGGCATCGATCCCAGCAATCTCAGCGAGTTTTTCAAACCGCATCATCTTCAGTCTCCGGCTTTGTTTTTCCATGATGCTTGATGATTTCCTTTTTAGAAAGAATTTCATCAATTTCTTCCCAAGACCACGGTTTCATATCACCGGT
>JAKQDR010000063.1 GCA_029573715.1 bacterium | reverse complement strand
CAACCCATTGGCTCCGCCATTGACCCGGATGTTGATGTAATCGCCTGCATCACGTTCCAGATCCAATTTCTTGGCAGGCAGATCACTGTCTCGATAAATCACCAACCGGAAGAACAGGTCATCCATAAATTTCCATGGATCGCGTACCACGATTCCTTCTAGAACTACATCATTTATCATCTGACCTCCTTGTTCGTGAAACCCTCGTCAATTAGGGTTAAAAAGAAAATGCCGGACAGATCCCAGTGGGTTATGTCCGGCCAACGATAAAGAGAAATGAATATTCAGTTGTAATAAAAGTATAACAATGGAAAGGTAGTTATCCTAGGGGGGATTTTTTACCTCTCATCCAGCGGGCTGCGCACCGCCTTTGGTCCGCGGTTGAGAACATGGGTATAAATCATCGTGGTCTTGACATCCTTGTGTCCGAGCAATTCCTGCACCGTCCGAATGTCATAACCCGCTTCCAATAAATGAGTCGCAAAACAGTGCCGAAAAGTGTGCGGGCTGACTGGTTTATCAATCCTGGCCAATTTCGCTGCTGCTTTGACTGCACGCTGCAACCCGCTGGGGTCCAGATGGTGACGACGCACAATTCCACTACGTGGGTCGGTGGATAATCTTTCCGATGGAAAAAGATATTGCCAGCCCACTTCTTTATCTGCAGTGGGATATTTACGTGCAAGCGCAAAAGGCAGCTCAACCGAACCATACCCTTGCGCCAAATCTCGCTCATGTTGGTTTTTGACAAATGTAATTTGATTCTTAAGTGGCTGAATAAGGCTGGCAGGCAGCATGGTTGCGCGATCTTTTTCGCCTTTCCCTTCCCGAACGATGATCTGAGATTGCTCGAAATCAATATCCTTCACGCGCAAACGCATACATTCCATCAGGCGCAGACCGCAACCGTAAAGCAGCTTTGCCATTAATTGATGCACCCCCTGCATCCCTGAAAGCACACGAATGGTTTCATCTTTCGACAAGACAGTTGGCAAGTATTCGCAAGGTTTGGCGCGCAGTGCATGGATCGGAATAGCAATATCCATTTGCAGTACATTTCGGTATAGAAACAACAGGGCATTCAACGCCTGGTTCTGGGTAGAGGCAGACACATTTTCATCTTTGGCCAGGTGGGTGAGAAAGGCTTCAATTTCTGCAACACCCATTTCAGCCGGATGGCGTTTGTTGTGATAGAGAATATAGCGCCTGGCCCAGTGAACATAGGTTTTCTCGGTGCTGTAGGAGTAATGCTTCAGACGGATTGCATCACGAATCTGGTCGAGTAATTTTCTCGATTTTGGAGTTGATTGATCGTTCATAAATGTTTGTTTTCAAAAGGTGATTGTGTATAATATTATAAGAATAGGGTCGTTGCATGTTTGAGATAATCAAGTGTAATTGCAGTATAACATACATTTTATGGTTGGATATACGGTGTAATTGCAGTGTATCAGAAGTCCGTATAATTAATAGTTAGGTTGCGAATAAAGAATCTGATATGTGCCGACTTGCACACTCTCAAAAAATAGTCAGGAGAAGCGCAAAATGAGAACCAAAACAATAAAAATGGCATTACTACTCCTGCTTGCAATCGCAGGATTTGCTCTTGTATT
>JAKQDR010000061.1 GCA_029573715.1 bacterium | reverse complement strand
ATTCAGTCTTGACAGGGTCACTCACTTGCCCTGGCTCCAAGGCGAAGGCAGCTTCTTCAAATTCAGCTACCATTTGGCCTTTTCCAAACCAGCCCAAGTCGCCGCCGTTATCTTTGGTGGCGGTGTCTGTGGAGTAGTTAGCAGCTAAATTATTCCAATCTTCACCGTTCTTGAGTAATTCAAGTACGGTATTTGCTTCGGATTCCGTAGCGACGAGTATATGCCGGGCGTGGACCTGCAATTGTTTAGGCTCAAGGTCCGCTGTAATTGCTTCTTTGACTTTATCACGCAGCAGCTGAGCTCGTATTGATTTCTCGATTACATCTGTTGGAATGCCATAACTTTTTAAATTGTCTTGATATTCTTTGAGGTTACTACCAAAAACCTGTGTGGTGTAGACTGTTGGGGTAGGTGTGATCGTTGGCACAGTGGTCGCAGTCGGCTCTACAGTTGGGGTCGCGTCAGTTGGAACAGGTTCAGAAGTTGCCGTGGGTGCTAGTGTTGGTGTTGGTGTGTTAGTGGGTTCCCAACCCTCTGGAGTACTTGTTGCGGTCGGAAGAGGCGTAGGTGTGTCGGTAGGTTGAATAATTGCTATTTCGGTGAGGGACATAGTAGGTGTATTTACCGGGGTAGGTGTGACAGTGGGTGTTGGAGTTCCGTTGGGATAAAAGTTAAACGCTTCTTGCATTGCTTGGGCAAGCTCTTCGTCCGTGACAGTGATTCCGCGTTTGGCTGCTTCTTCCTCAATCAAGATATCCTCAATCATTGTGTTTAGAACCTGTTCACCAATGGATATTGGGTTATTGAGAGAAATAACTAAATCCTGTGCACTCGTGAGGAATGACTCACCATAGCTGCCAAACATTTGATAGTAATAGTAGTAATTATTGGCTTGATTAATCATATTCAACCGGGTGTATTTGACCATGGGTTCAAACTCGCGGACCTTAATAGTTTTTTCCCCGACCGTAGCAATTACTTTGTTTGGAGTAATCACAAATCTATCAATGAGAACATAGCCAAGTAAAACCACCACAATTACAGTAACTGCAATAGC
>JAKQDR010000058.1 GCA_029573715.1 bacterium | reverse complement strand
GCCTGTCGATACTGTGGAATATTTCAAAGGGGTATATGTCGCCCCAGCGCTGCCCCATTGTTTGAACGCCAATATATCAGATACGGTGCAGAAATACCCACACATTGGAACAGATAACATTTCAAGAGCCTGTCTGCACGATTTCCCTGTTAGCTCCTGCTTTGTAAGATTTCGGATATGTGAGGACGGTACTCCGCCAGCTGAAACAAATCCGCATTGAGCAGCTATGTCTGCAAGCAGATTTCCTACTGATATAGTATCATCAGGCATGTAGTTAGCATTAAGCGGTTGGTCTGTTTTCATCATGTTATCAAGGCAGGAAAATGAAATAATATTACCTGATTTTTTACGGCTGTTAATATAAAATGTCGGTAGATTAATAGTTATATCCGTTGATGTCAGCGTTACCTCTGCGTTAGCTCCTGCACCTATATAATCGCTTGCGAGCAGTTCAAAGCTCAATCCGCTTGTTATAACGCCTGATACACCATAGCCGTTGACTTGCTGTGTCAGTTTAATATTGCTTGCGTTGGTATAATCACATCCGTCAACTGTTAATGTATAGCTAAAGTCCGCCCGGAGGTATCGTTGTTTCCTTTGCTGTCAGCGTAAACGATACCTTGTAGCGTGTTCCTGTGCTGTTAGCCTGTTTTAGGTCACAAGACACATCATCGCACGTACAATCACCTGAAAATTCAGGGCATGAAATCGCAATATATTCATTTTGCAGTTCTGCAATTAGTGAATTATACGCCTCTACTGCCAATTGCCCGGTTGTCAACTTCAAAGAAAACTTAACACCCTTGAATACCTTGACTTCTTGCCCTGCGTGGTCTTCAAAACTGTTCTGTGTGTCATATACTTTCGCCCATGACGGAGAATACTCCCCAATCTGTCCCAGTGTATAACTGCCAATAGTCAAACTATACCCACCATTGGCTTTGGTTGGATAATCGTCAGGTATGCTTGTTTTTCCCATAAAATCACCCCTTACAAGTTAATGTTATTACCGCCAGTAAGCCTGTTGTTTTTCAATAATTCTTCAAGCGTTGCCGATATAGCTTTCTTACCGTCAATATAAAAATTAATCGGCGTACTTATCGGCACTGTTTTTTGTTGGCTTGTAGCTGTTGTCGCTGTTGTCTTACCTAAAATAGCGCTTATATCAGCACTGCTGTTTACTCCTGTCATACTGTCGACAATGCCCTGTAAGTAGCTTTGAGCCGTTTCCTGCCCTTGTGCGTATGCTGATTTCGGCATACTTCCAAAAATATCGGTTACTGCACTAGCCGTTTTTTCGTTAAGGCTGTTAAGGTCTTCCTGCACCATTGACTGGGATACTTGTTCCGCTGTAGCCTGTACCGCTGCCCAGTCACTGTAATATTT
>JAKQDR010000037.1 GCA_029573715.1 bacterium | reverse complement strand
ACGCTCGTAAAACCAAGAACTCATGTAACGCCCTGTATCATACGGGGCAGAGTCCTTGATCTCCTTTGTCATATCAGCACTAAAGAGATCAAGCGTATTATCTACATTCTCCTGCACAGCAGCAAGAATCTGACTTAACTTTAGATTAGTTTCCTCTACACCTTGCACCATTATTTTCATAGTGCAGACTCCAGGTGTGCTTCAAGTAAGTAATATGATGTTCCAAAAATCTCTTTTCCTACAATCTGGTATTTACCAACGTTATCAACGTAGTAATCACGGTTTAGAACAATGGTATCACCATCCTGAATATTGATAAAAATGTTGATGATACCAAATTGTTCAACTCCAGTGCGATCTAAACGTCCAAATACATTAGAATGTAAGTCATATGCGCGGGCAGGGAGAACAACAGCCCAATATTTTACTTCTTTATATGTGGTGGTTGATTCTTGATAAAAAGTGTCAGAGGAGGTTGTAGATTTCTGAATAAGAAAGGTGCAATAAGCGCCTAATTTCTTTAATATATTATTCATTTTAAACCCACTCTGTTGCATAAAACCACCTTAAAAAAATCCATTAACATTTAACAAGAGGTAAGAAATATAAACACCAATAACAGCAACAATCAACGCTATAAAACCCTGTATCATCGTATCTTTAATTAATATTACCTCTTTCTTTGTCTCCTTCCAATCCAATCTCAATTCATCAATAAGGGCGTAGAATCGTTCATCCTGCTTCTCTTCCCTACGCTGAACTTCACATAAAATATCAGTCCGTAAACGACAATGCTGTAACTCGCATGATTCTATGCTATCCATTTTCTTCATCCTCAACGTATTTACATCTTGAACGGACATATGGTAATCCAGTTGAGGCTTTCTGAACACTGAATATTGATTTGCGAATTAATGTTGACGTTTCTGCTTCATACATTTTGATTATATCGTCAATCTCATTATACTGTTGGGCTGACCCCAACTTTGACATATACGGCAATTCGCCGTTTGTTTTCATTCGCTTTAAGGTTAGTGCGGCTGATTTAAAGAGATGAGCCGATTGGATTTCATATGAAGGGTTTGATTGAACGCCAATGCGTGATTCAATGTATCTCTGTGCAATATTAAGAATATCTTGGAGGGTAGAATCTGGTATTTCAGTCTCTACCAATCCACGCAGTTCTGCAATATTACTCCAAGACATTGTAAATCACCAACCTCAAATCTTGGTTAATTTACAAATCGCATTTGCATCATAGACAACAGGAATGGCACACTCGTAAACTCTACCCCAAAGATCCTTAGACTTCTGGAGAACTTCAGTTTCGGTGGTCATGTCCTGTGCAATAACCATTTCAAAGAAACCGGCAGAAGCATCAGCAAGAAGCATACCCGTTTCAGCAGCCTGGAAGGACGTAGAGTAAATATTTCCACCCTCAAGAATCTCCTTGACCATTGCTATTTCACGTTCACCCGCACCAGAACCAAGAACAGACGTTGCAAGTTCCATATACTGAGTGGGGTTAAGCACAAGATTATACGGGCCAGTAATGTTATCAGCCTGCATCAGATCAATGGCACCGGCGACTGCCGCCAACGGATTCCCGGCAGTTCCAAAATCCTTCTGTATGGTATAAGAGTTACCTGCACTCTGATAAAGACCCTTGATGTCATAGTTAGTTCCATCGGCAGCGAAACCGTTAAGAATTAACTGGTTCTCAAGATTCATAACCTTGTAGGCAGCACTCTGAACAGTAGCGGTCGAAATACCAAATCCACCACGAGCAGCAGCAGCGAGATCCCTACGCGAGATACGATACTCCTTATGCAGAAGCGGAATAGGCACATCGGTGCGAGTAAGTTCAATCCAATCCTCAGCGGTGTCCGTAAACTGATACGTCAGCAGAGCATCCGAAACTTCATTAGCCGTGTCATACGTCCACTGTTGAACGCCAATACCACCGGAAATGTTACGAGGATTAATAATCTTACGTGCAACTGCCTGTTTACGCGCGGTAAAGACAATGGCATCCTTTATCTGTCTGTAATATTCAACGGGAAAAGTCATTTTTAGTCACCTCAAAAATAGTTTAAATATACACCCTAGCCATAACGTCCTGACTGACAAATACAGTAGCATCATTAACAGTTGCAGTTGCAACAGCAAGAGTCTCTTCTGCACGCCCTACAATCTGGAAACCAGGGGCAGCACATACCATATAGAAGTTACCTGCAAGATTAGCACTATCAGAAGTAGAATACGAAACAGAAACCTGACCACCACCAACAACATGATAATTGGGAACTCTATAAGTCTGAGCGCCGGCGCCGGCAGTCGCGTCGGCAATATCCGCTTCTTTGAGATATGCGCCAAGTGTAAGAGTAGCAGCAGCAGAAGTAAGAGCAACAGTATTATGCTTCACAAATCCCTTAGCAGCACACGATTCAGCATCAAGGAACCCATCTGCATCTCCACCATTGTTATCTTCAGCATACAGGAGCCCAACGTCAATAGTAGCATTGGCAACTTCCTTAGCCACCTCAACAATGACATCAGAAACAATAATTCCTTCTGGAAGATCAACGCCAGTATCAGTCTCAGAAGTATTCTTAGCAAACGGAATCCTGACACCATACCCTCCGGGCATAGGCACAACAGGAACAACAGTGCCACCACC
>JAKQDR010000035.1 GCA_029573715.1 bacterium | reverse complement strand
GATGATGTCGCCAACGTAGTTTAATTCTGAGGTGAAAATGAACGTACAACCACTACGCAAAAATGTTCTTGTAGCAGAGAATGCAACGACATACAAAACAACCGAATCTGGTCTAATTCTGGATGGAGTAAACTCAACGCGCGATTCAAAGACCGCGACCAAAGATTGTGTATTAGTTCACCGGGCTGGCTATTGGAGCATCATCGCGAGAGCTTTCTAAAGTTGTTTACTTTTCCACCAGACATGATATAATTCATCTATCGAATCAAACAACACAGCGAGTTAAATCATGAAAACCTTTGTTAAAGCTGGAGAGTGAACTAATGCGCAAACTTGCTACTATCCGTCGTATTGCAGAAATTCGACCCATTGAAAATGCTAATAAAATTTGTCACTATCGAGTAGATGGTTGGTGGGTTGTTGATACTGTTGATAAATTCCAAGTTGGAGACCTTGTCATCTACCTCGAGATCGATTCTTGGGTGCCCACTGAGCTGGCCCCCTTCCTTTCAAAGGGCAAGGAACCTAGGGAATATAACGGTGTGAAGGGTGAACGACTAAAAACGGTAAAACTACGTGGCGCTGTAAGCCAAGGTCTTCTGCTACCTATTCAAACTGGAATCGGTGGATATCCATTCATCAAGAACAGTATCGGTGAGCATATCGTTGTACAAGAAGGACTGGATGTTACCGAGCTCCTTGGTGTTCAGAAATGGGAACCACCGATTCCGGCTCAGCTTCGTGGCAAGATTGCTGGCATTTTTCCCAACTGGCTTCGTAAGACCGACGAGGATCGTATCCAAAACTGTTTTAAAGATGTATCACCCAGGCTCAATGAATCATGGTTCATTGAGGAAAAAGTTGATGGTAGCAGCATGACTGTCGGCTATCGCAAGGGAGACTTCATTCTCGACAAGGAGGGTCAACCGATTCCTGAAGAGTTTGTCGTCTGTTCACGGAATCTATCGTTGAAACTTGATGATGAACACAATACATTCGTTCGTATTGCCAAAGAATCCAGCATTCAAGATGCCATGAAAGCATATGGTCGTAATCTGGGCATTTCTGGTGAGCTCATTGGTGAGGGTATTCAGGGCAATAAGTATGACATCAAAGGCCATCGGTGGCTAGTGTTCAATATCTTTGATGTTGATACTGGCA
>JAKQDR010000188.1 GCA_029573715.1 bacterium | reverse complement strand
AACGCCAGTGGTTGAGTCAATATTAGCATTTGTAGGCGCCCCAATAAGGCTAAAGGTTAAAGTCTGGCCTTCATCTTCATCAGTAGCCAAAGCAGTAAACGTTAACAATGTGCCTTCGTACGCTGTCTTGTTGCCTATGGGTGCAAGCACAGGAGCATCATTTACATCGATGATGAGGATTGAAAACACCTCTTCATAGTATGCTCCCCAAGGATCTGTGCTGCGTACGCGAATGTGATAGCTTCTCTGAGCTTCATAGTTAAAGCTCACCGCAGATTTAAGGGTACTTCCTGTAATTGTGAAAGACGCATTGTCGGGGTAACCCGTTGGATTAACAAGCGTGTAGGTGAAAGTTGTATCTCCATCCAGATCGGTGGAGCTGAAAGTCCCAATGGTCGTGCCGATTGGCATGTTCTCCTGGATGGTGTTATTGGAAAGAGCAATATCGCTTGGCGGGCAGGAAGAGGTATTGACGACGCCATCTGTAGCGGTAAATGGAATCTCGAAAGCATCCGGCCAGTTCACCAACATGCTGTTTGCTGCATCGATATCAATCGGAGAACTATCATTTGGCACTATTGCATGGAGTGTAATTAGAATCAGGTCACCCGTCCCACTCACTGGGTGCGGATCCCCGCCACTGCCTTGCTTAGCCAAGCCCCAAGAGATAAAGCCATTCACATTATCAATATTATTGCTCGGCTCTGGCAAATAAGTTTCACCTTCCCCAATAATAAACTCCGCTGGTTCTATTCCATCCACTTGGATTACATCTGGATCGAAATAAATTTCAAGATGGAAAGCAGTCAAATCTTGCACATCCTCAACACTAATCGCTACTTCAATCGTGCTACTGGGACATGTCGTTGCGCTAAATGTCGCCGGGTTAACGTACAAAGTTGTAGGCTGCGTTTGAGCACCAGCTGCAGCAGGCAAAGCCAGTGATAAGATCAGTACAGCAATTGCAAAATGAATGTAAATCTGATTTTTTCTGTGCGTCATTTCTCCTCCTCTTTATTTTCTATTTGTGAACTTTTTTTGCCAGTTTGCAGGTAAATAATCACGCCGATAATAGCTGCCGCAACAATCAATAAAATCCACCAGTTTTGTGCCAGCGAAAAACCGC
>JAKQDR010000005.1 GCA_029573715.1 bacterium | reverse complement strand
CGGTAGTGGGCCGGAGGAAGTATCGGAAGGTAGTGTATCACTATCACTGGACAATCATGATGGACGGTTTGACCCATATAATTTGAGCAGCCCGCTGGCAGGGTATATTATGCCCGGCAGGAAATTTGAGCTTAAAGTGGTTGATGAATCGACCGGGACGACATATCCGATAATGACTGGGGCTATCGAGGAAATAAGACCAAACTATGGTGCGATTGATACCGTCAAAATGACATTAATCAATGAAAAAAAGCAATTATCGAAAACAATCGTTAGAACGACAGTACAGCAGAATATGCGCTACGATGACGCATTGGATAAGATTCTGGATACAATTGGATGGTCGGCAAGCAAAAGGGATATAGACAGTAATATATCTGAGGTGATGCCGTATTGGTGGGGTGGGGGAAATGACGCATGGACTGAAATGCAGGGCGTGGCGGACGCCGCGCTAGGCATGTTATGTATATCCGAAGACGGAAAACTAACGTACATAAGCCGAATTAGCGGAGATTCATCAACGGTCACGCTTGGCGATTCGGACGTGACGCTAGACTATGGTATACGCACCCCTTCGCCGTGGGAAACGGTACGAAATCGCATTTGGATTTATGCACGGGCATGGCATCAATCGACGGATGTGGAATTGTGGAATAGCAACGACCAATTGATGATATTACCGGGCGAAAGCAAGGCGCTATGGGCAACATACACAGCAGGGGGAGAATCGGCGGTCGCTACCAGCGTGACCCAACCAGTGGCAAACACGGACTACATGTTCAATTCAGCGCCCGACGGCACGGGAACAGATTTGACCAGCTATATCAGTATAGTCATGAGCGCATTCGCTACGACAGCCAAACTGACCATAACCAATAATAGCGCTACTACTGCATATCGAAAACTGCTGAAATTACGCGGGAATGCGATTACTCCCGATAAATACACTTACGTAGAACGGACAGACCAAGCTAGCATAGATGATTATGGTGATTTATTGTATGAAATCAAAAGCGACTGGTTACAGGATGTCAACACGGCAATCGACGAAGCAAATATATTAATTGCGAGGTTGGTGACAGCCCGGCAATATCCGCGGGTCAAGATAAGCGATAAACCATCGAAACAGTTTGCACTAAAATTGTTTCGTCTAGTGAATACAAACTTTGTCTGTAAAGGTATTTCGGGCGAGTTTCGGGTTGGATACATAAAACATCGCTGGCTAGACCGCACTGGTGACCGGGTAGAGACGGAAGTATTCTTAGAACCCAATTTGCTGAGTAATTTATCTGGGACGTGGATATTCCCGGCGACAATGGGAGTAACAACCGTATTCTAGGATGGAGGAACATATTATGGATAAAATTTATACTGGAAATGACAAAGCGCACGAAATTGGCTATGACAGTCTAAGGTCGATGATTTATGATTTGGCGAGACAGCGCGGATTCAAACTGACTGGAAAAATATCTAGGGATAAGGTGAAGGCGCGAATTGATTTTGGGCGCTGGATTGCAGATTGCCCGTGCGGTGGTGCTGGTTATGTCGACCCGGACGACCCCATATTCTGGTGCGGGTCTTGCGGGAATAAAAAACATCATGGCGATTTTTTGACCGTGATATTTCCGAAGAACAGGGAAGAAATTGAGAACGAAGTACTGGCGCGACCAGTTAGGTTACTCCCTGAGAAAATGCT
>JAKQDR010000002.1 GCA_029573715.1 bacterium | reverse complement strand
AATTACAAGATGCCCAACTGAAACCGAAAACAGTTTACACCGTCACCATGTACCGCTACGGTAATCGGGAATGGCACTCATACGTCTTGGGTGCTTTCTCAAGCAATGATATTGCCCGTGAGTGGGCAGCGAAGGAAGAAGAATACAGGGGCGGGAAGTACAAAGCGGAAATCATACGCTGGGGAATAGACAGCCCAACTGATTTTCTGAAAGTGGAAATGTAAAGGAGATAATGAAATGAGATGTAAATTCTGTGGACAAGAAATGGAAAAGACAATGATTGGTGAACACTACAACTTTAAGGATTGCGCTAATTATTTACGCGCCAAGAACGCCCGCCTGACCGCCGAGCTTGCCGAGTTGCGGGAGCGGTTTATGGTAACTGATGATTTGCTCAATCATGCTACCGTGACGATTGGTGCGGTAATCGCCTGCTGCACCTACAACAGCAACGAGGATGCGAAGATTGGCATTTACGGAATATCGCCGGATGCCTTCACGAGAATAGACCGGTTTATCACTCGTTACAACCGTGCTGTTTCAGCCGGAAAGGTCAGCGTGGATGTAAAACGAGATTTGTCAGACGCTGAAATCGAAGAACTCGGAGCGCAAGAAGCAGAAAAGAGAGGCGAGATATGAATTGCAGTTATTGTAAAAAAGAGATGAAGAAAGAAGCGGATAGTTATACGAATTTCGGGACTGTCCTTGATTTAGAACCGCCAGAGCCAGTGTTATTGTGCGAGAAATGTGTGAGAGACGAAATAGCCTTTTGGCTGGAACTTGGCGTTATGCCTAATCATTGGATTATGGCGAAGTATGAAAAGGCTCTTGCAGATAAGCTTGGGTATATTCGTTGCGGGGAACATGAATATGTTAGGTGGAAAAAATTAAAATTATAACAACAGGAGGCAGAATGACAGACATACAACTACCTGATTATTATAAAGGAGTTCAGAATGATAAGCGATAAAGAAATGCGCAAAAGAATTGCAGACATGTCACCGCAAGAATTATTGAAAGCGTCCGAGACATTTGAAGCTCTTTTCGATTTAGTGCATCAACATGACGATAATTCGATTGAAAATACTAATCCTGATTATTATAAAGACGAACTATATCTTGACGAAGATTTCCGTATGCTTGCCAAAACATATCCGGCGGATGTTAGCGCAATCGGGGTAACGACACGGAAGGCACTCCAACCGACAATAATATGAAATATTGTTGTTATTGTGGGAAACTATTGAAACAGGAGGAATGATGCCAAACAACGAATTAGAAATAGGCGCGAGTTATGAAGTGCTGCAAAGATACACGTGCAAAAACCGCGTCACAAAAGCCAAAATCAAGATGGTGCGAATAAAGTACATTGTTGCTGGCAAGGATGTTGGGCGAGGCACTTACCTAACCTGCCTTGACCATAACGAAACCAGGCATTGCCAGAACAAGACGGAAGCCCTGTACCAAATGCGCCAGCCGTGGGTGTGGTGTGACGGGTGTGCTCAAATCCATTTCGATACTGAATGGCAAAATCAACTGCATCACGGGGTGGAGGACAAAAACTATGACTGACAAAAATGTTAATACCGAAATCCGCAAAGAATTTTGCCCTAATTGCGAAGCGGAAGTACCCTGCACGCATGAAGCAGAGTTATACGTCTGTGATATTTGTGGGGAAGATTTTGCAAAGTATATTGTGTCACGCAACTGCGCTCTACCTGATGTTTCAATGACGCAGGATGTTTTAACAGATGTTAAAACAGGGCAATCTGTTGAAAATACTAATCCTGATTATTATAAACAGGAGATAGCCCGCCTGAACGTAGAACTGTTAGAGTTGAACGATAAGGCGGTATTCATCGAGTTTGAAAACGAGGACGAGTTACCGGCTGAAATTAAAGACGATGTTTACAGCGCAATGTTCGAGTGCAGCCACGTTGACGGTGTAAGGCTGTTCCCGTATATCGAAGAAAACGGGCAAAAGTATTTCTTGGTGATGATAGAGGAAGAAAATAAGTCCAGGCTTGTATATATTGTTACCATGTATCGCTACGGTGACAGAGAAAAGCACTCTTATGTTTTAGGTGCATTTTCAACAGAGAACGATGCCCGCGAGTGTGGTGAAAAAGAAAAGGATTATCGCGGTGGAAAATACGAACCTGAAATTATCAAGTTTTACGTAGATAGCCAACGCATCGACGATTTCGTTGGAGACAGCGACCATGAACACGATGACCGCATATTGTAATTCTCGTAATCCGTCACTTTTACGCGAAACTGACGGGTTACGAAATTGTATCCTACAGGAGACAAAATGAGCGAACTAAAGCCGTGTCCGTTTTGTGGAATGGGTTTAACGCTTGATATTGACGAAGAAGGTGGTGTTGCCATATTGCACAGCCTGAAAGGCGAAAAAAACTGTTGGTTTCCAAGTATTGTTGAAATTGAAATGCCAGTTGAAACAACGCTTGAGGAAATGGCTGAAATTCTTAACCGCCGTCCGATACAAGAGAGTTTTGAACACGCATTAGTTGGAGCGTCTCTGGTTGCTGCTGCCAGACTGCAAGATAAAGACTTTGAAATCCAAGACCTTAAAGCTGAACTCGCCCGCCTGACCGCACTTGTGGAACGGCTGAAAGAGGACGGGGAGAGGCTGGCGGAATTACCATACCCATTTACAGATGTATCAACCATTGAAACTGGTACATATTGCCACTATTGCCACAAGTCAAGTAAGGTTGAACATTCAGAACATTGCCCAATCACCCTACACCGCGCGCTGATGCAGGAACTTGAAAAGGAGGCTACCGATGCTGATAATTAAAATTCAAAACGATGGCACAGGAACGCCGGAGATTGGCAATTACCGCTATCAGGTGCTGGTCAACTCAACGAGTATTGAGGTTGGCGACATCAAGGGACACAAGCGGTCATCCGGCTGGCAGAAATTAGTAGCCAGATTGCTTGAAAATAGTTTGTATATGCAGAATGGAGTGTTACGGAAGCCTGGCGTCCCTGAAAAAGATCATGACGAGGATTGTCTTTATCTTGCCGCTCGTGCTTATTTGGCTAACGATACCAGCACGGTTGTAAAACGTGAATTGAGTGACGCTGAGATTGAAGAAATGGGGGCAAGGTCAGCGGAGGAGAAAGAAAAGCACCCGCACCTAAAAAGGAACGACTATTGTTGGAGTGCTTTCAAAACGAGTTGGGCAGCTCCTGCCGTTAACAAGCGATATTTGGTGATGTTAGAAAACGATTGGATTTGTTGCGCAACCTATTATTTAAGAGTTGGTGGAGGGTATTGG
Organism: bacterium; assembly: GCA_029573715.1. Lineage (GTDB taxonomy): Bacteria > Patescibacteriota > Microgenomatia > UBA1406 > GWC2-37-13 > JAGOLU01. The sequence goes on along the minus strand of JAKQDR010000002.1, from coordinate 4,895 downwards.
AAAAATGATAGCGGACAGGAAATAAATACAGTTGTTTGTTGGAGGTCGTTGGATGAACTCAGATAAGATGGACGCCTTAAACACAAAAACCCCTTGCTTCACTTATATCATTCACGGTGCAAACGGCAACCCAGATAGAACGGTTACGGCATATAAACCGACAATGGCATATTATCTTGTTTACGAACTTATGAAATTTCGGAGATTCCCTTCGGTTTTTCCAGATGTAGGGATAACAGTATTGAGTGAGAACCAACCTTCAAACTCTGATAGTTCGGTGACACAAAATAATACTAATCCTGATTTTAATAATCATTAAAACAGGCTAAAGGAGTGAAATGAGCACAGACGAGCCACAGGGCAAAAGAATTGGGACTGGAGGTGATGGAGTGAGATATATCACCAAGAAAGAGATTGATAACGCCATTCAAGAAACGAGACAGGATTTACTCGAACTTGAAGCCGAAATTGGCAGGGAGTCATTTTTACAGATATTTGAGGATTACAACCCTTCTTGTGAAGATAACCCCCCATCATTTTTGAAAGAACGGTTATTCGGGAAACCGTGGGACGATAAATTTATTGATAGGCATTCGATGGTCGATGATTATATCCTATCAGTTTGGGAGCGGAATAACAAGATTGGGAAAATTACTAAAGCGAGAAAATGGACGCTTCAAACAGAGTGGAATAGGGTTAGAAGGGAAATCCTTGAACGTGATGCTTTTCGATGCCAAGATTGCGGAGCGCATAAGAATCTATGTGTTCATCACGTGAAAGATAAAAGTAAATTTCCAGAGTTGACATATGAGCCAACAAACCTAATAACCCTCTGTAAATCATGTCACGTAAAAAGACACCCCGAAAAGAAATCGCTAATTTTGAGCAAGGGTAATAGGAAGGCGGCATTACGTGACCGACCTTGAATCCCTGCTCCTGCTACAACTCCGTGACGCTGGATTGCCAGAGCCGAAGACGCAGTACAAGTTTCATCCGTCCCGGCGCTGGAAGGCTGACTTCTGCTACCCCGAATACCGCGTCATTGCAGAGGTGAACGGGATGACCCACCAGGCTTCACGCGGGCATACCTCATGGGCTGGCATTCACCGCGACTATGAGAAACAGAACGCGGCGCCGGCTGGTGGACGAATGATATCCGCAAGGCGGTATTGGCTGAGATCGCTGGCATTGAGTGGAGCGTGAAGAGGTGAGCGACCTCGAATATGGCGCCGTCATGTAATATTCGAATTATGGTTATGATGGAGGGAACAAAAATGAGCAAAGCACCTGGCATTGATGAGCACGCCGAACAATCACTACTGTTTGAATGGGCGGAGATCGTTCAGGAAACCTATCCTGAACTTAAGTATATGCACGCGATACCGTCCGGCGCCAAACTGCCGTATCATCATGACAACAGCGGCAAACGGGTATCGATCCAGGGCGCCAGGCTGAAGCGTGAGGGACTGAAGAGAGGTATTCCGGACATTTGCCTTCCGGTGCCTCGCGGTCACTGGCATGGGCTATACATTGAGTTGAAGCGGTCTAGCGGTGGTAGGTTGACGCCGGAGCAGTTGGACTGTATTATTTTCCTGAATGGCCAAGGCTATTTCGCGTGTATCTGCAATGGGTTCGAGAATGCTAAAGCCGTCATTGAGTGGTATCTCAACCAGCCGAAGTGGAAACCGACAATGCACCCTGCGTTTTTTCCGCCGCCAGTAGCGATCCGGCCGGGTATGCTGCCATAGTACATTTATGATTGAGAATTAGGAGGCAAAATGAGAAAAATGATTCGCGTTTCTTCAGAACTTATAGCTGGCGCATTCCAAAATGGCGAGCGACATTATAAGATTACCAACGGGCTTCCGGCAGGATATCGACTCGAAAATATAATTCGCGATTCCATATATCTAAATAGCTGGATATTCTTTTTCTCAAACGAAGAAAAAACAGATACTTATGACGAAATTACACCTCTTATATCGAGAATATCATGAATATCTATAGAATTATTGTGATTATGCCGTTGAGCTGGCGTTCCCGTAAAATAATTATTTGACTTTTTGGAAGAATCCGTGTATGCTGTTAGTGAACGGATTCTTTCATTTTGCAGAGGTGACGTATGGCAGGACTTCTAAGGTCACGTAAGTTTTGGATAGCAGTGTTCGGCGTCGTTCAGACGGTCGTGTTCCACTTTATGCCCGATATCGACCCTTCACTGTGGCAGGCGATTGATGCGCTGGTCGTTGTGCTGATTACCACCATCGCCGTTGAGGACGCCGCGGAGAAGCGTGCTGGCGGCGGCGCTGGATAGATTCATCCTTCCTCCTTTCCAGTCCGGCATCCTGCCAACAGGGTTCCTCTCTCCTTCCCCTATAAGGATGCCGGATCGGAGCGGAGCAAAGTATGGTAGAAACTGAAAAAATAGCAATCGAGTTTCCGGCGGAAGTGCGCAGCCTTAAGACAATGGCGGATTTGACCGCCAATTTGACGTTAAACGTGCCAGAGCCTTACAAAGCAGCCGTAATGGAAAAGTTTAGTAGGTGGCAAGGGCTTATGGTACACATTATTGCGGTGCAAGAAGATTAGGCTATTGTTAGATATAGGTTAAATATGCCGTTTGTCAAAGGACAGGTTGCAAATCCTAACGGAAGACCAAAGAAAGCGATTGAGGAAAGGTATCTAAAATCGCTGTATTCGGTTTTGAAACAATCTGACTGGAGAGAGATTGTCGAAATGGCAGTGAAACAGGCGAAACGGGGCGATTCACAGGCGCGCAAGTGGTTATCAGATTACGCCCTTGGAACTCCGGTACAACGAACCGAAATATCAGGGCGTGATGGTGGGCCAATATTGGCAGGATGGAAAGAATTTATCCGATCAGACGATGACACTCAAGACTGAAACACCCTCGCAAGTAGTCAGTGATCCTGAGCAATTCGCCAGGGTGTTTTTACGCATCCTGGATAAAGATAAAAAACTTGTCCCGTTGTGGTGGAACAAGACGCAAAGAGACTTCCATTCAAAACGAACAGGTAAAGATTTAATACTCAAGGCGCGGCAATTGGGTGTGTCGACCTATGTGCAAGCGGAAATGTTCAGACGAACCGTGACCAGCACGCGCGCTACCATCACTCTGGCGCATGATGATAATACCACACAGATACTACGGCGTATGGCTGACAGGTTTTACGATCACTGTAAATTCAATAACATTCAACCAGTGCGCAAATATGCTAATGCCGCATTGGCAACCTATCCTGAGTTTGACAGCGAGGCTATTATTGCAAAAGCTGGCAGCAAAGAGGTTGGACGAGGCGGAACCTACACCGATTTTCATGGTTCTGAATGTGCGTTTTGGCCAGACGCCGAGAAACTTATTGCCGGCGCTATGCAGGGTGGCGATCCAGACGTGATTCTTGAAAGCACGCCAAATGGAGCGCAAGGTTGGTTCTATGAGCGCTGCATGGAAGCACTAGACGGCGATGATACGTGGAAATTGCACTTTTACCCATGGTGGTGGGATGATAACTATCAAATTCCACTTAAGACAGGCGAATCGCTAGTCTACACCGATGAAGAACTTGAGTTAGTGAAAAAACATCGATTGACCGCGCAGCAGATCAAATGGCGGCGTAGTAAACAAACGGAGTTGAGAGCTTTATTTGTTCAGGAGTATCCAGAGGATCCAATTTTATGCTTTCTCACGTCAGGAAATAGCTACTTTGGCGATGTGGAGAATATCTATACCGCGCCGCTTGATGTAGAATATAATCCAGATCATCGCTACGCCGGCGGTTTAGACTGGGGACAGGAAAATGATTTTACCGACATGCTCATACTGGACATGAATAATCGCTGTATGGTAGATAAGCTGCACGTACGTAAATTGGCGTGGGGTGAGATTAGGCACCGCGTCAAAACTGTATATGATAAGTGGCACTTACGTGGATTAGTTGCTGAGGCTAACAGCATTGGTAGCGTTAATATCGAAGAACTGCGAAAACTTGGTGTAACTGTGATACCGTTTGAAACGACCAACGAGAGCAAGAGTATGATCATGGGCGAATTATATGAGGCGCTGCATAGCGGCTGGCAGTTGCAGGACTGGGATGTACTTAAACAAGAGATTCGAATTTTTGTTTCTACCAAACTCCCATCTGGTTTATGGCGGCTTGCCGCAGCTGGAGATGGACATGATGATGCTGTGATCGCCCTGGCGCTAGCCTATTACGCGGTAGAAGCGGCGCAGCCGGTAATATTATTCGGAGCCTGATATTATGAGATTATCGACAATACAAAATAAGGCTTACAAAGCGTTAGTGTCTATTCCAGCGTGGCAGCAAAACCTGCTTGACGATAGCATGGACTTCACCAATTCGATAACGAGCGTGCAGGAGGCGTACTCACGCGTACCGCTGATTTACCGCGCCGTGAAGATGCGCTGCGATGCGCTGTCGTCCGTGCCGATAAAGGTATTCTCGGGAGATACAGCGGTAGATTGGCCATACAAAGCAGATATTCGCGACCTGGTCTGGAAGACCGAAGCGGCGCTGCTAGGTGAAGGGCGGGCGTTTATTCTGAAACTGAAGAACAATGTCCGCGTGTTAGACCTGCAATACCTGAATCCGTTTACGGTGACGGTCACGCCTGGCGACGACGGGACTTTAACCTTCACACAGCATGGGAGACGTTGGCCGCAGGACGACATTATCTACATCAAAGAATTTTCCTACAACGACGATCTAACAAGTGGCATAAGCACGGTGCAGGCCTGTCTGAATGATGCCGCGTTGATGAACTACCAAACCAGGTTTGCGTCACGCTTCTTTGAGGGCGGCGCAATGCCAATAACTTTATGGAGCGTTGACGGATCAATCACTGAGGACGAGCAG
>JAKQDR010000256.1 GCA_029573715.1 bacterium | reverse complement strand
AACCTGGAGTGATGGTAGTGTAGTATCATTGGTATTCACGGACGGATTAGAGGTTGAGCATAATGCCTCACCAGCAGCCGATCCGAATCATCCAGTAATATTAGCCTGTGGGAAAAATTACATGTTTCAGGCTGGCGATGTGCTAACATTAACAAGGGTTGGCAACGAGTGGGTGGAGGGGGCTACCACGGGCGGGGTTAACGTGTTCACCGGGCTATCAGATACGCCCGATACGTATATGGGCGGAAAAATCCTTTCGGTAAAAGATGACGAAACGGGCATTGAGCAGAAATACGGGGTAGTGGAGGGCGATTCTAACAACGCAGACCTAACCACACAGGGCTACGTAGACGAGCTCGTTTCAGGCGAAATAGATAAGCTCGTTTGTCCTTACGACCTATCTTTCGCACTCGGGGACGAGGATTCTGATTTGGACGTGGGCGATAAGGTGGAGATATACGTAACCCGTGGGTTTGAAGCTGAAAAGATTACTGTTGTGTTGAACGATGCGCCCGTGGGAACGGCGTTAAAGGTGAAGATTTCTGTTAAGCGGAGCGGCGCGTGGAGCGATGTGGGCGTGGTAACGGTGGCTGACGGGGCTACGCAAGGGGTGCTGACTTCGTTTGATACTGATATTTTCAGCGATAACGATTTGATAAGGGGAGAGGTAACACAGGTAGGCAGCACGAATACGGGGGCAGGCGCAAAGGTTTACGTCCGTGGGGTGCTGGGCGGGGCGGGCGTGGATTCGTTCATTGCGGAAGAGATTTCAGGAACAAAAACGCTAACGGCAAGGGATAGCGGCAAGTACTTCTACACCACCGCAGCCGCAGATTTTGAGATTACGCTGGAGGAGGGTATCACCGAGCCGATTACTATTTACCAAAAGGGCAACGGCCGGGCAGAGATTGTGGGGGATAGCGGGGTAACCCTAGTGGGGGCTAACTGGACGGCAGAGCAAGGTATGGCTATCTCTATTGTACCAGAAGATAGTGATATTTATCATGTAATAGGAGGCAGCGATGAATAGGCATCAAAATATGATATTACACGGTATATTGAGCCAACATAAAGTGGATAAAACGTTCGTAACCACGTGGAGCATCCCCAGTGATGATTTCACGCTCGCTTGGCCTACGGCATCATTAGCGGAGTATTCCTTTGATTACGATATTGACTGGGGCGATGGTTCCCCCGTTGAGAACATCAAGGCACCCACGGGCGTATCGCACACATTTTCTAACGCAGGAATTTATAAAGTGAAGGTAAAGGGGGTCATGCCGAGGTGGACGATTAACAATGGGGCGATGAAAGACTATCTTATAGGCGTGGATAATTGGGGAGATGTGGGGTTTGCCTATTTTGCGAATATGTTTCAAGGTTGCTCTAATCTGGAGTATATCAAAGGGAAAGTGGTATTGAGCGGTAATGCGGGCGGTATGCTCAGGAATTGCACTGTATTCAACCATCCCATAGGGCATTGGGATGTTGGTGCTGTAACGAATATGAATAGGATGTTTTATGATTCACCATTCAATCAGAATATCGGCAATTGGAATGTTGGTAATGTAACGGATATGAGTTATATGTTTTTTAATGCCAGCGCATTTAACCAAGACCTATCAGGCTGGTGTGTTTCAAAAATACCCACCAGACCGACCAATTTCGACTCGGGCGCAACCGCTTGGGTATTACCTAATTCTCGTCCAATCTGGGGAACTTGTCCTTAAAATATAATAGATATGAGAACAATACTTTTCAATACAAGAGAGAACAAGCCTATTTCAAAAATCTTTGAGAATGGCTATAATATGCCCATCCCCGAGGATTACGTGATTGAAATAGAGGTTGTGGATACTCCACGCCCTGAGATTTCGGAAACGCAAATGGCAGTGCCACATTATGAATTTCAAGACAATAAATGGGTAAGGGCGTGGGATGTGGTGGATAATCCCACATGGCTACACGACTACTCTATGAGAATTGAAGTACCTTTGAGCATGTACTTCGAGCCGCAGTACTCGATATTTTTAGGGTACTTGGTGAACATTCAGAAATTGCCCGTGGAGCGGGTGAGTGAGGATGTGCATATCTACTGTAACATGATTGAAGAGCAGTTTCAGGGGTTGATTGATGGCGATGATAGGATTAACGTAACGCATAGGGATGATTAAGATAGCCACCATATTAGCGGCCTTGCTTTTGGCTGCGTACCTCGTTCTGATAGGTGTTCAGAAAAGCATCAGCGATTCGTGGTACAAGTTTCCTACTTTGCGCTGGTTGTTTTTTCTCACATTAACTGGCTGTGGCTTTCTGATTGCTGCCGGGGTTAATCCGGTTACTCACACCGTATTGCTACATTTGGCTTGCTTGGGTGCGCTTATCGTTGCTGTTGCTCCGAATTTCAAGGCCGGAAAGATTCATAAGATAGTTCACTATTTGGGTGCAGGAATGATAGTTATTTTTGGCTATTTGGGTTTGTGGATTGAATTCGGGGCTTGGGAGTATAGTTCGCTCTTTTTGTTGATTTCGTGCTTGGCTTACGTGCTGATAGAGCAGAATAAGATATTTTGGTTCGAGGTGTTTGCGTTCGGTGGATTGTTGTTTTACCTAAATCTTTTTTGAAAATGTATATCATTAACTCAAAGCGATTCGATAAGTGGCGCAATGCGTTCATCACCACTTGGGATATACCAGATGATGATTTTGAGTTCCAATTCCCAATCGTTG